>CAKTJX010000014.1 GCA_934569045.1 uncultured Oscillospiraceae bacterium
GTACTGGATTTTTCTATGAGTTGCTACTTTTTTATTTACTGTTGCACTTGATATGATAACACAAGTTGGGGAAGGTTGGGGCTCCTTTTTTGAGGGTATACGTTCAACCGGGCGCTCAATTACTTCCACAAATACCAATTTGTTTTTTTCATTCTACCACATCCCCCCCAAGAAAGCAACGCCCCCGCCCCAATCCCCAGTTGCTTTTCTTCTCCAAATGGGGTATGATATAGAGGACAAAATATCGCGAGAAGGAGTGATTGCCCATGGGAATTGAAGTTGGGCTGGACGAATATGCCCGTGCTCTGAAACAGGGGCAGAAAGAGGTTGCCGAGCTGGCGGCCCAGGGGAAGCCGACGAATCCCGCCGTGCTGGATGATATTCTGCCGGACAACAGCGCCGATGTGGTTCAGGAGCTGGGGCTGCTGGAGATTCCCTCCCAGCGCATTGTGGGAACAAAGTCCGCCGGGCGGATCACCGCCTTTTCTCCCAGCTTCCGGCCCCTTCTGGAGGTGCAGACGGAGTTTGCCAATAAGTGGGCCAACCTGTGTGTAGCCCACCTGGGGGAGGTGGGCATCCGGGACCCCATTCTCTGCTATGAATACCTGGGCAATTTCTATGTTCAGGAGGGCAACAAGCGGGTGTCCGTGCTGCGCTACTTCGGCGCGCCGAGAATCCCCGCCATCGTCCGGCGGATTGTACCGCCCATGGACGGAAGTCCCCGGATTGAGGCCTACTATGAATTTCTGGACTTCTTCAAGGCCAGCCGGCTGTACGCCGTCCAGTTCCGGCGGCCCAACGACTATGCCAAGCTCTTGGCCGCCGTGGGTAAAAAGCCCGGGGAGCGATGGACGGAGGAAGAGCGCCGGACCTTCAACGCCTACTATTCCTATTTCCGGGATGCCTTCGCCCAGCTGGGCACCCTTCAGGAGGATGTGCTGCCGGAGGAGGCGCTGCTGCTGTGGCTCCAGCTCTACAGCTATAAGGACCTGGGCAAATTCTCCATTTCCGAGATCCGCAAAACCCTGACGGCCATGCGCTATGATGTGCTCTCCGCCGCCAGCCACGACTCCATCAAGGTACAGACTACGGCGGAGCCGGGCAAAAGCGGCATCCTCACAAGGCTCTCCACCCCTGTCTATCTGAACGTTGCCTTTGTTCACCAGCTGTCCCCCGCCACCAGCGGCTGGGTGCTGGGCCACGAGCAGGGCAAGGAATATCTGGAGGAAAAGCTTGGCAGCAAGCTCACCGTCCGCAGCTATTTCAACGCCAACTCCCCGGAGGAGGCCGCCCGGCTTCTGGAGCAGGCCGTCAGCGAAGGGGCCCAGGTGGTATTCACCACCGCGCCGCTGCTGCGGGCCGCAACATTGAAAGCCGCCATTCAGTATCCCAAGGTGCAGTTTCTCAACTGCTCCGTAGACCAGCCCTACTCCAGCGTCCGGTCCTACTATGGCCGGGTCTACGAGGGCAAGTTCATCACCGGCGCCATCGCCGGGGCCCTGGCCCAGAACAACCGCATTGGCTATATTGCCTCCTACCCCATCTATGGGCAGCTGGCCAATATCAACGCCTTTGCCATGGGCGCCCAGCTGACCAACCCCAGAGCCCAGATTGAGCTGCGGTGGTCCTGCGTGGCCGGCAATCCCCAGGCGGATTTCTTTGCCGATGGAATCCGGGTAATCTCCAACCGGGACGCCCCCGGGCAGAACAAGATGTATCTGGATTTTTGCAGCTACGGCACCTATCTGATGGATGACAAGGGCGAGCTGGTGCCCCTGGGCTCCCCGGTGTGGGTATGGGGCAAGTTCTACGAATTCGTGCTGAACTCCATGTTCTCCGGCACCTTCAAGGGGGAAAAATCCGCCTACACCGCCCTGAACTACTGGCTGGGCATGGACAGCGGCGTGATCTCCGTGAATCTCTCGGACCGGCTGCCCGCCGGACTGCAGGCTCTGGCAAAATATTTGCAGATGGGCCTCGCCACCCGGACGGTGGACCCCTTCGCCCGGCGCATCGTGGCCCAGGACGGCACCGTAAAGAACGACGGCACCCACAGCTTCACCCCGGATGCGCTGCTGCACATGGACTGGCTCTGTGACAATGTCCTGGGCGGCCTGCCGAACCCGGACGACATTCTGCCCATCTCCCGCGCTATGGTCAATGAGCTGGGCATCTACCAAGACAGCATTCTAAAGAAGAAAGAGGACACAGGCAATGAAAATTCTGTTTCTTTCCGATGAGGAGTGCCCAGCCCTGTGGGATTACTATGTGCCCGGGCGACTGGCAGGGTATGATCTGATCATCTCCTGCGGGGACCTGAAGGCCAGCTACCTGAGCTTTCTCGTCACCATGGCCCGCTGCCCGGTGCTCTATGTCCACGGCAACCACGACACCCGCTACCGCACGAACCCACCGGAGGGCTGCGACTGCATCGATGGGAAGGTTGTGAAGTACAACGGCGTGCGGATTCTGGGCCTGGGGGGCTGCCGGAAATACCACCCCGGCGACCACCAGTACACCGACCGGCAGATGCGGGGGCGCATCCTGAAAATGCGCTGGCCCCTGCGCAAGGCCGGAGGCCTGGATATCCTGGTGACCCACGCCCCGGCGGAGGGGCTGGGAGACGGAGAGGATGTGGCCCACTGGGGCTTTCCCTCTCTGCGGACCTTCCTGGACAAATACCAGCCCGCCTACCATGTCCACGGCCATGTACATATGACCTACGGGCAGAATATTCCCAGGACCCAGCAGTACAACAGCACCACCATCATCAACGCCTACGAGCGCTACACCCTGGAGCTCCCGGACCGGGAGGTGCCAGAGAAAAAGAAAAACAAAATTCTCTGGATGAACGACCCGCCGGATTATCTTTAAAACGAAAGAAGACCGCCTATGTTTGAAGGTTTTACCCCGGAAACCATTGATTTCCTCTGGGGCATTCGCATGAACAACAACCGGGATTGGTTCCTGGAGCACAAAAAGCAATATACGGAGTTTCTCTACGAGCCCATGAAGGCCCTGGGCCAGCAGCTGTTTGAGCCCTTCCGAGATCGGCCGGGCAGCATTCTGAAGGTCTCCCGCATCTACCGGGACGCCCGGCTCCACCATCCCCTGCCCTATAAAGAGAGCCTGTGGTGCTGCATCCGGCAGGACGTGGACTGGTGGGCGGAGAATCCCTGCCTGTACTTTGAGATCCGCCCGGAGGGCGTGAGCTACGGCTTCACCCTCTGGCATCCAAAGGTCACCACCATGGATTCCTTCCGCCGCCGGATCACCGCGGACCCCCAGACCTTCCTGGACCTGCTGCGGGCCACCCAGCGCGCCACCGGCATCCCCGTCACCGCGGAGTGCTACAAGCGCCCCAAGCCAGCGGAAAATCCGATTTTGGCCCCCTACTTCGCCTGGAAAGGCGACATCAGCTGCACCCGGGCGGAGGAGGTAGGGGAAGACCTCTTCGGCCCCGCTCTGGGCGATCGGGCCTGCAAGCTCATTGAGCAGCTGATTCCGCTGTATGACTATTTTAATCAGGTCACAGCCATGGGCGAGTGAGATGCTGAAACACAGGGAAAGCGAATTGTCAATGTGAATCAAGAGTCGAAGGCCCGTAGGGGCGGCTACCAGCCGCCCGGAAGGTATCGAAAGTGAACTGTGAAGACCGAACACGCAAACCCCGTCGTCTCCGGGCGGCTAATAGCCGCCCCTACGAGGCTCAAAAGTTTTAAAGTCCCCGGAATATCAGTGGAATTATGAACATTTTAACTATTTATTCGCATTATCAATTATCAACTGTCAATTCATCCCTCCACGGACTTCCACTTATCTACAGACTACAAAAAGGAGCATTCCTATGAAAAAAACAATCTTCCAAGGCATGGCCACCGCTATGGTGACCCCCATGACTGCCACAGGCGTGGATTATGAAGCCATGGGCCGGTTTATTGACTTTCAGATCGCCAACGGCATCAACGCGCTGGTTGCCGTGGGCACTACCGGCGAAAGCGCCACCCTGACCCCCGAGGAGCGGAAGGAGGTCATCCGCTTCACCATTGACCGGGTGGCCGGACGGGTGCCCGTCATTGCGGGCACCGGCACCAACAACACCGCCCACGCCATTGACTACTCCATCAGCGCCGATCAGGCGGGGGCCGATGCCCTGCTGGTGGTAACCCCCTACTATAATAAAGCCACCCAGAACGGCCTGATCGCCCACTTTACCGCCATTGCGGACAAGGTGTCCAAGCCCGTGATCCTCTACAATGTCCCCTCCCGCACCGGCTGCAACCTGCTGCCTGCCACGGTGGAAAAGCTGGCGGAGCACCCCAACATTGCCGCCATCAAGGAGGCCAGCGGCAACATGAGCCAGGTTGTGGAGCTGTTTGCCCGCTGCGGCGACAAAATCTCTGTCTATTCCGGCGAGGACGGCCTCACCGTGCCCATGCTGGCTATGGGCGGCATGGGCACCATCAGTGTTCTCAGCAATGTGGTTCCCAGGCAGGCCGTTGCCATGACCGACGCCTTCTTCGCGGGCCGGGTCCAGGAAGCGGCGGACTGGCAGTGTAAGCTGCTGCCCCTCATCAACTGCCTGTTCAGCGAGGTGAACCCCATCCCCGCCAAGGCCGCCCTCAGCGCCATGGGCTACGGGGAAGAGCACATCCGCCTGCCCCTGACCCCCATGGAGCCGGAAAACCGGGCCAAGCTCTACGCCGAAATGCGGAAGCTGGGGGTGCAGGTATGAGAGCCGTTGTCTGCGGCGCCAACGGCGCCATGGGCCAGCTGCTCTGCGCTGCCCTGGGCAGCAGCCTTGCCGGAAAGGTCAGCATTGACGGCCAGGACGGCGTTGCCCGGACCTTTGAAGAGCTGGGCCATATTGATGCCGATACCGTCATCGATTTCTCCCACCACACCGCCATTGGAGAGGTGCTGCGCTACGCCGCTGCCCACCGCTGTGGTGTCGTTGTTGGCACCACCGGCCATACGGAGGCGGAGAAGCAGCTGATCTTTGACGCGGCAAAGGAAATTCCCGTGTTCTACTCCGGCAATATGAGCTTGGGCATTGCCGTGCTGTGCCGTCTGGCGGCTCAGGCCGCGGCGGCCTTCCCGGAAGCGGACATTGAGATTGTAGAGGTCCACCACAACCGGAAGGTGGATGCCCCCAGCGGCACCGCCCATATGCTTTTCCAGGCGGTGAAGCAGGTCCGCCCGGAGGCCGTGGAGCACTGCGGCCGGTCCGGGGAGTGCAAGCGCACCAAGGAGGAGATCGGCATTTCCTCTCTGCGCATGGGCAATGTGGTGGGCATCCATGAGGTACACATCTGTACCCCCAGCCAAACCCTGACCCTGCGCCACGAGGCCCACAACCGGGCCATGTTTGCCGATGGGGCCGTGGAGGCCGCCCGGTTCCTGGAAGGAAAGTCCGCGGGGCTCTACAACATGGAGGCCCTGCTGGCGGAGGCCCAAAAATGAACGTGACCTATATGAACGGCGCGGGCAACGACTTTATGGTCATCGATGCCCGGGGCCGGGAGCAGGAGGACTTTTCCGATCTGGCAAAGAATCTCTGCGCCCTGCGCCACGCCGATGGCTTTATTGCCCTGGGGAACTCCGACAAGGCGGATTTCAGGATGATTTTCTACAATTCCGATGGCTCCCTGGGGGAAATGTGCGGCAACGGGGCCCGGTGCATCTGCCGGTACGCCTATGAGCACGGCGTGGCCGGGGAGGCCATGGTCTTCGAGGCCACTGCCGGGCTGGTGTCCGGCTGGCGGCTGGATGAGAACACCTACCGGGTCGCCCTGAATCTGCCCAGCACCCTGGAGCTGAACCGCAAGGGAGACGTGGCCTATGTGGAGCTGGGCAATCCCGGCATTCCCCACGCCGTCCGGAGCTTTTCCGGCGGCCTCTTTGCCCAGGCGGATTCGCTCCGGGAGGAAATGCGGGCCCTGCGCTTTGACCCCGCTTTCCCAAAGGGGGCCAACGTGAATTACTACCAGCTCACCGGCCCCGGCGAAGCCAATATTCTGACCTTTGAGCGGGGGGTGGAGGACTTCACCCTGGCCTGCGGCACCGGCTGCGGCTCCACTGCCTGCGTGCTCTGGAAAATGGGTCTCCTGTCGGAGGGAATGCTCACCGCCCACGTCCGGGGCGGCACCCTGGGGGTTACCGTCCAGGGCACCGACACCGTGGAGGCGCTGCTGCTGGAGGGACCCACGGAAATCACGGAGGTACTGGAAGTCTGATGTTTCGTTCCATTTTTCGCCCCTACGGGCTGGTCTGGAATATCCTCAACACCGTTACGGATATTCTGGGGCTGAGCCTTTTATGGCTGGTGTGCTGCCTGCCCATTGTCACCATTGCCCCTGCCACCACCGCCCTGTACGATGCCGTGGTCCACGGCATCCGCTATAAAGAGGGCGGGGCCTACCGCCGGTTCCTGAAAACCTTCCGGGCCGAGTGGAAAACCGGCATCCCCGTAACCCTGCTCTGGGCCGCGGTGCTGGGAGGCTGCGGCTATATTCTGGCGGTGCTGCTGGTGATGGTGCGCCAGGGGAGCCTCAGCACCGTCTACGCGGGCATCTACTTTGGTGTTACGCTGCTGCCAATCGCCTGCTTCTGCTGGAGCGCCGCCATTCTCTCCCGGTTTACCTTTTCCTTCGGGGATCTGACCGCCACGGCCTTCCGGTTTACCTTCGGCCAGTTCCCCCGCTCCCTGGGAATCGCGCTGTCCACCGCGGGGCTTCTCATCTTCACCTTCCACTACTGGATCTGGGTCTTTCTGGCCCCCGCCTGCCTGATGCTGCTGTGGTCCGTGTTCACAGAACCGGTATTTGCCAAATACGGCGGCGGAATTCAGCCGAAAAAAGAGGAAGAAGAATAAGCAATTTCCACAATGTCCATGCCTGTTTTTTGGCATGGACATTTTTTACGAAAAGCAATGTAAAAATTTGTATACAAATCATTTGCCATTTTCAATTCTATCTTGTATAATATTATCGTTACGTCAACTGGAAAGGAGCTGAAGCACTGTGATTCAGAACTTGAATCAGGTGAACTTTCAGGGATTCGGCACTGTCCTTCCGGAGCGGGCACAGGCCAAGGAGTCTGCTCCGAAAAACGCCGTTCAGATCAAGCTGCCCCAGGCGGAGGCCGTTCTCTACCGGACCAAAGCCGATACGCTGCTCAGCTGCAGCGGCAATATGTGTGTGCTCTCCGTCAGCCATGACGGCACGGAGTACAGCCACTTCTACCTGGATAAATCCGTTTCCATCCGTCTGGATGTGCTTTTCTCCCTCAGCGTCTACAAAAATGAGGCCACAGTGGCGCTTTCTACCGAAATCCCGCCGGAGCGGGCGGGCGTCGGTGTGCGCCGGAGTATGCGCATTGACAGCCAGCTGCGGGTGGCCGGAATCTATACCTTCTTCTATCAGGAAAAGGAGCAGGGCTTCCTGTTCCCCGGCGAGTCCCACCCCATGCCGGAGCTGACCTATGTGGATCAGGGCACATTGCACTCCGTGGCCGATGGTCAGGACTGGCTGCTGCACCAGGGCGACGCCATGATTTACGCCCCGGACCAGTGGCATATGCAGTACGCCGATATCGGTGTGGCCCCCCGGTTTGTGACCATTTCCTTTGACTTGGACGGCGGCGACCTTTCCAGCCTCTATGGCCGGAAACTGGCCGTGCCCCAGGAGGCCGTGACCCTGTTGCAGCAGATGCTCCGGACCCAGGAGCGGATGGACCCCTTCTCCATGGACATGCTCATGGCCCAGCTGACCATGCTTCTGCTGCTCCTGCTGCGGCAGGCCCAGTCACCCGCTGGAGTCAAGCTCCAGGGCACCAACACCGTCCACAGTGAAAACGAGATCATCCGCCACGCCCAGCAGTATATTTCCGCCCACATTCGGGAAAAGCTGTCCGTGCGGCTCATCGCCCAGCAGGTGGACGTGAGCCCCAGCTATCTGACGGTTCTCTTCCAGAAGAATCTGCAAATCTCCCCCGGCGAATACATCCGCCGCATCAAGCTCCAGGAGAGCAAGCAGATGATCCGGGAAAACAACCTGAACTTCACAGAAATCGCCGCCGCGCTCCAATACTCCACCGTCCACCACTTCTCCCGCCAGTTCAAGGAGAAGTTCGGCATTACCCCGACGGAGTACGCAAGGTCGGTGCGGTAGCAGATCTTTCCATCCAAAGCATCCGCCCTCCAGGGTAACGGCAGTCAAATTGTATATAAAAAGTGGGTATATCCTGCAACAACGCAGTGGTATACCCACTTTTTGTTTGGCTTGGTATAGAGGAACGTACAACTCCGGAAGGGAGCTCCTCTACCTTCCCCAAGGGGGATGGTAGGGGTTTCCTTCCGGGGTTGTACGTTCACCTATACCAAACCAAAACATTTAGCCCAGCCGCCGTAAAAGCAAAGTTTTTGCATGAACTGGCTACTACGGGCACGCAGCGATCGATTCGCGTTACAAGTATAAAGCGCTGCCGCAAGAACCACCCAGGGCAGCTTTCTTATATAAAAGCCCATCCCCGGCCCGGTCAAAAAATTACCTTGTTTTTTATCTTTTTCCAAAAAATATGGTTGAATTCTTGGCAATATCGTGATATGATATCTTTGTATCGATATGGGCGCAGTGCGTCTATTGGATATAGGCAAGAAAATAGACAGAAACTTTAACTTTAGGAGGTAAAATTCATGTCTGTTAAGGAAATCTTTGACGAGCGCAACGCATTCTCTTTCGAGGTGTTCCCTCCCAAGACCGACGTTGGCATGGAGAAGCTGTGCGGTGAGGGCGGCGTGCTGGAGCAGCTGTACACCCTGAACCCCGACTACATCTCCTGCACCTACGGCGCCGGCGGCACCAACGTGGGCAAGAACCTGGAAGTGCTGGACAAGATCAAGAAGGACGGCAAGTGCACCCCCGTTACCCACTTCACCTGCATCGGCAACACCAAGGAAGGCATCCGCGATCAGCTGCAGACCTACCTGGATCACGGCATCAACCATATGCTGGCCCTGCGCGGCGACCTGCCCTTCGGCTGGACCGGCACCGGCGGAGACCTGCACTACGCCACGGAGCTTGTAAAGTTCGTCCGCAAGGAGTTTGGTGACAAGTTCACCATCGCTGTCGCCGGCTCTCCCGAGGGCCACATTGCCTGCCGTTCTCTGGAAGCGGACATCGCTTTCCTGAAGCAGAAGCAGGACAACGGCGCTGACTACATCATGACGCAGCTGTGCTGGGATATGGATCAGTTCCGTTACTGGCTGGACGCCATCCGCGCCGCCGGTATCTGGCTGCCCGTGGATGTGGGTATCATGCCCATCCTGGACCAGGCCGCGACCATCAACATGGCTCTGTCCCGCAACGGCTGCGTCATGCCCCGCGCCCTGTGTGAGATCATCTCCAAGAACTGGATCTTCCCGAACCCCTTCGTCAAGGACCCCTTCGATGCCGACGTAGAGGGCAAGAAGGCCTCCTTCAAGGCTGCCGGTATCGAGTATACCATCAACCAGATCGACGAGTACCGCGCCTGCGGCATCAACGGCATCCACCTGTACGCGCTGAACAAGTACGAGGATGTTGCCCTGATCGCCAAGGAAGCCGGCCTGCTGGACCTGGTGTAATTTCCTGACTTCCTAAAGCATCCCGGAGGCTCCGGCCTCCGGGAAACCGGGAAGATTTCTCCAAGCAAAGGAGCTTTTCTTTATGGCAACACCCCGTACCATTGCCGTTGCCGGTAAAGGCGGCGTCGGCAAAACCACAACCTGCGGCATGATCATCGACTATCTGTGCCGTCAGAAAAAGGGCCCCATTCTGGTGGTGGACGCGGACGCCAATTCCAACCTGAACGAGGTTCTGGGTGTGGAGGCTGACGTGACCCTGGGCCAGATCCGGGAAGAAATGGCCCACGCCGAGCAGACCGGCTCCATTCCCGCCGGTATGACCAAGGCAGACTACGCGGAAATGCAGTTCAACAACGCCCTCATCGAGGAAGATGACTTCGATATGCTGGTCATGGGCCGCACCCAGGGCAAGGGCTGCTACTGCTACGTCAACGGCGTTCTCAAAACCCAGGTTGACAAGTACGCCAAAAATTACGCTTACGTTGTCATGGACAACGAGGCAGGCCTGGAGCATGTGGCCAGAGGGACCCTTCCCAAGGTGGATACCATGCTTCTGGTTTCCGACTGCTCCCGCCGGGGCATCCAGGCCGTGGCCCGGATTGCGGAAATGATCGACGAGATGCAGCTGAACCCCGGTCAGATGGGTCTGATCGTGAACCGCGCGCCCGGCGGTGTCCTGGAAAAGGGCGTTCAGGAGGAAATTGAGCGCCATGGCCTCAAGCTCTTCGGCGTGCTGCCCCAGGACGACGGCGTTTACCGCTGCGACTGCAACGGCGAACCCTCCGCCAAGCTCCCGGACAATTCTCCCATGAAGGCGGCTGTGGGCCGTCTGATGGAGACGCTGGGACTGTAACTGCGGATACCCGAAGCTTTCGCTTCTTCTATCATTTATAAATC
Organism: uncultured Oscillospiraceae bacterium; assembly: GCA_934569045.1. GTDB lineage: Bacteria > Bacillota > Clostridia > Oscillospirales > Oscillospiraceae > Faecousia. The sequence goes on from CAKTJX010000014.1 coordinate 10,523, forward strand.
TTTTAAGGGGGATACATACATGTCTTTCGAACCTAAGAAGCAGCCCTACAGCGGCAAGATCAATGCCGTAACTCTGGGCACCGGCGACAAGGCAATTGTCATCGGCGGTCAGAATGTGCTGCCCTTCTACACCTTCGACGCGCCCATTGAGAATGCGCCGAAGATCGGTGTTGAAATCTCCGACCTGGCCAGTGAGTGGACTGCTCCTGCCCTGAAGGAGTTCTACGCCGGCTGCACCACCATGGCCGACTATGCCAAGAAGGCGGAGACCATGGAAGGCGCCGATTTCCTGTGCCTGCACTTCGAGTCCGCCGATCCCAACGGTGCCAACCGCTCCGTTGCCGACTGCGTGGCCGATGCCAAGGCCGTGGCCGATGCCGTGTCCATGCCTATCGTCATCATGGGCTGCAAGAACATCGAAAAGGACGGCGAGCTGTTCAGCAAGATCGCCGAGGCCCTGCAGGGCAAGAACATCCTGGTTCTGTCCGCCCGCAGCGAGGACTACAAGACCGTTGGCGCTTCTGTTGCCCTGGCTTACGGCCAGAAGGTGGGCGCCGAGACCGCTGACGACATCAACCTGGCCAAGCAGCTGAACATCATGCTGAAGGGCCTGACCGTTTCTCCCGCGTCCATCGTGATGAACGTTGGTACCGCCGCCGTGGGCTACGGCTACGAGTACGTTGCCTCCACCCTGGACCGCGTCCGTCTGGCCGCTCTGGCTCAATCCGACGCAGACCTGCAGATGCCCATTATCGCCCCCGTGTCTCCCGACAGCTGGGGTGTGAAGGAATCCACCGCTTCCGAAGAAGATGAACCCGCTTGGGGCAATCAGGAAGAGCGTGGCGTTGGCATGGAAGTTGCCACTGCCGCTGCTGACCTGACCGGCGGCGCCGACGCTGTCATTATGCGTCATCCCGCTGCTATCGCAACCATCAAGAAGTTCATCAACGAGCTTGTATAAGCGGAAGGAGGATATATACCATGGCTTTGAAAGGTCTAGACATTTTTAAGCTGTCTCCCAAGAAGAACTGTAAGGAGTGCGGCAGCCCCACCTGTATGGCATTCTGCATGAAGGTGGCCCAGGGTGCGATCTCTATTGATAAGTGCCCGTACTTCTCTGACGACGCAAAGGCAATGCTGAACGAGGCCACTGCCCCCGCCATGAAGACCATTACCTTCGGTAAGGATCACAAGCTGGGCGGCGAGACCGTGCTGTTCCGTCACGAGAAGACCCTGGTCAACAAGAACCTGTACTCCGTGCCCGTTTCCACCGCCATGAGCGAGGCCGAAGTGGATGCCAAGCTGGCTTCCCTGGCCAAGATCGACTATGAGCGTATCGGCGAGCGGATGTATGTGGAGACCGTTTTCGTCCGCAACGAGGGCACCGATGCCGCCGCTTACACCAAGCTGGTGGAGAAGGCTGCCGCTACCGGCCGGGACCTGATCCTGGAGTGCTGGGATGTAGCGTGCGCCAAGGCCGCTCTGGCTGTGTGCAAGGATTCTAAGCCCATCCTGGACGGCGCTACCCCCGCCAACTTCGAGGCGATGAACGAGGTCGCCAAGGAGGCCGGTGTGGTTCTGGGCGTTTGGGCTGAGAACATCTCCGACCTGTACGACACTGTGAAGAAGCTGGAGGCCGCCGGCAACAAGAACCTGATTCTGGATGTCACCGGCAAGAACGCCAAGGAAACCCTGGCCAACGCCGTTATCGTCCGCCGCACCGCCCTGAAGGACGGCGACCGGAGCTTCGGCTATCCCTCCATCGTGAACCTGGCCAAGCTGTGCAACGGCGATATGCACCTGGAGACTGCCTACGCCGCCATGTTCACCGAGAAGTACGCTTCCATCATTGTTCTGGACAACATGACCTATGCCCAGGCTCTGCCTCTGTACGGCCTGCGTCAGAACATCTTCACCGATCCTCAGAAGCCCATGAAGGTAGAGTCCAAGATCTATCCTCTCAACGGCGCTGACGAGAACAGCCCCTGCGCTCTGACCGTTGACTTCGCCCTGACCTACTTCCTGGTTTCCGGCGAACTGGAGCGCTCCAACCAGCCTGTGAACCTGATCATCACCGACGCTTCCGGTATGTCCGTTCTGACTGCCTGGGCTGCCGGTAAGTTCTCCTCCACCTCTGTCAAGAAGACCTTCGCCGATCTGGACATTGAGAACAAGATCAAGAACCGCACCCTGATCATCCCCGGCAAGGTTGCCGTTATGAAGGGCGAAATCGCCGAGAAGCTGCCCGGCTGGAACGTGGTTGTCGGTCCTACCGAGGCTGTTCAGCTGCCCAAGTACATGAAGGATAAGGAGTACGAGGCCGCTGCCGCCGCCGCCGCTGCCGAGGCTGCCGCCAAGGCCGCTTCCGCCCCCAAGGAAGAGGTCAAGGAGCTGTCCTTCGAGGAGCTGCTGGCCACCAAGGTGCCCGCCATTGAGAAGGTGGACATGGGCGTGGAGTACAAGGGCCACAACCCCGACTCCCAGACCTTCGTCACCATCGGCGAGCGGATTCACTGCATCTCCCCGGTTATCCGCAAGGCTATGGACGAGCGGGACCCCGCGCCTATCCTGAAGCGTGCCGCTGAGCAGATCGCTGCCGGCGCTACCTACCTGGACGTCAACATCGGACCTGCCGAAAAGGACGGCCCCGAGCGCATGATGTGGGCTGTCAAGCTGCTGCAGGAGAACTTCAACAACGTGCCTCTGGCGCTGGATACTGCCAACAAGAAGGCAATCGAGGCCGGTATCAAGGTTTACAACCGTGCCAACGGCAAGCCCATCGTCAACTCCGCTGACGCCGGCTCCCGTATCTCCTACATCGATCTGGCCGCTGCCAACGACGCCATCTGCGTGGCCCTGTGCTCTGCCGACGGCATCGCCAAGGACAATGACGAGCGTATGAAGCACTGCCACAACATGCTGGAGCGCGGCATGAGCCTGGGCATGGAAGCCACCGACCTGTGGTTCGACCCCCTGTTCCTGGTTGTCAAGGGCATGCAGGACAAGCAGATGGACGTGCTGAACGCCATCAAGCTGTTCGCTGACGAGGGTTTGAAGTCCACCGGCGGTCTGTCCAACAACTCCAACGGTGCGCCCAAGAACGTCCGTCCCATCATGGACTCCGCTCTGGTCGCCATGGCTATGATGCAGGGCCTGACCTCCGCTATTGTCAACCCCTGCGACCTCCGGCTGATGGAAACCATCAAGTCCTGCGATATCTTCAAGAACCACGTTCTGTACTCCGATTCCTACCTGGATCTGTAAGCGCGGCGTGAATTAACTTTCCCGGCGGGGGAGGGCTCTCCCTCCCCCGCCTTCGCTATTTCCGGATTCGCCAGAAATAGCGAAGGCAATTGATCATTGATAAGGCGAATCAAGCGTAGCCGCCCCTACAAGACTCAAAAGTTTTAAATTTGTCCCTAAGGAACTCCACAATTGTCAACTGTCAATTGTCAACTGTCAATTCGTCCCCCCAAGCTCCCGGTGCGGACAGCAGAACTTCTTTCTGCTGCGCGCACTGTGATTTTGGAAAAATCACAGATGAATTAGGAGGGAATTTAACATGAGTGTATTAACCGATCTGATCTACGGTGGTTCCAACGCAGTTGCCGGTCTGACCGAGAATGCCGTGAACAACGCCATCGCCAAGTACGGTGCAGAGAAAGAGATCGCTTTCCCCGACACTGCTTATTTCTTCCCCACCATTTATGCCGCTACCGGCGTAAAGGTGAAGACGCTGGGCGACCTGCCCGCCTGTGTCGGCGTGCTGAAGAGCCTGATCACGAACCAGGAGGACCTGGGCCAGGCGCTGAACGCGGGCCTTGCCACCGCCGTGGGCGCGGAGATCATCGAAGGCCTGAAGTACGTAGACGGCACCAATCCTTACGAAAATGATTCCGGCATCGGCTTCGTGCCCGATCCCATTATCCGTTCCCTGGGCGTGCCCCTGGTTACCGGCGATATCCCCGGTGTCGCTGTCGTGCTGGGCAAGGCGGAAAACGCCGCCGATGTTGTAAAGGTTGTCAAGGACTACCAGTCCAAAGGCATCATGACCTTCCTGGTGGGCGACTGCATCGAGCAGTGCGCCGCGGGCGGCGTGAAGATGGGCCTGGAGCTCCGTGTCATCCCTCTGGGCCACGATGTAACCGCCGTCATCCATGTAGTCACCGTGGCCATCCGCGCCGCTCTGATCTTCGGCAACGTGCAGCCCGGTAATCTGCCGGAGCTGCTGAAATACACCAAGGAGCGTGTGCCCGCTTTCGTGAACACCTTCGGTGCCATCGACTCCGTGGTGGTCTCCGCCGGTGCCGGCGCCATCGCTCTGGGCTTCCCCGTGGTTGTGGACGTGGACCTGGGCGAGAACCAGGTGCCCGGCGCTCTGGAATCCGTCACCGATCACGAGGAGACCGTGAAGAAGTCTCTGGAACTGCGGGGTATCAAGATCAAGGTTAAGGAGCTGCCCATCCCCGTGGCCTTTGCCGCCGCCTTTGAGGGCGAGATCATCCGCAAGGCCGATATGCACAACGAGATGTGGTCCTCCAAGAACCCCACCGCCGAGCTGGTGGTTATGCGGAACCTGGACGAGATTGAAGACCACAAGATCAATATTATCGGCAAGGATCTGGACGAGGAGAAGGATCTGGCCCTGGTTACCTTCGTGGAGGTTGCCGGTAAGAAGATGCAGCCGGACTTTGAGTCCGTTATCGAGCGGAAGTTCCACGCCTGGTACAACTACATGGAGGGCGTCATGCATACCGGCCAGCGGAATCAGGTCCGTGTCCGTGTGAGCAATGCCGCCTATGACGCGGGCCTGCGGCTGAAGGACTTCGCCGAGGTGCTGTACGTCATGATCATGGACGAGTTCGACGCCGTTGTGGACAAGTGCCAGGTCACCTTGATCACCGATGCCGCCCAGGCGGAGAAGTTCCGTGACGAGGTGGCTATGCCCCGCTACAACCAGAGAGACGACCGTCTGGCTTCCATGACCGATGAGGCTGTGGACCGTTACTATACCTGCATCCTGTGCCAGTCCTTCGCCCCCGCCCACTGCTGCGTGGTCACCCCCGAGCGTCTGGGCCTGTGCGGCGCTGTGTCCTGGCTGGATGCCAAGGCAACCAACGAGCTGAACCCCAACGGCCCCTGCCAGCCCATCTTCAAGGAGGGCTGCACGGACGAGCGCACCGGCCGCTATGACTCCGTCAACAAGGCCATTGCCGAAGCCACCCACGGCGCGGTAGAGAACGTCACCCTGTACTCCCTGCTGGAGGACCCCATGACCTCCTGCGGCTGCTTCGAGTGCATCTGCGGCATTGAGCCCCTGTCCAACGGCGTGATCATCGTTAACCGGGAATACAGCGGTATGACCCCTGCCGGTATGACCTTCGGTGAGCTGGCCTCCTGCACCGGCGGCGGCGTTCAGACCCCCGGCTACATGGGCCATGGCCGTCACTTCATCTCCTCCAAGAAGTTCTGCTACGCCGAGGGCGGCATCGAGCGGATTGTCTGGATGCCCAAGGAGCTGAAGGACGACGTTGCCGAGAAACTCAACAAGACTGCCCAGGAGCTCTACGGCATCGACAACTTCACCGACATGATCGCCGATGAGACCGTCACCACCGACTGCGAGGAGCTGCTGAACTGGCTGACCGAGAAGGGCCACCCGGTGCTGGGCCTGGAGCCGCTGATGTAAAACCCTGTGGGGCGGAGCTGTCTCAAACCAATAAAGTATCCAAGTCATTTCGTGAATGGCCAAACGTCCTTTTCGTCATAGGAAAGGACGTTTGGCTGGATTTCCCCGGAGCTGCCGCAAATGCGGCAGCTCCTTTTTTCTGCCCTGACGCCCTTGTCCGCATTTCGGCTGATTTTGGTAGAACGTATAACCCCGAAGGAGCGCCCCTGCCTTCCCCTTGGGGGCTCCCGTCCGAAAGATACAAAGCATATTTTTTGCATTACCAGATTTGCACCATATTATATAACAATTATTGCTTTTTCAGAAATTTATTTGTGGGCTATCTGGGGGCCATTGTCTACAATCTGCGCCGGGAGAACAAGGCGGAACGCTTTCCGCTTCCCTGGCTGCTGGCCATTGGCGTTCTGGTTCAGTTCGGCTGGGAGGCCGGGCTGCTCCTGGGCGGCATCCGCAGTGCGGGCTTCTCGGCGGAGGCCCGTCTGCTGCCCCTGATCGTAAACTCCCTGCTGGAGACCAATCTGGGAATGCCCTATATTTACGCCATTTACATCGCCTACTCCCGCCGCTTCACCGAGCGGCTCCGCCCCCGCGAAAAAGTACTCTCCTTCCGCGCGCGGGTCGCGGAGAATAACGGGCAATTGAATCCATTGAAATTATCACGCATGTAAGCGGTGCGCCCCACATCGCAGGCATGCCACAGACAAACTGCGGCATGCCTATTTTCATATGGCCGAAGGTCTGCTTTCCGATATAAGCGTACCGATTTCACTGGACAATCGCCGGTACATATGGTATACTAAAATAAAAACGAAGAAAGAGGGCCAACTGTATGCCAAAGGTTATTTTTCAGATCGAAGGCGGCAAGCCCGTTACCGCCGAATGTAATGTGGGCGACAACCTGCTGGAGCTGGCGCGGCGCAGCAACGTTGCCATTGACGCCCCCTGCTCCGGCAACGGCTCCTGCGGCAAGTGCCGGGTAAAGCTGGTGGAAGGGGCACTGGACAGCATCCAGACCCGGCACATCTCCGATGACGAGTATGCCGAGGGCTGGCGGCTTAGCTGCTCGTCCAAGGTGGCCGGGGACTGCACCATCTTCGTGCCGGATATCGCCTCCGCCTATCAGAGCCGCATGAAGACCGCGGATCTGTCCTCCCCCAAGGAGGTGGCCATCTTCACCAAGGCCCAGGAGGACCTGAAGAAGAGCGGCATCCACTTCGTAAATTCCTACCGCAGCGTGGTTGTGACCATGGCGGAGCCCACCCTGGACGACACCATGCCGGACAACGAGCGGCTGACCTGGGCGCTGGAAGAGGCCCTGGGGGTTGAGAACGTCCATATTCCCTATGCGGTGATGGTCAAGCTGGCCCATACCCTGCGGGAAAACAACTTCCAGGTCTGCGTCAAGGGCCGCCTGGAGGGGAATACCTTCTTCTGCATGGAGATTTCCGCCCCGGACAACACCGCCATTCTGGCCTGCGCCATCGATATCGGCACCACCACCGTCACCATGGTCATGGCGGACCTGCAGTCCGGCAAGATCCTGGCCAAGGGTTCCTCCGGCAACGGACAGATCCGCTACGGCGCGGACGTGATCAACCGGATCATCGAGCAGGGCAAGCCCGGCGGCAAGCAGAAGCTCCAGGATGCCATCATCAAGGAGACCCTGACTCCCATTATGGTGGGCCTGTGCAAGTCCGCCCATCTGGACGCCCGGAGCATCCTGCGGCTGTGCATCGGCGCGAACACCACCATGAATCACCTGTTTGTGGGCGTAGATGCCCAGAGCGTCCGCATGGAGCCCTATATCCCCAGCTTCTTCCACTGGGACGGCCTGCTGGCCGGTGACGTGAAGCTCCCCGCCAATCCCCTGGCGGAGGTTCTGATTGCCCCCAACATCGGCTCCTATGTGGGCGGCGATATCACCGCCGGCACCCTGGCCTCCGGCATCTGGGACCGGGACGAAATGAGCCTGTTCATCGACCTGGGCACCAACGGCGAGATTGTCTTCGGCAACCGGGACTTCCTGATGAGCTGTGCCTGCTCCGCGGGCCCCGCCTTTGAGGGCGGCGATATCTCCTGCGGTATGCGCGCCACCGACGGCGCCATCGAGGCCTGCACCATCGACGTACGCACCATGGAGCCCACCCTCACCATTGTGGGCGACCCAGGGCAGAAGGCCGTGGGCATCTGCGGCAGCGGTATTATCGACATTATTTCCGAGCTGTTCCGCTGCGGCATCATCAACGCCAAGGGTCTGTTTGTCAAGGAGGGCAGCCGCATCCGCCGGGATCACCACGGCATGGGCCGCTATGTACTGGCAGAGGCCAGTGAGAGCGAGACCGAGCGGGAAATCTCCATCAACGAGGTGGACATTGACAACTTCATCCGAGCCAAGGGCGCCATCTTCTCCGCCATCGACACCCTGCTCAAGAGCGTGGACATGACCGTTGACGGCATTGACGATGTGTATGTCGCCGGCGGCATCGGCTCCGGCATCAACATGGGCAACGCCGTGAACATCGGCATGTTCCCGGATGTGCCCCTGGAAAAGTTCCACTACATCGGCAACTCCTCCCTCACCGGCGCTTACGCCATGGTCATGAGCGACGATGCCAACCAGAAAACCGCTGAGGTGGCCGCCAACATGACCTACCTGGAGCTCAGCACCCACCCCGGCTACATGGATGCCTTTGTGGCAGCCTGCTTCATCCCCCATACCGATTCCCGGCTGTTCCCCCACAGCATTCAGGAGGCCTGAACATTGGAAGTTGAAAATCACAAGGAAGAAGTTCCCTTTGCCCACTATGAGGCCCTTTACAAGGCTCTGGACCCCCAGGAGGTGACCAGCCGTCTGCCGGATGTGTCCTTTGACGATTCGGCCTTTCACCTGACGTTGCTGGGAAGAGGCTTCTCCATTACCTACCCCGGCTGTGAATTCCGGGCCGATGACGGCGGTGCCCTGCCCCCGCTGCCAACCCGGACCTTCCTGCTGCGCTATCTGCTGGAGAGCAGGCACGTTCCCTTTGGCGGCACCTGGAAGACCTTCCGGGAAATGCCCTGGGGTGAAATGTACATCAAGCCCTACACCGGCCGGGTCCTGAGCCGGGCCGCCTACACCTTCGGCACCCGGACGGCAGCCTTCAAGGCCGCCGCGGAGAAAATGGGCGCTCTGCCCCTGCCCCACGGGGACGCAGGCTTCCAGTTCGACCTGATCGGCCCCTACCGGATGCAGATTCTGGTCTGGGAAGGAGACGACGAGTTCCCCCCCAACGCCCAGGTGCTCTACTCCGACAATTTCTCCGACGGCTTCGCCCCGGAGGATAGGGTGGTGGCGGGAGATATCCTGATTTCTACCATAAAGGCGAATTTCTGACAAAAAGCCTCACCGAACGGTGGGGCTTTTTGAATGGACAATGGACAGTTGACAATTGTGGAGTTCCCTGCGGAAATCACTTCCCAATTTGTCTGTCCAACACGAAAAATCCGGGCCCTCCAACATAGGAGGGCCCGGGGTTTTATTCTTCCTCGCTGCCGAATTTCTTATAGACATAGACCGCGCCGCCGATGGCGCCGCCGGCCAGGATGACCAGAAGAATGGGGACGATGATGGGTACCTTGTGCTTCTTCACAGGCTTTGTGACTTCCTCTGTGGTTTCCGGCACGGTTTCCGTGGGGGCCGTTGTCGGCGCCGTTGTGGGGGCGGTGGTGGGCGCTGTGGTTTCGGCCACGGTGCGGCGGAAGGTGGCCTCGATGGTGTGGTCCGCCTTTACATCCGTAAAGGTGTACACACCCACGGAGCCCATGCTCTTGCCGTCCACCTTTACGTCCTCCACCTCATAATTCTTATCGGCAATGACGGTGAAGCTGGCGCTCTTGCCGGACTGGACCGTGACCTTGCCGGACTGGCTGATGGTGCCGCCCGCCCCGGCGGTGGCCGTGACGGTATAGGTCTTGCCTGTGGTTCCGGTGGTGCTGCCGCCGGTATTGGTGCCGGTGCTGCCCCCGGTGCTGGGCTTGGTCGTGGTGGTGCTGCCGGACTTTTCAATCACCAGCTTGGCGGCGCTGCTTTCCGCCGCGGTATAGTTGGTGCTCTCCGGCACGCTGGCCTGGACATAGTAGGTACCGACCGCAGAGGGCGGAACCGTGGTCTTGCCCTTGGTCAGGGCCTCATCCGTGTAATAAGTATAGGTGACGCTGCCACGGTAGGTCTGGCCGCTGATGCCGGAGACCCGGGCACCGCCCATGGGATGGGTATTGCCGTCATGCTTGTAGCTCTGGTCCGCCAGAGCGACCACAGGAACCGCTTTGCTGATCTGGATGGTCACAGTACCGGTAATCGCATTGTAGCCGTTTCCGGTCACCTGGTAGCCCACACGGTAGGTTCCCGCATTGGTATAGCTGGGAGAGCTCTCCAGAGTGTAGTCCCCGGAGTCTCCTTCCCGGAAGCGGATCACCGCCCCATCGGGAATGGTATAGCTCACCGCCGTGCTCTTGCCGTCATAGGTCTTCTGCACGCCCTGAACCTTCACCTGGTCCCCGGAGAAGCTGGCGGTAAGGGTCACCTCCAGGGGCTCCGAAACCGCCGAGGGCTCGGTTGCGTCATCTCCGCCGAAGTAGGCGAAGAAGTAATAGGTCTTTCCGGGGGTCAAATCTACAAAGGTACGGGTGGTCACCCAGTTGGTGTCCGGGCGCTCCTTGGTGCTGCCGTAGGCATAATAGGTTTCACCTGTGCCCTTGACTGCTTTCAGAGTAACGCTGGTTCCGGTCTGGCTTTCCACCTCCGGCTTTTTGGGGGCGGACTGGGTGTCCTTTGCCCGCTCTGTGGGCTTTGTGGCCGGGGCCTCCGTGGGTGCCTCCGTAGGCTGGGTTGTAGGAGCCTCCGTGGGCTGGGTCGTGGGAGCCTCGGAAGAGGGTTCCGTGGTGGGCCCCGCGGGCGGATTCGGGTCGTTGGCCGCCAGCGTCAGAACGCCGCTTTCGCCGGAGGCGATGGGGCTGCCCGTATAGGTCTGTACTCCGTCAGAGACGGCGGTGGTCAACGTATCCTCCGGCAGGTACAGATAGATCTGCCCCTCTCCGTCCGTCACCACGCCGGTCAGGCCGTAGCTCAAATCCGGGGACAGGGCCAGGGCTTCCACGGCCTTGCCGGCCACGGCCTTGCCCGCCTCGTCTGTCAGCTGAACCTTGGTCTCAGCCAGGGGTCTCTGGTCCTCTACCGGAGTGCAGGCCGTCTCCTTGCCGTCCTTGCCGGTGCCCTGGCCGCCGTCTGTGCCAGCCTTTCCGCCGGTGAGCTTCAGACTGCCGCCGGTCACCGTCATGGTGTCCGTGCCCACAGCTCTGCCGCCGTCGCCGCCGACCAGCTCCTCGGTGCCGGGGGTTCCGTCACCGCCGGTGATGGTCAGTGTGCCGCCGGTCACCGTCAGGCCCTTGGCCCCGATGCCGTCCGCGCCGGTGCCGCCCAGAACGGTCAGGCTGCCGGTGCCGGAAACGGTAATGCCCTCCGCCCCGGAAATGGCGGCGTGATCCCGGGCCGTCAGGCTGCTGCTGCCAACCAGGGTCAGCTTCAGTCCGTTCTCCGCCGTAATGGCGCTCTTTTCGGCAGGGGCCTGGATGGTGACATCCTTCAGCGTCACCTCCGCCTCGCCGATGGTGTGCAGCACATCCGTGGAGGGGGCATCCGCCTTCGCAAGGGTAATCACCACCGGTTTGGTTCCGGTGATCACCAGCTCGCAGGCCTCGGCATCATAATAATAGTCCACCCCGTCCTTCAGATCGTCGCCGGACACATTCAGCTGTCCGCAGGCAATCCAGTTGGGGGTGCTGATCTGGGCCTCGTTCAGGTAGGCCGTCAGCGCCGTCAGGGTTTCGTACTGGGGCAGGGCCTCCAGCGCTTTCTGGTCCGCCTCACTCTGCTTGTAAAAGACGTTCTCCCAGAGATCGTCAATGACGGCATAAAGGGCCTGCTGCTCCGTTTTCGACAGATTCTTGACGGTTTCCAGCCTGGGCAGGCTGTCCACCCCTTTCGCAAAATTCTCTGCCCCCGCAGCCGCGGCAGGCACCGCCAGCGCCGCCGCCAGTGCCAGACACAGCACCAGCGCCAACAAAGACCGTTTCCTCATAACGGTTCCCTCCTTCTCATTTTCGTTTGCACAAGTATACCACAGAAGGTCAAAACCGACAATAGATAAAGTGTGAACAAGGGGGATTGGGGCGGGGGTGGGGGGAATCTTATAGATTTCTTAAAGAATTTGTGGAAGGATTTGCCAGAGTATAAGTACAGACGGAGTAACAAAAAGGATCATACACCTGGTTGAACGTATACCCTGGTGGGGAAGCCTTCTACCTCATCAGTCACGGCTGCGCCGTGCCAACTTCCCCGTCAGGGTATACGTTCAACCGGGCGAATTCTTCCGGGCATCAAAAAACCGCCGCAGGCGGGTTGCCTGCGGCGGGAAAAGGTATGGAAATCTTTAATTACAGCAGAGTGGAGAAGTGCTTGATGGTGCGGACCATCTGAGAAACGTAGGAGTTCTCGTTGTCGTACCAGGAAACAACCTGCACCTGGGTCTTGCCGCCCTCCAGGGGGCAGACCATGGTCTGGGTAGCGTCGAACAGGGAGCCGAAACGCATGCCGATGACATCGGAGGAAACGATCTCGTCCTCATTGTAGCCGAAGGACTCGGTAGCGGCAGCCTTCATGGCGGCGTTGATCTCTTCCTTGGTCACAGCCTTGTTCACCACGGCGTTCAGGATGGTGGTGGAGCCGGTGGGGGTGGGAACACGCTGGGCAGCGCCGATCAGCTTGCCGTTCAGCTCGGGGATAACCAGGCCGATGGCCTTGGCAGCGCCGGTGGAGTTGGGCACGATGTTGCAGGCGCCAGCACGGGAACGACGCAGGTCGCCCTTTCTCTGGGGGCCGTCCAGGATCATCTGATCGCCGGTGTAGGCATGGATGGTGCACATAATGCCGGACTCGATGCCAGCCAGGTCATTCAGAGCCTTGGCCATGGGAGCCAGGCAGTTGGTGGTGCAGGAAGCGGCGGAGATGATGTTGTCTTCCTTGGTCAGGGTGTTGTGGTTGACGTTGTAAACGATGGTGGGCAGGTCATTGCCGGCAGGAGCGGAGATAACGACCTTCTTGGCGCCAGCATCGATGTGGGCCTGAGCTTTGGCCTTGGAGGTGTAGAAACCGGTGCACTCCAGCACAACGTCTACGCCCAGCTCGCCCCAGGGCAGCTCGGCAGCGTTGGCCTTGGCGTAAATGGTGATCTTCTTGCCGTCGACAACGATGTTGTCCTCACCGGCTTCCACAGTGTGGGTGCCGAAGGGAGCGGCGTAAGCGCCCTGAGTGGAATCGTACTTCAGCAGGTGAGCCAGCATCTTGGGAGAGGTCAGGTCGTTGATGGCAACAACCTCGAAGCCCTCAGCACCGAACATCTGACGGAAAGCCAGACGGCCGATACGGCCAAAACCATTGATCGCAACTTTAACAGACATGGGAATTTCCTCCATTTCATAGTACTGCATACGCAGTCTGATCATACTGTCAGCACGGACTTTATCGATACGCCCGTACGGATTTTATTATACTATAAGCTCCAGTTAATGTAAACTGGAAATTCCGTCAAAACCGGCAGAATTTTGCGGCTTCTTTTTGTGCAAATTCCGTAGAATTGTCTTTATTCGTAAGAAACCGTGGATTCTGCGGGGGCAACGGCCATATAGGTGTTGCCCACACCCAGCTCCAGAGGCTGGCCGTCCGCCGTAAAGAAGCAGAAGGGGCTGTCGTCATCGGCGGCGGTCCAGGTGATGGGGATGATCTTGCCGCCGTTGGCATAGTAGCCCGTGCCGCCGGCTGTGAAGTTGGCGGTGTAGTAGATGCCGTCCATGGAGATATCCGCCAGCATGACGATAACATTGGTGAAGCACTCCGGCGTACCGGTGGCGCCATCCACCATAGCGGTGTCGTACTGGTTATAGACATACTTGCCCAGGCTCTCGTCATAGGCCATGGTCGTTGGCTTGACGTTGTTGCGGTAGGTGAAGGTCACGGTGACGGTTCCGGCGGCCTCGCCGTTCTCCGGGGTGCCGTTTTCTGTAAAGTGCAGGCCGTAGTCCTTGTCCTCCGGCTGGGTGGTGGCGTAGCCCTTGTCCTCCAGCAGGGCCTGAACGCCGGCCGTCTTTACAAACAGGCAGTGCTCCAGCTTGGAGGCGGGCTTAAAGGTGAAGTCCCGATCCATCTTCCGGTAGGAATAGTCCGTGCCGTCGTAGGTGTCCACATTGATCCGGTTGACGCCCAGGCTCTTGGCATGGCCCAGGGCCTGGTCAGACCCGCCCGCGTCCAGCAGGGCCGCGTCATAGTGCTTGACGATCTCATTGAACATGGGCCGGACGGAACGGACGGAGCCGATCTCCTCCACTTTGGTAATGTCCGTATACAATGCCAGGTCCCGGATGATGGAGCCGTTGACCCACATTTCCATCAGGATATCCGCACCCAGGGTGCCGTAGTGGGGCAGCGCGTCATGAATGTTGCTGATGGTGACGGCCACAACCCGGCCCGTATAGGGCGCGTCCAGGGTCTCACCGTTCAGGGGGTTCGTGTAAACCGGCGCGGGCTCCGTGGTTGGCTCGGTAGTAGGTGCCTCGGTGGTGGGCGGCACGGTGGTCTCCGTGGTGGGTGCCTCCGTGGGCATGGTTGTCCGGGCCGGCACCAGGGCGCAGCCGCTGAGCAGGCAGGTCATTGCCAGAAATAAAGCGATCCACTTTTTCATAATGTTATCCCTCATTTCGTATTGTTCGGAGGTTTTTTACTCCTCCGTGGTTTGCTTTTCCAGGATATCCTCCATGGTCTTGCCGATGGTGTAGTAGAACACGTTGTCCCGGGCGGGCTGCAGATCCAGCAGCTGGCCCCGCTTGGAATAGACATTGTAGCAGCCATAGAGCACCGGGATCACGCTGCCGTCCTCGGCCACCATCTGGCAGAGGTTGTAGAAGGTGCCGGAATTGGACAGGGCCTCCTGGGTCATGTTCAGCAGGGTCTCATTGGCCAGCACATTGTTGCCCAGGTTGCCGTAGCCCTTGAAGAACTCGGAAAGATCGGAGTTGGGCGGCAGCTTGGTCTGGCCCAGATAGATGTCGTAGGTCCCCGCCCGGAGCACCTGCTGATAGGTGATGCCGGGGCCGGAGCTGCCATACTCCAGCACGCCGCAGGGAATGCCCAGCTCGGACAGATGGGCGGCAATGTCCCGGGCCGTCCGCAGGCGGGCGGAATCGTCCGCGTTCACCAGCAGCTTCAGCTTCTGAACCTCGTTGGTCTTTTTGTCCTTGGGGAATTGCAGATTGCCGATGGCATCCAGGAATTTCATGGGGTCATAGCCGTAGTCGGCAGCCAGGCTGGGATAGTAATAGGGGGAACCCGGCGAGGTGATCAGGGTTGTGGGCTGGGCCATGCCCCGGTAGTTGTCCTCGTTCAGGGTCTCCCGGTCGATGGCATAGGTCAGGGTCTTGCGCAGCACATCGGAATTCTTGAACCAGTCCGAGTAGATGGTGTTGCAGGTGAGATACAGCAGGACGCCGTTCTCCACCTCCCACAGCTCAAAGTCACAGCGGTATTCGCCGAAGGAGTCCAGCATGGGGTCCGCAATGGCCAGGTTCAGGTCACCGAACTCGAATTCGTCCCGCAGCTGGGTCTGGCTGGTGGCCTCCATCAGGGTGATCACATTGGCCCGGACGGAGAGGGCAGCGTCACACCACCAGGAGGTGTTCTTCACCAGCTCCACGCCGGTATCCGTCTCGTGGAAGGTGTAGGGGCCGGTGCCCAGGGGGTGCTCCGCGCCTACCTCCGAAGCCTTCACAATGGGGATATCCAGCAGCAGGGGCAGGTTCTGATAGGCGGTATCCAGATAGAAGGTAATTCCGCCGTCGTCCCGGAGCTTGTACTCCGCAATGTGGGTGAATCGGCCCTTGTAGTAGTCGCTCTGCCGGGCGGCATCGTAGGAGGCGATCACGTCTCCGGCGGTGACCCGGGTTCCGTCCGAGAACCGGGCGTTGTCATCCACATAGAAGGTATAGATTCGGTTGTCATCCGAAACACGGTACCGGGAGCACAGAATGGGCACCGTCTCGTTGCTGCTGTTGTAGGCGAAGAGGCCCTGGTACATCAGGGAGAACAGCACCCGGTTGGAAAAGTTCATGGCGATGATGGGATTCATGGACCGGTTGGGGTAATAGGCCAGAATCATGGTCTCGTCCGCCAGCTCGTCCGGCTCCGTAGGGGTCTCCTCATCCTCCATCAGCAGCGCGTCCCCCGTGGGGACATAGGTTTCGTCCTTCCCGGCGCTTCCGCAGCCGGAGACAAGCGCCGTCAGGGTGGTCAGCACCAGCAGCAGTGCCAGCAGCCGTTTCATGGATTCCCTCCTTTTCGCACAATCACCGCCCCCTGGGTGCCCCGTCTGCCCTGGGTCACCCGGTGGGACCAGTAGCGGTCAGACTGGCACACCGTGCAGGCATCGCTGATTTCCACATCCGCAACCCCGGCCCGGCGCAGAATCCAGGCGTTCACCGCCTTTAAATCTACATGGTATTTTTCCCCTTTGCTCTGGATATATGCCTCCATTTCCGGGCCAAAGGCACGAAGCAGGGCCTGGGGCACGTCGGAATCCGTCTCAAAATGGCACTGTCCAATATTGGGGCCGATGGCGGCCCGGATATCCGCCGGGCGGCTGCCATAGACGCGCTCCATGGTCTCCACCACTCTGGCGGCAATGCCGGAGGCTGTGCCCCGCCATCCCGCGTGGGCCGCGCCCACCGCGCCGGTGACACTGTCCCAGAAGAGAATGGGGGTGCAGTCCGCGGAAAATACCACCAGGGCCAGCCCCGGCACATCTGTCACCAGGGCATCGCAGTCCGGCAGATGGGGCGTATAGAGCCCCGCGCCCCGGTCCTGTTCCGTAACCACACGGACGATATCCGAGTGCACCTGCCGGGAGAGGACCACATTGTGGGGGTCAAAGCCCAGAGCGTCCCCGAGAATCGCGTAGTTCTCTTTCACGTTCTCCAGGGCGTCTCCCCGGCTGGTGCCGATATTCAGGGAGGCCAGATACCCCTGGCTCACACCGCCCAGCCGGGTGGTGAAGGCATGGGGCGCGGCGATGTTGTCCGCCGCCAGATACTCCAGGCTCCCTTTCTGGATTGTTTTGATCATATGTTTCTCCTGAAAGGCTGTTGCAAAACAAGAAACCCGTAGGGGCGGCTATTAGCCGCCCGCCGACTTTCGGGACAGAGCGTATAAATCAAATGCGCAATTCCGTAAGATCGCGGGCGGCTGGTAGCCGCCCCTACGAAAATGCTTGTTTTGCAACAGTCCCTTTTATCTTACTGCTGCATCTCCGCTTCCTTGTCCTTCTGCATGCAGCACTTTTTGTACTTCTTGCCGCTGCCGCAGGGGCAGGGGTCGTTGGGGCCTACTTTTTTGGCGGCATTGCGGACGGGGGCCTTTTTGACCACGCTGCCATCGTTGGCGCCGGCGGCGCCGGTCTCCTTGGCTACCTTCTCCCGCTTGACCTCCTGCTGGGGCTGGATGCGCACCAGGAACATCCGGCGGACGGTCTCCTCCTTGATGGACTGGATCATGGACTCGAACATCTGGTAGCCCTCTTCCTTGTAGGCAATCACGGGGTCATGCTGTCCATAGGCCCGCAGACCGATGCCCTGCTTCAAATCGTCCATGGCATCGATATTGTCCATCCAGTATTCGTCCACAACCCGCAGCATGACCACCCGCTCCAGCTCCCGCATGAGCTTGTCGCCGTAGGCGGCCTCCTTGGCCTGATAAGTGGCCTGGGCCAGTTCATAAATCGCATCGGTGAGCTTCTGGGCATCCAGGCCCTCCAGCTGGCTTTCCCGGCCCTGCAGGGTGCCTTTGGCATAGTAGATGCCCTCGGTCTGGGCGGCCAGCTCCTTCAGGGCATCGGCATTGGCCGTGCCGCCGTGCTCGCTGAGGGCGGTGGAGACGCTGGTCTCCAGCACGGAGCGGAGCATGGTCATGATGTTCTCCCGCAGGTCCTCGCCGTCCAGCACCTTCTGCCGCTGGGCATAGATAACCTCACGCTGGGTATTCATCACATCGTCGTACTCCAGGACGCTCTTTCTGGCCTTGAAGTTCCGGCTCTCCACGTTCTTCTGGGCGTTTTCCACCGCGCCGGACAAAATCTTGGCATCGATGGGGGTGTCCTCGTCCAGGCCCAGGGAGTCCATCATGTTCATAATCCGGTCAGAGGAGAACAGCCGCATCAGGTCGTCCTGGAGGCTCAAGTAGAAGCGGCTCTCGCCGGGGTCGCCCTGACGGCCTGCCCGGCCCCGCAGCTGGTTGTCAATCCGGCGGGACTCGTGGCGCTCGGTGCCGATGATGAACAGGCCCCCGGCGGCGCGGACCTTCTCCGCCTCCTGGGCGATATGGGCCTTGTAGGTTTTCAGCAGATCGTTGTATTCCTGCCGCACCGCCAGGATCTCCGGGTCGGTGGTATCCGCGAAGGAATCGGCCTCCGCAATCAGCTCCTCCGGCTTGCCCTGCCTGCGCAGATCCGCCTTGGCCAGGAACTCCGCATTGCCGCCCAGCATGATATCCGTACCACGGCCTGCCATGTTGGTGGCGATGGTCACCGCCCCCAGCTTACCAGCCTGGGCCACAATCTGGGCCTCCTGCTCATGGTACTTGGCGTTCAGAACATTGTGGGGGATGCCCTGGGCCTTCAGCATCTTGCTGAGGATTTCGCTCTTTTCAATGGAGATGGTGCCCACCAGCACGGGCTGGCCCTTGGCGTGGCACTGCTTCACCTGCTCCACAATGGCCCGGAACTTGCCCGCCTCGGTCTTGTAGACCACATCGGGGTGGTCAATCCGGACGACGGGCCGGTTGGTGGGAATCTCCACCACGTCCAGCCGATAGATGGCCTCGAATTCCTCCTGCTCTGTCAGGGCCGTGCCGGTCATACCGGAAAGCTTGTCGTAGAGCCGGAAGAAATTCTGGAAGGTGACGGTGGCCAGGGTCTTGCTCTCGCTGGCAACGGCCACGCCCTCTTTGGCTTCGATGGCCTGGTGCAGGCCCTCGTTGTAGCGGCGGCCATACATGAGCCGGCCGGTGAATTCATCCACAATGATGATTTCCCCGTCCTTCACCACATAGTCAATATCCTTCTTCATCAGGCCCCGGGCCTTCATGGCCTGGTTGATGTGGTGGGAGAGGGTGGTGTTCTCCGCGTCCGCCAGGTTCTCCACGCCGAAGAACTTCTCCGCCTTGGCGATGCCCTCCGCGGTCAGGGACACGGTGCGGGACTTTTCATCCACAAAGTAGTCGCAGTCGTAGTCGTCCTGCACCTCTTTGTCCTCGGTCTTGGCAAAGACCTGCTTGCGAAGGCCGGCCACGAACTTGTCCGCCAGCTGATAGAGCTGGGAGGAATCCTCGCCCTTGCCGGAGATAATCAGCGGCGTCCGGGCCTCATCAATCAGGATGGAGTCCACCTCGTCCACAATGGCAAAAGCGTGGCCACGCTGAACCAGCTCCTGCTTGTAGATTGCCATATTGTCCCGCAGATAGTCAAAGCCCAGCTCGTTGTTGGTGCAGTAGGTGATGTCCGCGGCATAGGCGGTGCGGCGCTCCGGGGGCATCATGCCGGGGATTACCAGGCCAACGGTCAGACCCATGTAGCGGTAGACCTTGCCCATCCACTCGCTCTGGTATTTTGCCAGATAGTCGTTCACCGTGACGATGTGAACGCCCCGGCCCGTCAGGGCGTTCAGGTAGGCGGGCAGAATGGCAACCAGCGTCTTGCCCTCACCGGTTTTCATTTCCGCGATGCGCCCCTGATGCAGCACAATGCCGCCGATCAGCTGCACGGGATAGGGCCGCAGGCCGATGACCCGGTCCGCCGCCTCCCGAATGGCCGCGAAGGCCTCCGGCAGCAGATCATCCAGGGTTTCCCCGCCCGCGTAGCGCTGCTTGAATTCGGCGGTTTTGCCCTTCAGCTCTTCCTCGCTGAGGGCTTTATAGGTATCCTCCAGCGCCAGAATGGAATCCACCATCGGCTGGATCTTCTTCAGCTCCCGCTGGGAGCGGGTGCCGAACAGCTTCGTAATCAGTCCCATATTGGATCTCTCCTTCCAAAACCCGGCTCTGCCGCCGGATTTCCTTCAATTTCTGCTAATCTATGGCATTATATCATAAGGCGGGAAAAAAATATAGAGTATTTTGTGAACAAAGAAAAGGAAAAAGAGCCGCAGCTTTTCGCCGCGGCTCTCTGGGGATTATTTCACTTCCTGCATTTCCTTTGCCTGTTCCGCCTGGCAGTTGACCTCCTCCGGGTCCCGGAAGGTTTCCACCGTCTGCTTCAGGGCTTGGCGGCAAGTCTCGTCACTGTCCGTTGCCACGGCCTTTGCCAGGATTTCCAGCTTGGCGGCAATCTCGGTGGGGTCTAAGTGCTTGTCCCGCTCCACAAAGATCTGGTCGTTGTCGGTCTTGTCCAGGTCCTCGGTTTTCACCAGCAGCTCCTCGTAGAGCTTTTCCCCGGGCCGCAGACCGGTTTCCACAATGTCGATATCCTTGTAGGGTTCAAAGCCGCTGAGGCGGATCATGTTCTCCGCCAGCTCCAGGATATGCACCGGGCGGCCCATATCCAGCACGAACAGCTCTCCGTGCCGGGCAAAGGCCCCGGAGGTCAGCACCAGCTGGGCGGCCTCGGGAATGGTCATAAAGTAGCGGATGATCCGCCGGTCCGTCAATGTCACCGGGCCGCCATACATGATCTGCCGCTTGAAGAGCGGGATCACGCTGCCGTTGCTGCCCAGCACGTTTCCGAACCGGGTGGCGGAGCAGTTCATCTTCCCCTGGTGGCTCAGCACCTCCATCTCGCACATCCGCTTGGTGGCACCCATGACATTGGTGGGGTTCACCGCCTTGTCCGTGCTGACCATGATGAACTTGGCGCAGCCCGCCTCCTCGGCCACATCCAGCAGGTTCTTGGTTCCGAAGACGTTGTTCTTCACCGCCTCGCAGCAGTTGCTCTCCATCAGCGGGACGTGCTTGTGGGCCGCCGCGTGGATGACCACATCCGGCCGATGCTCCCGGAATACCCGCTCCAGCTGGCCCCGGTCCGTAATGGTGACGATCTCCACCACCAAATCCAGGTCCGGGTGCTGGATTTTCAGCTCCTGCTGGATATCATAGGCACCGTTTTCGTATACGTCCAGAATCACCAGCCGCTTAGGGCCGATTTTGGCAATCTGCCTTGCCAACTCCCCGCCGATGGAGCCGCCGCCGCCGGAAATCAGCACGGTCTTGCCCCGGTAATAGGCCTTGGTGTCCTCGGTCAGGATTTCGGAGGCCTGCCGGAACAGCAGCTCCTCCGCGTCAAAATCACGCAGGCTCCGCTTGCCGCCTACGGACTGGGTGGTGGGATAGTCGTAGGTTTTCAGCTTGCAGCCGGTCTTCTGGTAGCGGGTATAGAGCTCCTTCTTCCGCTCCGCCGTGGCGCTGGGGATGGCGAAGACCACCTCCTGGATATTGTAATCCCGGAAGACCCGCTCGTCGGCCTCCTCATCGGAGAACACGGGCACGCCGTTGATGGAGCGGCCGATCTTATTCCGGTCGATATCCACAAAGAACTTGGTGGCGTAGGCCGCCCCGGGATTGCTGGCCAGGTCTGCCGCCAGGCCCGCGCCCACCCGGCCCGCGCCGATGATGGCAATATTGATCCGCCGGTCCCGGGCGCCCTTGTCCAGAGGCTCCGCCCGGATGCCGGTCACCTTCTGGGTTACCACCCGGAGAAAATCTGCCACCTTGGAGCCCCGGCTGTTGGCATCGTACAAATACTGATAAATCTGCCGCATGAGGATATCCCCCAGCAGGTTCAGGGCAAACAATGTCACCGCCCGCAGAAATTCCACATCCCGCAGGGGCAGCAGCCGCTGGAGCAGGAAGTACACAGCCCCGGCCAATGCGTCGTAGCAGATGAGATTCACATACAGGTTATTCCCGCCGTAGCGCCACACATTGTTATAGGAATTGCTCAGTGCCCGGCAGCCCAGCATACAGGCCGCCGCCAGAAGGTAGTGCAGCAGGGCCTCGGTGGTGGTGATGGGATAGTAGCTGCTGGGGTAAAAAACCAGCAGCAGCACCGATACGATGGCCAGCATCACCAGATCGTAGCCCATGAGCATCAGGGCATGGGTGCTGATAGGCTGTTTTGTTTTTGGTTTCCGATTTTGCATTCCGTTCTCCCCTCCCGGTTTTCCGGGAGCTTCCTCTCTCTTACAGGCCCAGCAGAATCCGCAGATAGGGCGTGACGCTGCTTTTCAGCGCGGTCAGCAGGCCGAAATGTTTTTTCAGATAGTAGAACCAAGGGCCCGCAGGGTCCCCCTTGACGCTTTCCTTTTTCCGCAGGCGGGTCAGCCTGGGCAGGCTCCTGTCGTGCCAGGTGCCGCTGGGCGGGTTATCTGTGCAGAGCCCAATGTACTGCTCCGACACCCGCAGCTGCCCGCCCGCATCCCGCAGGGCGAAGCCATAGTCAAAATCCCCCAGGGAGTGGTGGTAATGGCCGTCCATGGGGCCGGTTTTTCGGAACAGGCCGTAGGGAATCAGCACGCAGTTGGCGTTCATGGTGTCGGCCGGCCTGGTCTCCCCCGGCTGCTGGAACCGGTAGTGGATGCCTTTTTCGTAGACGATGCCGCTGTAGCTGAGATTCCCCGCCTCATCCCGGGTGGCCCCCACGATGACGGCATTGTCCGTATTCCGGCTCTGCCGGATCATGTGCTCGATGCAGTTTGGGAAAAAGTCCACATCGTCATTCATCATCAGAAGATAGTCGTAGTTCTGCTCCCTTTGCAGCAGTGCCTCCATACCCAGGCGCATGCCCCTGGAATAAAAAAGCCCGCCATCGCCCCGAAGCACCTGGATTTCCGCCCCGAAAGACTGGGATTGCAGCATCTCCCCGGTGCCGTCGGTACTGCCGTCGTCCACCACTAGGAAAGAAAAATGGACTTCCGGATTCCCCGCCACCAGGGTTTCGATGGCCCGGCGGGTTTTGTCCTTTCGGTTAAAACAGGTAAACAGTGCCAATACAGAATTCATTCTCTGCTCTTTTCTGTCAGCCTACAGGCCGAACATGATTTTTGTGTCCTCTTCCACCGATTCTCTGGGAATGGCGTAGGGGCCCTTGTCAAAGCGCTCGCAGTAGGGCCGGCCCGCCACGGCGAAGGCCTTCCGGTAGCCCGCGAAGGCTGTGAGCTGCAAAATATCCGGGCTATACTGCCCATGGGAATAGGCGAAGAGATCGCATTTCTTCCCCAGCATAGCTTCCAGCTCCTGCTTGGACCGGAAAATCTCCTCTGCCTGCTGCTCCGGGGTGCACTCGGTCAGAATCCGGTGCATGGAACCATGGACGCCGATGGTCACCAGGGGGTCCTTGGCGAGTTTCCGCAGCTGCTCCGCCGTCAGATACCCCGGCTTTCCCACCATGCGGCTCAGGACGAACACCGTAAAGGGAATCCGCCGCTGCCGGAGAATGGGATAGGCGATGGTAAAGGTATCCTCCAGCCCATCGTCAAAGGTGATGGCTGCGTGGCGGCCATAGTTTTTGTCCTCCGTCAGTGCGTCCAGGGACACATAATCCCGGGGCTTGTCCAGAAAGTGGACAAAGTCCTCCGTGTCCAGCTTGCAGCTGCTGCACTCCACCTCCGGGTGCAGTGTCACATGGTGGAACATATAGATATCGCTGCAGGGCGGGATATGCCAGAGGATATTCAGCACCCGCTTGATCCGGGCCTTTGTTTTCGCGTTCATAGAAAGCTCCTTACATACTGCCCTCGTGCCGGAACACCACCAGGATGGTTTTGACCAGAATTTTCAGGTCCAGTCCCAGAGACCACTGGTCGATATACTGGGTGTCCAGCCGCACGATTTCCTCAAAGTCCGTAATGTTGCTTCTGCCGGAAACCTGCCACATGCCGGTAATGCCCGGGCGCATAGCCATCCGGGCCCGATGGTGGTCCTCATAGATGGCCCATTCGTCCTTCGTAGGGGGCCGAGTGCCCACCAGGCTCATGTCCCCCTTCAGCACGTTGAGAAACTGGGGGAATTCATCCAGGCTGGTCCGGCGGATAAAATTGCCGATGCCGGTTTTCTTGGTGCCGTCCGGCAGAATTTTGTTGCCGATGATCCGGGGGTCCCAGTCCAGCTTGAACATATAGCCGCCGGATACCCGGTTTTCCCCCATATACTGGGCCTTCACCTTGTCCGCGTCCACAACCATGCTGCGGAACTTGTACATTTTGAAGACCTTGCCGTTGCGCCCAATGCGCTCCTGGGTATAGAAAATCGGGCCCGGAGAGGCGATATAAATTGCAGGGCCGATGAAGAGCGTCAGTACCGCTGTCAGCACACAGCCCACCAGGCCGCCCAGGATATCCATACCCCGCTTCAGGGCCGAGGCGGCAAAGCCGATGCGGTTGCGGTAGGCGGTGAGCACATCGTAGCCGCCGATCTCTTCCACGATCTTGTTGCCGCCCATGAGGCTTCGCAGATAGTCCAGATTCAGGTGCACCGTAATGCCCATTGAGGAGACGGCGTTGGCCAGTTTCAGGGTCTCCTCCTCCGGCGGGATCAGGAACAGCACCTCGTCCACCCAGTTCTGCCGAATCCAGGCATCCGCCTGGTCCAAAGGGGCCACCACCTTCAGGGGGCTGTCCGCCCCCAGCTCTCCGCCGTCCGCGAGAATGAGCCCCGCCAGGTGGTAATCGTTGTACTGTCCCTCCTGGATGCGGCGCTCCAGATCCGGAACGTCTTTTTTGGCCGCGATCACCAGCAGAGAAGCGCCGGAATGGGGGGCAATATGCTTTACATAATACCACTTATAGATGCAGCGGCTGGCATAGCTCATGCCGAAATAGAGAAGGCAGGAATAGAGGAAATTCTTCCGGGAGTAAAAGCCGCCCATCTTCACCACAAAGAACAGCAGCGCTTCCACGGAAAAAATAATGGCCGTATTCTTAAGTGTGGCGCAGAACTCCGCAAAGAGCCCCCGCATCCGCACATCCTCCATGGTTCCGTTCAGCACGATCACCACAAAGTCCAGCAGCGGCATACCAAACAGCAGCAGCGTATATTCCCGGCTGCCCATGAGGCTGAAATCCGTTGGAATATAGACATAGTAGGACACGATCTGAGCCAGGAACATGACCACCACATCCAGCAGGATAAAATCCCAGCACTTTGTCCAGGGCGTGCCCGATCTTTGATACATAGTTTTTCCTCCCGCGCCCGCAAAAATGCGCAAAACCCCATAATTACGCCTATTATAGCAAAGTACGGGACTGATTGCAAGCCGGGAATTGCGGAAAGATGGTTTTCTTCCGTATACTTCCTGTTCCGTGGGAAATAATGCTTGTGAAAAGGCGGTGCTTGGATGGAAGAATTTCAGTGCGGAACAAAAATCGTGGCGGGCCCCGGGGCCATCCGTGCTCTGGGGGAGCTGGGGGCCAAACGGCTTTTTCTGGTGACGGACCCCTTTTTCCGAAAGAACGGCATGGCGGAAAAGGTGGCGCAAGCCTCCGGGGCGGCGGAAACGGAATACTTTGACGAGGTGCAGCCGGACCCCACCGTGGAGCTGGCGGCGGAGGGAACTGCCCGGCTTAAGCGCTTCGGCGCGGACCTGCTGGTTGCCCTGGGGGGCGGCAGCGCCATGGACTGCGCCAAGGCCATGGCCTATTTCAGCGGAAGCGAAGCAACTTTGGCGGCCATTCCCACCACCTCCGGCTCCGGGTCCGAGGTGACGGATTTTGCGGTGCTGACCCACAGGCAGACCAAATATCCCCTGGTGGACCGGCGTTTACAGCCCAGTCTCGCCATCTTGGACAGCGACTTTCTGCTGGGGCTGCCCCCTGCCCTGATCGCGGACACGGGCTTTGACGTGCTGACCCACGCGGTGGAGGCCTATACCGCGTCCAATGCGGGCACCATCCCGGACCTGCTTGCCCAGGAGGCCTTCCGCACGGCCTACGCCGCGCTGCCCGCCTCCTACGCCGGGAATACCTCCGTCCGGCTGCGGCTGCACATGGCCTCCACCCTGGCGGGAATCGCGTTTTCCAGATCCGGCCTGGGGCTGTGCCACGCCATGAGCCATGCCCTGGGGGCCCGGTTCCATGTGGCCCACGGGCGGCTGAATGCCATTCTGCTGCCCTCCGTGATCGCCAGCAACGCCCAGGCGGCAGGGGCAAAGTACGCCCAGCTGGCCCGGGCGGCAGGACTGGGGGGCAGCGCCGATGCCGTGGCCCTGCGGAATCTGAAAAACGGACTGACCCGGCTGCGCCGGGAGCTGGGGCTGCCCCAGACCCTCTCCCAGGCCGGGGTGGCCCCCGGGAAGGTCTGGGCGGATACGGCGGGCATCGTAGAGGCGGTGCTGGCGGACCCCTGCTGCAAGACCAATCCCATCCCCGTGGAGGATTTTCAGATTCGGCGGATTCTGGAGGAGGTGACCGGCAATCTCTGAGCTTTTCAGTGTCGGGCTGGATGTGGGCACCACCTCCACCCAGATGATCGTGTCCCGGCTGACGGTGCAAAACCGGGCCTCGGAATTTGCCGTGCCGGAGCTGCAGATCACGGACCGGCAGATTCTCTATGAGAGCCCGGTGCATTTTACCCCCCTGCAATCGGACAGCCTGATTGATGCCCCGGCCCTGCGGGCGCTGATTCTGCGGGAGTATGAAAAAGCGGGCCTTCGTCGGGAGGATGTGGACACCGGGGCCGTCATCGTCACCGGGGAGACCAGCCGGAAGGAGAACGCCGCCCAGGTGACCCAGGCTCTTTCGGACCTGGCCGGAGACTTTGTGGTTGCCACAGCGGGGCCGGACTTAGAAAGCGTCCTGGCCGCCCAGGGCTCCGGGGCCGTGGAGGACAGCGGGCGCACGGGAAAAACGCTGCTGCATATGGACATCGGCGGCGGCACCGCCAACCTGAGCCTGATCCGAAATGGGGAGATTGCCGCCACCGGCTGTCTGAATGTGGGCGGACGGCTGGTCAAATTCGGGCCTGACGGGCGGATTTCCTATGTCTCCCCGGTGCTGTCCGGCCTCTTTGACGCACCCCTGGGTGCCTGCCCGGAGGAAGGGCAGCTGGACGCGCTCTGCGATACGCTTGCAAGGGCTTTAGAGGCTGCCGCGGGGCTGATTCAGGCCCCGGAGCTGCTGCGAAAGCTGACCACGGAGGGAACCCGGCCCCTGCCGTTGCAGCCGCCGGGAGAGGCAGTCATCCCCTCCTTTTCCGGCGGGGTGGCGGACTGCATCGCGCAGGATTTCCCGGACGGTGCCTTTGGGGACCTGGGGCCGAGACTGGGCCGGGCCATCCGGCGAAGCCGCCTGTGCCGGGGAGAATACCGGCTGGGGGCGCAGGCCATCCGGGCCACGGTCATCGGCGCGGGCTGCCACAGCACCACCCTCTCCGGCAGCACAGTGTTCTGCCGGGATGTGGCCCTGCCCCTGAAAAATCTCCGGGCCCTGCCCTGGGCCCCGGGGCAGAGCCTTTCGCCGGAGGAACGGGAGGGCCCCTGGATTCTGGCCCTGGCAGGGCTCCCCGCCCCCGGCTACGACCAGGTACGGGCCCTGGCGGAGACCATTCTGGGGGCATTTCCCCAAGGGGCGCTTTGGATTTGTGTCGAGCAGGACATGGCAAAGGCCCTGGGGCAGGCCCTGGCCTGCCGGACGGACCGGCCCATTCTGTGCATTGACCGGATTCGGCTCCCCGCCGGAAGCTACCTGGATATCGGCAGCCCCGCGGGGCCCGCTTTCCCGGTGGTGGTGAAAACTCTGGTATTCGGAAAGGAACAGCACCAATGAACAAGCAGGAATTGTCCGCCCTGGTGGCGGAGCTTCTCAAAACCATGGGGCAGGAGCCTGCCGTGAAGGCCTCGGATTACCACCCCACCCAGCCGGACCCCGTCCAGAAGGATGCGGCGGAGCCGGAAGCGTTCGTGCCGGATATAACGAAGCTGGACCTTCGCAGGCTCTACCTGACGGAGAGTCCCCAGGATGGGGCACGTTTCTTAGCCATGAAGGCCAAAACCCCCGCCCGCTTAGGCTGCGGCAAGGCCGGGGCCCGGTACAAAACCCTGACCATGCTCCGCTTCCGGGCAGATCACGCGGCGGCCCAGGACACGGTATTCAGCCAGGTGCCGGAGGACTACGCGGAAAAGCACGGCTTTCTCGCGGTGCAGACCAAGTGCCGCAGCAAGGACGAATACCTGACCCGGCCGGACTTAGGCCGGTGCTTTGACGAGGAGACTCTGGAAAAGCTCCGCCGGGAGCTCCCGAAGGCTCCCCAGGTGCAGCTGGTCATCGGGGACGGGCTGTCCTCCGCCGCCATCCTCGCCAACGCGGCGGACTGTCTGGCGGCCATCCAGGAGGGGCTGAAGCTGCGCCGCATCGACTTTGGCAAAACGGTGTTTGTCCGCTACTGCCGGGTGGGCGCCGGCGATGCCATCGGAGACGTGACGGGGGCAAAGGTGGTGTGCATCCTGGTTGGCGAGCGGCCGGGACTGGTGACGGATAAGAGCATGTCCGCCTATATCACCTACGGGGCCCACACCGGGGTTCTGGAGTCCTGCCGCACGGTGGTCAGCAACATCCACGCCCAGGGCACCCCGGCAGTGGAGGCGGGGGCCCATATCGCGGGGCTGCTGGAGACCATCCTGCAAAAGCAGGTCTCCGGCGTGAAGCTCTACGGGGAGGCCGTGGGATGATCCCGGTAAAGGTGCTGGCGGTGCGCTACCTGCAAAACGTCTCCCCCGCCCTGAGCCGCGCCCTGGGCACGGAGGCAAGGTGCCTTGCCATGCTGACCACGGACTGTGACGATGCCACCTATATCGCCCTGGATGCCGCCACCAAGGCAGCGGCGGCCCGGGTAATCTTCGCCCGGAGCTTTTACGCCGGGGCCCCCAACGCCACCCAGCCCTACGCGGGAGAGGTCATCGGCATTCTGGGGGCGGACACCCCGGGGGATGCCCGCAGCGCCATGGAGGCAGCCCTGGCGGCGCTGTCCCAGGTGGGCTTTGAAGAGGCCCACGGCGTCAGCTTCCTTGCCCACACCGTCAGCAGCGCGGGCAGCTTCCTGTCCACCGAGGCGGGGGTTCCCCTGGGCTCTGCCCTGGCCTATCTGATCGCCCCGCCCCTGGAAAGCCTCTACGCCCTGGACGCGGCGCTGAAGGCGGCGGACGTGCGCCTGTGCCGCCTCTACGAACCCCCCAGCCAGACCAATTTTGGCGGCGGCCTCTTAACCGGCACCCAGTCCGCCTGCGCCGCGGCGTGTCAGGCGTTCCGTCAGGCCGTGGAGGAAGTGGCAAGGTTTCCAAAGTAAATTGTGTGCCTGTAGGGGCGGCTACCAGCCGCCCGGAAAAGACCGGAACTGTGCGTCTGGTCTTCACCGCCCACTTTCGATACCTTCCGGGCGGCTGGTAGCCGCCCCTACGAGACTCAAAAATTTGAAATCCCCCAAAATAATTTCTACCATTGGTTTGCTCCCCAGGAGCAGACTACCACAACCTTGAAAGGACGAAACAATGATGGACACCAATTCTCTCGGAATGATCGAAACCAAGGGCCTGGTCGGGGCCATTGAGGCGGCGGATGCCATGGTGAAATCCGCCAATGTGCAGCTGGTGGGCAAGGAGCAGGTTGGCGGCGGACTCGTCACCGTCATGGTCCGGGGCGACGTGGGCGCGGTGAAGGCCGCCACCGATGCCGGGGCCGCGGCGGCGGAAAAGGTGGGCGAGCTGATCTCCGTCCACGTCATCGCCCGGCCCCACGCGGAGGTGGACAACATTCTGCCCAAGGCCCGGTCCGCCGGTTCCGCCGCCCAGGGGAAATAACCGGTGCTCTACACCCTGGAAGCCGTCCGGGACAATCTGCGGACCCGTGACGGGAAGCGGGTCTTCTTCCTGGGGGACGGGGATCGGCTGACGGATGCCGCAAGGGACTTTCTGAAATCCCAGAATATCCCCATTCTCCCCGCCGCCCAGGCAAAGATCAGCCGCTACGTCTCCCCCGACGGCGGCAGCTTTGAAGAAAAGCCGGAGCACCTGACCCAGCTCACCGGAAATCTCCTGGTGCCAAAAACCCACCCCCGCATCCGGTTCCGGGGGAAGCTGGACAGTCTGGAGGCGGAGCTGCTGCTGACCATCCAGGACCTTCCGGCCCAGAAGGCGGCTCTGACGGAGATTCTGGACTGCGTCCGGCGCATCCTGCGCTGCGAGGTGCTGGAGGAGCCTTTTGTGGAGGAACCCCTCTGCGGTCTGACCCAGCAGCAGCAGCGCCAGCGGAGCCAGCTGCCCCAGAAATACTTTGGCATCGCCCATTTCATGCCCCAGAGCGGGGACACACGGGAAATTCTGGAGCTGAACCGCCTCCGCGCCCACATCCGGGAGGCGGAGCTGGCGGCGGCGGAGGCCTTTGGTCGGGAGCGGACCGATCTTCTGCGGGCGCTGAACCGGCTCAGCAGCCTTGTGTATATTCTCATGCTCCAATGCAAAGGAAGGGAACGCCCATGAAACTGAAAACCACCCTTTTGGGGAAGACATATGTATTCCGAGACCTGAAGCAGGCCATGGCGAAAGCCAATGAGGAGAAAACCGGGGACCAGCTGGCGGGGCTCGCCGCGGAGAGCGCCCAGGAGCGCATTGCCGCCAAGGTGGTGCTCTCCGGCATCACCTTACAGGAACTCCGGGAGAATCCGGCGGTGCCCTATGAGCAGGACGAAGTGACCCGGATTATTCAGGATGATCTGAACCTGCCGGAATACGAAAAGATCAAGGGCTGGACCGTGGCCCAGCTCCGGGAATGGATTCTCTCGGAAGCCACCACCGGGGCGGACATCCGCAGGGTGAGCCGGGGGCTCACCGCGGAGATGGCAGCGGCGGTGTGCAAGCTCATGAGCAACCTGGACCTCATCTATGCGGCCAGCAAGATCACCGTCACCGCCCACTGCAACACCACCATCGGCCTGCCGGGAACCCTGAGCTGCCGCCTGCAGCCCAACCACACCACCGATGACCCGGAGGGCATCACCGCCTCCGTCTTAGAGGGGCTGAGCTTTGGCGCGGGAGACGCGGTGATCGGGCTGAACCCGGTGACGGATTCCCCGGAGCAGGCGGGAAAAATCCTGCGCCGGTTCCAGGAGATCAAGGAGCACTGGGCCATCCCCACCCAGATCTGCGTACTGGCCCACGTCACCGCCCAGATGAAGGCCGTGGAGCAGGGTGCGCCCTGTGACCTGATTTTTCAGTCCATCGCCGGGAGCCAGAAGGGCAACGAGGCCTTCGGCTTCAGCGCCCAGACGATTCAGGATGCCCAGGCCCTGATGCTGCAAAAGGGCACGGCCCAGGGGCCCAACGTATTGTATTTTGAGACGGGGCAGGGCTCGGAGCTGTCCAGCTCTGCCCACTTTGACACGGATCAGGTGACCATGGAGGCCCGGTGCTACGGCTTTGCAAGGCACTTCTCCCCCTTCCTCGTCAATACGGTGGTAGGCTTCATCGGCCCGGAATACCTCTACGATGCCCGCCAGGTCACCCGGGCGGGACTGGAGGACCACTTTATGGGCAAGCTCTTAGGGGTGAGCATGGGCTGTGACTGCTGCTACACCAACCACATGAAGGCGGACCAGAACGACATTGAGAATCTGGCATCCCTTCTGACCCTGGCGGGGTGCAATTACTTCATGGGCATCCCCCACGGGGACGACATCATGCTGAACTACCAGACCACCGGCTTCCGGGACACTGCCGCCCTGCGGGAGATCACCGGCAAAACCGCCATTCCGGAATTCCAGCGCTGGCTGGAGAAAATGGGCTTCGTGGAGAACGGCCGCCTGACCCAAAAAGCCGGCGACGGCTCCAGCCTGTTGTACTAAAAAGGAGACTATCATGCCACAATTGGATATCGATTTATCCGCCCGGCAGGAGGCGCGGGAATTGGCGCGGCGGGCGGGGGCGGCCCAGCAGGTCCTGGAAAGAATGGACCAGGCCGGGCTGGATGCCATCGTCAGCGCCATGGCCCAGGCCTTCCGGCCGGAATGCGCGGAGCTGGCCAAGCTGGCGGTGGAGGAGACGGGCTTCGGCAATACCCAGGATAAGACCGCCAAGAATCTCTTCGCCTGCCAGCAGGTGCTTGATGCCATTGCCCCCATGAAAACCAAGGGCATCCTCCGGGAAATCTCGGAAAAGCGGCTGTGGGAGATTGGCGTGCCCGCCGGGGTCATTGCCGCCATTGTCCCCAGCACCAACCCCACCTCCACCGTGTGCTACAAGGCGCTGATCAGCCTGAAGGCGGGCTGCGCCATCGTCTTTTCTCCCCATCCCAAGGCGGCAGGCTGCACCCGGGCGGCGGTGGAAATTCTGGCCCGGGCGGCAGAGGGGGCCGGGGCCCCGGCGGGGAGCATCTCCTGCCTGACGGCGGGGCAGATGGCGGGCACCCAGGAGCTCATGGCCGCGCCGGAGGTGAAGCTGATTCTCGCCACCGGCGGCCCCGGCATGGTCCGCGCCGCCTATTCCTCCGGCAAACCCGCCATCGGCGTGGGGGCCGGAAACGGCCCCGCCTATATCCACAGCTCCGCCGACGTGGCCCAGGCGGTTTCCTGCATTGTCCGGTCCAAAACCTTTGACAACGGCACGGTCTGCGCCTCGGAGCAGAGCATCATTGTGGAAAAGAGCATGGAATCTATGGTGCTGGAGGAGGCCCGGCGGCAGGGCATCTACCTGATGCCCAAGGAGGAGGCCGGGGCCCTGGCGAAATTTCTCTTCAAGCCCGGCGGCGGCCTGAATCCCCAGGTGGTGGGCAAAACCGCCATCTATCTGGCGGAAAAGGCCGGATTCTCCGTACCCAAGGATACCAAGGTGCTGATGGCCCGGGAGCAGGAGGCGGGGCCCACCCGGCCCTACTCCATGGAAAAGCTCTGCCCGGTGCTGGCCTTTTTCGTCATGGAGGACGAGGACGCGGTGCTTGAAAAATCCGTAGAGGTGCTGCGCCACGAGGGCAGCGGCCACACCTACGCCATCCACGCCCGGGATGAAGCGGTGATTCGCCGGTTCGCTCTAGCAATCCCCGTCTCCCGGTTCCTGGTCAACGCCCCGGCGGCCCTGGGGGGCATTGGCGCGGCCACCGGGCTGTTCCCTGCCCTGACCCTGGGCTGCGGGGCGGTAGGCGGCAGCAGCTCCTCCAACAACATCTCTCCCCTGGATTTAATCAACATCCGCCGTGCCGCCTGGGGCATGGAAGAAAAGCCCCAGCCGCCTCAGGACAATGCGCTGGTGGAGCTGCTGACACAGAAAATTCTGGAAAGGCTGGGATGAATATGGACCTGAACGCACTGACAGACGCGGTGCTGGGGCGGCTGTTCATTGAGCTGGAGGCCTCCGGGCGGCATGTGCATGTGACGAAGGAGCAGGCCCAGGCCCTCTTCGGCCATCCCCTGACCCCCCAGCGGCCGCTGAGCCAGCCGGGGCAGTTCCTTGCCAAAGAGCGGGTAACGGTGCGGGGCCCCAAGGGGGAATTCCGGGAGGTGGCCGTGCTGGGCCCGGAGCGGCAAGCAGGCCAGGTGGAGCTCTCCATGACGGACTGCCGCAGTCTCGGCATCACCGCCCCCCTGCGCTTATCCGGGGACATTGCCGGAACGCCGGGGGCCCTGCTGTCCGGCCCCCATGGGGATGTGCAGCTGCGGCAGGGGGTTATCGTTGCCAAGCGCCATGTGCACCTGACCCCCGAGGCGGCGGCGGCCTTCGGGGTCCAGCATGGGCAGAATGTCCGCTTGCAGACCTTCACCGCCCGGCCCCTGATCTTTGAGGACGTGGCCGTGCGGGTCAGCCGGGACTTTGCCCCCTATGCCCACCTGGATTACGACGAGGCCAACGCCTGCGGCTTCCAGAAGGGGGACCTGGGGAGGATCACACCATGCGGGCGCTGCTGATCGGCCGGGAGCCTCCGGCGGCCCTGGGCTGGGAATATACGAAAGAGGCCCCTTACGATGCCGTGGTGCTGGGGTCCTTGCAGCTCTCGGAGCTGCTGCAATTCCGGGAGGAGCGGGTGCTGGAGGCCCTGGCCCAGGGAAAGCCCGTGTATCTCTACACCCCCGGGCTGCCGGAAAGCCCCAAAAACCGGGCCCTGTCCGGCTCCCTGGCGGCGGCCCAGCGGGAGCTCAAGAACTGGGGCGTGCTGTTTACGGACGGGGGCCGGAAGAAGCTGATCACCGCCGAGGAGGCACGGCTTCTCCGCTCCCAGGGCCGCCGCCCCGGGGCGGACGCGGTATTAACACCGCTGGCAAAGGAAATTATGGAGGGATCGGTATGAAAATCGGAAGTGTGGTAGGCTCCATCTGGGCCACCCGGAAGGCCGCCTGCTTGCAGGGCCAGACCTTTCTGGTGGTCCGCGCCGGGTCAGAAGAGCTGGTGGCGGCAGACCAGGTTGGGGCGGGCCCCGGCGACCAGGTGCTTCTCGCCACCGGCACGGTGGCATCCCGCTACTGCATGGATGCCCCGGTGGACGCGGCAGTGGTGGCCATTCTCGACAGCAAGGAGCGGAAAGCCTGAAATGTCCTTTCACGAGGTTTTAATCGGCATTATGGCGGTGTTCGCCCTGCTTGGCGGGCTTGACCGCATTCTCGGCAGCCGCTTCGGCCTGGGGCCCCGGTTTGAGGAGGGCATCCTCTCCATGGGCACATTGGCCCTGGCCATGATCGGCATTGTGTCCCTGGCCCCGGTGCTGGCATCGGTGCTGCGGCCCATTGTGGTGCCGGTTTACCGGGTGCTGGGGGCGGACCCCGCCATGTTCGCCGGAACCATCTTAGCCTGCGACATGGGCGGCGGAAATCTTGCCAAGGAGCTGGCGGGAAGCCCGGAGGCGGCGGGGCTGGGGGGCGTCATCACCGGCTCCATGCTGGGGGCCACGGTGGTATTCACTATTCCTGTCGCCATGGGCATCCTCCGGGAGGAGGACCGGCCCGCCATGGCAAAGGGGATTCTCTGCGGCATCATCGCCATTCCCGTGGGTGTGCTCACTGGCGGGCTTGCCGCGGGATATCCGGCAGTTATGGTGCTGCGCAACCTCATTCCCATTGTGCTCATCGCCCTGCTGATCGCCCTGGGGCTCTGGCGGGCGGAACAGGCCATGGTGAAGGCCTTCGCGGTCTTTGGAAAAATCGTGGTGGCGGTGGTCACCCTGGGGCTTTCCGCTGCCATTGTGGAGGAGCTGACGGGCTTTGTACTCATTCCGGGGCTTGCGCCCCTTTCGGAGGGCTTTGAAACCGTGGGGGCCATTGCCATTGTGCTGGCGGGGGCCTTCCCCTTGGTCAGCGTTGTCACCCGGCTGCTGAAAAAGCCTCTGCTCTCCCTGGGGCGGCTGCTTGGCATCAACGACACGGCGGCGGCGGGGCTCGTAGCCTCCCTTGCCAACTCCATTGCGGCCTTTGATACGGTGAAGGACATGGACCCCCGAGGAAAGGTGGTCAATATCGCCTTCGCCGTCCCCGCCGCCTTTGTCTTCGGGGATCACCTGGGCTTCACGGCGGGCTTCGCCCCGGAGCTGCTGGGGGCCATGATTGCGGGCAAGCTGGTAGGCGGCATTGTCGCCATCCTGGTGGCCCTGGTCCTGACCCGGCAGGAACACGGAAAAACTGCTTGACAAAACTTCTGATTGCAGGCTATAATAAAAAATAATTGGCAAAGATGAGAAGAGTACGCCGTGGAATCGTTCAGAGAGCCCCGCATGGTGGAAAAGGGCACGTTGGAAGCGGCGGAACATGGTCTCGGAGCCGAGGGGTCGATAGGTAGGCCTCTCCGGGTGCGCCCGTTACCGCGTCAACGAGGCAGAGCGCCGCTCTGCAAATCAAGGTGGTACCGCGTCAGATTCTGTCGCCCTTGGGTTTTTCCGAGGGCGGCTTTCTATTTTTCTTTCGAGGAGGAGAAATTGCTATGTGTAACGCATGCAAGGGAAAATTCTACATCACGACCCCCATCTACTATCCGTCCGCCAAGCTCCACATCGGCCACACCTACTGCACCGTGGCTACCGACGCCATGGCCCGCTATAAGCGGCTCCAGGGCTACGATGTCATGTTCCTGACAGGCACCGATGAGCACGGCCAGAAGATCGAGGACAAGGCCAAGGAGGCTGGGATTACCCCCCAGCAGTTCGTGGACAACATCGTGGAGGGCCTCGGCGGCGTGCTGGACCTGTGGAAGCTGATGAACATTTCCTATGACCGGTTCATCCGCACCACCGACGACTACCACGTGGAGTCCATTCAGAAGATCTTCAAGAAGATGCACGACAACGGCGACATCTACAAGGGCACCTACAAGGGCAAGTACTGCAAGCCCTGCGAAAGCTTCTGGACTGAGAGCCAGCTGGTGGACGGCAAGTGCCCCGACTGTGGCCGGGAGGTTCAGGACGCGGAGGAAGAGGCCTACTTCTTCCGACTCAGCAAGTACGCGGACCGGGTACAGGACCTGCTGGAAAACACCGACTTCCTGGAGCCCCGGAGCCGGGTCAACGAAATGGTGAACAACTTCATCAAGCCCGGTCTGGAGGATCTGTGCGTTTCCCGGACCAGCTTCACCTGGGGTGTGCCCGTGGACTTTGACCCGGGCCATGTGGTCTATGTGTGGATTGACGCCCTGTTCAACTACATGACCGCCTTGGGCTTTGAGAATGAGCGCTACCACGATCTGGAAAAGTTCTGGCCCGCCGATGTGCACTTCATCGGCAAGGAGATTGTCCGGTTCCACTCCATCATCTGGCCCGCCATGCTCATGAGCCTGAATCTGCCCCTGCCGAAGAAGGTCTTCGGCCACGGCTGGCTGCTGCTGGACGGCGGCAAGATGTCGAAGTCCAAGGGCAACGTGGTAGACCCCTATGTGCTGGCCCAACGCTTCGGCGTGGATGCCCTGCGGTTCTTCCTGCTGCGGACCTTCCCCTTCGGCTCCGACGGCAACTTCTCCAATGAGGCCCTGATCACCACCATCAACATGGATCTGGCCAACGACCTGGGCAACCTGGTGAGCCGGACCGTGGCCATGGCCCAGAAGTATTTTGGCGAGCACCTGCCTGCCGAACAGCTGGCCGATCCGGAGAAGGACGGGGAGCTGCTGGCAATGGCCTCCTCCCTGCGGGACAAGTACGAGGAGCAGATGGAGAAGTTCGCCTTCCAGAACGCCCTGAATGAGATTTTCAAGGTCATCTCCCGGGCCAACAAGTATATCGATGAGAACGCCCCCTGGGTTCTTGCTAAGGACGAGGCCCAGAAGCCGCGGCTTGCCCGGGTGCTCTACAACCTGCTGGAAACCGTGCGCATCTGCGCAGGTCTCTTGCAGCCCTTTATGCCCGACACCGCCGCGGAGATTGGCAAGCGCCTGGGCGGCGCGGATATGGGCTGGGACACCCTGAATGTCTTCGGCACCCTGAACCCGGAGGCCGCCACCGTGGCCGGCCCCGCCCTGTTCCCCCGGATTGACATGGAGAAGGAGCTCCAGGAGCTGGAGGCCCTGAACAAGCCCGCGGTACCCCCGCTGGAAATTGAGCCCTACACCGAAGAGAACGTGGACTTTGACACCTTCTGCAAGAACGAGCTCCGGGCCGTGAAGGTCAAGGCCTGCCAGAACGTGAAGAAGAGCGACAAGCTGCTGCAATTCACCCTGGATGACGGCACCGGCACGGACCGCCAGATTCTCTCCGGCATTGCCAAATACTACAAGCCCGAAGAGCTGGTGGGCAAGACCCTGGTCGCCATCACCAACCTGCCCCCCCGGAAGATGATGGGCCGGGAGTCCGCCGGCATGCTCCTCAGCGCCGTCCACAAGGAAAACGGTGAGGAGAAGCTGAACTTGGTCATGCTGGATGATGCCATCCCCGCAGGCGCGAAGCTCTGCTAAGTTTATAGAAAATGAGCCCCGTGTGCTAAAAATCGCACACGGGGCCCGTTTTATAGGTGCGTAAATTGGGATTTATAGAATTGACAATGCGAATCAAGAGTTGAAGGCCCGTAGGGGCGGCTATCAGCCGCCCGGAGACGACTGGGCTTGAGCGTTCGATCTTCACCGCCCACTTTCGATACCTTCCGGGCGGCTGGTAGCCGCCCCTACGAGACTCAAAAGTTTTAAAGTTTCCGGAATTTCCATGGAACCGTGAACATTTTAACGATTGATTCGCATTGACAATTGTCAATGCGTTTCCTCTTCCTCAAACAGCACGCACGCCGTATACGCCAACGTATTCGGCCCGTGGTAGTAGGGAATCCCCGCGCAGGTGCAGGCATCGCTGACCAGCAGGCCGTAGCCCTCCATGGAGGCGCAGGCGCGGTCCGGGAAGCGGCAGGAGGCCGGGTAAGCGCATTGGGCGCAGATGCGGCAGCCGCCGGTGCCCAGGCACAGGGCGTTTTTCTGAATCGCGTGGGCCTTGTCCGCCAGGGTGTGGAAGCGGCGGTTGTGCTCCTTTTCCAGGTCCATCATGCCCTCGATATCAAAGGAATCCTCCAGCTGGGCCACGGACTGAACCAGGATGCCCCAGGTCTTTTCCCGGATGCGCCGGGTGCAGGTTTCCAGATCGCCGCACTCCGGGGGGCAGGTCCAGTTCTTCCCGTAGGCGTGGCATTTGTCCGCGGCGCACATGGCCCGGACCTCGGCCTGCGGGATCAGCGCCGCCGGGTCTACCGGGGCCGCTTCCGTAAAGCCCAGCTCTCTTGCGTAGGCAATCCATTCTTCCTGTGTCATTCCGCGTCCTCCTCAAAGGTCAGGCAGTCCACATAGCAGTCCTGGAATTCCGGCAGGGCCGCCAGCTCCAGAAATTCCGTCTCCTTGGCCAATTTTTTCGCGTAGACAAACTCCGCCCGGCTCAGGGCGCAGAGCTTGGCCCCCTCTCCGGCGGCATTGCCGATGGGCTGAATCCGGTCCGCCAGCACCGGCGGGATCATGCCGATTTTGCAGGCCGACAGGGGGTCTAAGTAGTTGCCGAAGGCCCCGGCCAGCAAAACCCGCCGGATCTCTTCCACAGGGGTTCCCAGCTTTTTCGCCATGAGCTCAATGCCCGCCCGGATGGCGGCCTTCGCCAGCTGGACCTCCCGGACATCCTTCTGGGTCAGCACCACGGAATCGCAGAGGGTATAATCCCCGTGCTCCAGATGGCCCATTTCGTCCAGCTCCCCGGTTTCCAGCAGCACCGCCACCAGATCCAGCAGGCCGGAGCCGCAGAGCCCCAGGGGGGCCTTGTCCCCGATCACATGACAGCTGATCTTTCCGTCCCGGAGGAACACATGGTCCACGGCTCCCTCCGCCCCCCGCATGCCGCAGGAGATTTTGGCCCCCTCGAAGGCGGGGCCCGCGGCGGTGGAGCAGGCAATAGCCCGTTTTTCGTCCCCCAGCACCATTTCGCCGTTGGTGCCGATGTCAATGAGCAGCGTCAGCTCTTTTTGCCGGTCAAACCGGGTTGCCACCAGGCAGCCCACGGTGTCGCCGCCCACAAAGCCCGCGATATTGGGGAGCACCCGGGTGGTGCCGGAGATGGGCAGCAGCGCGCCGCTCTCCGCCTCCCGGGCTGCCCGCTCCCTTGGCATATAGGGCGGGGTGATCAGGGGCCGGGGATCAATGCCCAGCAGCAGATGGTGCATGGCCGTATTGCCCACGATGGCCGCCCGGGTAATCTGCTCCGGGGCAATGCCCGCCTGCCTCGCCGCCTGACGGGTCAGGGCATCCAGGCAGGTGAGAATGCAGCGCTGAATCTCCGCCTGTCCCCCGTCCAGAGCGAACTGAATGCGGGAGATCACATCCGCGCCGTACTGGCCCTGGGGGTTCAGGGTGCTGGCCTGGGCCAGCAGCGCCCCGGTGGCACCGGAGAGCAGATAGGCAACCACCGTAGTGGTGCCGATATCGATGGCCAGGCAGCAGCGGTCCGTGCCGTCCGGCTGGCACGAAACCGCCTGAGCCTGGGTTAAAATTCGGGCGGTGGATTCCTGGGGAACGGTCACGACCATGTCCTGTGCCACAATAGTCTGACAGGCCAGGGCTTCCGCCCCGGCCTGTAGTGTGACTTTGCATTTCCCGCAGGTCCCTTTCCCGCCGCAGGGCGCGTAGGGTTTCAGGCCTGCTGTAATTTCAGCCTGAAGCAGCGTCGTACCCTCCTCCACCGGGATGGTTACCCCAGTGGGTAAAAATGTGACATGATACTGCTTCATACTTCCCTTTCTCAGGCAGCCAGTTCCTTGGCCTTCTTGGCGGCGGAAGCGGCGTCGGGGGTGTAGGCGTCCGCGCCGATCTTATCGGCAAACTCCTGGGTGATGGGAGCGCCACCCACCATAACCTTCACCTGAGAACGCCAGGGAGCGGCATTCAGCGCGGTAACGGTCTCCTGCAGGGCGGGCATGGTGGTGGTCAGCAGAGCGGAGCAGGCGATGATCTTGGTGCCGGGATTCTCCTCGTAAGCGGACAGGAACTTCTCCACGGGCACATCCACGCCCAGGTCGATGACCTCGAAGCCGGCGGACTCGATCATCATAGCCACCAGGTTCTTGCCGATGTCGTGCAGGTCGCCGGCCACGGTGCCGATGATGACCTTGCCCAGAGCGCCGGCAGCGCCGGTAGCCAGATGGGGCTTCAGGACCTCAACGCCCTTCTTCATGGCCTTGGCGGCGATCAGCATTTCAGGAACGAAGATCTTGCCGTTCTTGAAGTTCTCGCCCACCACGTCCATAGCGGAAATCATGGTATCCAGAATGGCGGAGGCCTCTACGCCCTCGTCCAGAGTTTCCTGCACAGCAGCGGGAACCAGCTTGGCCTTGCCGCGAACAACCAGATCATGTACATTTTCGATGCTCATAATAATATTCCCCTTTTTAAGTAATGAAGTTATTTCAAGAAGACCCGATTGCCGCCGGGTTTTCCCTACTTACAAATAATTTTTTACTGCTTCACGGGTCCGAACAGGCCGTCCCGGTAGGCGCCGATGTACTCCATGCAGTAGTCGTCCAGGCCCAGCAGAGCCTCGGTGGCGTAGATTACGCCCATCATGTCCCGGTTGGTGGGGTCCAGAATGGCGGAATCCAGGCCGGCGTTCATGGCCAGCACGGTGAAGCCCAGGTTGACCATCTTCCGGACGGGCAGGTTGAAGGAAATGTTGGAGACGGCGGCAGTGATATGGATGGAGGGGTACTTCTCACGAACCGTGGAAATGACCTCTACATTGGTCTCAATGCCGTTCTCGGAGGTGCAGAGCATTTCTACCAGGGGATCAATGTGAATCCGGTTGGGGGCAATGCCGTACTCCTTGGCCTTGGCCATGATCTTGTCGAACACCCGCAGACGGTCCGCGGCGTTCTTGGGAATGCCAGTGTCGTCAGACAGCAGGGCAATCACCTGCCAGCCCTTGTTCTCGGCCAGGATGGGGAAGATCTTGTCGATCTTGTCGCCCTCGCCGGAGACGGAGTTGATGAGGCCGGGCTTGTTGCAGAACTTGTAGGCCTGGGTCAGCACATCGGCGCTGGGGCTGTCCACCGCGATGGGCAGGTCGGTGACGGACTGGATGCAGTCGATCATCCAGTGCAGGGTCTCCACCTCCTGGGCTTCCGGCACAGAGGCGCAGCAGTCAATGAAGGTGGCGCCGGCATTGGCCTGCGCAATGGCGCGGGCCTTGATGAACTCGGCGTCCCGCTCGGCAATGGCCTTTGCGACCACGGGGATAGAACCGTTGATTTTTTCACCAATAATAATCATGGGAATCGTTCCTCCTATCAGCATGTTCGGGCACACGGACAGTGTCCGCAAAAATGCGTTTCCTCAAAAGCGGTCCTTTTTGTGGAATGCTTCTATGAGAATCCTACCAAACCCGGGGCCTTTTGTCAATTCTTGCAAAAATAATTAACAATTTTCCACACTTTCTTGATTTAAGCTCTTTACTTTCCACGTTTTTGTGGATATAATTTCTCTATCCTTTCCAAAGGGGTTTGGTTATTATATGGAAACCTATGCTTTGGCCCATATGAATCCCAATATAGCCATGGTGGCACAGGCCTTTCCGGAGGGGCAGCTGTTCGATTCCGGGGGTGGGCGCTCCTATCTGGATGTGCGGATCTTCCGCAGCGCCCTGCCCATGGATGAAAAAATTCTCTACCTGGTCCGGGAGGCGGATGCCGCCGCCTTCCCGGGGGCGCAGTATGCCAGCATTTGCAGCGCTCCCATTGGCGGCGCGGCCGACCGAATCACCGTGCCGGGGCTTTCCGATGAGCAGGTGCTGGACCGGGCCATGGCAGTCTTCTCCCGGTTCCGGTCCCAGGAGCAGCTGCTGGACGAGCTGGTCTTTCAGGGCTGCACCTTGCAGCAGCTGGTGGAGGCCGGGGGGCGGCTGCTGGACAACCCCGTCTACATTCACGACGACTGGTTTATGCTGCTGGCCCGGTCCGCCCAGGTGGACGACTTCATGATGCCGGAATACACCATGGCCTCCCAGCGGGGCTTTCTGCCCAGGGGTATTATTGAGGATCTGCAAAACGACAGCGACTATCTGGAAACCTACACCACCCGGAACGTCCAGCGCTGGGTCAACCCGGAACGGCCCTCCAGCTGTCTTTATGTAAACCTGTGGGACGGGGCTGTGTACCGGGGCCGCCTGCTGGTCATGGAGACCGGGCACCAGAGCCTGCCCTCAGACTACCGGATGACGGAGGTGCTGGCCCAGCGGGCGCTGACCTGCCTGCGGACTCTGGGGGACAACGCGGACCCCGCCTACCGCAGCATGGACGATGTGATCTGGAATCTGCTGTCCGGCGGCCGCGCGGACACCGCCCAGCTGCGCCGCCTGCTGGACCGGCTGGACTGGAGCGCCACAGACCCCTATGTCTGCCTGAACGTGGCCGCCCAGGAGGAGCCCTCCACCGCCATCCAGGAGCACGCCCTCCACAGCGACCTATTCCGCTACTTCCCAAACAGCTATGTTTTGCTCCAGGGCCACCGGCAGTATGTCATCCTGAATATGCGCAGGCTCACCATCCCCTACAACATGCTCCGTCACACCCTGGCCCCCCTGTGCCGGGATCATCTGCTCTATGCCGGCATTTCCTCCCCGGTGCAGGAGATCGGCAAGCTCCACATCGCCTTTACCCAGGCCCAGGTGGCGCTGGATGCCTGCTTCCGCCGCCGAGGGGACCGATGGATTCGGCTGTTCTCCCACTGCGCGCTGGAGCACATTGTGGAAAACTACCGCTCCGAGCTGCCCCTGGAGCACGCCCTGTCCCCGGCCCTCTATGCCCTGCGGGACTATGACCGAGAGCACGGAACCCCCTATTTTGAGACTCTGCGGGAATACCTGCTCTGCGAGCGGGATATTCCCAGAACCTCAGAGGCCCTGATCATCCACAGGACCACCCTGCTGTACCGGCTGAAGAAAATCGCCGCCCTGGTCAGCCTGAATCTGGACGACAGCAGCCAGCGGCTGTATCTGCTGCTTTCCCTGTGGATCATGGACCGGGAAACCTCGGGGAGCATTCCGGAAGAATCAGAAGAAAATGGACAAACTCCATTGCAAAAGTCGGAAAACCATGATATGATAGGTTAAAAACGGAATCCAAATAAAAACACAGGAGGATGCGATCCTTGAAAAAGACTACCCTTGTCATCATGGCCGCCGGAATCGGAAGCCGGTTCGGCGGCGGCATCAAGCAGCTCGCCAGCGTAGACGGCTCCGGCCACATCATTATGGACTACTCCATTCACGATGCCATTGCCGCGGGCTTCAATAAGATTGTCTTCATCATCCGCCGGGATATTGAGCAGGATTTCCGGGAGATCATCGGCACCCGGATTGAGGCGGTCTGCGCCGCCCACAATGTGGAGGTGGGCTACTGCTTCCAGGCCCTGACGGAAATCCCCGGCGCACTTCCCGAGGGCCGCACCAAGCCCTGGGGCACCGGCCAGGCGGTTCTCGCCGCCCGGGATCAGATTGATTCCCCCTTCGCCGTCATCAACGCGGACGACTACTACGGCAAGAATGTGTATCGGGATATTCACGATTACCTCTGCCAGGACCACCCGGACAATGCTTTCTG
Organism: uncultured Oscillospiraceae bacterium; assembly: GCA_934569045.1. GTDB lineage: Bacteria > Bacillota > Clostridia > Oscillospirales > Oscillospiraceae > Faecousia. The sequence continues at coordinate 54,322 of CAKTJX010000014.1, forward strand.
CATGGCGGGCTTCATTCTGAAAAACACGTTGTCCGAAAACGGCGGCGTCACCCGGGGCATCTGCCAGGTGGATGACCGGGGCTTCCTGACGGACGTGGTGGAAACCAAGAACATCCAGCCCACGGCCCAGGGCGCGGAGGCCGACGGAAAGCCTGTGGACCCGGAGGGCTTCGTCTCCATGAATATGTGGGGCCTGTCCCCCGCGTTTCTTGGCACACTGGAGGAACATTTCAAAACCTTCTTTGAAACCGATGTACCCCAGAACCCCCTGAAGGCGGAGTACCTGCTGCCCATCCTCATCGGCCAGCTGCTCCAGAAAAAGGCCGTCACCGTCCAGGTGCTGCCCACCCACGACAAGTGGTTCGGCGTCACCTACGCCGCCGACAAGGCCGCCGTCACAGAGAGCTTCGCCGCCCTGCTGGCGGAGGGGGTCTATCAGGAAGACCTGTACAGCGATCTGTAAAACAGAAAATCCACAGCCGGAGCCCGTCAGAAAGGGCAGGCTGTGGATTTTTTGCGGTTACGCAAATTGGGGTTTGGCGAAATGATAGAGTGCCTGGATGAACGTATATCCCCGGAGGGAAGCCCCCAACCTTCCCCTTCTTAGATTGTCAAGTCAAGTGCAACACCGTATCAAAGAAGACCTCATAGGGAGATTTCCA
>CAKTJX010000015.1 GCA_934569045.1 uncultured Oscillospiraceae bacterium
AACACAGAAGTTAAGCTCGTCCGCGCCGACAATACTTGCAGGGTGACTTGCCGGGAAGATAGGTAATGCCAACATAAGAAAAACCGCTTCGCATTCGCGAGGCGGTTTTTCTTATGCAAAAATATGTGCCTTGATGAACGTATACCCCCAGAGGGAAGCTCCCACCCTTCCCCTTGGGGAAGGGTGGGGCTTTCCCGTCAGGGTATACGTTCAACCGTGCTTGCGGATCAATGCTGGCTTTATCTGCTGATTTCCTCAATCCGCCTTAGCTCTTCCTCCGTAAACGCCATATTCTCCGCTGCTTTTATATTATCCAGAATCTGGCTGGGCTTCGACGCGCCGATCAGAACAGAGGTTACGGCCTCGTGGTTCAATAGCCACGCCAGAGACATTTCGGCCAAGGTCTGTCCCCGCTGGGCGGCGAGATTGTTCAGGGCGCGGATTTTATCCAGCTTCCCCTGCACTGTCTCCTCCTTCAGGAAACGGCCATCGGTGCGGATGCGGCTGTCGGCGGGGATGCCGTTTAGGTACCGGTCTGTCAACATGCCCTGGGCCAGGGGGGAGAAGGTGATCAGGCCCTTGTGAAGCTTTGCCGTGGTCTCCAGCAGACCATTCCCCTCAATGGTCCGGTCAAAAATGGAGTAGCGGTTTTGATTGATGACAAAGGGCACGTGGAGCTCCTTCAAAATGGCGGCGGCCTTTTCCAGCGTTGGGCCGTCGTAGTTGGATAGACCCACATACAGCGCCTTGCCGCTGCGTACTGCCTGCTCCAGGGCCCCTATGGTCTCCTCCAACGGGGTATTGGGGTCCATGCGGTGGTGGTAGAAGATGTCCACATAGTCGACACCCATGCGCTTCAGGCTTTGATCCAGGCTGGCCAGCAGATATTTCCGGCTGCCCCAGTCCCCGTAGGGGCCGTCCCACATGGTGTAGCCCGCCTTGGTGGAGAGAATCAACTCGTCCCGGTAGGGGGCAAAGTCCGCCCGGAAAAGCTTTCCGAAATTGCTTTCCGCCGCCCCCGGCTCCGGGCCGTAGTTGTTGGCCAGGTCAAAATGGGTGATGCCGTGGTCAAAGGCGGTGCGGCAGAGGGCGCGCATATTTTCAAAGGGGGCGGTATTGCCAAAGTTGTGCCAGAGCCCCAGGGAAAAGGCTCCCAGCTTGAGTCCGCTTGCCCCGCAGCGGCGGTAGGGAATGGTTTCGTAGCGAGAGGAAGATGCTTGATACATGGAAAAAGTCACTCCTTTCAAAATTTTCCTTATTATAATATAATCTCCGGCGTATTGCAAGGTTTCTTCCTTCAAAAGTGGGAAAATCCGGGGGGAAATCCCGGTGGTTTTGACAAGGCAAATGTGCCTTTCTGCCCATTCTTTTAGGTAAAATTACCGGATTGACAGTGGGGAATTTTGGTGCTACTATGTGCGCCTGATGAATGATTTTTGACTCGATTGGGAGGTATTTCTATGCCGAAGGAACGGACAAGGGACATGACGGTGGGCGCGCCCATGCCCATTTTGCTGGCGTTTATTCTGCCGCTGCTTTTGGGGCTGCTGTTCCAGCAGTTCTATGCCATGGTGGATACGGTGGTGGTGGGCAATTTCCTGGGCATGGAGGCCCTGGCGGGGGTCGGCTCCACCGGCTCCATTAACTTCCTGGTGCTTGGATTGTGCAACGGTGTCTGCGCGGGCTTTGCCATCCCCGTGGCCCAGAAATTCGGAGAGAAGGACTACGAGGGCCTGCGGGATTTTGTGGGCAATATGATCTGGCTGGGCTCCATCATTGCGTTGATCGTGACCCTCATTACCACCATCGGCTGCCGGGCCATTCTCACCGCCATGAACACCCCGGAGAGCACCTTCTCCTATGCCTATGACTATATCTTCCTGATCTTCGCGGGCATCCCTGCCACCATGCTCTACAACCTGCTCTCCGGCATTCTCCGCTCCCTGGGGGACAGCCGGACGCCGCTGCTGTTTCTGATTTTCTCAAGCCTGCTGAATGTGGCGCTGGATGTGGTGTGCGTGGTGACCCTGAAGATGGGCGTGGCCGGCGCGGGCTGGGCGACCCTGATCAGCCAGCTGATTTCCGGGCTGCTGTGCCTGCTGTATATGTTCAAGAAGTTTCCCATTCTCCATCTGAAAAAGCGGAATCTGAAGCTGCGTGGATTTTATGTAAACCGTCTGCTGGTGATGGGCCTGCCCATGGGTATGCAGTATTCCATTACCGCCGTCGGCAGCATCCTTTTGCAGACCGCCGTCAACGGCCTGGGCCCCATTGCCATGGCTGCCGTGGCCGCCTCCAACAAGGTGACGAACCTTTTTGCCACCCCCTACGATGCCATGGGCACCATGGCGGCCACCTATGCGGGGCAGAACCTGGGGGCCGGAAAGCTGGACAGAGTCCAGGAGGGGGTCCGGGACTGCGCCATTCTGGGCACGGCCTATTTTGTGGTGGCCATGATCGCTATGTACTTTGGCGGGGCCCAGATGGCGGGGCTGTTCCTGGATTCCAGCGATATCGCCTCCGCCGCGGAAATTCTGCCCCTGGCCCGGCAGCTGCTGGTGACCAACGCGGCCTTCTATGTGCCGCTGCTGGGGGTCAACCTGTTCCGCTTCACCATCCAGGGCCTGGGCTACTCCAATCTGGCCGTGGTGGCCGGTGTGGCCGAGATGATCGCCCGGGGCGCGGTGGCCCTGGGATTGGTCCCGGTGCTGGGCTTTACCGCCGTGTGCTATGCCAGCCCCGCCGCCTGGGTGCTGGCGGACTGCTTCCTGATCCCCGCCTATTTCGTCTGCCTGAAGCGCAGAACGAAAGAGGCGGCAGAGCTCCTATAATCCCCGTTTTCTCTACAGCCCCCAGCGGTTTTCCTGCCGCCGGGGGCTTTTTCCGCTTCCTTTTTTGGCTGCTTTGTGGTACAATAAGAAAATTAAAGGATTGGGAGGGATTTTTCCGTGGAACCAAGGAAAAAGGTGCTGCATTTTCTGCCCAGGAATACCTTCAGCGGGGCGGAAAATGTGGTCTGCCAGATCATCGCCCTGTTCCGGGGCGAGATCGATATGTACTACTGCTGTCCGGATGGGCCCATCCGGCAGGCCTTGGAGGCCCGGAATATCCCGTATCTTCCCATGGAGGCTTTCAACGTCAAAGAGGTGCGCCAAATGATTCAGGCGCAGAAGCCGGACCTCATTCAGGCCCACGACATGCTGTCCTCCGTGGTATGCGCCGCCGCCTGCGGGAAAACGCCCCTGGTGTGCCATATCCACAACAACGGCTTCGACTCCCGAAAGCTGAACCCGAAAACCCTGCTGTTTCTCCCGGCGGCGAAGAAAGCCCGGCATATCTTCTGGGTGTCCCCCTCCGCCATGGAGAGCTTCTATTTTCGCCGGGCCGTTGCAGCCAAGAGCTCCGTGCTGCGCAATGTCATCGACCCGGAGGCCCTGCGGCAGCGGGCGGCGGAGGCAGAGCTGCGGGGCCACAGCCACATCGTCTTTCTGGGCCGGATGTCGGAGCCCAAAAATCCCCTGCGGCTGCTGAAGGTTCTGGAGCTGACGGCAGAGCGGGTGCCGAAGCTGGACGCAAAGATCATCGGCAGCGGCGAGCTGGAGAAGGCGGTTCGGAAGGCCTGGACGTGCTCCCCGGCGAAGGACCACATTCAATTGCTGGGCTACCAGAGCAATGCCTACGGCCTCTTGGAGGGGGCGGACCTGATGCTGATGACCTCACTCTGGGAGGGGACCCCCATGTGTGCCCTGGAAGCCATGGCCCTGGGGGTGCCCATTGTCAGCACCCCGGTGGACGGGCTGTGTGACCTGGTGGACCCGGGGAAGACGGGCTTTCTGGAAAGCACGGACGAGGCCCTGGCGGACCGCTGCGCCCAGATTATCCGGAATCCTGCCCTGCGGGCAGAGCTGTCGGAAAACACCCTGAAAAACGCCGCGGCGCTGCTGGACCTGGAGCACTATCGGCAGCAGCTGCGCAATGCCTATGGATTTGGAGGGAGCTTATGAAGATTTTGCAGATCATACCCACCTTCGGCGTGGGCGGCGCGGAAACCATGTGCGCAGGCCTGTGCCGGCAGTTGCAGGCCATGGGCCACGAGGTAACCGCCGTGAGCCTGTCCGGGGACCGAACCCCCATTACCCGGGGGCTGGAGGCGGCGGGAGTTTCCATCCGCTATCTGGACAAGGCCCTGGGGCTGGACCTGGGCTGCGTCGGCAGGCTGAAGCGGGTGATCCGGGAAGAGAAGCCGGATATCCTCCATACCCACCTCCACGCCCTCAAGTACGCGGCGCTGGCCGGGGGAAATCTCCCCATTGTCCATACCGTCCACAATCAGGCGGCCCAAGAGGCGGTTTTCCTGGACCAGCAAATCGGCAGGCGACTTTTCCGCGCGGGCAGGGCGCTTCCGGTGGCCCTGACAGGGGAGATTCGGCAGTCCGTGGCCCAGCTCTATGGGCTGGAGGAGGGAAAAATTCCCATTGTGACCAACGGCATCGATCTGACCCGCTGCCAGGAAAAAGGGGAATACACCCTGCACTACCCCATCGAAATCCTCCATGTGGGCCGCTTCTTCCCCCAGAAAAATCACAAGTGCATTTTGCAGGCGGCGGCGATTCTCAAGAAGAAGGGCATCAACGCCCGCGTCCGCTGCTATGGGGATGGTCCCCTGCTGGAAGAGATTCGGGGGCAGACAAGAGAGCTGGGCCTGGAAAACCAGGTGCTCCTGGAGGGAATTACGGAGGACGTGTATTCCCGGATGGCGGAAAGCGACCTGTTCATTCTCCCTTCCTCCTGGGAAGGCATGCCCATGACCGTGATTGAGGCCATGGGCACCGGCCTGCCGGTGATCGCCGCCCGGGTGGGGGGTATCCCGGATATGCTCCGGGACGGGGAAAGCGGCCTGCTGATCGACCCCACCCCCCAGGCCCTTGCTCAGGCCATTGAGCGGCTGGCAAAGGACGAGGCCCTGCGCCAGCACCTGGGCGAGGAGGCCCGGAAGGACGCGGAGCGCTTTTCCCTTCCGGCCATGGCCCGGGGCTACGAAGCCCTCTATCAAAGCCGCCTGGAGGCCCGCCTATGAACCGGCTGCTGCGGGAGGCTGCCCGCTCCGCCGGGAAGCTGCTGAGCCCCGCCTCCGGCGCGGAAGCGGACCTGAAATCCATCTGGCCGGACAACGGCGGCAGCTGCCGCGTCCGGCGGGATGCCGCCTGGGCAAACCCGGAGAACCCGGTGGCGCTCAGCGTCATTATCCCCTGCTACAACAATGCCCCCTACTTAAAGGCCAGCCTGGACTCCGTGCTGAGCCAGCAGACAAGCGATTCCTTTGAGGCCGTGGTCATTGACGACGGCTCCACGGACGAGACCCCTGCCATATTGGATGCCTACCGGGGAAAGCCCAATGTGACCCTGCTGCGGCAGGAGAACCGGGGCCACTCCGGGGCCCGGAACGCCGGAATTGCCGCCTGCCGGGGAAAATATCTGCTGTTCCACGACAGCGACGATACCCTGCTTCCCGGGAGCCTGGAGGCCCTGCTGACCTGCGCCCTGGAAAACGATGCGGATATTGTGGCCGGCGGGTATGTGTGCAAGGATGCCCAGGGGAATATAAGCCCCGGGAAAACCTTCCAGACGGGACCGGTAACGGACCGGGAGCAGATTCCCGGTATGACCTGCGGCAAGCTCTTCCGCCGGGAGCTCTGGGGGGAACTGTGCTTCCCGGAAGGATACTGGTATGAGGATTCGGTCATCTGCCAGATCCTGCTGCCCATGGCCCAGAGAATCTATGCCATATCCACCCCTGTTTTTGCCTATCTGCTGAACCCAAAGGGCGTCTCCGCCGCCTCTCAGGGGCAGCCGAAGGCCCTGGAGAGCCTGTATATTACGGAAAAGCTCCTGGGGGAGCGGGCCCAATTCGGCCTGGCCGTGACCCAGAAGGACTACACCCATTTTCTCCATATGGTGCTGCTGACCTACCACCGAACCCGGGCCCTGGGGTCCAAGGTGCCCTACCCGGTCTTCCTGGCCCAGCGGCGGCTCTGGCAGCGGTATTTTGCCCAGCTCCCGGAGGTGCCGCCTTACGCCCCCCTGGGGCAGGCCCTGCGGGAAGGAAAGTTCCGCCGGTATCTCTGGCTCTGCGAAACCCTGTGGATTCGGAACCGGATGGGAGGATAGATGCTTGAAATTTTATGTCTTGATCCCGGTATACAAGGCGGAGGCCTTTTTACCGGACTGTCTCCATTCCGTCTTTGCCCAGATCTGGCAGAATTTTGAAATTGTCCTGGTGGACGACGGCTCCCCGGACGGCTCCGGGAAGCTCTGCGATGCTTACGCCTCTCAGGATGCCCGGGTCCATACCCTGCACCAGGAAAATACGGGGCCCTACGGTGCCCGCCGGACGGCCATCCGGTACGCCCTGGACCATGGGGCCCCTGACGACTGGGCTGTCTTCCTGGATGCGGACGACAGTCTGAAACCAAAAGCCCTGGAAGCCATTGCAGGCGCCGCGCAGGACAGCGGGGCAGACCTGATTTTCATTGGGGAAGATCAGGTCTTTGAAGGAAAGGTCCTGCGGCCCTTCCCTACAGAGATGGCCTACCTCGGCACGGTGACGGACAAGCGGCAGCTCTACAAGATTGTCTTCCAGGACGGCTGGTACAATCCTCTGTGGAAAAAGGCAGCCCCCCTGCGCTTGCTGCCCAGAGAGGACCGCAGGGAATTCTACCCCATCCGCTTCGGCGAGGATCTGCTGCAAAGCATCCCTCTGTACCGGGACTGCCAAAAGGCGCTGTTCCTGCCGGACAGCCTCTACAACTACACCCAGAACCCCGCCTCGGCCACCAATGCCCTGGGGTGCGGTGCCTACCGCTGCAGCTCTCTGGTGCTGGAAACCTGCTGGAATTTCCTGAAGGGGGAAGGGGTCTGGACAGAGGAAGATTTCGCGGAATACATGGGCTGGCTCCGCCGTCTGACCCGTTTCCAGGTCTGGCTGGTGGCCAAATTCGCCGCCCCGGTTTCCGCCAGAACACGCCATCTGACGGACATTGCGGAGGATGCGTTCTACGCCAAAATCATTGCCACCGCCCCCAGGAAGGATTTCTGCCTCCGGCTGATGCAGGGCAGGCATTTCGCGATTCTCTGCCTGCTGGGCACGACTGCAAGAAGATTGGGCCGCGCGCGGGCGTGGGTGCGGAGGATTATGAAACGGTAATACGAAAAAACAGAGACCGGGTCAAATACCTGGTCTCTGCTTTTTGCGGTTCATACGTCGAAGCGATTGCTGCCCCGGATGACGTATACCCTAATGGGGAAAAGGGGCTGTTGCAAAATAGCAAACCCGTAGGGGCGGCTATTAGCCGCCCGCCGACTTTCGGGACAGAGCGTATCGATCAAACGCGCAATTCCGTCAGATCGCGGGCGGCTGGTAGCCGCCCCTACGAAAATGCCTATTTTGCAACAGCCCCGGGCTTCCCACAGGGGTTATACGTTCCACCGGGCTTGCAGTTACTTCAACTGTCAATTGTCAACTGTCCATCCCCAACCAGCTCCTCGTAAAACACCCCCAGGCTTCCCACATAGTGCGGTTTCCATGGCCGGTTCTTTCCGCAGAAGTGGAGCACTACCGTATTTTCCCGGACCCAGGCCAGGTCGTGGCGGGGGTGGCGGGGGTTGGCATTGTAGAGGTTCAGGATGCGGTCGCTGAGGTTGTATTTCTGGGTGTCCGCCAGCAGAATCTTGTCCCCGTGGAGTACGGTCAGCAGGTCCTGGTCCGGGAGCCAGAAGGAGTCCACTTTCTGGAGGGCGGTCTGCCGGATCTCCTCCATGGTGAGGTTCTGCCGCAGGGCTTCCAGATTCAGGACCATGACCCCGGTGTTGACATAGGGCGCGCCTTCCGGCACGTTCAGCCGGTGGTTGTTAAAGCGGGTCAGGGCCTCCCGGACGTGGGTGCAGGCAATGTAGTAGCTGCCCTCAAAATCCATGCTGTAGAGCTCCCGCAGGGGATTGATCACCAGGGTATCCACGTCCAGGTAGAGAATCCGGTCCAGGGTTTCCGGCAGCAGCAATGGGGCGGCCAGCCGGTAATAGATCTGCCGGGGGTACCGGCCGCTCTCCGGGAAGCCGTCAAAGTCCGCGGGGTTCACCGTTACGAAACGGCAGCGAACCCGGTCACTGACGGCGGTGACCGCGTCCATATCTTCCTGGGTTAGGTCCGAGTGGAGAATATAGGCATCGTAATGTTCCTCGCCCCCGTGCTTCACAATGGATTGGAGGCACTGGCACAGCAGGGGCCGGAATTTGGGGTTGATGCAGAACAGCAGATTCATTTCTGAAGCAGCTCCATGAACTCTTCGCCGGTGATGGTTTCCTTCTCGTAGAGGTAGCTTGCCAGGGCCTCCAGCTTGTCCCGGTTCTCCCGCAGCAGGTTCAGAGCCTTCTCATGCTGCTGCTTGACGGTCTGCACCACCAGGGTATCGATCTTGGTCTGGGTCTCCGCGGAGCAGGCCAGGCTGCTGTCGCCGCCCAGGTATTGGTTGGTGACGGTTTCTAGGGCCACCATGTCGAAGTCGTCGCTCATGCCGTAGCGGGTGATCATGGCCCGGGCCAGCTTGGTGGCCTGCTCGATGTCGTTGAATGCGCCGGTGGAAATGGCCCCCACGGCGATCTCCTCCGCGGCACGGCCGCCGGTGAGGGTGGCGATCTTGTTCTCCAGCTCTTCCTTGGTCATCAGGTAGTGGTTGCCCTCTTCCACCTGCATGGTGTAGCCCAGAGCGCCGGAGGTCCGGGGAATGATGGTGATTTTCTGCACGGGGGCGGAGTGGGTTTGCAGGGCGGCAACCAGGGCGTGGCCGATCTCGTGGTAGGCCACCGCCTTCTTCTCCTTGTCGGTGAGGATGGCGTTCTTCTTCTGGTAGCCCGCAATGACGGTCTCAATGGATTCCTCCAGGTCCGCCTCGTTGGCGGCTTTCCGGCCGTCCCGCACCGCCCGCAGGGCGGCCTCATTGATGATGTTGGCCAGCTCCGCGCCGCTGGCACCGGAGGCCATCCGGGCGATGGTTTCAAAGTTCACGTCGTCCGTGAGCTTCACCTTCTTGGCGTGGACCCGCAGAATGGCCTCCCGGCCCTTCAGGTCCGGCAGCTCCACGGGGACCCGGCGGTCAAACCGGCCGGGACGGGTCAGGGCGGGGTCCAGGGATTCGGGCCGGTTGGTGGCGGCCAGAATCATCACGCCGGAGTTGCCCTCAAAGCCGTCCATTTCCGTAAGCAGCTGGTTTAGAGTCTGCTCCCGCTCGTCGTTGCCGCCGTAGGCTCCGCCGGAGCGCTTCTGACCGATGGCATCGATCTCATCAATGAAGACGATGCAGGGGGCCTTCTCCTTGGCCTGCTTGAAGAGGTCCCGGACCTTGCTGGCGCCCATGCCCACGAACATCTCCACAAATTCCGAGCCGGAAATGGAGAAGAAGGGCACGTCCGCCTCACCGGCTACCGCCTTGGCAAGCATCGTTTTGCCGGTGCCCGGAGGGCCCACCAGCAGCACGCCCTTGGGCATGGTGGCGCCGATCTCCCGGTACTGGGAGGGGTCATGCAGATAGTTGACAATTTCCGTCAGGCTTTCCTCCGCCTCGTCCACACCGGCCACATCGGAGAACCGGATGCCATCGGAGGATTTGACGTAGACCTTGGCGCTGGATTTGCCCATGTTGAAGGACATGGCGTTGGGGCCGCCCATCTTGTCCATCATCTTCCGGGACAGAATCTGGCCCAGGCCGATGAAGAGTACCAGCGGCAGCACAAAGGACAGCAGGGCGGACAGCAGCGGAGAGGTCTCTTCCACAATCTCGCTGCCGAAGGTGGCCCCAGCGGCATAGAGCCGCTCGTTCAGGGTGGCATCCTCCATGCGCCCGGTCTTGTAGATCTGGCTCTCGTCCTTGTTGGTGAACAGGATCTGGTTGTCCTGAATTTCCACCCGGCCGATCTGCTTGTTCTCCGTCATGGACATGAAGGTGCCGTAGTCCACCTCTTTGATGCGGGAGTCCGCAATCATGGGCATGACCAGCAGATTAAACAGCAGCAGCAGAACCAGCACAATGCCATAGTAATAGGCAAGGGGCTTTTTTGGTTGTTTTACCTCATTCATATTGTTCCTCCCTTAATTTTTAGCTTTTGTTGCTTTGCAGCTTGTATTTTTCCAGCTTCTCCCGCATTTCCTTCAGACGCTCCTCCAAAGGATGCTCGTCATGGAAGGGACGGAAGAAATTGTACTTGAGACGGATGTTGCTCTCCTCGAAATTCTCCCGGATGTGCTTCTTGACGGCCTCGTAGCGGACCACCACCCGGTTTTCCTCGGCAAAGGCCTTCAGCCGCACCACCAGGTTGGCGGAATGGCACACGTCAATGAGGAATACACCGAAGAACATGCCGATGAAGAAGGAGAACGCCAGGTTCCGGGACAGCCAATCCAGGGCCCCCAGCACATAGGGGTGCACCAGAAAATAGTACAGGGCCCCCAGCACCGCCCAGAAGAAGGAGAACAGGGGGCAGATCAGCCCCTGGATATTGCCCCACAGGTTGGAGTAGTCCCAGAGCATGACCTTGAACTGCTTCAGGCAGAACAGGCCCGCAATGTATTCAATCAGCGTCATGCCCACGGCCATGGCCAGAAACAGCACGACCTTATTCCAGAAGGGGTTGGATATCCAGGCGTACTTTTCAAGGCTCGCCAGCAAATACAGCGTACACAGACCGAAGCCGTAAATGGGCAGGTAGGGCCCGGTGCAGAAGCCGGGGTTTACCCACTTCTTGTTGTGGTGAACGATGTTGCGGAACAGCAGCTCGATCACCCAGCCGGTGACGCTGCCCACAAAGAACAGGCAGGCCAGAGTCAGAAACAGATTCATGTAAATTCCTCCCAGGTTTTCTTTCCATATGCCCATTTTTACCACGGAAATTCCTTAGAGTCAACAACATTTTCTTTTTGCTGTTCGTTCATACTTTTGTAAAGAACAGTTCAGAAACAATTGAGGTTCGTTCGCTAGAATACTCCCCAAATTTGGTAAGGCAGGGAGAGAGGACCATGGGAACAAAAAAGCGCATGACGAAAGAAAAGGTCAAAAAATGGAAGAAGGCGCTGCGGGAGTACGACCGGCTCACAGAGAATGACGTGGTCTCGCCCGTGGAGGAAAAATCCATGGAGCTGCTGGACACGCTGGAGCGGACCCAGCCCACCCTGCAAAGCCTCTATGAGGACCTGGCCCAGGCCCAGGACCCGGAGCTCTTCGGTGCGGACGTGATGCACCGTCTGCGCTCCTACCGCCGGACCTCCGCCAACCTCACCCGGGCCAACGCCCGGATGCTGGAAAATTACGATGAACTCTCCGCCCGCTGGGACGATCTGACGAAGCAGCCCCATTTTAAAGTAAAAGCTCCGGCCAACTCCGTCATCGACCTGGAGGAGACCAGCAGCAATCACTTTGCCGCCGGAATGAACGTGTATAAGCTGCTGCTGGTGTGCTTCATCGGCTGCTTCGGCGGCGTGGTGATTGAGCTAATGTGGTGCCTGCTGACCAACGGCTATTTGGAGAGCCGGTCCGGGCTGGTGTATGGGCCCTTTAATATGGTGTATGGGGCAGGAGCCCTGGTTCTGACCATTGCCCTGTACCGCTACCGGAACCGGGGCAGGTGGCTGTCGTTTTTGGGAGGCTTCCTGGTGGGCAGCGCCCTGGAATACTTCTGCTCCTGGGCCCAGGAGATGCTCTTCGGGTCCGTCAGCTGGGACTACAGCCACATGCCCTTTAATATCAATGGCCGCATCTGCCTGATTTATTCCGTGTTCTGGGGCTTTTTGGGGATTTTCTGGGTGAAGACCCTGTATCCCATGATGGCCCAGCTGATTCTGAAAATTCCCAACCGGGCAGGGAAAATCCTCACCTGGGCGCTGACGGCCTTTTTCGTCTTCGACTGCGTGGTGACCCTCATTACCGTATTCCGCTGGTCCCAGCGGGTGGAGGGCATCGCCGCCTCCAATGCCTTCTGGGCCTTCATCGACACCCGGTTCCCCAACGCCAGGATGCAGAAAATTTTCGCCAATATGGTGTTCCGGTAAACCGCATTTTTCCTTGTTTTCTACGCCTATTTATGGTACAATGTGGAAAAACAACGGAGATGGAGTCCTACTTATGAATCTGAGCTTTCGTTCCTCCCTGAACGGCTTCAACCGGCAGGATGTGGCCAACTATCTGGAGTACCTGAATAACCAGCACAGCACCCAGATCAATCAGCTGAATACGGAGCTGGAGGCCCTGCGGCAGCAGCAGAAGAAGCCCGCCATCGACCCCCAGCGGCTGGCCCTGGAGGCCCGGTGCATGGACTTGCAGGAGCAGCTGGAAAAGGCCCAGGCGGAGCGGGACGCGGCTATCCGGGACCGGGACGAGGCCCTGACCCAGCGGGACGCGGCCCTGGCCCAGAAGAACGAGGCGGAGAAGCGCCGCAGCGAGGCCGTGGTCATGGCAACCGGGGCAAAGCTGGATTCCAGTCAGGAACTGGAGGCCTACCGCCGGGCAGAGCGCACCGAGCGGGTGGCCCGGGAGCGGGCCGAGCAGATTTACAGCGAAACCGGCGCGGCCCTGACCCAGGCCTCCACCCGGGTAGAGAGCGCCCTGCGCCAGATGGACGGCATGGCCAAGCAGGTCACCGCCCAGCTGGACACCCTCCAGTCCGCCATCTCCTCCAGCCGCCTGGCATTACAGGACGCCGCGGAAACCATCCAGAGACTGAAGCCGAATCGGTAGTGGCTCCTAACCTTCCCCAAGGGGAAGGTTGGGGGCTTTACCGTCAGGGTATGCGTTCAACCGGGTGCTCTATCACTTTAAAACGCTTATTTTGCCCCTATCCGGGGCATTTTTCATAGGGAAAGGAACATTTTATGGAGCTTCGCAGACCAGACTTTTATGACCGCTTCCGCTGCATCGCCTCTGCCTGTCCGGACAGCTGCTGCAAGGAGTGGGATGTGGCGGTGGATTCGGAGAAGGCGGCCTTTTACCGGGGGCTTCCCGGTGAATTGGGGGACCGATTGCGGGCCTTTTTGCGGGACGAGGAAGACGGTGTTTATCTGACGCTGGACGCTGGCCGCTGCCCCATGTGGCGCTCTGACGGGCTGTGCCGCATTCAGGCGGAGCTGGGAGAGAAAGCCCTGTGCCAAACCTGCCGGGAGTTTCCCAGGCTGCGCCATGACTACGGCAGCTTTACGGAGCTGGGCCTGGAGCTCAGCTGCCCGGAGGCTGCCCGGATTCTGCTGTCCCAGGAAAATTGGCACTGGGTCCGGCAGGGTGCTGCCACGGAGAGCCCGGATTACGACCCCCGGGATATGGAAATCCTCCTGCAAACCCGGGAAACCGCCATGGCGCTGACCCGGGAAGAAGACCCTCTGACGGCGCTGCTGCTCTACGGTTACCACGCCCAGCAGGACTTCGACGCGGGGGAGATCACCCCCTTTGACCCTGCCGCCGCTCTGAAAACCGCTGAGGAATTCCGGGGGGAGGGAAATGTGGATGCCTTTCTGGAGGTGTTCCGGGGGCTGGAAATCCTGACCCCGGCCTGGCGGGAAATGCTCTCGAACCCGCAGCCCAGAGGGCTCCAAAAGGAGGATCGGGCCATGCTGCGCTATTTCCTTTCCCGCTACTGGCTCCAGGCGATTTCGGACTTCGACCTGGCGGCTAGGGGAAAAACGATCGTGGCCCTGACCCTGCTGTGCTGCCTGCTGGGGGGCGAAACGGTCCCAACGGCCCAGCTTATGTCCAAGGAGATCGAAAACGACGCGGACAACCTGGATGCCCTCCTGGATGGGGCTTACGATGCCCCGGGACTGACGGATGCCAACCTATTGGCACTGATTCATAACGTAACGGCGCATTCTTAATGCCAATTCATCACAGAAATGTTTGCACTTTACCGTTATTTCTGAAAAACTCAAAACTTTTGAGCATAGTAGGGGCGGCTATCAGCCGCCCGGAAATGACCGGGATTGCGTGTTCCGTTTTCGCCGCTCTCGTTCGATACCTTCCGGGCGGCTGGTAGCCGCCCCTACTGGCATCTCAATATAACAATGCATTCATAAATTATTTACGGAAAAAGCAAATTTCCCTCTTGCATTTTTGACGCATCTGCGCTATGATATCTTAGCACTCAAGGAGAATGAGTGCTAAGCAAGTAGATAAGAGCCGGGCACCCCCGGCGGTCTAAATATTGCACACATGGAGGAATTTGTTATGAAGCTGAAACCTATGGCTGACAACGTGCTCCTGAAAGCACATGAGGCCCAGGAGACCACCGTCTCCGGTATTCTTCTCGCCACCAGCAGCAAAGAGAAGCCCGCGATTTACGAGGTCGTCTCCGTTGGCCCCGGCACCAAGGACGTGACCATGACCGTATCCGTTGGTGACAAGGTTGTGGTGGGCAAGTTCACCGGCACCGATCTGACCCTGGACAAAGTGGAATATAAGTTTGTCAAGCAGGACGACATTCTGGCCGTCGTGACTGACTGAGGAGGAAATGCATTATGGCAAAGATGATTGTTTATGGCGAAGAAGCCAGAAAGAAGCTGCAGTCCGGTATTGACCAGCTGGCCGATACCGTTAAGGTTACCATGGGCCCCAAGGGCCGCAATGTGGTGCTGGGCAAGAAGTACGGTTCTCCCCTGATCACCAACGACGGCGTGACCATCGCCAAGGAGATCGAGCTGGAGGATGCCTTTGAGAATATGGGCGCTCAGCTGATCCGTGAGGTCGCCACCAAGACCAACGATGTTGCCGGTGACGGCACCACCACCGCTACCCTGCTGGCCCAGGCCATCACCCGCGAGGGCCTGAAGAACCTGTCCGCTGGTGCCAACCCCATGGTTATGCGCAAGGGCATTGAGAAGGCCGTTGCCGCCGCCGTGGAGGCCATCAAGGCCAATTCCGTGCCTGTGCACGGCTCCGAGGATATCGCCAGAGTCGGCACCGTGTCCTCCGGCGATGAGTCCGTGGGCAAGCTGATCGCGGAAGCCATGGAGAAGGTGGGCACCGAGGGTGTCATCACCATCGAAGAGAGCAAGACCGCCGAGACCGGTCTGGATGTGGTCGAGGGTATGCAGTTTGACCGGGGCTATATCTCCCCCTACATGGTCACTGATACCGACAAGATGGAAGCCGTCCTGGACGATGCTTACCTGCTGATTACCGATAAGAAGATCGCCTCCATTCAGGAGATTCTGCCCATCCTGGAGCCCATTGTCAAGTCCGGCCGCAAGCTGATCATCATTGCAGAGGATGTAGAGGGCGACGCCCTGGCTACGCTGCTGCTGAACCGTCTGCAGGGCCGCTTTAATGTGGTCTGCGTGAAGGCCCCCGGCTTCGGTGACCGCCGCAAGGAGATGCTGCAGGATATCGCCGTTCTGACCGGCGGTACTGTGATCTCCAGCCAGCTGAACATGGAGCTCAGCGACGCGCAGATGGCCGATCTGGGCCACTGCCGTCAGGTGGTTGTCACCAAGGACACCACCACCATTGTGGATGGTGACGGCACCCCCGAGGCCATCAAGGAGCGCGCCCACATGATTCGCTCCGCTATTGCCACAACCACCTCCGACTACGATCGGGAGAAGCTGCAGGAGCGTCTGGCGAAGCTCAGCGGCGGCGTTGCCGTCATCAAGGTCGGCGCCCAGACCGAGGTTGCCATGAAGGAGCAGAAGCTGCGGGTTGAGGACGCGCTGAACGCCACCCGTGCCGCTGTGGAAGAGGGCATTGTGGCCGGCGGCGGCACCGCCCAGGTCAACGCCATTGAGGCCGTTGAGAAGCTGGTTGCCACCCTGCACGGTGACGAGAAGACCGGCGCCCGCATCATTGCCACCGCGCTGCAGGCCCCGATCCGCCAGATCGCGGAGAACGCCGGTGTGGACGGCAGCGTGGTCTATGAGAAGATCCGCTCCTCCGGCAAGGTCGGCTTCGGCTACAACGCCTACACCGAGGAGTATGTGGACATGATCCCCGCCGGAATTGTGGACCCCACCAAGGTGACCCGTTCCAGCCTGGAGAACGCCGCTTCCATCGCCTCCTGCGTGCTGACCACCGAGAGCCTGGTCGTCGACAAGCCCGATCCCGCTGCCGACGCCGCCGCCGCGGCCGCTGCCAGCCAGGCCGGCGGTATGTACTAAGCCGAACGGATAACCCAACCATTTTCGCCCGCCTCCAGCTCCGGAGGCGGGCTTTTCGGGTATAGGGGCAGATAAATTGGGGGTTGTCTTCCTTCACAAACTGTTTACACCCACCCACTTGACAATTCAAATGAATTGTGTAAAATTAAATATAGAAAAATTGAATTGCACGCAAAGGAAGTGACGCCATGGAGCGATATGACATTGCCATTGTCGGCACCGGGCCCGGTGGGGTGTCGGCAGCGATTACGGCGAAGGTGCGGGGGAAGAAGCTGATTCTGTTCGGCACCCGGCACTTAAGCGAAAAGGTGGAGAAGGCCCACTCCATTCTCAACTACCCGGGCCTGCCCAATGTGACCGGGGCAGCTCTGGCAGATGCCCTCCGGGCCCAGCTGGACAGCCTGGACATTCCCATTACCGAAAAGCAGGTCACGGCGGTCTACGCCATGGGGAATTATTTCGCCCTGCAAACCCCGGAGGAGATGATTGAGGCGGACACCGTGATCCTTGCTGCCGGGGTGGTTACCGCCAGGCCTTTGCCGGGGGAAAACGAGCTGCTGGGCCGGGGTGTCAGCTACTGCGCCACCTGTGACGCCCACTTCTACCGGGGCAAAACCGTTGCCGTCATCGGCTATTCCGGTCAGGCCTGCCGGGAGGCGGACTTCCTGGCGGAGAGCTGTGGGCAGGTACTCTACTTCCCCGCCGCTCCCCACCAGATCACCGTGGGCCCCAAGGTCCTGGTCATCCACGAGAAGCCCGCCGCCATCCTGGGCGAGAGGCAGGCCACGGGGCTGCAAACTGCGGAGGGAAAGGAATACGCCGCAGACGGCGTGTTCGTCCTCCGGGACGCGGTGGCTCCGGACAAGCTGGTGCCCGGCATCCGCATGGAGGGGAACCACATCCCCGTCACCTTGCAGATGGAAACCAACCTGCCGGGGTGCTTCGCCTGCGGCGACATCACCGGCACCCCCTATCAGTATATCAAAGCCGCCGGTCAGGGGAACGTAGCCGCCCTCAGCGCGGTGCGGTTCCTGGCCGAGAAAAAAGAAAAGGAGAATACAAAATGATTACCAAAATTACCAATAACGATCTCACCGAGGCCAACGCCAAGGCGCTGGCAGTCCTGGATTTTTCCGCCCAGTGGTGCGGCCCCTGCAAGATGCTGGCCCCCGTGCTGGAATCCGTTGCCGATGAGCTGCCGGACGCGGCCTTCTACAGCATTGACGTGGACGAGAATTTCGCCCTGGCCCAGCAGTTCCGGGTTTCCAGCATTCCCTGCGTGGTGGTGCTGAAGCACGGCCAGGAGGTGGACCGGACCATCGGCTTTGAGCCCCAGCCCGCCATCCAGGCCTTCCTGGAGAAGCACCTGTAATGCCCGAGGAATTAAAGCTGGAAAACCAGCTCTGCTTCCCCCTCTACGCCTGCGCCAAAGAGGTGGTGCGGCGGTACAAGCCCTTCCTGGACGCGCTGGATCTGACCTACACCCAGTATATCGCCATGCTGGTGCTCTGGGAGCACCGGGAGGTTAGCGCCAAGGTTCTGGGGCAGCACCTGTACTTAGACTCCGGCACCCTGACGCCCCTGCTTAAAAAGCTGGAGCAGAAGCACTACATCACCCGGCGGCGGGATGCCAACGACGAGCGGAATCTGCTGATTTCCCTGACCCCCCAGGGCCTGGCCCTGCGGGAGCAGGCCCTGGAGGTCCCGAAAAAGATGTGCGCCTGCATGGCCCTTCCAAAGGAAGAAGCAGACGCGCTGGGAGAGCTGCTGCGCAAGCTCCTGGCGGAGCTGGTGCCGGGAGAAGGATGATATTGAGGGGAAATGGAAACTTTCTGAGTCCCGTAGGGGCGGCTATCAGCCGCCCGGAAGTAACCGGGCTTGAGTGTTTTGTTTCCACCGTTCCCTTTCGATACCTTCCGGGCGGCTGGTAGCCGCCCCTACAGGTCAACAACTTCTGATCCGCATTTTATCATTTTCTCCCTTCTGTCTATGGTCGCTTTTGAAAAGGCGTGGTATAGTGAACGCAGAAAGACAAAGGAGGGCTCTATATGATGAAAGAGCTATGGAAACGGTTTCAGGTTGGCGCTGTGGTTGTGAGCGCCTGTATGCTGATTCTCGGCATTGTGATGCTGGTGTGGCCGGATATCTCCGCCATGACCGTGTGCGTGATTCTCGGCATTCTCTGCGCCGTGGCAGGTGTGTACAAGCTGGTGCGGTATTTCCGCCTGGGCTTTGCGGGGGTGTTCTTCCGGTTTGACCTGGGCGCGGGCATTCTCTATATCCTGGCGGGCCTGCTGCTCCTGCTGCATCCCCAGGACGCCATGACCATCCTGCCCATGGCCGCCGGTATTTACATTCTCTTCGGCAGCGTGTTTGACATCCAGATCGCCGTGGAAATGCACCGCTTCGGCCTGCGCAACTGGGCCGCCTCCCTGGTGCTGGGCATCCTGGACACCACTCTTGGCTTTTACCTGCTCTTCAACCCCTTCTCCGGTGCCGCGGCGCTGATGATGGCCATTGGCATCTGCCTGATCATCGGCAGCGTTCAGAACCTCTATTCCGTGTTCTGCATCAGCAAGGCCATCCGGGAGAGCAAGAAGGACCGGATCATCGATGTGGAGTGGAGCCAGCTGTAAGGAAATTTTCGTATAAAAACACCCAGACCGCAAAATTCAGGCGGTCTGGGTGTTTCTGTAAAAAGGTGGATAAACCCCAATATCCCGAACCGCTATCTCACAGCTTCCCTACATAATCCGCCCGATGGCTCTGCTTCTGCCGGTACATCTTGGTATCGGCCCGGTGGAGGACCTCCTCGGCGGTGAGGGGCGGGGGGGGGTGGCGGGAATTTCGGTGCTGCCGCAGCTCCTCCTTCAGAGAGTATTCCAGCATCCGGTAAACGCTTACCGGCACCTCGTCGCCCAGGTTGCCCCGGCTGCCGCCGGTGAATTGCAGATAGTCCTTCAGCTGTGTGGGCTCCTGACGGGCCAGAAAAATGTTCTCCGCCATGACAGCGCCTCCTGTTGTGTTTCTTTGCAGACCGGTATACCATTCCACGACAAGAAAATCAATGTTTTTCTACGGTAGACAGCAAAATGGGGTGCCGCAAACGCGGCACCCCTTGGGCCTGTTAGAAGCAGCCGCAGCCGCCTCTGTTGTTATCGTTGCTGCCGCAGCCGCAGTCGTTATTGCCGCAGCCGCATCCGCCGCAGTTGAACAGCAGGATCAGAATGATGATCCACCACAGGTTGCCGCCGAAGCAGGAGTTGTTACCACACATAGCGATTCCTCCAAATGAATTTTTTCGAGCTTCACCGCTCAATCCATGCTATTCCGTTTGGAGAAAAATGTGCGTATGCTTAGTTTCCAGCCGCGGCCTTGTCGGCCTTCTGGGCTTCCAGGGTCTGGGCGGCGGTCAGGGGCCGCAGGACGCTGTAGCTGTCGAACCGGGTGTCGTTGGTCTTGGCCAGGAACACGATCTGGGAGGCCTTGTCCGGCACGGTGGACTGGCTGGCGGTGGCCTCTACGTTGGCGGCATCGATGTTTTCAAAATAGATGCGGCTTCTTGCCCCCTCCGGCAGGGTCAGTGTGGGGTCGTTGGTGCCGAAGGACAGGGTGAAGGTGCCGCCGTCAGAGGCGGTGGAGGTGAGTAAATTCTGCATGGCATTCTGCAAGGCCGCGCTTTTGTCCCCGGTGTAGATGTAGGCATCGGAGGTGGGGAAGCGGAAGTTGCTGAGCATCACCTCGTGGAAGCCCATGTTCTTCAGCTCCAACACCGCGGAGGTGATCCAGCTCTGGACACCGGCACTGGCGGGGTCCAGCCAGAAGCAGCCCTCGTCATCCAGCCAAAGGCCCGCACGGGAGGTCATGTACAGGCCGTTGGTCACATTGTTGTTGCCGTAGGTCCAGTCCTGGAAGGCGGAGATTTTGGCGATCATATAGCAGCCCTTGTCCTTGAGCTTCTGGATAAAGGCATCCACCCGGTCCAGGCCCACCTGCTCCCGGATGCTCTTGGAGGTCTCCGCCCCGGCGATTTTTGTGGTGTAGTAAAACACGCCGTAGCCGCCCTTCAGCTCGATCATCACGGGGGTGCCGGAGGGAATCAGATTCAGGTTCTCCTCCACGGTGCTCATTTCCTTGACCATGGCGGTGTAGTCCACATAGTAGCCGTTGATAGGGCTCAGCTCCTTGCTGATTTTGATGGCATCGGAGCCCTCGTTGTAGTAGATGGATACGCCGCCCTGGGCCTGGGGCGGGGTGGCCACCACGCCGCCGAAGCCCGCGTCGCCCAGCTCAAAGTCCACCTTGGCCCCATCGGCACTGTAGACCACATACCGCTGGAGCCAGATCACGCTGCAAAACCAGGCAACCAGCAGCACCACAATCAGAATCAGGGCCACCACGCCAATCCGCTGCAAGCGGCGGCGGGTCCTGTAGGTCATTTTCATAGGTTACTCCTTCCGGGCGGTGACGCAGCGCCACTCTTCCTTTTCTTTTGTGCCCGTCACGGTGAGACCCGCCCGGGTCAGGGCCTCCAGCACATCCTCCAGCCGATTGTCCAGGATGCCGGAGCAGATGAGCTTCGTGTCCTTCCCCAGAAATTCCGGCAGAATGGGGGCAAGACCGATGATCACATCGGCCACGATGTTTACCAGCACCAGGCCGTATTCTTTTTGGGACAGACGCTCCATCAAATCCTTGTCCGCCGTTACGTTGCCGGTGAGGGCTGTAAAGGCCGGGGCGGCGAAGCCATTGTAGGCCGCGTTTTCCCGGGCGATGTCCTCGGCCTTGGGGTCAATGTCCACGCCTACGGCGCTTTCCGCCCCCAGCCGCAGGGCGGTGATGGAGAGAATGCCGCTGCCGCTGCCCAGGTCCAGACAGTGCATCCCGGGGCGGACGGTTTCCTCCATAGTCTCCATGACCATCTGGGTGGAGGGGTGGGCCCCGGTGCCGAAGGTCAGGCCCGGGTCCAGGATGATGGGCGTCCGGTCTGCTTCATAGCTGTCCGCCAGCCAGCAGGGGAGCACCACGAGATGTTTCCCCACCTCCTGGGGCGGGTAGTTGTCCTTCCAGCTCTCCTCCCAGTTGGTGTCCGGCAGGGGCTTTTCTGTCAGAATCAGGTTCCGCTCCCGGGCAAAGGCGCGAAGCCTGGAGAGGTTCGCTTCATCGGTATCCTCTAAGTACAATTTAATCCGGCTGAGGCCCTGGAGGCTCTTTTCCAAATCTTCGTCAATGTAATCCCAGTATTCCCGGTTCTCTTCTAAAAAGGTTTCAAACTCCTGCTGATCCTCGATGCAGAAATCCTCAAACCCCAGCCCCGTCAGTGCCGTGGCCAGGGCGTTCACCCCGCCGGGCTCCGTATTCACCGTTATTTCCAGCCATGCCATGGCATGATCCTCCTATCGAATAACAATCCATCCTACATTCTACCGCAAAACCCGGGAATTGACAACCGGAAAAGTCTTAATTTTTTGTGTACTACTTCCTATTTGCGGAAAGATAGAGTATAATGGTGGCAATTATGCGGATTGGGGTTTGTAAATGGACAGAGTGCCCGGATGAACGTATCCCCCCGGAGGGAAACCCCCAACCTTCCCCTTGGGGAAGGGGGCCCATCGCAATGGGGGATGAGGGTGGTGCTCCGCGCAGCGAATCAGAAATAATCGATTGCCAGTGGCAATCGCACCATAAAACATCGGTACGCAGAACCGATGCGGAGAAATTTAAGGCGAATTCGTACAAATTTCCCGGTAAATTGTGCGAATTCGCCCGGGTTTGTACAGTCGTTAAGTCTGTACCGCCCTCATCCACCGCCACGGGCGGTCCCCCTTCCCCAAGGGGAAGGTAGGGGCTTTCTTTTTTAGGGTATACGTTCAACCGGGCACTCTATCACTTCCACAACCCCCAATTTGCCCAAAGGAGCGATCCAATGATCACAACCACTGAAATTTCTCCCGGTATCCGTCTGCGGTGCTATACGGACTGCCGGTTTAAGCAGAACGCCCTGTCCATCCAGTATGTGCGGCCCATGTGCCGGGAGGAGGCGGCGATGAATGCCCTGATTCCCAGCGTCCTGCTGCGGGGGTGCAGGAGCGCCCCGGATCTGCGGCGGATCACCATGCGGTTGGACGAGCTCTACGGGGCATCGGTGAGTCCCATCTCCCGCCGGGCGGGGGACTACCAGACCACGGGCTTCTACGTCAGCATGATGGATGACCGGTTCGCTATGGAGGGGGAGTCTGTCCTGGAAAAGACCCTCTCCTTCGTAGGTGAGCTGCTGTTTGACTACCCCACGGAGAACGGGGGCTTCCTGGATGCCTTTGTCCAGGGAGAGAAGGTAAACCAGATTTACGCTATTCAGGCCGAGCTCAACGACAAGCGGGCCTATGCCACCCGGCAGCTGCTGAAAAGCCTGTGCGCCGGGGATTCCTTCGGGGTGGCCCGGATGGGGGAGCCGGAGGAGGTGGAGGCCATTACGGCCCAGGCGCTTCTGCGGCACTATGTAACCCTCCGCCGGGAGAGCGCCATCGAGCTGATCTATGTGGGCTCTGCCAGCCCGGAACGGGTGGAGACTCTGCTGCGCCGCCTCTTCGCGGGGGAAGTCAGAGATTACCGCTCCCTGCCGGGGCAGACCGATCTGCATCTGGCCCCCAAAAACGATCTGACGGAAACCATGGAAGTCGCCCAGGGGAAGCTCTGCATGGGCTTCGTGACCCCCATCACCAACCGGACGGCGGATTTTCCCGCCATGCAGATGCTTAGCGCCATCCTCGGCGGGGACATGACCTCCAAGCTCTTCCAGAACATCCGGGAGAAGCAGAGCCTGTGTTATTCCATTGGCTCCGGGTACTACAGCGCCAAGGGCATTTTGCTGGTCAGCGCCGGCATCGACTTTGATAAGGAGGCCCACGTCCGTCAGGAGGTGCTGCGCCAGCTGGAGGAATGCTGCCGGGGCCAGATTACGCAGGCGGAGCTGGAGGCCGCCCGGGCGGCGCTGCTCAGCGCGCTGCAGGCGGTGCCGGATTCTCCCAGCGCCATTGAGGGATACGATTCCGCCATGGCCCTGGGGGGCAGCGGCATGACCCAGCAGGCCCATATGGCCGCCCTCCGGGCGGTGGGCCTGGAGGATGTGGTTCGCTGCGCCCGGAGTCTGGAGCTCCACACCACCTACTTCCTGAAAGGAGCCAAAGCATGACCAGTGTATCCTATCCCAAGCTGGACGAGACCATTTCCCGGGAGGTGCTGCCCAACGGACTCACCGTGGCGGTGGTGCCCCGGAAGGGCTTTTCCAAGAAGCTTGCCTATTTTGTAACGGATTTCGGCTCCATTCACACCCAGTTTCGCTATGAGGGCCGGGATTGCCGGGTGCCGGACGGCATCGCCCACTATCTGGAGCACAAGATGTTCGACCTGCCCGGGGGCCGGGATGTGAGCGCGGAGTTCGCTTCCTACGGGGCCAGCACCAATGCTTTTACCAGCTACGATATGACCGCCTACTATTTTTCCTGCACGGATTACTTTGAAGAGTGTCTGCGGCTGCTGCTGGAATTCGTCAGCACCCCCTATTTCACCCAGGAGAGCGTGGACAAGGAGCGGGGCATCATTGATCAGGAGATCGGCATGAACCTGGACGCACCGGACAGCGTGGTGTTTGAAAATCTGGCCCGGGCCATGTACCGGAACCACCCCATCCGGGTGCCCATCCTCGGCACCTCGGAGACCATCCGGGAAATCACCCCGGAGGACCTGTACCTGTGCCACAAGGCCTTTTACGCCCCGGAAAACATGATGCTCTGCGTCATCGGGGACGTAGAGGCGGAGATGGTTGCCGCCGTTGCCCGGCAGGTTCTGGGGGACAGCCCCCGGGAGGCCGCCGTCAAGCTGCGGCCCTGGGAGGAGGACATGACCTGCGACGGCCAGACGGTGCGGGCCTCCATGGAGGTGGCCATGCCCACCTTCACCCTGGCCTTTAAGGCGGAGCCCCTGGGCCGGGGGGAGGCGGCTATTGCCCAGGAGATGGTGGCGGACCTGGCGGCGGAGGCCCTGTTCGGGGAGAGCTCGGACCTGTACCTCAAGATGTACGATGCCGGGATCATCGACAGCTCCTTTGGCGGCGGCTTTGAGACCGTGGACGGCTGCGCCCTGTTTACCTGCGGCGGCGACAGCCAGGACCCGGAGGCCGTGAAGCAGGCCATCCTGGAGGAGATGGACCGCCTCCGCACCCAGGGCATCCGGCAGGAGGACTTTGACCGCATGAAGCGCAGCGCCCTGGGCCGCCGGATCAAGAGCCTGGACTCCTTTGATGCCACCTGCTTCCGGGTGTGCGCCTACCATTTCAGCGATTTCGATTACTTCCGGTTTCCCCAGATTTATCAGAATTTAAGCAAACAGGACGTGGAGGCCTTCCTGGACCGCGTAGTGCGGCCGGAGCGGGCCGTGCTGTCGGTCATCGACCCCGTCCGTGAGGAGGAGCAAGCATGAGTGTCAATCCCGCGAACTATTCGTTCATTTCTTTCCCGTTTCTGGGAATCCATGACATCAACCCCATCCGCTATTTTACTGTCGGCCCTCTGACCATCCACCTGTACGGGGTGGTCATCGCCTTCGGCCTGCTGCTGGCAGGGGTCTACTGCTGCCGCCGCAGCAAGTATGTGGGCCTGACAGACGATGATATTCTGGACGGTATTCTCTGGATTACCCCCTTTGCCGTCATCTGCGCCCGCATCTATTACTGCGTCTTCAGCTGGCGGGACTACGCGGCCGACCCCATCTCCGTGCTGTACATCTGGAACGGAGGCCTCGCCATCTACGGCGCGGTGATCGGCGCGGTGATCGGTGTGGCGGTGTACTGCAAGGTCAAGAAGTGCTCCCTGCCCGCGCTGCTGGATCTGGTGGTCATGGGCTTTCTCATCGGTCAGATCATCGGCCGCTGGGGCAACTTCTTCAACCGGGAGGCCTTCGGCGCGGCCACCAATGCCTTCTCCCGGATGGGCCTGTACAATACGGTGACGGGCCAGTGGGAGTATTACCACCCCACCTTCCTGTATGAGAGCCTGTGGAACCTCTGCGGCTTCTTAATCCTGCACTTCCTGTACCCCAAGCGGGCCTATGACGGCCAGATCGCCCTGGGCTACGCCGCCTGGTACGGCCTGGGCCGGGCCATGATCGAGGGATTGCGGATGGACAGCCTCTATTGGGGCTCCTTCCGGGTCAGCCAGGTTCTGGCTGCCATCAGCTGCCTGGCGGCGGTGGGCGTGCTCACCTACCAGCACTTCCGCCCCCACGACCGGGCCAACCTGGCGGAGTTCCGCTGCGCGGAAACTCTGGCAGCGCGTAAGGCGGCGCTGGAGGCGAAGAAGGGGAAGAAATAAAAAACCTTCCCCTTTCGGTTATACGTTGAACCGGGGAAATGCGATATCTTTATAAAAAGAAGTGAGCCGTCTGCGCCAACAGAACGGCTCACGGTTTGAGGGTTAAGCTCATATGTTGTGGCAACCGTCTAGGGTTCCACTGCAAGGGGGTGCTTGTTCGCGCAGGCATCTCCTTGTGTTTTTATAGTCCCGGTTTGGAAAATTGTCAAGGCCTGCCCTTATTCCTCCGCCGGTTCCTCCGGACGGAACGCGGGGCCCAGGTCGGAGAGCATCTTGTCGTAGGCCTCCTGGGCGATGTCTACGGCGGTGCGGCCGGCGTAGGTCTCCGGCTGGATGACGCCCACCACATGCAGGGGCACATGGGTGCGCTTCAGGCCCTTGGCGTTGTGGAAAATGGTCTGGGTATTTTGGATGGTGCACAGCACAATGGGCACCTGGGTCTTGGTGGCGATTTTGAACACCCCGGAGCGGAAGTGATGCAGCTTCCCGTCCCGGCTGGTGTAGCCCTCCGGGAACACAGCCACGGACACCTGATCGTCCCGGATCATCTGGATGCACTTGAGGATGGTTTTCAGGGCTTCCCGGTCATTCTCCCGGTTGATCATCTGGCAGAGAATCCGGTGCATGATCTTGCCGATGAGGAACATGTCCATATTTTCCCGCTTGGAGATAAAGGCCAGCTGGCTCTCCGGGAAGGCCCGCAGCAGCATCACAGGGTCCAGGATGTTCAGATGGTTGCACACCAGCAGAAACCGCCCGTCCTTGGGCAGCTGCTCCTTGCCCTGCAAATCAAAGTCCACCTGCAAAAGGGTTACCACCGCGGGAATATACAGCCGCAGCAGAAAGCGGAAAAATTTGCTGTCGCGCTCCTGGGGCTTCGTGAGATCCACCGTGGCGCAGGCCGCCCACAGGAAGAGAAAGGCCAGCAGCGCCAGGGCAATCCAGTACCCCAGAAAGCACCCCAGCGTCCCCAGCACCACCGCTGCGCCGGAAAAACCACCCAGCACGCAGGTCAGCACCGCGAAAGCGGCGGAAAGGAATGTAATGGAACCGATTAGCATATGTGTTGCCCTCCTGAAAGAGAAGCACAAATTGGGTTTGTCGAAGTGATAGAGCGCCCGGTTGAACGTATACCCCTGGAGGGGAACCCCCAACCTTCCCCTTGGGGAAGGTTGGGGGTTCCCCGTAAGGTTATACGTTCATCCAAGCACTCTGTCAATTCGCCAAATACCAATTTGTCTTCCAAATAATATCCCCCATTATACCCCTTCCTGCCCCCATTTACAAGAGCGGTCAAACCAGAAATTTTTCCCCCAAAGGGTAGAAATTCCCGCCCCGAAATGATATAATCCCCGATATATGCTAAAAACGAAAGGAAACTACATACAATGGGTTTATCCGCATCCGCACCCTGGCTGAAATATTACGGCGCAACGCCGGCATCTCTGGAGTATCCCCACAAGACCATGTACGAAATGGTCTCCGCTGCTGCGAAGAAGTACCCGGATCACACCGCCTATATCTTCATGGGCAAGAAGACCTCCTACACGGAGTTTTTGAAGCGCATCAAGGCTGCCGCCAAGGGCCTGTATAAAATGGGCATCCGCAAGGGTGACAAGGTGACCATCTGCATGGCCAACACCCCCCAGGCCCTGGACTGCTTCTACGCGCTGAACCGCATCGGGGCCATCCCCAATATGATCCACCCTCTGTCCGCTGCTCAGGAGATCGCCTTCTATCTGAATTTCTCCAAGAGCAAGGCCATCCTGACCCTGGATCAGTTCTATGAGAAGGTGGCTTCCATCCAGCCCCAGCTGGAAAACCCCACCACCATCCTCATTGCCAAGGTGGCGGACGAGCTGCCCATCCCTCTGAATGTGCTCTATCCCATGACCAAGGCCGCCCGGGCGGTGAAGAAGCTGCCCAAGTCCGGCTACACCCTTTGGTACGACATGGTCCGGGCCGGGAAGGACGTGGAGCTGCCCCCCATTGAGAACCGCTATGACGAGTGCGGCACCATCCTCTATTCCGGCGGCACCACCGGCACCACCAAGGGCATCATGCTCTCTAACCTGAATTTTAACGCTTTGGCCTTGCAGACCATGGCCGCCTCCGGCTTCACCGCCGAGGAGATTGCGGATATGAAGATGCTCTCCGTCATGCCCGTGTTCCACGGCTTTGGCCTTGGCATCGGCATTCATCTGCCCCTGGTTGCCGGCGCTACCTGCATTCTCATCCCCCAGTTCAATGTGAAGATTTACGCCGAGACCCTGGTGAAGCAGAAGCCCAACCTGATCCCCGGTGTGCCCACCCTGTTCGAGGCCCTGCTGCGGGCGGAGAACCTGGAGGGCGTGGATCTGAGCTTCCTGAAGGGCATCTTCTCCGGCGGCGACAGCCTGAGCCCGGAGCTGAAGAAGAAGGTGGATGCCTTTCTGAAGGACCACGGCTGTGCCGAGCAGATCCGGGAGGGCTACGGCACCACCGAGTGCGTCACCGCCTCCTGCCTGACCCCCAAGGACTATGCCCGCCAGGGCTCCATTGGTGTGCCCTTCCCGGATACCTTCTATAAAATCGTACAGCCCGGCACCACCAACGAGGTGGAGGCCAATATCGAGGGCGAAATCTGCATCTCCGGTCCCACCGTCATGCTGGGCTATATGGATAACCCCGAGGAGACCCGCCAGACCCTGCGCCGCCATTACGATGGCCGTATCTGGCTCCACACCGGCGATCTGGGCCACATAGACCAGGACGGCTTCGTCTATTTCCGCCAGCGCATCAAGCGGATGATCGTCACCTCCGGCTATAATGTGTACCCCTCTCAGCTGGAAAACATCATTGACGGCCACGAAAAGGTGCTGATCAGCTGCGTCATCGGCGTGAAGGACCCCTACCGGGTTCAGAAGGTCAAGGCCTATGTGGTGCCCATGCCCGGCATCGAGCCCACGGAGGAGCTGAAGAAGGAGCTGCTGGACTACTGCTCCGGCCGCATCGCCAAGTACGCCATGCCCCGGGAGATTGAGTTCCGCAAGGAGCTGCCCAAGACCCTGGTGGGCAAGGTGGCCTATCGGGTGCTGGAGGAAGAGGCCAACGCCAAGGCGGGGGCCCAATGAGCAAGCGCGTCTGGGAGCTGGATGCCCTCCGGGGTCTGGCCCTCATTGGCATGATTGCCATTCACCTGCACTACGATCTGGTGGAGCTCTACGGCATCTGGGACTGGAACCCCGGCTGGTATCAGCTGTTCAAAAACAACTACGGGGCCATTTTCCTGCTGATCTCCGGCATCAGCGCCACCCTGGGCAGCCATCCGGTGAAGCGGGGCTTCCAGGTGTTCTGCTGCGGCTTTTTGTGCACGGGGGTTACCGCCGGGATGTATTTTCTGGGCTTTGCCGGGAAAGATATAATTATTTACTTCGGCGTACTCCAGTGCCTGGGCTGCTGCATGATGCTCTGGCCCCTGTTCCGGAAGCTCCCGAGCTGGGCGCTGCTGGTTCTGGCGGCCGGGATGATCGGCCTGGGGCTGTGGCTCCGGGGGGTGGGTTTCTCCTTCCCCTGGCTGACGGTGCTGGGCTTTGCCCCTTATGGCTTCGCCTCCTCGGATTATTTCCCCCTGTTTCCCAATCTGGGGTATTTCCTGGCGGGGGCCGTGCTGGGGCGGAAGGCCTATGCCGGGAAGAAGAGCCTGTTTCCCAGAGAGGACCCGCCCTGCAAGGCCCTGCAATGGCTGGGCCGCAACAGTCTTCTTGTCTATTTGCTCCATCAACCCATTCTCGCGGCGGTGGTGGGGATCATCACGCTGTTATAATTGAAAGATCTGTAGGGGCGGCTATTAGCCGCCCGGAAATGACCGGGATTGAGCGTTCCGTTTTTACCGCACACTTTCGACACCTTCCGGGCGGCTGGTAGCCGCCCCTACGGGACGCAAAAGGTTTTGGACTTTCCAAAATTGCAACGCAAAGAAGGAGGGCATTATGAAAAGAAACCGTTTTCCCTACCTGGTCTGCGGCCTGGGGCTTGCTGCCGGGCTGTGCCAGATCCTCCTGTACCATTTTGACCTGGACGACCGGGGCCTGCTGGGCCCGGGGAGCGTGTTCTATGTGCTGCTGTGGGTGCTGACCCTGGCGGCTCTGCCTCTGTGCTATTTTTCCGAAAAGCCGGACACGGAGACCAACCCCCGGTTTTTCCATGTGGGCGACTGCACCATGGGGGCCGCCGCGGCCCTGTCCGCCTATGGGCTGAATGCCTCCGCCCAGGCACTGCGGATAATCCTGCTGCTGTGCTCCGCCGGAGCCGTGGCGGGGCTGATCTATCGGGGAAAGCAGAAAAGAAGAGGCGAGCCCGTCAAGGCCTTTGGCAGCATTATGCTCTGCATCACCCTGGTGCTGCGGCTGGTGACGGCCTACCAGACCTGGAGCCGGGAGCCCCAGATTCAGAATTACCTCTTCGCCCTGCTTGGCAGTCTGGCCCTGGCGGCCTTTGCCTACTGCCAGGCGGCCAAGGATGCGGGCCTGCCCGTGTCCCCCTGGCGGAACCGGCTGGGGCTGGCGGCGGTGTATCTGAATCTGGCGGCAGCCTTCGGCGCTGTGTTCCAGCCCTTCCATTTCCTGGCCGCCGCGGCGGTGATGCCTCTGCTGTCAGAGCCGGAGGGGCCCAAATGTTGATTCCAGGCCCGGTGCTTGCCTGCATGGAGGCACTGGAGAGGGCGGGCTATGAAACCTACTGCGTTGGCGGCTGCGTCCGGGACGATGCCCTGGGGAAAACGCCCCATGACTTTGATCTGTGTACCGCGGCCACGCCGCCCCAGATGGAGGCGGTATTTGCGAATCGCCAGTTGGTGCTGGCAGGGGAGAAGCATGGCACCGTGGGCGTGGTCACGGAGGACGGGGTGGTGGAGATCACCACCTTCCGCCGGGAGGGGAACTATGCCGACAACCGGCACCCGGACCGGGTGGACTTCGTAACGGACATCCGGCAGGACCTGGCCCGACGGGATTTTACGGTCAACGCCATGGCCTGGTCTCCCACACGAGGCCTCATCGACCCCTTCGGCGGCCTGGAGGACCTGAAAAAGGGAATCCTCCGGGCGGTGGGAGACCCGGAAATCCGATTCCGGGAGGATGCCCTGCGGATTCTGCGGGGGGTTCGCTTCTCCGTGACCTACGGCCTGACCCCGGACCCGGAAACAGAGAAGGCCATGCTGTCGCTGACCCCGCTTCTCGACCATTTGGCCCGGGAGCGGGTCTTCGCGGAGCTCTGCGGCCTGCTGCCGAAGCTGACGGCGGCGGAGCTGGCCCGATATGCCCCTATTTTTACCCAGGTTATTCCGGAGCTGAAGGATACTGTGGGCTTTGACCAGCATTCTCCCCACCACCGCTTTGACCTCTACACCCACATTGCCCATGTGGTGGAGGGGGTGCCGGGGGATCTGACCCTGCGCTGGGCGGCGCTGCTGCACGATGTGGGAAAAATCCCCACCTTCACCCGGGACGAGACGGGCCGGGGCCACTTCTACGGCCATGCCCAGGTGGGGGCGAAGATGGCGGGGGAAATCTTAACGCGCCTGCGGGCCCCTGCCGCCCTGCGGGACCAGGCTGTGCTGCTGATCAGCCAGCACATGACCCGGCTCATGCCGGACAAGCGGCTGCTGAAGCGCTATGTAAGCCGCTGGGGCTTTGACACGGTGGAAAAGCTCCTGGCCCTCCAGCAGGCGGACATGGGCAGCAAGGGTGTCCCCGGCGAGGAGGAAACCGAGGTGTTCCGCCGGGTGGGCCAGCTGCTGGAGGAAATCCAGGCAGAAAACGGATGCCTGACCCTGAAAGACCTGGCCCTCCGGGGCGGCGATCTTTTGAATCTGGGCTACCGTGGACGGGAAATTGGCGAGGCTCAGCAGCGCCTATTGGATGCTGTGCTGGACGAAAAGGTGCCCAACGACAGAACGGCGCTGACCCGATTTCTACAGGAACTCCCGCAAAAATAACCAAAATAAAACGAGTGCGTTGCGACTTCCACAACGCGCTCGTTTTTTGAATATCTCCCGCCTGTATTGATTCGCGACGGTCGGTTCGGAAAGAATCACACCTTTTTGATGGGGTGCCGGATAACGGTTTTCCACTTCTCCGGCGGTGTTTTCCGTGCGTCTGACAGATAGATTTCGTGGTGCAGGCGGTTGGCGTTCAGATCGTTTTCGTAGCCGTTTTGGGCGATGTATTCGTCCATCCGGGCCACGGTCCGGGGTTCGTCATCAAAGGGGCCCAAGTGCATGATCTGGACGCACAGGCCCTCCTCAACGGTCAGAAATTCCGCCGAGGCGCAGTTCAGCTTTTTCTTTTTCGTAGCGGCGGCCACGGCCCAGTCAAAATCCTTCCGGGTCACAAAATCCGGCAGACGGATAACGGAGATCCAGTGGAAAGAGGCTTTGTCGGAATAGTCAATTCCGGCTGTGTTTTCCTGCCACCAGAAACCCTCCAGAGGCGGGACGACGTACTCAAAAAAGCCCTCTATTTTATAATCCGTCTTATAGCTCATTTTCAGGGTGTAGGCAACAGCATAGAGGATGCTGATGGCCGTCTGATAAGCCCCGCCCGTCTCGTTGGGATCACCGATGCCCCGGACGGCAATATAATTTGCCTTCGGAACCGTGACGATCTCCGGCTTGTCCTTTGGCATATAGAATTCTTTGTATTCCTTCTTAAAGTCAAAAGCCATAGTGGCCTCCTTGAAAACATAAATGCGAATCGATCGTTATAATATTCTGAATTTCACGGATATTTTGGACGTTTCCAAACTTTTGAGTCTCGTAGGGGCGGCTACCAGCCGCCCGGAAGGGATCGGAAATGGGTGGCGAAAACCAAGCGCTCAATCCCATCACTTCCGGGCGGCTGATAGCCGCCCCTACAGGAGTTCCAATAGATTCGTCACAGCCCCAGAATGCTCTTCGCGAACAGGAAGTACACCAGCAGGGACAGGGCATCCACAATGGTGGTGATAAAGGGGCTGGCCATGACGGCGGGATCGAAGCCCAGGCGCTTGGCGAGCAAGGGCAGGGTGCAGCCCACCATCTTAGCCATGACCACCGTGACCCCCAGGGCCAGGCAGATGACCAGATCTACGCTGAGGCTGATGCTGGTGTTGCCCATGAGCAGCCGGTCCACCAGCAGGACCTTCAAAAAGCACAGGGCCGCCAGGGTCATGCCGCAGAGCAGGGCGGTGCGGACCTCCTTCCACAGCACGGTGAACACATCGGACAGCTCCAGCTCGTCCAGGCTCAGGGCGCGGATGACGGTGACGGAGGACTGGGAGCCGCAGTTGCCGCCGGTATCCATCAGCATGGGGATAAAGGCGGTCAGCGCCGGCAGCAGGGCCAGGGCACTTTCAAAGGAGGAGATGATCATACCGGTAAAGGTGGCGGACACCATCAGCAGCATCAGCCAGGGAATCCGGTGCTTGTACAGGTCAAAGGGGGTGCTCTTCAAATAGCTCTTTTCGGAAGGAGTCATAGCGGCCATGATTTCCATGTCCTCGGTGGCCTCTTCTTCCATAACGTCCATGGCGTCATCGAAGGTGACGATACCAACCATCCGGTTTTCCTTGTCCACCACGGGCAGGGCCAGGAAGTTGTACTTGGAGAACATCTTCGCCACTTC
Source organism: uncultured Oscillospiraceae bacterium (assembly GCA_934569045.1). GTDB lineage: Bacteria > Bacillota > Clostridia > Oscillospirales > Oscillospiraceae > Faecousia. The sequence goes on from CAKTJX010000015.1 coordinate 33,192, forward strand.
CTCCTGGTCATCCTGGGTGGTGACGGAGATGACGTTGGTGGTCATGATCTCGCTGATCTCGGTTTCGTCACTTTCCGCCAGCAGCAGGTCCTTCACGGTGACGATGCCCTGCAGCGTCCGGTCCTTGGCCAGCACATAGCAGGTATAGATGGTCTCCTTGTCCACGCCCTGGCGGCGGATGCGGAGAATGGCCTCCTCCACGGTCATATCCGGACGCAGGGACACATATTCCATGGTCATCAGGGCCCCGGCAGAGTTCTCCGGGTAGCGGAGAATCTGGTTGATGGAGCTGCGCATCTCCGGGTCCGCCTGGGTCAGAATCCGGCGCACCACGTTGGCGGGCATTTCCTCTACCAGGTCTGCCGCGTCATCGACATACAGCTCATCCAGAACTTCCCGCAGCTCATTGTCCGAGAAGCCCTGGATCAGCAGCTGCTGGGCCTCGGGCTCCATTTCCACAAAGGTCTCCGCGGCCTGCTCCTTGGGGAGCAGACGGAACATCACGGGGATCTGCTTTTCCTCCAGACCGTCGAAGAGACCGGCCACATCGCTGGGGTTCATGGTCACGAGAATGTCCCGCAGAGAGGCATACTTCTTCTCTTCCAGCATTTTCAGGAGGGCTTTTTCTACGATTTCAAAACGTTCTGCCATGTTGTTACCTCCAATATTCCGTTTTCAAATATTGGCGCAAAGCAGATTACAGGGCCCGCTGGATGGCGGGCAGATATCTACTTCGGCCAGGTATATTGCCGCTTCCGCCGGCATCCATGCTTACCCCTCCCTATTTACACAAATTATCTTTATTGTAGTCTCTAAATGGTCAAAAGTCAACCTTGACAGTGGATTTCTTTGGACATAAAATAGTAGAAAAAGAGAAGGGAAGTACGCAAAATGATAAGGACAGCATCAGAATCGGATGTGCGCTCCATGCTGGACATTTATGCTCCCTATGTCCGCGAGACAACGATTACCTTTGAATACGAGGTGCCGACCCTGGATACCTTCCGGGCCCGGTTTGAAAGCATTACGCAGAAGCTTCCGTGGCTCGTCTGGGAGGAGGACGGGCAGGTGCTGGGCTATGCCTATGCCAGCCTGCCCTTTGAGCGGGCGGCCTATGCCTGGTGCTGTGAGCCCTCCATCTACCTGCGCCGGGACGTCCGGGGCCGAGGGTTGGGCAAAAAGCTTTACGCGGCGCTGGAGGCTCTTTTATCGGATATGGGCTATCAGGTGATCTTTGCCATCATCACCGGGGAAAATGCGGCATCCCTGGCCTTTCACAAGGCACTGGGGTACGAAAAATGCGGGGAATTGGTAAAAACAGGGCTGAAATTCGGCCGCTGGCTGGATGTCTATTGGATGGAGAAACGGCTGAATCCTGTCGAAATACCTAGGAACTTCCCGATTTCCTGGCAGACGTTTAGAGAAAATAGCCAAAAGATTTCTGATATTTTAGGCAAAATGTCACTTTCGGAATCCGCAAAAGTATGATATGTTATGCGTGGAAGAAAATACGATTTTTTGACCAATCCACTTCCGCTTTCCCTTTGTATTTTCAAATGATAATATGAGGAGCTGTGACCATGTACTTTCAGAAAAAACGCTGCATCGCTATGCTTCTGGCCGGCGGCCAGGGCAGTCGACTCAAGGTCTTGACGGAAAAGACCGCAAAGCCCGCCGTTCCCTTTGGCGGAAAGTACCGCATTATTGATTTTCCCCTGTCCAACTGCGTAAACTCCGGCATCGATACCGTGGGCATCCTGACCCAGTATCAGCCCCTGGAGCTGAACGAATACATCGGCAACGGCCAGCCCTGGAACCTGAACAAGACCCACTCCTGCGCCCAGGTGCTGCCCCCCTACGAGCGCCACGACAAAAAGAGCGGCTGGTACAAGGGCACGGCCAACGCCATTTACCAGAATATCGACTTCATCGACCGCTACGACCCGGACTATGTGGTAATCCTCTCCGGCGACCACATCTACAAGATGGACTATGCCGCCATGGTGGAGTACCACGAGAAGCACCAGGCCTCCTGCACCATCGCCGTGCGCAATGTGCCTCTGGCCGAGGCATCCCGGTTCGGCATCCTGAATACCAACCCCGATATGTCCATTTACGAATTCGAGGAGAAGCCCGCCCGGCCCAAGTCCACCAATGCCTCCATGGGCATCTACGTCTTCAACTGGCAGGTATTGAAGCAGGCCCTGATTGAGGACGAGGACGACCCCGCCTCCTCCAACGACTTCGGAAAGAACATCATCCCGAACCTCCTGAACGCCGGCCACAAGATGATGGCCTATCCCTTCGACGGCTACTGGAAGGACGTGGGCACCATCAGCTCCCTGTGGGAGGCCAATATGGACCTGCTGGGCAAGGACCCGGTGTTCAATCTCCGGGGCGAGCGGTTTAAGATTTACGCCCGGAACAGCGCTATGCCCTCCTCCTTTATCGCCCCCTCCGCCAAGACCGTCAACTGCTTCATTGCCGAGGGCTGCGAGGTAGAGGGCGAGGTCCGGCACAGCGTCATCTCCGTGGGCTGCAAGATCGGCCCCGGCGCGGTGGTGGAGGACAGCGTAGTGATGCCCGGCGTGGTCATTGAGTCCGGCGCCATCGTCCGCCATGCCATCCTGGGCGAGAATAGCCGGGTCTGCAAGAACGCCGTGGTGGGCGGCGCCTACGCCCCCGGGGAAGAAATGCAGATCAGCGTCACCTCCAAGGGTGCCGTGGTAGAAGAAAACGCCGTGCTCCGTCCCGGCGACATGATGTAAGGAGGCGTGAAGCTATGAACGCAATGGGTATTATCTTCACCAATGATGCCAATATCGGAGAACTGACCGCAAAGCGGTCCATCGCCTCCATTCCCTTCGGCGGCCGCTACCGTCAGGTGGACTTCGGCCTGACCAATCTGAGCTGGGCCGGCGTGCACCATCTGGCCGTGATCTCCCGCTTCAACTACCAGTCCCTCATGGACCATGTGGGTGACGGCGAGGAGTGGGGCCTGGAGCTGGGCGAGGGCGGCCTGCAATACATCACCCCCTACGCCACCTCCGAGACCCACAGCTACCGGGGCAAGCTGGAATCCCTGAACAACGCCATGGCCTTCCTGGAGTACAGCAAGGAGGATGAGTATGTCTTCCTGGTGGACTCCGCCGTGATCTCCAACATCGACCTGAAAAAGGTCCTCTCCGCCCACATCCAGAGCGGCAAGGACATCACCGTGGTGGTAAAGTCCGGCATCGCCAACAGCCGCAAGGTGCTGGATCTGGCCGTGACCCTGGACGAGAACAAGGAAATCAACGACATTGTGGTGGACTACGCCGCGGGGCCCGAATACCTGGCCTCCATGGATATCTTCGTCACCACCAAGAAGTGGCTGATCTCCATGGTCCGGGAGCGGATCGCACACAACTTCTTCCATATGGACCGGGATCTGATTCTGGGGGGCTGGAACTCCGGCAAGGTCAGTGTCAACGCCTATGAGTTTGACGGTGTGGCCCTGTACAACGACAGCGTGGAGGAATACTTCAAGAACTCCATGGCGCTCTTAAAACCCGATGTACACAAATCCATCTTTGACCGCAAGCACCCCATCTATACCAAGGTCCGGGACCGGGTTCCCGCCTACTACGGCGAGGAGAGCAATATTGACAACTGCATGGTGGCCGATGGCTGCCTGCTGGAGGGCTCCGCCAAGGACTCCATCCTCTTCCGCCAGGTGACCCTGGCCAAGGGGGCTCACATCGAGGACTGCGTCATCATGAACGACACCGTCATCGGCGAGGGCGCGGAGCTGAAAAATGTAATCCTGGATAAGAACGTCACCGTCCGTCCGGGGGCCAAGCTCATCGGCACCCGCAACAACCCGATTGTCATTAAACGGGGGGATACTGTATGAAAATTGTCATCTGCGCTTCGGAAGCAGCCCCTTACGCCAAGTCCGGCGGCCTGGGGGATGTGATGGAGGCGCTGCCCCGTGCCCTGGCCAGAATCCCGGGCAACGAGGTGACGCTGTTCCTGCCTTACTACAACAAGATCAAAACAAATACCGCCTATGAAGTAGAGAAGGTGGCCCAGTTCCGGGTGCAGATGGGCTGGCGGCAGCAGTTCGCCGGCCTGATGAAGCTCACCACCGCCCCCGGCGGCGTAACCGTCTACTTCATCGACAACGACTATTATTTCGGCACCCGCACCGGGGCCATCTATGGCGACATGGACGACGGCGAGCGCTTCGCCTACTTCTCCAAGGCCTGCCTGGATGCCCTGATCGCCCTGGGGGAGACCCCCAATATCATCCAGTGCAACGACTGGCAGACCGGCATGATTCCCGTCTACCTGAAGGCCTGCTTCCACAATACGGAGCTGAAAAAGACCCGGTGCATGTATACCATCCACAACATTGAGTACCAGGGCTGGGCCAACGGCAACTTCTTCGACGACACCCTGGGGCTGCCCTGGGAGTACCGGGGCTGCATGGATATGAACGGCTCCGTAAACATGATGAAGGGCGCCATTGAGACCGCCGACCTGGTGACCACCGTCTCCGAGACCTACGCGCGGGAGCTTATGTATCCCTACTATGCCCACGGCCTGGACGGCATCCTGGCCCGGAACGCCTGGAAGCTCACCGGCATCACCAACGGCATTGACACGGATACCTTCAATCCGGAGACGGACCGGAACCTGGTAGACCACTACAGCGCCAGCGCCATCCAGCCCGGCAAGGCCCGGTGCAAGATGGCTCTGCAAAAAGAGCTGGGCCTGCCCCAGGACCCGGATATCCCCATGATGGTCATGGTCACCCGGTTCGCCGGGCACAAGGGGCTGGATCTGCTGTGCTACATCGCCCGCCGGCTTATGTGGGAGGAGAACGCCCAACTGGTGGTGGTGGGCACGGGAGAGGCCCAGTATGAGAACTTCTTCCGGGATCTGCAGCGCCAGTTCCCGGAGCAGGTGTCCGCCCAGATCACCTTCAACGTGGGTCTGGCCGCCCGAGTCTATGCCGCGGGAGACTTCTACCTGATGCCCTCCAAGAGCGAGCCCTGCGGCCTGAGCCAGATGAACGCCATGCGCTACGGCACCGTGCCCGTGGTCCACGCCACCGGCGGTCTGAAGGACACCGTGCCCCCCTGCGACGAGTTCGGCCGGGAGGGCCTGGGCTTCACCTTCCAGAGCTACAACGCCGATGATTTCTACGCGGCATTGAAGCGCTGCCTGAACCTGTATATCACAAACCGCCCCGCCTTCCAGGCGCTGCAGAAGCGGGACATGGAGCAGGACTTCAGCTGGAACGTCCCCGCCCAGAAATACATGGAGCAGTTCCAGAATATGCTGGCCTGGTAAAAACCACCGTTCCCCCAGGCGGAAACCAAAAGGTTTCCGCCTGGTTTTTTGGGGCGGTCTGATAAAATCGGGCTTGCGGGGATAATGAATTGACAATGCGAATCAATCGTTAAAATGTTCATGGTTCCATGGAAATTCCGGAAACTCTAAAACTTTTGAGCCTCGTAGGGGCGGCTACTAGCCGCCCGGAAGGTATCGAAAGTGGGCGGTGAAGACCGAACGCTCAAGCCCAGTCGTCTCCGGGCGGCTGGTAGCCGCCCCTACGGGCCTTCAACTATTGATTGGCATTGTCAATTCTGCCCATCCAATTTAACCGAAGGAGAAAAACTTTATGCGAATCCTCTTTGACAGCAAATCCCTTCAGTACAAGCGCCCTTTTGGGTGCCTGACGCCGGGGGAAGCGTGCACGCTGTGTGTGCATATTCCGGCGGCGGTGCTGACCCGGGGCGTACAGATGGTGCTCTGCGGGCAGGACGGCGGGGAGCTGGGGCAGACGGAGCTCCGCTATGCCAAAACCGTAGGGCCCTATGAGCACTGGTCCGGAGAATTTACCCTGGAGGAGACCGGGCTGTATTTTTACTATTTCCGCATTACGGACCCCCACGGCACCTTCCGGCTGCTGAAAGAGGGGGACGATGCCAATATGGAGTCCGGAGAATATTGGCAGGTCAGCTGTATCCCGGCGGACTTCTATACCCCGGAATGGGCCCAGGGGGCGCTGATCTATCAGGTGTTCCCGGACCGGTTCCACCGCAGCGGGTGGAGCGACTGCACCGGAAAGCTCCAGCCCTATTCCGTCCATGAGGACTGGTATGAGGAGGTGGACTGGCGGCCGGACGAGCGGGGCATTGTCCACAACAACGATTTCTACGGTGGCAATTTCCGGGGCATCATCGAGAAGCTGGACTATATCGCGGACATGGGGGCCACGGTGCTGTACCTGAACCCCATCAGCAAGAGCTTCTCCTCCCACCGCTACGACACCGGCGACTACAAAACCCCGGACCCCATGCTGGGCACCGAGGCGGAGTTTGCCGAGCTCTGCCGGACGGCCCACGCCAAGGGCATCCGGGTCATCCTGGATGGGGTGTACTCCCACACCGGCTCCAACAGCCTGTATTTTGACCGGGACCGGACCTTCGGCGGCAACGGGGCCTACTGCCGCCAGGACTCCCCCTACTACAGCTGGTACACCTTCTACCAGTGGCCGGACCGGTACAACGCCTGGTGGGGCTTTGAAACCCTGCCTACGGTGAATAAGATGGACGACAGCTTCCTGGACTACATCATCCGTGACGCGGACAGCGTGGTGGCCCACTGGCTGCGGCTGGGGGCTGACGGCTTCCGGCTGGACGTGGCAGACGAGCTGCCGGACGAATTTATCGCGATGCTGCGCAAGCGTCTGCGGGAACTGAAGCCCGACGCGCTGCTCATGGGCGAGGTGTGGGAGGATGCCTCCAACAAGGTGGCCTATGACCGCCGCCGCCGGTACTTCGCCGATGGGGAGCTGGACAGCATCATGAATTACCCCTTCCGCACCGCCATCCTGGACTTCATGCGGGGCCGGGACTTCGGCAAAAAGCTGCGGGATACGGTCATGACCATTGTGGAAAACTATCCAGCCCAGGTGGTGGCCTGCAATATGAACCTGCTGGGCACCCACGACACCCCCCGGATTCTCACGGCCCTGGTGGACGATTTTGACGGCACCCGGGAGGAGAAGGCCGCCCGGCACCTGAGCCGGAACCAGATGGAGGTGGCCCGGGACCGGCTGCAAATGGCCGCCTTCCTGCAATACACCCTGCCGGGGAGTCCCAGCCTCTACTATGGCGATGAGGCCCTGATGGAGGGCTACAAGGACCCCTTCAACCGCCGGACCTACCCCTGGGGCCGGGAGGACAAGCAGATGCTCGCCTTCTTCCGCTCCCTGGGCCGCCTGCACCGGGACCGTGCCGAGCTGCGCCGGGGGGACATCCGCTTTACCCAGGCGGGGGATAAGCACCTGGCCTACGAGCGGACCCTTGGGGACAAGAAATGCACTATTTATGTAAACCGCTCCGGGGACCCCTGGCAGGTTGCCCCCGGCAAGGTGCTGCTGGGCAAATATCTGGATACCACCGCCGGGGATCAGCTGATCCTGTCTCCCCACGGATTCTGCATTGTGGAGGTATAGCGCATGGAATATTTTCTCTCCGGCTACTGCCGCTGCCTGGACCAGAGCCGCCGGGTGCTGCTGGAGGTAGACGGCAAGGACGACTATGGGGTGGACTGCAATTTTGGCGCCTGCCCCTATGAGGCGGAGTGCCAGGTGGCTGCGGCCATTCGGGAAAAACTGGAGGCATAGCCCATGTATCTGTTCTACGGAAATCCAATTCTGATCGCGGCGGCGGTGATTCCCGCCATCTTCCTGCTGATTCAGGTGAACAAGGCGGACAAGCTGGACAAGGAGCCCCCCGGGCTGATCTTTGCTCTGGTGGTCCGGGGCATCATCTCCACCGCCCTTGCCATGTTCACGGAGGAGATCGGCACGGCTGTTTTGGACGGCCTCTGGCCGGAAGGCAGTCTCATTTACCGGCTGCTTATGTATTTCGTGGTGGTAGGCCTGTCGGAGGAGGGCTTCAAATACCTGGTACTCAAGGGCCGCACCTGGAATTCCCCTGCCTTCAACTGCCAGTTTGACGGCGTGGTGTATGCCGTCAGCGTTTCCTTAGGGTTTGCCCTGTGGGAGAACATCAGCTATGTGGCCATGTACGGCTTCGGCACCGCCCTGGTCCGGGCCGTCACCGCCGTCCCCGGCCACGCCTGTTTCGGCGTCTTCATGGGCGCGTTCTACGGCATGGCCAAGCGCTATGACAACTACGGCTATCCGGAGGCCTCCAAGCGCTGCCGCCGCCTGGCGGTGGTGATCCCCATGATTCTCCACGGCATCTACGACTTTATCGCCTCCTCCGAAACCGGCTCCTCTGAGTGGGTGTTTTTGGTGTTTGTGGTGGTGCTGTTCGTGCTCACCTCCCGGATGGTGAGGAAGCTGTCCCGGCAGGACCAGTACATTGATTAATGGACAATGGACAATTGACAATTGTTGGCACGGTAGAACGTATAACCCGGAGGGAAGCTAAGAAAGGGGCTGTTGCAAAATAAGCATTTTTGTAGGGGCGGCTACCAGCCGCCCGCGATCTCACGGAATTGCGCATTTGATGGATGCGCTCTGTCCCGAAAGTCGGCGGGCGGCTAATAGCCGCCCCTACGGGTTTACTATTTTGCAACAGCCCCTTTTTCAGTTTCCCCGTCAGGGTATACGCACAACCGGGCGCGCACAATCTCAATTAAAAAACATCGGCCACCCCATCTGGGGTGGCCGAACGCGTTATTTTGCGGCTGCCTTTTTCTCCTTTTTGTTCTTCCGCTTCTTCCGCCGCAGCACCAGCAGCAGTACCACCAGCACGGCCGCGGCGGCTGCCGCAATGGTGATGATGATGGGCGTGGAGCCGGCCTTCTGGGCCAGGGCCACCCGGAAGGAGTCGCTTTGTGCCGTGAAGACCAGGTAGCTGCCGTCTGCCTCCGCTTCGATTTCCTGCCAGCCGGAGCCATCGTCCAGATAGACGTGGTAGTCCTTGGTTTTGTCCGGCATCCGCAGGCGGATGGTGTGGCTGTCGTTTCCGTCCATAGGCAGAGTCAGAAGCCAGCCGGTGTCGGCGCTGCCGGGAAGATCTTCGTTGAGCTCCTGGAAGCGGATATTTTCGCCGGAGACGAAGCTGCCCTCCGCCAGGGCCAGGGGCAGCTGACCGGTTTCGCTGCCGGTGTCTGCTGCGGACTGCAGGGCGGTGTATTCCGCCTCAACGGCCTTGTCTGCCCGGATATTTTCCGGGGAGAAATCCAGCCAGACGGCGCTGCAGCCGGCCTTTTCGGGGATTTCCGGAATATCCGTCAGGGTTTTGCCGTAGTCCACCCGGCGGGTGAAGGTGGTGTCCTCCGCGTGGAAGGTGATGACCATTTTGCCAAAGTACTCCGGCACGTCCTCCAGCTGCATCAGGGCCCGGTAAGAGACAGGTTCGGCGGAATCGGCATAGCTGATGCCGTCAATACCCGCGAAATCCGCAGACTCTACGAAGAGGTTCCCGTTGGATGTGCCGCCCTCGGTGAGGCGGCCCGCAATGGCGCCGGTGTATTCGCTGCCGTTTTCCAGGGTTACCAGGGCCCGGTTGTCCTCCAGCTGATAGCCCTCTCCGGCGATGCCGCCCACCAGGCTGCTGCCGGACACATGGCACTTGGCCCAGTTCTGGGAGACCTGAGTTTTGGCCTTGCCTACGATACCGCCGGCCCAGCTGGCATCGGGCGCGTCCACCGTGCCGTAGGACTGGCAGGCCACAATGGCCCCCAGGGTGGACTGCCCGGCGATGCCGCCGGCGCACTGCTTCTTGGCGGTGACGGTGCCCCGGTTCTGGCACTGGTATACCAGCGCCCGGGTCAGGAAGGTGAAGTTCAGGGAGCTGTCACCCTGGCTGGACAGGTCGTCCTCCGGGTCCAGGTCATTCTCCCAGGACAGGGCACCCACCACGCCGCCGGCGTTGATATCCGCGTTGACGGTGCCGTAGTTGATGCAGTCTCGAATCTTTCCGGCGGAGTCCTGCTCCACATCGTCCCCGGACACGTCCTGCACGATGTTGTCATTGGTTTCCCGGCCGCTCATCACATCGATGACCCGGCGCATCTGATTGGTCAGGGATTGCAGGTCGGAGATCACCTGCCCGCCGTCCTCGGCGGCATCGGCGCTTACATCGCTGATCTGCTGCACCAGGTCGTTCATCCGGTCCCCAACGGTTCCGGCGGCGGCCCAGATCTCGTCCTTGCCCTCGTCGCTGATGTTGATATCCGGCAGCTCGAAGTCATCGTCTCCGTCCCCGGGGCCGTCAATGCTCGTATTGTCCCGGATCACGGAGAGCATATAGTCGATGGCATCCAGGGTTACATTCAGGGAGCTCTCCACATCGGCAAGGCCGCTCTGGATGGCGCTGTTGGCTAGTCCCGCGTCATAGGCCGCCTGGTTCAGGATACCTTGGGCGGTTTGCAGCTCGGTTTCCAGCTTTTGCAGGGTGTCCTCGCTGTAGACCAGCAGGTTGTTGGGCTCCATCTGGCCCAGCACGCCGCCGCCCTCTTTCCGGGCCCACACGTCGCCGTAGTTCACGCAGTCGGCCATGAAGCCGCTGCTGGAGCCAACCACGCCGCCGATGTTGTAGCCGGTGTGCTGGTAGCCCACGCCGCCCTCATTCCGGCACAGCCGGACCACACCGCTGCTGGCACCTGCTACGCCGCCGATGTCGGAGCCGGAGATGCCGCCCTCGTCAGAGGTGATGCGGGGCACGGTGATATCCTCAATGGAAAGGGTCTCGGAGGCCAGCACCGTATTGACGTTGGCCCGGTTGACGCAGTTGTAGAGCACGCCGTCATTCTCGCCCACGATGCCGCCCAGGACCTTGCTGCCCCGGATATAGCCCTTCATGGCGCAGCCGTCCACCCGGCCGGACACATCGTTGAAGCCCACGATGCCGCCCACCTGGCTGATGCCGCAGACCGCGCCGAAGAAGCTGACGTTTTCAATGGTTCCGGCGTTGACGCCTGCCAGACCGCCCACCTTGGTGGAGCTGCCCGCGGGGGTCACCCGGCCGATGATTTGCAGGTTTTTTACGGCGGCGCCCTGCTGGATGTAGCGGAACAGGCCCCGGACGGAGCCGTCCTCATCGATGGCAACGCCGTAGATTTTGTGGTTCTGGCCGTCAAAGATGCCGCCGAAGGTGGGGATCATCAGATTTTCATAGTCCTTCAGGTCGATATCCGCCGTCAGGGTCACCTTCAGCTCCTGGCTGGCGCTGTCCAGGCGGCACAGCTCGGCCAGCTTCTGTAAATCCGCCGCCGTGGAAACGGGGTATTCCTTGTACTGAATCTCTTCTGCCTGGGTTTCCTCGGTGGTTTCCTTGCCGGCTTCCGCCGCCAGACCGGACAGGGGCAGGCAGGGAATCATGGCAAGGGCCAGAGTCAGGGCGCAAAGGCTGCGCGTAAATATCTTTTTCATTGCTTTGCTCCTTCCTCCAGGACGGGGTGATCCTCCACCACATCCACATCGCCGGTGGCGATGGAGGCGTTGATCTGGCCCGTCAGGATGCCGTTGACCTCCGCGTCAATGACACCGCTGATGTAGCCCCGGACTCTGCCGTGGACATGCATGGTGCCGGAGGCCGTGCGGACCTTCCGATCCAGGGCGGGCATCTCAAAGCTGGTGCGCTCGATAATGGTATCGCCCAGCACCAGAATCTGGGGCAGCACTGCCAGAACCAGCACAATGGAAATGATGGTGCCACGGCCCAGGCAGTCGCCGATGGTGGCGATGACGGGGTTGGTGGTCATTACGGCAATCAGGCTGCCGGCGGCGGCCAGAATGGTGCCGGAGGTAAAGATGGTGGGGAAGGAGGCGTTCAGGGCCTCAATAATGGCCTGCTTGGGGGGATACTGGCCCTTCATCTCCGTATAGTGGCTGGAGATAACGATGGCGTAGTCGATGTTCGCGCCCATCTGAATGGAGTTGACGATCAGATAGCCCAGGAAGTACAGCGGGGTATTCTGAATGGCGGGCACGGAGAAGTTGATCCAGATACTGCCTTGAATCACCATGATCAGCAGCACGGGCAGGCCCGCGGACTTGAAGGTGAACAGCAGGATCAGCATGACGAACAGGGCGGACAGCACGGAGATCAGCAGGTTGTCCTCAACGAAGGAGGAGCTCAGGTCAATGGCGCTGGTGCTGTTGCCCACGATGTAGAAGTTGTCGCCGTAGTAGCCGCGGACCAGGTCGTGGATATCGTCCATGAAAGCCGCGGTCTCGTCCCCCTCCTCCGGCAGGTCCAGGTAGACAACCATTCGGCTGTAGTCGTCGCTTTGCAGCTGCACCTTGGCCTGATCCAGCTGGTCGAAGAGATCGTCCAGGGTGTCCTGGATTTCCCCGTCCAGCTTGATGTTGCCGTCATCCATCTGCTGCTTCAGGAACTGGAACATATCGAACAGGGGCACCTTGTAAGCGCTGATGCCGTTGATCAGCTCGCCGTACTGGCTGTTGTCCGTGGCGTAGGCGGTATAGAGCAGCTGGGCCACCTCATAATCCAGGCCCGCCAGTTCGGAGAACTGCCGGGGAGTCAGGGCGCTGGTGAGCACATAGCCGTCCATGGCCTCGATGTTGGCAAGGCCCATGGTGGATTTTACCCGGTCGTCCTTATCCAGGGTCTCCAGGATGGCACCCTCCTTTTCATAGTCCCCGGAGGGCACCATGACGGCCACCATGTTGCTGTAGCCGAAGGTGTGCTTGATCTTCTGCACGGCGATCTGCTTCTCGCTCTGCTTGGCGGTGGTCAGATCGTTGAAGCTGTAGGCGTAGGGACATTTGTTCGCGAAGATGCAGGCAAACACCGTGACGGCTACAAACAGAGGCGGCACGATGAAGCGGGTCTTCACATCGAATTTGCCGATGGCAGTGATCTTCGGCAGCAGCTCCTTGTGCTGGGTGCGGTCAATGCGCTTGGAGAACAGCACCAGCAGGCCTGGCATCAGGGTGAACACGGACAGCAGACTCAAAAGGATTGCCTTGATCAGCACGACAGCCATGTCGAGGCCGATGCCGAAGTGCATGAAGCCCAGGGCTGCCAGACCGGAAATGGTGGTCAGGGAGCTGGAGGAGATTTCCGGGATAGCCTTGCTCAGTGCCTCAATGCAGGCTTCCCGGGTATCCAGGGTGACGTGCTCGGCAGAGAACCGGTGGCACAGGATGATGGCGTAGTCAATGGCCAGGGCCAGCTGCAGCACCACGGTGACGGAGTTGGAGATAAAGCTGATCTTGCCGCACAGGAAGTTGGTGCCCATATTCAGCAGAGCCGCCGCGCCGAAGGTCATCACCAGCACCGGCACCTCCATATAGGCCTTGGAGGTCAGGGTCAGCACCACCACGATGATCACGGCGGCGATCATGACGATGACGCCCATTTCCTTTGCCAGATCGGCGGAGGTATCCTCGCCCACGGTGGTATCTACATAGCTGTCGTAGGGCTCCAGGAGCTCGTTGATCTTGTCCATGGCATCCAGGCTGATCTGATCCGTCTCCGTTCCGTCGAAGGAAACGTCCAGCAGGGCGGCGGTGCCCCGGTAGTGATCCTCGGTATCGTCAAAGGTCACCCGGGACACGCCCTCCAGGTCGGCAATCTGATCCGCCAGGGCCTGGGCCCGTTCCGGTGTCACGTTGGTGATCATCACCCGGGCGGAGCCATAGGTAATAAAGTTGTCGTTCATCACGGTCAGGCCCTGCCGGGTCTCCGTATCCTCCGGCAGGTAGGTGGTGATGTCGTTTTCCACCTCTACCCAGTTCCGGGAGAACAGGCTGAACACCAAAGCCACAATGTAGAGCAGGAAAAACAGGTTGCGCTTATCGACAATAAACGAGGCAACCTTTTTCATCCCGCCGCCTTCGGCTTTTTTTTCTTCTTGTGCCATTGCATTGGTTCCTTTCTTGTGGGATTTTATAGAGAAAAGTTTTCTTGAAAGCTGGGTTGTGTGTATAACTCCGAAGGGAAACTCTTAACCTTCCCCAAGAAGGGAAGGGTGGAAATGCAATCCCAAAGTTACACCCTAGAATATCATAGAATCCCCCAAGAAAAAATAGGCAAAGTGCCAGATTTGTTAAAAAAAGATTGGCATATTTCCTGCCTTGCCTGTTTGGCCGGGCCATGCTATAATATATCGGTTACCGCACAGAAAGAGGAGGGGAGCGCCATGCCCAGAGAACGGACGGAGAGGGCCATTATGCGGACCTTTCTGGAGCTGCTGAACCAGTATCCGCTGGATAAGATCACGGTCAAGGACATCGTAACTGCCTGCTCCATCAGCCGCAATACCTTTTACTATCACTATCAGGATATCTATGACCTGCTGGGGGCTACCTTCGATGCCGTGGCGGAGCGGGTTTTGCAGGAGGATGCAACCACCTGGCAGGAGAGCCTGCGCTCCTGCACCCGGTTCGCCCTGGAAAACCGGCGGGCCGTGTACCATGTGTACCGCTCTGCCCACCGGGAGCAGCTGGAGCGCTACCTGTACCGGGTGACGGAGGAGCGGATGGATCATCTGATCCGGCACCTGACGGCGGATATGCCCATTCCGGAGGAGGATATCCACTATCTGACGCTCTTTTATAAGTGCGCCATTACCGGCATCCTGCTGGAGTGGCTCAATGCTGACATGAAGGGCGATGTAGACCACCTGATTTCCCGCATGGGCACCCTGCTGGAGGGCAACCTCCGCCTGTCCCTGGAACGGACGGAAACGGAAAACAACCTTCCCCTTGGGGAAGGGGGACCGCGTAGCGGTGGATGAGGGTGGTGCTCCGCGCAGCGAATCAAAAATAAACGATTGCCGGGGGCAATCGCACCATAAATACATCGATACGCAGAACCGATACGGAGAAAATTAAGGCGAATACGCAGAAGAAACGAGGCAAACATTTCCCATGGACACCGCAGAATTCTTTGGCAAGGAACGCATCAGCAAAATCCTTTTGAAGCTGGCCCCGCCGGTGATGCTGGCCCAGTTGATTCAGGCTCTTTATAATATTGTGGACAGCTTGTTTGTAGGCAGGTACTCGCAATCCGGCCTTACGGCGCTGTCCATTATTTACCCTTTGCAGCTGTTGATGATCGCCTTGGCGGTGGGCACCGGCGTGGGCATCAATACGGTGATGGCGGCGAAAATGGGCGTTGGCAGAACCGATGAGGCGGAGCAGTACGCCGGAGTGGGTACGCCACTGGCCGCCGTCATGTGGGCCCTGTTTGCATTGGTGTTCTACCTCTGCATGCCCGCCTACGCAAGAATGAGCACCGACTCTGCCGAGGTCATCGAAGAGGTGGTGCTCTACGGCCGCATTGTCTGCGTGCTGAGCTTCGGACTGTTTTTGGAGAGCGTGTGGACGAAGGTCTTGCAGGCCTGCGGGGACATGCGCACGCCTATGATCGCCCAGGTGGTGGGGGCCCTGCTCAATATGGCTCTGGACCCGCTGCTGATCTTTGGCATGTTCGGCCTGCCCCGGATGGGCATTGCCGGGGCGGCGGCGGCCACTGTGGCGGGGCAGATCGCGGCGGCGGCCATCGTGTTTCCCAGGGGCTTTCGCCGGTCCCCGGCGCTGAAGGTCTACCCCCATCATGTCAAAAAGATTTTCCACATGGGCCTGCCCAATATGCTGATGCAGTCGGCCTATACCTTTTACATTTTCGGGCTGAATCTGGTTCTCGCCACCTTCTCCGATGCCGCTGTCACGGCATTGGGGCTCTATTATAAATGGCAGACCTTTTTCTTCATCCCCCTGGGGGCCATGCAGACCTGCATTGTCCCGGTGATCAGCTTTAACTATGCCGCGAAGCAGCTAAGCCGCTGCAAGAAGACCCTGGTGGAGGCCCTGATTTTCGGCATGGGGCTTATGTTCATCGGAACACTCTGCTTTGTCTTCATCCCGGAGCAGATGCTCCATGTATTCACTCATGACGAGGCGGTAATCTCCATCTGCCGGGTGAGCTTCCCCATCCAGGGCATCAGCTTCATCCCCCTGGTGTCCTCCCTGACATTCCCAGTCTTCTTCCAGGCCGTGGGCTCCAGTCTGAAAAGCTCTCTGCTGACGGTGATCCGCACGGTGGTGCTCTTCGTCCCCCTGGGCTATCTTTTCTCCCGCTTCGGCCTGAACTACTTCTGGCTTACGTTCCCTGTGACAGAGGTCATCACTACCAGCGTGGGGGTGGTGTTTTATAGGAGGTTTTTGAGAAGGGAAGAGGCGGAACAACGGCTCCCCCTTGGGGAAGCTGGCAGGGCGAAGCCCTGACTGATGAGGGGCGGTACAGGTTTACCGCCTGTACAACCCCAGGCGAATTCGTACCAGCCTAGCAAAGAAAATAGTGTGAATTTGCCCACAGTTTCTCCGCATCGGTCCTGCATACCGATGTATTTATGGTGCGATTGCCCCCGGCAATCGTTTATTTTTGATTCGCTGCGCGGAGCACCACCCTCATCCCCCGCCACGGGCGGCCTACCTTCCCCAAGGGGAAGGTAGGAGCTTCCTTTTTTAGGGTATACGTTCAATCGGGCGCTCTATCACTTCAACAAACCCCAATTTTCAGAGTATTTCCAAACCATCGTTTGTTTCTTGTTGACATCCCCTACCCCCTGTGCTACAATAGAGCCGAAAGTGAATACCAGTTTCAGTGCTCCCGGGCCGGTTGGGCTCTGGGGGAGAATAGGGAATCGGGTGCAACTCCCGAGCGGTACCGCCACTGTAAGCGCGGAGGCCGGAGCATGGGGCGAAAGCCTGTCATTGGATTTTCCGAGAAGACATTGTTCCGGGCTGTGGATGCGTAAGTCAGGATACCTGCTGGAGCGGTTTGTGTGTCAGACCCTGCAAGTACGGGGCCTCGGCAGCTTTTGGCGCAGAAAGACGGCTGCGGCAATTCTTTGGAAGGGTTGCCGCGGCTTTTTTGATGCTTTGGTGCTGTGAATGTGGTTTCCCCCTTACCATCCATACAGATTGCCCGCCAAAGAATCCCTGCGTGCAGCGCGGGGGAGAAGCAATTCTCCCCCGCTTTTTTAAGGAAAATCTGCCGCGGCGGTCAGTATGGCCGCTGCGGCTTTTGCGGTGATGCTATGAAAAAGAATCTGCCAAGACTCCTGCTTGCGGGCACCAACAGCGGCTGCGGGAAGACTACGTTGGTCTCCGGCCTCCTCTTTGCCCTGCGCCGCCGGGGGGAGAACCTGTGCGCCTTCAAGTGCGGGCCGGACTACATTGACCCCATGTTCCATGCCTCTGCCCTGCACACCCCCTGCCGGAACCTGGATCTGCAATTTGTGGACGAAAACACCCTGCGCTATCTCATGGCCCGGGGAAGCGAGGGCTTCTCTCTGGCGGTGGTGGAGGGGGTCATGGGCTATTACGATGGGGTGGGCCTCACCACCCAGGCCAGTTCCTACGCTGTGGCGAGGGCCACCGACACCCCTGCCGTGCTGGTGGTGGATGCCCGGGGGGCCGCCCACTCGGTGCTGGCGGTGATCCACGGCTTTCTGACCCTGCATCCGGACAGCGGCATCCGGGGGGTGATCCTCAACCGGTGCTCCGCCATGTTCTACCCCAAGCTGCGGCAGGCCATTTTGGATACCTTCGGCGGCCGGGTGGTGCCCCTGGGCTATCTGCCGGTAATGAAGAACTGCACCCTGGAGAGCCGCCATCTGGGGCTGATTACCGCCCAGGAAATGACGGATCTGCAGGAAAAACTGGCGCTTCTGGCGGATCAGATCGAAAAAAGTGTGGATATCCCCGGCCTGCTGGCCCTGGCGGCCTCCGCGCCGGAGCTGACCTGGGCCCAGCCCCGGCTGCCCAGCCCCGGCAGCCCTGTGCGCATCGCCGTGGCGCGGGACAAGGCCTTCTGCTTCTATTATGAGGACAACCTGGACCTTCTGCGATCCCTGGGGGCGGAGATCGTGCCCTTCTCGCCCATAGAGGATGCGTCCCTGCCGGAGAACGTCCAGGGCCTCTATCTCGGCGGCGGCTATCCGGAGCTCTATACCAAAGAACTGGCGGCCAACGAATCCATGCGCCGCGATATCCGCGGGGCCTTGGAAGGAGGGCTCCCCTGCATCGCCGAGTGCGGCGGCTTCCTTTACCTGCTGGAACAGCTGGACGGTGCGGATATGGTAGGCTTCCTGCCGGGGTCCGGACGCAATACCGGCAAGCTGGCAAGATTCGGTTATGTAAACCTAATAGCGGAGACGGACAATCTGCTCTGCGCGGCAGGGGAGCGCATCCCTGCCCACGAATTCCACTATTACGATACGGACAACAATGGGGCCGCGTTCCGGGCCCAGAAGGCGGACGGAAGAACCTGGGCCTGCGGCCACGGGGGAGAGCGGCTCTACGCGGGCTTCCCCCATTTCCATTTTTACGCCAAACCCACCATGGCCGCAAGGTTCCTGGACGCGTGCAGAAAGTAGGAGGAAAACAATGCTGGAAATTGTAAAACCCATGGATATTGAAAAGCGGAGCTTTGAGATCATCACGGAGCTCCTGGGGGATACCCCCATTGCCCCGGAGAACGAGCTGGTTGTCAAGCGGGTGATCCATACCTCCGCGGACTTTGACTATGCCAAGAATCTGGTATTCTCCGAGGGGGCCGTGGCTAAGGGCATCGAGGCCCTGCGTTCCGGCTGTGATATCGTCACGGACACCCAGATGGCGAAGGCAGGCATCAACAAGACGATTTTAGGCAGGCTGGGCGGGGAAGTCCACTGCTTCATGTCTGACCCGGATGTGGCAGCGGAGGCCAAGGAACGGGGCATCACCCGGGCCATTGTCTCCATGGAGCGGGCGGCAAAGTTGGACAAGCCCTGCATCTTCGCCATCGGCAACGCCCCCACAGCCCTGATTTCTATCAAAGAGCAGATGGAGGCAGGGGCGCTGCACCCGGCGCTGATCATCGGCGTGCCCGTGGGCTTTGTGAACGTGGTGGAGAGCAAGGAGCTGATCATCGAGTCCGGCCTTGCTCCCTACATCGTGGCCCGGGGACGGAAGGGCGGCAGCAACGTGGCCGCCGCCATCTGCAACGCCATGCTGTACCAGATCACAAGATAATGGAGCAGTTTGTCATCAAGGACGGAAAGCAGCTGCGCATGGGCTATACCACCGGCTCCTGCGCTGCCGCCGCCGCCAAGGCGGCGGGCTGGATGCTGCTCACCGGCCGGGAGAAGAAAACCATCGACCTGCACACCCCCAAGGGCATTGATCTGACCCTCGCGGTGGAGGAGATCACCCGGGGGGATGATTTCGTGTCCTGCGCCATTGCCAAGGACGCCGGGGATGACCCGGACGTCACCGCCGGGGCCCTGATCTTTGCGGAGGTGCGCTTGACCGAGGCCCCCGGCGTGGACATTGACGGCGGCTTCGGCGTGGGCCGGGTGACCAAGCCGGGGCTGGACCAGACCGTGGGCAATGCTGCCATCAACTCCGTGCCCCGGCAGATGATCCGGGAGAACCTGGAAGAGGTGGCGAAAACCATGGACTATTCCGGAGGCTTCCGGGTGGTGATCTCCGTGCCCCTGGGGCAGGAGCTGGCGAAGAAGACCTTCAACCCCCGCCTGGGTATCGTGGGCGGCATCTCCATCCTTGGCACCACCGGCATTGTGGAGCCCATGAGTGAGCAGGCCTTGGTGGATACCATCCGGGTGGAGCTGCGGCAGAAGCGGACCCAGGGGGACTACGTTCTGCTGACTCCCGGCAACTACGGTTCCGACTTCATCCGGGACACCCTGGGCATCGATCCCAAAAACGCGGTGCAGGTGTCCAATTTCATCGGGGTCTCCCTGGACCTCTGCCGGGAGCTGGGCTTCCGGGGGGCGGTGCTCATCGGCCATATCGGCAAGCTGGTGAAGCTGGGCGGCGGCATGATGAACACCCACTCCAAATACGGCGACTGCCGCACGGAAATTCTCGCCGCCATGGCCGGGGCCGAGGGCGTGGACAAGGAAATCATCCGTGCCATGCTGGACTGCGTCAGCTGCGACGACTGCCTGCGCCTGCTGGGAGATAACCGGGAAAGGGTCCTCTCCCGCCTGATGAACCGTATCCAATTCCACCTGCAATACCGCGCTCAGGACATGGAAATCGCCTGCGCCATGTTCTCAAAAGAGTACGGGCTGCTGGGAAAGACGGAGAATACGGGAGAGATGATTTCTAAGGTTCTGAAGAAATAAATTGGGATTCGTTGAAGGGATAGAGTGCCCGGTTGAACGTATCCCCTCAAAAAAGGAGCCCCAACCTTCCCCAACTTAGATTGTCAAGTCAAGTGCAACACCGTATCAAAGAAGACCTCATAGGGAGATTTCCAGTTAAGG
>CAKTJX010000016.1 GCA_934569045.1 uncultured Oscillospiraceae bacterium
TACCGGGACAGTGCCACCGGCACCACGTTCTCCCGCTTGGTGACAAACACTCCTGCAAGGGACAGCAAGTGATCCTCGTGCCAGTTTTTTCCTTCAAATAGTTCCAGTGTAGCGTAGCTCAAAGCATCAATGGCAGATTCAAAAACATGGACGGTCTGGCTGTTTCCGGGAATGGAGAAGGAATAGTGCTTGTCGCTGCCAGATAACTCCCCTTTGTAGTCCCCAACGGTTCCCCGGACATTGCCGTATCGGGGAACACCTTCCTTGTCATAGCCCAGGAACACGGCACTGTGGTATTTCCGGGATTCAAAGAGCAGATCATTTTCCAGGCAGTAGCGGATAATAACATCATGGATGCCTCGGCCTTTCAGGTAGCGGATGACTGCATCGGCGTTATCGTTTCGCTCCGGAAGCAAAAGCCGTTTGGGTTCTTGCTTTGGAGCCGGTGCGGGAATTGTCTTGGGGAGCGGTTTCCCCTGAATGATTTCCATGGCCTCCAAAAAGGAACAGCCCCTGACCTTTACAAGATAGTCAAGGGCTGTTTTGCCGCCAATTTGTCGGGAGAACCAGTGCCATTTCCCGTTCCGGTTCTGTGACTTCCGTTTCCGATTCTGTGGTTCCCGTTGCCTCTGGCGGTTCGGTGGATTCTGAGGGAACTGCCGTTTCCGGTGGAGCCGTCGTTTCTTCCACTGCCTCCGTTGCGGCCTCGGATGCTTCCACCTCCTCGGTGGGGATTGCTTCATCCGCAAAGGCACAGGGCACCAGCCCCGCCAGCAGCACGGCCACCAGAAACAAGCAGAACCCTCGTTTCATAATTTTTCGCATAGCATTTTCCTTTCACAAAAGAATCACCCGCCGATTTTGGCAGGTGTCTACGTTTCTTTCAGCTGGTATAGCTGGTAATACAATATAAGGGGGAGTGTGAGGGGGAGGAGAACGACAAGCTGGGCGCATTATCTGTCACGCTCCTTCTGCCGGAGCTGATACCGGTGGTAGTACTCCAGGGCTTTGATGACGTAGTCCTCCGTCTGCTTGGCGGTGAAGTTTTTTGGAATGAACGGCTTCAGCCGCTCCGACTGAAAGCTGATTTTCTCTTTCTGGTTGGGTTTTTGCTCGCACATGATGGAGAGGATCACGTCGGCATTGAGCCTGCCATTCTGGGAAAATTCTTTCATCTTCAAGGCCTGAGCTAGGGACGGCGTAGACTGCTCGGAACTGATGGAATCCAGCAGACTGTTTTGCTCCTCCTCGGTCAGGTAGGAAAGTTCCACGGCGGGCCGGAAAGCGATTTTCCCAGAGTCCACCAAATCCAGCAGAGGCGGAATAAGGTGGGTAAGGCGGATGTAGCGTCGAACCTGTTCACGGCTTTCTCCTCCGACTTCACCCAACATCTCATTGCTCCTGGACTTTGACACCACTGGTGTCGAAGTCAAATCCGTCCGTTGCCCCTGCCTGTTCATAGCCTCCAGCCGCATTTTGTAGGAAAACGCCTTTTCGCTGGGCAGGATGGTGGTACGCTGTAAATTGCTTTCCACCATAAGGATAATGGCCTCATCTCTGGAAAGCTCCTTGATTTCCGCTTTCACGGTGGAGAGGCCTGCTAGCTCACAGGCTTTTGTTCTGCGATGGCCGGAGACGATTTCATACCGCCCATCCGGCTTCTGCCGCAGTGTCACCGGAGTGATGATTCCCCGCTCTTTGATGCTCTCCACCAGCTGATCCATGTCCTCGTCCAGTCGGACATGGAAAGGATGATTCGGAAATTCGTCAATTTCCGAAAGGGGAATTTCATGGATTTTCGGGAGCTTGGATTCTGCCCGCTCCTTATCATCCATGAACAGTTCATCTAGCCCCGTCAGTCCGAAATCGATTTGTTTCTTTGCCAAGTTCGGCTACCTCCTTTGTCAAGTTTGTGTAGGCCATGGCCACCCGGCCTTTGGGATCAAAGGCGAAAATGCTCTTTCCCTCGCCGGAGGCCTCGGCGGCTCGGACAGAGCGGGGAATTTCCGTGTCGAATACCCGGACGCTACTGCCCAATGTGGAGCGCAGGGCGGCGATAATGCTTTTGGCGTTGTTGGTTCGTCCATCCACCATGGTCATAAGGATTCCGTCGATTTTCAGCTTGGGATTGATCTGCCGCCGCACTCTGCTGATGGTGTGGATGAGCAGATTCAGACCCTTTGTGGAAAGAAAGTCCGGTGCAGACGGGATGATCACGCTGTCGGCGGCAACCAGAGCATTGATGGACATCAGCCCCAAGGACGGCATACAGTCAATGAGAATGTAGTCGTAGTTCTCTTTCACCCGGCTGAGAACGGATTTCAGCACCTGTTCCCGGGACATGGCATTGAACAGACTCATTTCCACGCCGGACAGTTCAATGTTCGCAGGAAGCAGATCGACCCCCTCGCCGCTGTGGATAATGCCTTCTTCCCAGGGAACGGATTCATCCCGGATTTCGGCCTGCATGGCAGTAGCCAGTGTGGTGTCCAGAGCTTCGTCAGCGTTCCGTATTCCTAAGCTGATGGTCAAACTGTGCTGGGGGTCATCGTCTACCAGCAGCACCCGGTTTCCGGCTTGCGCAAGGCCGACACCGAGATTGACGGTGGAAGTGGTTTTTCCAACACCTCCCTTCTGATTGACAATGGCAATGGTTTTGCAGTGGTTCATTTTGTACCTCCTATTGTTATTTTTGCTTGTTTTTCTGCTCCACCAAAACACAGAAAAGCCTTCTGCGCTTTGGTCGGTGCGTTTCATTCGGCCTTGCCCCCTAAACACACAAAGGGAAATCATCTGACGCTCGACTGCGTATCGAGTCCATGGGCCTTCCACCCCTGCCGGGTCCTCCGCCAGCTCCGTAGAGAAGTATCATTGTCCTATCTGAACCTTCGTCGCCTTGTTGGTGGCAATCCAACATTGGAGACAGCATTTCTCGCTCAGCACCTTTGCTTCAGCCCTTGCGGGCTTCTTCGCTTTGTACCCCTTATGGGGCAGGTGGTCACAGCGTACTGTCCTCCCGGCTCTGGTCCAGAAGAATGTATCAGATGAATGAGTATGAAGTTTTCAAGGTTCATCGGTAAGACCCGTAAGTGCCTTTCCATGTGGTAGGCTTCGAGAAGGCCCAAATTATTCCATCTCCGCAAAAATTTTTTAGAAAAAATTTTTGCGCAAAAGATCTGAATAGATTTACTCACAATTCGGGGCAATCCATGAGCCGTAGACACAGAAATGAACTTGCAAATTCCGCAAAAAAATAAAAGCCATGTTCATCGTGATTGCATTCACAATGAGCATGGCTTATAATTCAAAAAGAGAGGCAACTGCTACGGCAATGCTTGCCGTTTGACTATGATATTGGTATTTGACCGTAACCGTGACCGTAATCACGATGAAAACAGGGTAAAAATAATAGACCGTATGTTATGAAATAACACACCTATTGAAATATAATTGCATGATTTTATACTAAAAAGTTATAATAGACACATCTAACAAAATTCGAATCCACCTTCCCCCACCAACTCCGCACCAATTTTGGTGCGGAGTTTCTTTTGCTTTCGGGGAGAATAAGTGTTTTTATTCTCTGAAAAGTTAGATGTTTCAGCGGCGGATTCCGTTTGACCACAAGGAATTCATTGTAGTTTTGGCTCCCGGAGGCAGCAATCGCCCGTATTCTTCTCCCAAGAATATGGCGAAGGACTGCAAGGAAAAGGTGTGTTGGAATAGAAATGACACTGTAACCGTAGAATTGACCGAGCATGAACGGCTTGTTTTAGACGCCATTCATCAGGATGCAACAACTACAATTCGGGGTATGGTTGCCTATTTAGGTATTTCGAAATTCTCTGTTTCAAGAGCACTCAAAGGCTTGCAAAAGGAACAAGTAATCGAGCGGATGGGCTCCACAAAAAAAGGAAGCTGGAAAGTAAAAGCGTGATTGGAGTCAGGGCGCTGACCACAACCCTGACCACAATCACGATAAAATACAGGTAGAAGGAAGAAACAGAATGTCACGAAAAAATCCTATTATCAATCTGACCACAAAATTTTCCCGTTGTGGTCACGGTTGTGGTCAAACGGAATCCGCCTCTGAAATGCCTAACTTTTCATGGAGAAAAATCAACCATTTCCCTTAAAAGCAAAAGAAACTCCGCACCAAAACTGGTGCGGAGTTGGTGGGGGAAGGTGGATTCGAACCACCGAAGCTATAAGCAGCAGATTTACAGTCTGTCCCCTTTGGCCACTCGGGAATTCCCCCAGATATGCTGTTCCGGTCGGAACTTGTTTATAATAGCATACTTTTGAGAAATGTCAAGAAAAATTTTCTCTGCCCGGTATCGCGGGCAGGGAAATTGAATCAGTCAATGGTGAAGGCGGAAAGCATCTCGATGAAGCCCAGCAGGGTGTAGTCCTCCCAGAGCCACTGGTCCGCGTTCTCATTGCGGATGACGCAGTCGCCCGCATTCGTTGCGCAGCGGAGATAATCCCAGGGGTAGGCGCTGTTCATTCTGCCCTTTTGGCTGCCTTTCAGGAAGGTGTAGGTCTGACCATCGGAGTCCTGAACGCTCGCAAAGCTTCCAGAATCATGCTCATAAGGACTGTGCAGGGCCTCCGGGAAGCCATTGGGCCAGAAGCTGAAATAAAGCCAACCGCTGCTTTCCGTGTCGGGGTGGCAGCGGATGCCGAAATTCTCGTCTCCCTGGGGCTGCTCCACCAGCTCATAAATCCAGGTGTCCGGGATGCTGATTTCCATATGGTATCGGCCCCTGGTGAATTCGATGGGGGCGTGCCAGTTGTACCCGTTTCCGACAACGGTGGAGGCGAAGGCCCCCTTGATTTTCAGGTGATCCAGATAGTTTCCCAGCGCCGCGTCATCGACCCGCCACAGCGCTGCCCCCTCCGTGATGGGGTCGAGGCTCCAATCATTGTAGTCCAGCGTCATCAGCACCAGCTCTGTGATGCCTCCATAACGCCGCAGTAGCGCCGTCAGACCGTTGCTGCGATCCCCCAGCTCCACGATCCAACCATCGGATGGCAGTCTGCGCTGCAGATCTTGCTGCAATGTCCCCGGCTCCAAAGGCAGGGAAACAAACGCCGTCTCCGGCAGCGCGTTCAGGCGCTTCAGCAGTCCGTCCGCATTGTCCAGGGACACCCTGCCGATGAACCCGTCCGTTTCCGGGCGGCAGCGCACGGTCATCCGGCTCAAATCCCCTTTTTCCAGCTGGCTGGCCCAGAGATAGGGCTCCTCAATGGAGGCAAAGGCGGCCCGCCCGGTGCTTCCGTTGGGAACGGCCCCGCTGATACGGCACATGTACTCCGTCAAATCCCCATTCTTTTCCAGAGAATAGACCTTGCTTCCGTTCCTTTCCCAGAGCATGGAATCATCCGCCGAAATGATATAATCCCGTGTCTCCTCCGGGCCGATGACGGAAATCCAACTGGTGCGGTGATCCTCGGCCAGGTCCTCCGGATTCAAGTCCAAAACCTGGGCGTTCTTCTCAATTTTATCCAGCATCTTGAGAATGGGCCGCCACTGGGCCTTCTGGCTCAGCGTCACCCAGCCGTGATTATAGACAACGTACATTTTTTCTACAGAGCCCTCCCCTACCGGGTCCGTCAGGAATGCCGCAGCCCCGGCGATCAGCGCCAGCATCGCCAGGAGCACCACATAAAAGGCGGGCTTCCGGTAATTCAGCACCCCCCGGATGCGGCGGCGGGCATTGGACTCCCCAAAGGCCAACGGGCAGGCAGCCACGACCCTGCCGGGCACCGCACAATGGAGCAGGGCCGCGGAATAGGCTCTGCGGCCCTCCGGGCTCATGGCTGCCGCTGCCTTCTCATCGCAGGCACTTTCCACATCCCGGCAGAACAGAACATAGGCCAGCCACAGGACCGGGTGGAACCAATAGACGCTGAGAAGCCCATAGGCCAGCAGCCGCCAGAAGGGGTCCCGGCGGGCAATATGGGCACGCTCGTGGGCCAGCACATAGGGCTTGTCCGCCTCCGGCAGGGAGAAGGGCAGATAGATTCTGGGCCGAAGCACCCCCAGCACAAAGGGGGTATCGATGCACTCCGACTGCTTCACATCCTGCTCCATAGGGATTGCCGTCCGGACCCGGAGCCGCAGGCGGACATAGCTCACCGTCCCATAGCCCAGCATCCCCAAAAGGCCCGCCAGCCAGACCCAGGCCAGCACCGCCGTCCAGACCTGGGCGGGATTGGCGCTGTCCCCCTCCGCAGGGGTGAGGGCCTGGGAAATCACCGGATTCACCGCCTCGTCCACCGCTGTGATGCCGCTGTCAATTCCCGGCTCCGGGGAAAGGAGAATGGCCTGAGGGATAGGCTCCCGGCTGGGAATCAGACTCCAGGCGCTTTCCAGGCGCACCGGGCACAGCAGCCGCAGAGCAACCAGCGCCCACAGCAGGCAGACGGTCCACTTGGGAGCCCGGCGCAGAAGCAGCCGCGCCGCTGACACCGCCAGCACCAGGAAAGACGCGGTGAGTCCTAAGTTTACCAGCTTCAAAAACAGGGCTTCCATACTTATCCCTCCCCGATCAAGGCCTGGATTTTCTGAATTTCTTCCTCGCTGAGCTTCTGCCGATGGCCAAATGCCGCAATGAAGCTGGGCAGCGACCCCTCAAACTTCTTCTCCACCAGCTCTTCCAGCTCCCGCTGCTGAGCCTGCTCCTTGGAGACCAGGGAGGTGACCACAGCGTTCTCGCTGCGCACAACCCCCCGGTCCGCCAGCCGCTTGATCACCGTGTAGGTGGTGGTCTTGGACCAGTCCAGCTGTTCCTTGCACAGCTTCGCCAGCTCGGAGCTCCGAATCGGCTCATGGGCCCAGAGAATCAGGCAGAAACGGTATTCGCTCTCAAAAATCTTTGGTGTTTCCATGGGGGTGTCCTCCTGTAAGAGAAAAGGTCTAATGGGTTAGTATCATTATACTAACCCATTAGACCTTATTTGTCAATAGGCATGGCGAAATCTTAAGGTTTCGTAAATTGGGGTTTGTGGAAGTAATTGTGTGCCCGGTTGAACGTATACCCTAAAAAAGGAAGCCCCTACCTTCCCCTTGGGGAAGGTAGGGGCTTCCCACCGGGGGTATACGTGCAACAGGGCAGTCCGACAAACCCCAATTTATCTGTCTCTTCTCAAAAACTTCGGCGCTGGCACCCATTCAGGATGTCAGCGCCGTGTTTACATCAGATTCTTACAGCTCCACGTCCATCTTTGCCACAACGGCGGCGCAGCGGGGGCAGAGGCCCTCGGCGTTGGCGTTCTGGGAGTGCATCCAGCAGCGGGGGCACTTGGTGCCCTTGGCTTCGGAGACACCGATGGTCAGCTGGGGGAAGTTGACACCGGTGCCAACCTCGGCGCCCTCTTCGGCGGGGGCCCAGGCGCAGTCGGAGACGATGCAGATTTCGGCCAGGTTCACGCCTTCGCAGGCAGCCTTCAAGGCCTCGTCAGTGGTCTGGAGGGTCACATGGGCTTCCAGAGCCTTGCCGATGCGCTTGTCGGCACGGGCCTTCTCCAGGACGCCGTTTACATCCTGGCGCAGCTTCATGACGGTATCCCAGCGGGTCATGGCGGTTTCGTCCAGGGCGTAGGCGTCGAAGGATTCCGGCATCTGGTTCAGCAGCACGTTCCGGGCATCATCGCCGGAGCGGTGGGGCATGGACTGCCAGATTTCGTCACAGGTAAAGGCCAGGATGGGGGCAAAGAGCTTGGCCATGGCATCCAGGATCAGGAACAGGGCGGTCTGGGCGGAGCGGCGTCGCAGGCCGTTCTTCTCCTCGCAGTACAGCCGATCCTTCAGGATATCCAGGTAGAAGCTGGACAGCTCCACCACGCAGAAATCATTAATGGCATGGGAGACCACATGGAATTCGTATACATTGTAGGCCTTCCGGCAAGTGTCCACCAGGGCGCCCAGCTTGGTCAGTGCCCACTTATCCAGCTCCTCCATGTCCTTCGGAGCCACCAGATCATCGGGGTTGAACTCGTTCAGATTGCCCAGGCAGTACCGGGCGGTGTTGCGGAACTTCAGGTAGTTCTGGGCGATCTGCTTGAAGATTTCCTTGGAGCAGCGGACGTCCGCGTGATAGTCAGAAGAGGCGGCCCACAGGCGGACGATGTCCGCGCCGAACTCCTTGATCAGGTCGGCGGGGTCCACGCCGTTGCCCAGGGACTTGTGCATAGCGCGGCCCTGGCCGTCCACAGTCCAGCCGTGGGTCAGCACCTGCTTGAAGGGTGCGCCCTGGCCCAGCGCGCCGACGCTGGTCAGCAGGCTGGACTGGAACCAGCCACGGTACTGGTCCGCGCCCTCCAGATACACATCGGCGGGCCACAGCTCCGGGGTGCGGTGCATCAGAGAGGCATAGTGGGTGGAGCCGGAGTCAAACCAGCAGTCCAGAGTGTCCTTCTCCTTGGTGAAGTCCTTGCCGCCGCAGTGGGGGCAGGTGAAGCCCTCCGGGGCCAGCTCCATGGCATCCTTCTCAAACCAGATGTTGGAGCCGTACTCGTCAAAGAGCTTGGACAGCTTCTCGATGGATTCCGGGGTGGAGACGGGCTTGCCGCAGTCCTTGCAGTAGAACACAGGGATGGGCAGACCCCAGCGGCGCTGACGGGAGATGCACCAGTCGGCCCGCTCCCGGATCATGCTGGTCATCCGGTCCTGGCCCCAGGCGGGATACCACTGGACGTTTTCGATGGCCTTGATGGCCTGGTCCTTGAACGACTCCACAGAGCAGAACCACTGGGGGGTGGCCCGGAAGATCACAGGCTTCTTGCAGCGGTCGTGGTGGGGATAGGAGTGAACGATCTCCTCAGAGGCGAACAGGGCGCCGGACTGACGCATATCCTCCAGGATAACGGGGTTGCTCTCCTCGGTCTTCATGCCCGCGTACTTGCCGGCGTAGTCGGTGTGACGGCCATAGTCATCCACGGGCACCACCAGCTCCATGCCGTAGCGCATACAGGTCTGGTAGTCGTCCGCGCCGAAGCCGGGGGCGGTGTGGACACAGCCCGTGCCGGAATCCATGGTGACGTACTCGGCGTTCACCAGGCGGGAGGTCTTGTCCATAAAGGGATGCTGGGCCAGCATATTCTCAAAGAACGCACCGGGATAGGAGGCCAGCACCTCATAGTTCTGGAAGCCGCCGATGTGCATCACCTTGTCCATCAGGGCCTCGGCCATGATGTAGGTCTCGCCGTTCTCGGCCTTCACCAACACATAGGTATCCCGGGGGTGCAGGCAGATGGCCAGGTTGCCGGGCAGGGTCCAGATGGTGGTGGTCCAGATCACGAAGTAGGTCTTGGAAAGGTCGAACTGGGAGAGCTTGCCCAGATCGTCCTTCATAGGGAACTTGACGTAGACGGTGGTGCAGGGGTCATCCTTGTACTCGATGTCGGCCTCGGCCACGGCGGTGACGCAGTAGGGGCACCAGGTCACGGGCTTCAGGCCCTTGTAGATATAGCCCTTGTCAAACATACGGCCAAAGATCTTGACCTCCTGGGCCTCGAAGTGCTTGTCCATGGTGCGGTAGGGGTGCTCCCAGTCGCCAACCACGCCCAGGCGCTTGAAGCCGCCCATCTGCTTCTGGATGAAGTCCTCGGCAAACTCCGCGCAGGCCTTCCGGAATTCCGGCACGGACATATCCTTGTTCAGCTTCTTCTTGGAGGTCTCGATGGCCCGCTCGATGGGCAGACCATGGTTGTCCCAGCCGGGAACATAGGGGGTGTAGTAGCCCATCATGGCATGGCTGCGGACGATGAAGTCCTTCAGAGTCTTGTTCAGCGCATGGCCCATGTGGATGTAGCCGTTGGAGAAGGGAGGGCCGTCATGCAGCACGAAGGGGGGCAGATCCGCATTCTTCTTCAGCATTTCATGGTACAGGTCCAGGTTCTGCCAGTGCTCCAGCATGCCCGGCTCCCGTGCCGGCAGGCCGGCCTTCATGGGGAAGTCGGTCTTCGGGGTGATGATGGTGTTTTTGTAATCCATGGGAATAACCTCCGTTTGATTTATCTACAGTTGTTCGTAAAACGCACAGGGTGACGAATTGACAGTTGACAATGGACAATTGACAATTATAGTGTCCCTCCGGGACAAATTTAAATTATTTCCGCAGGAAAAACCTCAATTGTCAATTGTCAATTTTTCAATGAAAAAGGCCTTTGTCTCCCAAAATAAGAGACAAAGGCCATTGTTACCTCTGCGGTACCACTCTCGTTCCGCGCTTTGCGCGGCACTCTGTTTCGGCTGTATCGGGCCGGCCCGGTGCGGTCTACTTGCCTGTGTTCGGCGTTCGGCGCACTGCTCTGAGGGGATAAGCTTTGGGGGCTCCTACCGTCTCACACCAACCGGCGGCTCTCTGAAAGGGGCGTTCCCAGGCTCCTGTCCTCGTCCTGGCATTGCTTATAAAGGAAAATTTACTTGTGGGTGGGGTCGTAGTTCCGGCCGAATTGCAGATTCAGGTTTGCGAAACGGCTGGTGGTGGTGTCGTTCACCGGGTGACGGGGCTCTGCCTTAGGGGCGGGCTCCTCGGCGGTGCCAACCAGGGCCTCTACATTGTGGGCGATCTCGTCGGCCACGGAGCCGCTGTCAAAGTGCAGCTCCTGGGGCGCGGCGGCAGGGGCCGGGGCGGCCTTGGGGGCAGCAGGGGCGGCGGCAGGGGCGGCAGCGCCCTTGATCCGCTCCAGAGCTTGGATGCAGGCGCGCATCTGCTCCTGGATTTCCGCGATCTTGGCATTGGCGGCCTTCCGGGCCTCTTCCACCCGGGCGTTCTCGGCGGCGATCAAAGCCTCCGTATTGGCGCTGGGCACAGCGGGGGCGGCAGGGGCGGCGGGAACCGCGGCAGCAGCGGCGGTAATGCTCTGGGCCTTGACAGTGGCCTCCTTCAGCATCCGGTCGCAGCGGGCCTTGGTCTCCAGAAGCAGCTTATCGGCAGCAGCCTTGGAATCCGCGTCAGAGGTCTTGGAAGCGGCCTCGCCCTTGCGGTACTCTTCCAGCTTGCTGGCCAGAACACGCATCTTGCTTTTCAGCAGAGCGTTCTCCTTGTAAAGGGTCACATAGTCTTCGGTCAGAGGCTCCAGGAATTCATCTACCTGCTGCATATTGTAGCCGCCGAAGGATGCTTTGCTGAAGGACACCTGATCAATTTGCTGCGGAGTAATCATATCTGTTTCTCCTTCCTGATTTTGTCTTTGAAATCGTACAGGTTAAATGTAGTTTTCAACCTCTGCCTGGAGGGTCTCCAAATCCCCGGAGATCTCCATATTGTGGGGGCAGAAGAGGTAAGCGGACTGGGCAATCTTCTTCACATCGCCGTCCAGGGCGTATACGCAGCCGGACAGGAAGTCCACCACCCGGCGGGCCATGGCCTTGTCAACATTCTCCATGTTGACAATGACCGCCTTGCGGTTGCGCAGGTCATCGGCTGCCTTGGAGGTATCGTTGAAGCTGCCGGGCCGGAACAGCACAACCTCCTGCTTGTTGGATGCGGAGGGGGTGTGCAGCACAGGGCCGTTGAAGCCGGTGCTGCCGGTGAGCCCCGCGGAGGAGGTTCCAGCGGAGGAAATGGAGCCAAAGCCAAAGTCGCTGCTGTCGTCGTCCTCTTCCTCCGGCTCGTCCTCTACCGGTGCGCTGGCACGGGGGCGGCGAGCGGGAGCGCTGCGGCGGGCAGGCTTCTCAGCCGGTTCTTCGTAATCATCGTCGGCGTAGTCTTCGTCTTCGTCGTAATCGTCGTAATCGTCGTCGGCATAGGGCTGGGCAAACTTTTTCACGTTATCCCAAAGGCTCATTTCTATATATCCTCCTGTATGTTTACATCTTCTGATGATCGGTGGCGTACACTCTGGCACCAAAAATGGCGGTGCCTATCCGAACCATGGTGCTGCCCGCGGCGACCGCGTCCGCGAAGTCACCGGACATGCCCATAGATAAACAGTCTACCGAAACATTATCCTTCTTTTTTGCCTGTATGTCAACATAAATTTGCCGCATTTTCAGAAAAAATTTTAAATTATCACCGGAATTCCGGTTGATTGGGGGAATTGCCATAAGTCCACGGACACAGATATTGGAAAAACTGTCGATTTTGTCTATCAGTGGAAGGATTTCCTCCGGGGCAAAGCCGGACTTTGCCGCTTCCCCACCGATATTGATTTCCAGAAGAATGTTCTGAACGATGCCCTGGCGCTGGGCTTCTTTGGAAATGGCGGCGAGCAAATGTTCGGAATCCACGCTTTGGATCAGGTCGACTCTGCCCACCACCTGGCGGACTTTGTTGGTCTGCAAGTGGCCAATAAAATGAACCTGGGCCCCTTCGTAGGCGTTCTCGGCAAGCTTCTCTTTCAGCTCCTGAACCCGGTTCTCACCACAGACCCGGACCCCCGCCTGGATTGCCTCCCGGACCGCCGCGGCATCATTCATTTTCGTTGCCGCGCAGAGCTTTACCTCCCCCGGTTCCCGCCCGGCCGCTTCTGCCGCCCGGACAATTTCCGACTGAACCTTTTTCACATTTTCCGCAATAGACATTTCTTTTTCCTTTCTCTAAAAAAGCCTCGCAGAGTTTGCCGCCCGCAGGCGGCAAATAAAGTTTAAATCATTTTCTGCCGGGGCGTGTACCTGGCAGAAAATTCTTCTCAGGCTGCAAGTCTAGCGCCGCAGCGCTGTGCAAAGCACAACCGCCGCAGGCGGCTCTTAGCGCGGAGCAGTGCGCCCACAGGGCGTGTGCGTAGCAGACTGCAATCTTCTTGTCACAAAAGGCCTCCGGCCTTTTGTGACAGTAAAAAGGCGGCGGATCGCTCCGCCGCCTTTTGGTTCCGGAGCCAGCAGGCCGCCTGCTTTATACCGCAGGGGAGGCCGCTTTCAATGGCCGGATAGGCGCAAGGGTGGAAATGGCATGCTTGTAGATCATCTGCTGCTTCCCATCGGTCACCAGCACCACCACAAAGCTGTCAAACCCCGTAATGATTCCTCGGAGCTGGAAGCCGTTCATCAGAAACAGGGTGACGGGCACCTTGTCCCGGCGCACCTCCTTGAGAATGGCATCCTGCAAATTCATGGTTTCGTTCATATGTATACCCGCTTTCTTGTTCATTTTTGGAGTACGCATATGCTAGCACGATTCACTTGTCGATTTCCTGAAGAATTTGTCGGGCGGCACGGAAAATTTCCGCGTCTCCCTGCCCCTCCCGCCTGGATATCCAGTGCATGGCCTTGTTCCGGCGAAACCAGGTCAGCTGGCGCTTGGCGTAGCGCCGGGAGGATTGGCGCACCTGATCTGCCGCCTCGTCCACGGTGGTTCTCCCTTCCAAGGCCCCCACAAATTCCTTGTAGCCAATGGCCTGCATGGCCGTGGCCTTTTCCGGGACCCCGGAAGCAAGCAGCCCCTGGATTTCCTCCAGCAGCCCCGCCTCCAGCATTTTGGTCACCCGCAGATCGATGCGGTCATAGAGCTGCTGCCGATCCGCAAAGTCCAGGCCCAGCCAGATGGGGGTGAATCTGGGGGGCAGCGCCTGGGTCCGGCGGTTGTGCTCTGTGATGGTCTCCCCGGTTTCCAGGTAGACTTCCAGGGCCCGCAGCAGGCGCTTCCGGTCATGGATGCGCTCCGCCGCCTCCGGGTCCACGCTGTGAAGCCACGCGGCCATGGCCTCCATCCCTTCCGCGTCCGCCTGGGCCTCCAGCCGCTGCCGGACCCCTGTAGAGGGGAAGGGGGCAAAATCATTGCCCCGGATTAACGAGTCCATATAGAGCCCGGTTCCCCCGGCTATGATGGCGGTCTTGCCCCGGGCGATGATCGCCTCCACAATGGGGGCCGCCTGGGCGCAGTAGCGGCTGACGGAGAAATCCTCCTCCGGCTCCGCCACATCGATCATATGGTGGGGGATGCCCTGCATCTCCGCCAGGCTCGGCTTAGCGGTGCCGATGTCCATGCGGCGGTAGACCTGCATGGAGTCACAGGACACTACCTCTCCATCCAGCGCCTTTGCCAGCTCCACCGCCAGGGCAGTTTTCCCGGAGGCGGTGGGCCCCGCCAGGCAGATAATCGGATTCATCGGCGCGCACGCTCCTTTTCCAGAATTCTAAGCAGTCTCGGCCGGTTGTACCGCTGCAAGATCACAAAGCAGCCGTCAAACAGGGCCGCCATCACAGAGGTCCCCCAGAACACCCCCGCCGCCCCGAAGGCCGGAACGGCCAGCACCGGCATAAAGCTCAGCACCATAATCACCTCGTGCACCGCTTCCGAGGCGCAGCAGGTGTGGACAATCTCCGCTGGGGTGTGTCTGCGCAGATCAAAGTGCTCCGGGGCATAGGTGGGCATCCGCTTCTTCCATGCTTTCACCCGCAGCGCCTTGTAGAGCCCCGGCTCAAAGCCCTTTTCCCGGAACCACCAGCTCTTTTCCGCCCCCGCCGGAATCAGCCCCGGCACAATGGCCCCCACCAGCAGCCGCATGGCGAAGTGGTAGAAAAAGGTTCCGGCGGTGATGGTCAGCGCTTCCAGGGCGGGGGTGGGACAGAGGCGGAACAGGGCGTATAGGGCCAATGCCAAAATGGCGAGAATGGCGGTGGTGAAATGTAAGGTTTTGGAAAAATTCATAGTGTTTGAATGATACAAATTGGGATTTGTTGAAGTAATTGTGCGCCCGGTTGAGCGTATACCCTAATGGGAAAACCCCAACCTTCCCCTTGGGGAAGGGGGCCCATCGCAATGGGGGATGAGGGTGGTGCTCCGCGCAGCGAATCAGAAATAATCGATTGCCAGTGGCAATCGTACCATAAAACATCGGTACGCAGAACCGATGCGGAGAAACTGTGGGCGAATTCGTACAAATCCCCCGGTAAATGGTACGAATTCGCCTGGGTTTGTGCCGGCGGTCAGTCTGTACCGCCCTCATCCACCGCCACGGGCGGTCCCCCTTCCCCAAGGGGAAGGTTGGGGCTTCCCACCGGGGGTATACGTGCAACAGGGCAGTCCGACAAACCCCAATTTTACGTCCTCTTAAACTGCCGCTCCAGATTCTTCTTGCTGAGCGACACGCAGATGGGTCTGCCGTGGGGGCAGTATTTCAGGTCCTCGTGGGTCATGACCTCCCGGGCTACGGCCAGGAGCTCCTGGTCGTCGTTGATCCAGCCGGCCTTGATGGCGGCCTTGCAGGCCACGGTGTGGAGCATCTCGTCCCGGACGGTGTCCGGCTCCGTGACGCGGCCCCGGAGCAAATCCTCTGCCAGGGTTTCCACAGTCTCGGCGGCATCATCCGGGCGCAGATCCATGGGCATCTGCCGCAGCAATAGGGTATTTTCCCCGAATTCCTCCAGTTCAAAGCCCAGCTGTTCCATCATGTCCAGATGGTTCATCACTTCCGCCGCGGCCTTGGGGTTCAGGCGCACGGGAATGGGGGTCAGCAGGGTCTGGCCCAGGATGGCCTCCTGGCGGGCCTTCAGCTTGTTGAAGAGAATCCGCTCGTGGGCGGCGTGCTTGTCAATGAGGAAGGCCTCCTCCCCCTGCTCTACCAGGATATAGGTTCTGTACAGCTCCCCCACCATCCGCCAGGGCTGGGCCTGGGGCATTTCCAGGGCGGTCTGCTCCACCTCCGGCTGCGGTGCCTGCTCCGGTTCCGGCTGGGGCAGAGGCTTCTTTTCCGGCAGGGCCGCCGCGCTCTGGGCCTTTGGCGCTTCCGGGATGGAAGGCTGCACCATGGAGGGCGGGGCCGTCACCACACCGCCGGTGGGCAGGATTACATTGGAGCGTAGGCCCGCCGTATCCGGCAGGCGGGAGGCCGCCGCCTGGGCGGCCCTGGGGTCCGGCTTTGGAGCCGTCTGCACCGTTTTCGCAAAGCTCTGGAAGTCCTGGGCGGACATGGTGCGGAAAAAGTCCTTTTTGGGCTCCGCCTGTTTCGTTTCAGGCTTAGAAGCAGGGAAAACGGTTGTGTTCTTCGGGGAAAACTGCACCTGGGGCCGATCCGGCGTCCGGTTCAGCGCCCCCAGAACGCCATAGTGCACGCAGTCAAAAACCGCCTTCTCGTTGAGGAACTTCACCTCCGTCTTGGCCGGGTGGACATTCACATCCACCGCCGCCGCGGGAACCTCCAGGCACAGCACACAGGTGGGGAACTTGCCCACCATCAGCTGATTCCGGTAGGCCTCCTCCAGAGCGGACACCAGAAGCTTGGATTTGACCGGACGGTGATTGACAAAAAAGGTCTGCAAATTCCGGCTGGGCCGGGAATCCGTGGGCTTGGACACAAAGCCCGTAACATGGTATTTTTCCCACTGGCTGTCCACCGGCACCATGCCGGCAAAGTCCCGGCCATAGACGCAGTACACCGCCGCCTGGAGTCCACCGGTGCCGGGGGTGGACAGGACGGTTTTGCCGTCCCGGATCAGAGAAATCGCCACCTCCGGGTGGGCCAATGCCTGGAGCTGCACCGCTCCCGCCACCCGGGAGCCCTCCACCGTATCGGCCTTCATAAACTTCATGCGGGCGGGAGTGTTATAGAAAAGATCCCGGATGATGATGGTGGTGCCGTTGGGGCAGCCCGCCTCGGACTCCTCCGTAACGGCCCCCGCCTCCAAATGGAGGCTGATGCCCGTCAGGGCCTCCGGGGGCTTGGTCATCAGGTCGATGCGGCTGACAGAGGAAATGGCCGCCAAAGCCTCCCCCCGGAAACCCATAGTGCCGATGGCATTCAGGTCCTCGGCACAGCGGAGCTTGGAGGTGGCGTGGCGCAGAAAGGCCGTGCGGGCATCCTCCGGCGTCATGCCGCAGCCGTTGTCGGTCACCCGCAGGAAGGTCATACCGCCGTCCCGAATCTCAATGGTAACCTTAGTGGCCCCTGCGTCCACGGCGTTTTCCAGCAGTTCCTTGGCAACGGAGGCCGGACGCTCCACCACCTCACCGGCGGCAATCAGGTTGGCAATATGAGGGGATAATTGGATGATTTTTGGCATTTTTCTTACCTCAATAGGCGAAAGCTGTAAGCGTTGATCAGGGCGTGCATCACCATGGGGCCATAGATGGTGCCGCTTTTCGTATAGCACCAGGCCAGCCACAGTCCGGCGGGCAGGTACTGCAAAAAGGCCAGCACCAGATGCAGCGGGCTGTACACCCCCAGGAAGGACACAATGTGTACGGCGGAAAAGGCCGCCATGGATACAAGATAGGCCGCCGCCGGGGAGACCTTATAGAGATTGCGGAACACCAGCCCCCGGTAGACGCACTCCTCCGCGGGGGGCGACAGCAGCACCGTGCCCACCAGCATCAGATAGTAGCTCCCCTGCCGCAGGGAGGCGATGGAGGCATCGTTCCGGTTCACAAAGCTGGGGTCCAGCTGCCCGATGGCCCAGTTCACCGCCGTGGAGGTGGCCCAGTAGGCCGCCAGCGCCAGTACCACCGCCTGGCAGAACAGCGCCGGGTGGGCGGTCATGGGCTTGAGCGCGCTGCCCAGGAACTTATGAAAAATCCAGAGCATTGCGAGAAAATTCAACAGAAAATAAGTAAAGTTGATCTCCGCGCCGGACACCGGATGCTTGAGGAGCCCATTGATGGAGGTCAAAAGGCTCGGCAGCAGCAGCATTTGAAACGCAAACCAGCAAAACCCCACAACGGTTTCATCCCGCCGGGGCGCCGGAGAGGAGAGGGTTGTTTTGGCCATAGTCATTCCAATCTTGTTGTTTCATTTAGAAATTGAGGCTTGCATGAGGATGAATTGACAATTGACAATGCGAATCAATCGTTAAAATATTCATAATCCCATGGATATTCCGGGGACTTTAAAACTTTTGAGCCTTGTAGGGGCGGCTATTAGCCGCCCGGAGACGACGGGGTTTGCGTGTTTGGTCTTCACAGTTCCCTTTCGATACCTTCCGGGCGGCTGGTAGCCGCCCCTACGGGCCTTCAACATTTGATTCGCATTGTCAATTTTTCCCCCGCCGCTCAGTCCAGCATCTTCCTCAACTGATACAGCTGATTCATCGCCTCAATCGGGGTCAGGGTTTCCACCTGGATGGCTTTCAGGGCATCGCAGACCCGGTTTGCGGAGAGGTCCAGCAGGCTTACCTGGTCGTCCTCTTCCTGCTTGGGGGCGGGGGCATACTGGGGGCCCTCGGCTTCCAGCTCGGCCAGGATTTCCCGGGCCCGGGTGATGACGCTGCCCGGCAGCCCCGCCAGCTTGGCTACCTCGATGCCGTAGCTGTCATCCGTGGCCCCGGGGACGATTTTGCGCAGGAAAATCATCTGCTCTCCCCGCTTTTTCACGGCGATGTTGTAATTTTTCACATTGGGCAGCTTGCTTTCCATGGTGGAGAGCTCATGGTAATGGGTGGCGAACAGAGTCTTGGCCCCCAGCTTTTTGGGATTGGCCGCGAACTCCAGCACCGCCCGGGCAATGCTCATGCCATCATAGGTGGAGGTCCCCCGGCCGATTTCGTCCAGAATGAGTAAGCTGCGGGAGGTGGCGTATTTCAGGATGGAGGCCACCTCGGACATTTCCACCATGAAGGTGGACTGGCCGGAGGCCAGGTCGTCACTGGCACCGATTCTCGTGAACACCCGGTCCACCAGTCCGATCCGGGCGGCCCGGGCCGGGACGAAGGAGCCCATCTGGGCCATCAGCACGATCAGGGCCACCTGGCGCATATAGGTGGATTTGCCCGCCATGTTGGGGCCCGTAATAATGGCAACCTGGTTATCCTTGCCCCCCAGCACCGTGTCGTTTGGCACAAAAAGGCTGTCACGCAGCATGGCCTCCACAACAGGATGGCGGCCATCGGTGATGGAGATCTCCGGGCCCAGGCTGATTTCCGGGCGGCAGTAGCCCCGCTGCACCGCCACGGCGGCCAGAGAGCACAGGGTATCCGCCGCCGCAACGGCAGCCGCGGACTCCTGAACTCTGGGGGCCTGCTTTGCCAGGTCCTCCCGCAGGGCCGTAAAGATCTGGTATTCCAGGGCTGTCAGCCGGTCCTTGGCGGTAAGCACCTGGTTTTCCAGCTCCTTGAGCTCCTGGGTGATGTAGCGCTCGCAGTTGGCCAGAGTCTGCTTGCGGATGTAGCTGTCCGGCACCTGGCTCATAAAGGACTTGGAAACCTCGATATAATAGCCGAAGACCCGGTTGAAGCCCACCTTCAATGTGCGGATGCCGGTCTTTTCCCGCTCGCTGGCCTCAATGGCCGCGATGGTGCCGGAGCCGCCGTCCATAATATCCCGGAGCCGGTCCGCGTTGGCATCGGCCCCCCGGCGGATAATGCCGCCCTCCCGGACGGTGAGCGGAGGCTCATCGACAATGGTTTTCTCAATTTTATCAGCGCAGTCCGTCAGCGGGTCGATGGCGGCAGAGAGCTTTTGCAGCAGGGGGCTGTCCATATCGGAAAGAAGCGTCTTCACCTGGGGCAGAGCCCGCATGCCTCTGGCCAGCGCCAGCAGGTCCCGACAGTTGACGGTGCCGGTGACAATCCGGGTCATGACCCGCTCCAGGTCCGTCACATCCTTTAAGGCCTCTTCCAGCTCTCCCCGGGCAATAGGATTTTCCACCAGGCTTTCCACAGCGCCATGGCGGCGGGTGATCTCCGCCGGGTCCAGCAGGGGCTTTTCCAGCCAGCTGCGGAGCATCCGTCCGCCCATGGCCGTATGGGTCTTGTCCAGCACCCAGAGGAGCGTCCCCTTCTTTTCCTTGGCCCGCATGGTCTCCGTCAGCTCCAGATTCCGCCGGGCATCCAGATCCAGCTCCATAAATTTCCCGGTGGTGT
The DNA here is from genome assembly GCA_934569045.1 of uncultured Oscillospiraceae bacterium. Classification (GTDB taxonomy): domain Bacteria; phylum Bacillota; class Clostridia; order Oscillospirales; family Oscillospiraceae; genus Faecousia. The sequence continues at coordinate 19,745 of CAKTJX010000016.1, forward strand.
AGTATTGCAGCTCCCGGATATGGGCCAGATCGTTTTTTTGCAGGGTCAGCAGGGTTTGCAGCAGGGTTCCGCTGGCGGTGATGGCCGCCGGGAAGGAGCCCAGGCCCAGCTCCTCAATGGATTTTCCGAAGTGGCGCTCCAAAACCTCCACGGCGTGCTGGAAGTCGAATTCCTCCGGCTTTCCCTCGTCCACGCAGCAGTTCAGGCGGCGAAACAGGGCATCGGAGATGGATTCCTCCTCCACATTTTCCCCATAGCGCAGCACCTCGCTGGGGCAGAAGCGGCCCAGCTCGGAAGCCACATTTCGGGGGTCATTGCAGGTGGTGGCGAAGAACGCGCCGGTGGACAGATCACAGAAGGCCAGACCGAACTGGCCGCCCGCGCCGTAGAGGCAGCCCATGTAGTTATTCTTGCTCTCCTCCAGCATGCAGCTTTCCGTCACCGTGCCGGGGGTGATGATCCGGGTGATGTCCCGCTCCACCAGGCCCTTGGCCGTGGCCGGGTCCTCCATCTGCTCGCAGACAGCCACCTTGTAGCCCTTCTGCACCAGACGGGCAATGTAGGCATCCACGCTGTGGTAGGGCACGCCGCACATGGGGGTCTGCTCCTCCTTGGGCTTGCTCCGGTCCCGGCTGGTCAGGGTCAGATCCAGCTCCTTGGCCGCCAGCTTGGCATCCTCATTGAACATTTCATAGAAGTCCCCCAGCCGGAAGAACAGGATGCAGTCACCGTTGCGCTGCTTCATCTCCTGATACTGCCGCTGCATGGGGGTGAGTTCTTCTTTTGCCATAAGCGCTTCCTTTTCTATGTCTTTTTTATAATTGGTAGGTCAGTGGGAGAGCAAATCAAATCTTGAGGGCCCGTAGGGGCGGCTATTAGCCGCCCGCAGACGACAGGGCCTGCGCGTTTGGTCCTCACGATCCACTCTCGATACCTTCCGGGCGGCTGATAGCCGCCCCTACGAGGCTCAAAAGTTTTAACTTCCCGAAATATCCATGAAATTATGAATATTTCAACGATTGATTCGCCCCCACTATGCCAGCTCCCCCGTCAGACTCCAGGTCGTGGCTCCGGTGATGCGGAGATTCTTATAATTGCCGATCAAGTCCTCCGTGCCCGCAAAGCGGACCAGGCGGCCGCCCTCGGTGCGGGCGGTGAGGCTGTCGCCGTCCCGGCCGTCTACCAGGCAGCGCAGAGTTCTGCCCACATAGCCCTTGTGAATCTCCTCGGAAATGGCGTTCTGCCGGGCGCAGAGCTTGTCAAAGCGGCGGTTCTTCTCCTCCTTGGGGGTGGGGTCCTCCATCTTGGCGGCCGGGGTGCCGGTGCGGGGGGAGAAAATGAAGGTAAACAGGCTGTCGTAGTGCACCTGCTCAATGAGGGACAGGGTTTCCTCAAACTCCTCCTCGGTCTCGCCGGGGAAGCCCACGATCACATCGCTGGTCAGCACCAGCTCCGGCATGATCTTCTTGGCATAGTTCACCTTTTGCAGGTAGGTCTCCCGGTCATAGTGCCGGTTCATGGCCTTCAGCACCCGGCTGGAACCGGACTGGAAGGGCAGGTGCAGCTGCTTGGCGATTTTGGGGTATTTCGCCATGGTGTCAAAGAGCTTTTCCGAAGCGTCTCTGGGGTGGCTGGTCATAAAGCGGATGAGAAAATCCCCGTCAAGCTGGGCAATCTGGGCCAGTAAATCCGCAAAGTCCACGCCGCAGTCCAGGTCCTTGCCATAGGAATTGACGTTCTGGCCCAGAAGGGTGATCTCCTTGCAGCCGTTTTCCGCCAGGGTGCGGCACTCCGCCAGAATATCCTCCGGCCTCCGGCTCCGCTCCCGGCCCCGGACGTAGGGCACAATGCAGTAGGTGCAGAAATTATTGCAGCCGTACATGATGGAGACCCAGGCCTTCAAAGAGGAATCCCGCACCTGGGGAATTCCCTCAGCAATGGAGCCCGCCTCATCTTCAATATAGAACTGTCGTTTCTTTTTGGTCAGCACATTGTAGAGGATCTCCGGGAACTGCCACAGGTGGTGGGTGGAAAACACGCCGTCTACATAGGGGAAGCTCTTCTTGATCCGGTCCGAAACCTTGGTCTCCCCCGCCATGCAGCCGCACAGGAAAATCTTCTGCTCCGGGTGGCGGCGCTTGGTGTGGGTCAGCGCCCCCAGGTTGCCGAAGACCCGCTGCTCCGCGTGCTCCCGGATGGAGCAGGTGTTCATCACCACCACGTCCGCGCCCTCGGCGCTGCCGGTGATTGCGTAGCCGCTCTGGGTCAGATACCCCCGGAGCTTTTCGGAGTCCGCCTCGTTCTGCTGGCAGCCGTAGGTTTCCACATAGGCCAAGGGGGTGCGCCCCTGCTGGGCCCAATAGGAGGCGATTTTATCACAATAGCCAAACTGGGTATCCAGCTGGGCCTGGTCGATCACTGTGGTTTTTGTATTCATAGGGTTCTTCCTTTTTAAATATTCTACATCAGCATAAATAATACCATGAACCGCCCCTGATTGCAAGGGCGGCGGCAGGCAACATTTTTGTAAACAATTTGGGTTTTGCTTGCATTTCTCCTTCGTTCGTGGTAAACTTTCCGGGATTACAATTCCGAATCTCGGAGAAAAGAGGAACCCATGAAGAAGTGTGTGTTTTGCGGCGCGGAGATGGAGGACGAGCTGACCGTCTGCCCCGCCTGTGAAAAAGAGCAGCCCCGGCAGGAGGAGCCCCAGGAATCCCCCGCCGTTTCCACCGAGCAGGCTCCGGAGGCCGCGCCCATAGAGTCTGCTGAAGCAACGGATGCGGAGACTCCCATGAAGACGGGCATCACCGGCGCTTCCGCTGTGGCCCTGGCCATTGCCGCCGTGGTGCTGGTTGCCGCCGTCCTGGCGGTGCTGATCCTGAACGGGCGTGAAAAAAAGGAAGAGGCAGCCCAGCCCACCCAAGAGACTGCCCAGGCAGTGGAGACCACCGAAGCAACAGAGGCCACCATCCCCGCCGACGGCAACCCCGATGACGTGACCTGCAAGGGCAGCTACACCGTCACCGATGACGAGGCAAAGGCCGCCAACGCGGAGGTAGTCGCCACCTCCGGAGACCACAGCCTGACCAACGGCCAGCTGCAAATTCACTACTGGCTCACCGTGCAGAATTTCTATGCCCAGTACGGCTCCTACGCCCAGTATCTGGGTCTGGATCACACCCAGGGGCTGGACACCCAGGTTGGCCCCTCCGCCGACGGCCAGACCTGGCAGCAATATTTCCTGAATCAGTCCCTGAACTCCTGGAAGGTCTATGAGGCCCTGGCCCAGCAGGCCCAGGAGACGGGCTTCCAGATGCCGGAGGACAGCCAGAAGCAGCTGGACGACCTGGTGGACGGTCTGACGGAGACCGCGAAGAACAACGGCTTTGCGGACGCGGAATCCATGATTCAGCGGAACTTCGGCCCCGGCGCCACGCTGGATGACTACCAGGAATTCTGGAAGCTGTACTTCCTGAGCAGCGGCTATTACAACCAGGTCACCGGCAGCTTCGCCCCCACGGACGCGGAAATTGAGGAATTCTTCAATGCCCACGAGGCAGAATACGCTGAAAACAGCCTGGATAAGACCACAAAATCCGTGGACGTGCGCCACATCCTGATTCTGCCGGAGGGCGCCACCGCGGAGAACGTGACCACGGAGACCTTCTCTGACGAGGCCTGGGCCGCCGGCGAGGAAAAGGCCCAGCAGATTCTGGATCAGTGGCTGGCCGGTGACAAGACCGAGGACAGCTTCGCCACTCTGGCCAATGAGAACTCCGCCGACGGCGGCTCCAACACCAACGGCGGCCTGTACACCGGCGTCACCCAGGGCCAGATGGTGGAGGCCTTCAACGACTGGTGCTTTGACGACAGCCGCCAGGTGGGCGACTACGGCATCGTAAAGACCCAGTACGGCTACCACATCATGCTCTTCTGCGGCTCCAAACTTTTGTGGCAGGACCAGGCCCGGCAGGATTTTGTCTCCCAGCAGACCAACGACTTCGTAGACGAGGCCCTGGCCGCCGCGGACACCAAGATCGACTACAGCGCGATTAAGCTTGGGTTTGTGAATATGGCGGAGTAAGCGAAAAGATAGCAGTCCCCCGGAAATTCTGGCCGTGCGGCCAGAGGTTCCGGGGGAGTTTTTTTGTAAATTCGTCCCCCTACGCGCCCCGGTTTATCTGGCCGCGCGTCCCCCGTGCTCCATCAGATAGAACGACAGCAGCAGATACAGGCGTTTATTGCTGTCCTCCAGATCCAGCTTCAAAAGCTGCTGGATTTTTTGCAGGCGGTAGGTCAGGGTGGTGCGGTGGATGATGAGGGCCTCGGCGGTTTGGGGGATGTTGCGCTCCTGGAGCAGGTATTCCCGCAGGGTCTTGTAGTACTCCGTGCCGGACTGCTCGTCATGGCGGCGCAGGATGCCCAGCGTCTCGTCTGCCAGCATTTCGGCGGGCAGCTCCTCCAGGGCGCGGCTGCGGATATAGGACAGGGCACAGTCCCCGAAGGGCAGAATCCACTGGCTGCTGTCCTCCCGCTGGATGTAGTCCAGGGCAATGTCCGCCTGCCGGAAGCCCAGCTTCAGGTCCCGGATACCCTCTACCGTGCCGGAAATGCCCACATACATGCAGCTGTCCCGGACCATGGGGGCCAGAATCTGCCGCAGGCTGGCGGCATCCGTCCCAGGCTGGGTCTGATCCACCACCATGCAGAGCCTGCCGTCACAGCGAAAGCTGATGCTGCCGTTCATTTTGAGTGACAGGGCGCTGTCCAAAGCCTTATCCGGGCGCACCGCCAGGGTCTGGTCCTGGTTGCAGATTTTCATGCACAGAAATTTCCCCAGGGGGTTCCAGCCCAGGATATTCAGGGTGGTCTGCAGATCCCGGTTGTCTACAATATTGCCCTTCATCAGGTCGATGAAGGTATCCTCCAGACCCCAGTATCGGTGGCCGGAGTCCGCCTCGTCCCGCTGGATCAGCTTCACCGCGTACTGGGCCAGATACTCCGCCGTACGGAACTGCCCCGGCAGGAGCCGGGTGCCCAGCTCGTTGATCAGCAGACGGCCATAGTAGGTCTCCCCGCTGAGCAGGTTCACATAGAGGCTGCGCATGGTGTAGGGGTACTGCTCATTGTCCCAGATGCCCGCCCCGGGCTGGGTCAGGGTCTGCTGGTAGCTTTCATCATACTTGAATTCGTCAATGAGCCACAAAGGGATATAGAGCTTGCCGGTTTTCTCATTGTACTCGAATTTCAGCATGCCCTCCACCCGGGAGGACAGGGCGATGACGGAGAACAGGTTGTCGTGGATATAGATGGGGTTCTGGAAAAAGGCGCTACCGGCGCGGCACAGATCCACCAGGCTGCCGCCGCCGGTAACGATCTGGTTCAGCTGATTCTCAAAATCGTGGTATTTCTGGAAAATGGACACCAGCAGATTCATGACCTGATAAACCGGCCTGTGGAGCCCCCGGATGTGGGGTGCCGCCCCCCGTAGATCGCCGCAGGCGACATAGCTGAAGCTGTCCGCCGGGAAACCGTTCTCCAGCTCCTCCGGCACCAGATAGACCGCGTCCGTCTCCAGCTCCTCCTGGCCCCAGTAGACCTGGCAGCAGCGGAAGCGGGGCGCGTCGTCCTGGGCCGCCATCTGGTATTCCCAGGGGAGCTCCTCCAGTTGGTCCGCAATCATTTGCAGATTCAGCAGCATGCTCTGTTCCATCGGTTTCCCTCCACAGTGTTTCTTTGCTCCATTGTATCCTAGAAAATAAGGAATTGCAATCCCCCATCTCACAGAATTTAGGAACTTTTTCCAGAGGGTTATGTTCTAATTGACAATTGGCTCCGCAAATTATAGGATGTAGTCAAGCAGGGTGCACAAAGCATCCCCAGCGTTTTCTTGTCCCGCCCCGCATTTCTTCCTCTGGAATTCGCAAAGGGCCCTTGTGTGCCGGAGGATGCGGGAACACTTTTGGAGGTATCTGACTATGAAAGACACGCCCCAGGAAACCACCAAGCCCAAGGGCTTGAGCAAATCCCTGAAATACCTGTTCGGTGTCGGTGACGCGGGCTTCAGCCTGATGAGCAACATCGAAACCTTCTACTTCATGACCTTCCTGACCGATCTGGCCGGCTTCGGCACCGCCATTGCCGCCCTGATCAACTCCATCTTCTCCATCATTGATGCCTGCCTGTCCTGGATTTACGGCGGCATCCTCAACGGCACCAAAGCCAAAAAGTGGGGCCGCTACCGCTCCTGGCTGATCCTGGTACCCTGGATCGTCCCCTTCCTGTACGCGTTCCAGTTCGTCCGGATCTCTGACAACGAGATTCTCTCCGCCGTGCTGATTATTGCCGCCGCCGTTGCCTCCCACGTGGTCTGGAACATTGCCTATGTTGCCAACGCCACCCTGGTCTCCGTGGTGGGCAAGACTCCGGAGGACCGGGCCACCCTGGCCTCCTCCCGGGGCACCTGGAACAACATCGGTTCCCTGCTCTTTACCTATCTGGGCCTGCCCTTTGCCACGCTGCTTGCCAATTTCGTGGGTGAAAAGAACAAGTTTGCCGCCGCGGCCTTCTGTCTGGGCGTTCTGATGGTGGTCGGCTACTATGCCCACTTCAAGATGACCGAGGGCTATGAGGAAATCGAGACCGGCGACAGCGCCAAGGGCGCCGCCTCCAAGGTCTCCATCCCCGATATGTTCAAGTCCCTGTTCCAGAATCCCCAGCTGATGATTCTGATGGCTGCGGACCTGGCAAAATGGTGCGTAAAGTTCGTCACCGCCGCTGCCGCCATCTACTACTTCCGGGATGCCATGGGCAACCCCGGCCTGATGGTTCCCTATGCCCTGGCCATTGCACTGGGTGCCATTGTTGGCTCCTTCGCCACCCGCTACATTGCCAAGGCCCTGTCCAACCGGACCACCACCATTGTCTCCTTCATCGGCATGGCGGTATCCCTGGGGCTCATCTATGTGTGCTATAACAGCGCCGTGGCCGTCATCGCCCTGATGACCGTTGCCCAGTTCTTCTACGGCGTGGCCTACTCCACCTCCCCCGCACTGTACGCCGACACCGTGGTCTACACCACCTGGAAAACCGGCAAGAACGCCGCCGGCTGGATCATGGGCCTGCAGAACCTGCCCCTGAAGGTGGGCGTGTTCCTCCGGGGTGCCATCGTCACCGCCTGCCTCGCCAGTGTGGGCTGGCAGTCCGGCGTGGTGCTGGAGGGCGCTGCCCGCCAGGGCATGACCGTGGCTCTGGGCCTGATTCCCGCCATTCTGTGCGCCGTGGGCGCGCTGCTGCTGACCTTCGGCTACAAGCTGACCCGGGAAACCATCACCCGGTGCCAGGCCGAGATTGACGCGAAGAAGTAACAAAAGCTGGCATTCCTGCCCGGAGATTCCGAAAACGACTATGAAAGACTTCTTTTTTGACACAGATGCCTACCTTGCCCGCATCGGCACGGCCCGTCCCGGGGCGCTGACCCCGGTGGCCCTGTCCGGGCTGGTGCGGGCCCATCTGGAGCAGGTGCCCTTTGAGGCGCTGGAGCTCACAGAGGCCCACACAGAGCCGGACCTGACACCGGAGGGCCTGTTTGACAAGATCGTGGTTCACCGCCGGGGCGGCTACTGCTTTGAGCTCAACAAGCTGTTCTATCTGCTTTTGAAGGACCTTGGCTTTGTCTGCTATCCCGTGGGGGTGCGCTGCATCATCGGCCGACCGGAGCCGGTACCCATTTCCCACCGGGGCACCGTTGTGGTGTTCGGGGACGAAAAGTGGTACTGTGACGTGGGCTTTGGCGGAAAGGGGCCCAAGGACATTCTGAACCTGGGCGATTCCCGGATGCAGACCCTTTACCACGAGCGCTTTCTGGTGCAGCGGGAGCAGGGGGAATACGTGATCGTCTATCTGGACGGCGGTCCCCCTGTACGGATGCTGAAGTTCCGGGACGAGCCCTGGCTGGATGTGGATTTTAAGGCCCTGAGCGGCTACTACGCCCTGAGCCCCCGCTCCCCCTTCCGGGCCAAGCGCATTCTCTACCGGTGCACCCCCGATGGCTGGATCAGCCTGGTGGGCACCACCTATCAGATTTTCCGCGGCGGTGCGTATACCACCACGGAAATCCCCGACGAAGCAGCGATCCGCCGCCTCGTCCAAACCGAATTTGGTCTCTCCATCCCTCAATGGGAGACAACGGTTGGCTGAACAGCCGGCCCATATCCAAAGTATTGATACAGGAGGAAACAATTATGTTAACCAAGCGTCAGAATCTGCTGGAAACCATCCACGGCGGCCATCCCGACCGTTTTGTAAACCAGTACGAGGCCTTTGCCATGCAGGTGGGCAACGCCTTCTCCAAGCACAACCCCGCCCCCAAGCTGGGCGAGCTGAACGTGGTCAACGCCTGGGGCGTAACCCGTTCCTGGCCCGCCGGCACCCCCGGCGCTTTCCCCGTCCACACCGGCGACAAGATCGTCATTAAGGACGTGGAAGAGTGGCAGAAGTACCTGAAGGTGCCCAATGTGGTCTACAGCGCCGAGGAGTGGGAGCCCTTCATTGAGGCCGCCGAAAAGGTGGACCGCAATGAGCAGTTCGTCACCTCCTTTGTGGCCCCCGGCATCTTCGAGCAGAGCCACTACCTGATGGAGATTCAGAACTGCCTGATGGCCTTCTATGAGTACCCCGATGAAATGCACGAGATCCTGGACCGGATCACCGAGTTCGAGCTGGATCTGGCCAAGGAGATCTGCAAGTACATCAAGCCCGACGCTCTGTTCCATCATGACGACTGGGGCAGCCAGCAGTCCACCTTCCTGTCCCCCGAGATGTTCCGGGAATTCATCAAGCCCTGCTACATGAAGGTCTATGGCTACTACAAGGAGCATGGCGTGGAGCTGATCGTCCACCACTCTGACTCCTACGCCGCCACCCTGGTGCCCGACATGATCGACATGGGCATCGATATCTGGCAGGGCGTCATGACCTCCAACAACATCCCCGAGCTGATCAAGCAGTACGGCGGCAAGATCTCCTTCATGGGCGGCGTAGACAGCGCCACCATCGACTATCCGGGCTGGACGCCCGAGGATGTGGCCCGGGAAGTGGACCGCGCCTGCCGGGAGTGCGGCAAGCTGTACTTCATCCCCGGCGCCTCCCAGGGCCTGGCCATGTCCACCTTCCCCGGCGTCTACGAGGAAACCACCCGTCAGATCGACCTGGCCAGCAAGAAGTATTTCTAAATAGAACCACAAAGGGCGTGCCGCACGGCACGCCCACTTTTTATTCCATTCGTCCCGCAGGGACACCCCAACCGCCCGTAAGGGCGATTTCGTCCGGCCAAAGCCGGATTTCGCCTGCCGCAAGGCAGATTTCACCCAGCCGCAGGCTGGATTTCACCGGAACCGCCCCGGCGGCTCCTTTTATTCCTGCGCCGCCAAGGCCATGCACAGCCGGGTGACTCCCCGGGCAATTTCCGGCTGCGGCAGGGGTTCCGTACCCCGGAGGCGGAAGGAAGCGATGCCGTTGGCATAGATGACCAGATACTCCAGAATCTCCTCCGCCTTCTCCTGGGACAGGGCGAAGGTGTCCGTAATCTCCCGGGTCAGCGGGGGCAGGAGCTCCCGGATCAGCTCCGTCATGGGCTCCTGTTCTGTCCCCTCCTGCGTCATCAGCATCCGGTAAAAGTTGGGGTTTTCCCCCGCGTATTGAATCCAGCGCAGGGCAAATTCCCGGTAGGCAGGGGCCGTATCCAGCGCCCCCCGCAGGAAGCTCAGAAATTCCCGCCGGGCCCGGTCATACACCCGCTGCTTCAGCTCCGCCATATTGGTAAAGCTGCCGAAAATCGGCGTTACCGTCATGTTCAGCCGCTTTGCCACCTCTCTGGCCGCCACGGCCTCCATGCCCTGCTCTTTCGCCAAGTCATAGGCCGCGTCTATGATCATTTCTTTTGTAAACCTCGCCTTTGGGGGCATAGCGCAACTTCCCTTCCGTATAATACCAAAGTATGACTTATTTTTATTATACGGGATTCAGCGGGAATGTCAAGCAGTCCGGTAGGCGTTTATTTTACAAAGCGCTTCAGAATCCGGGTCAGCACCAGAGCCACCGCGATCTTGACGGCATCCGGGATGATGTAGGGAATGACGCACATACCCAGCACCGCGCCCAGGGTGATGGCTCCCTTGGAGCTGGTGTAAACCACCAGGAACCAGGCCGTGCCAAAGGCGTAGCAGGCGATCAGGCCCAGGACCATGGATACCGCCAGCACCCAGGTCTTCTTGCCCAGCAGCGCCTCCATGGCCCACATCAGCAGGGCGGACACCAGGAAGCCCACAATATAGCCGCCGGTCATGCCAACCAGCTTGCCCAGGCCGCCGGTCATGCCGGAGAACACCGGCAAGCCCACCGCGCCCATCAGAATATACACCAGCACTGCCAGGGTGCCCCGTTTGCCTCCCAGCAGGCCCACCGCCAGGAAGACACCCATGGTCTGCAACGTGAAGGGAATCTGCCCCGGAATGGAAATCCAGGCGCAAATGGCCATCAGGCAGGCGAACAGGGCGATATAGACCATATCCCGTGTGTTCATTTTCTTTCTTTCCATATTACATCGATCCTTTCTTTTCTCGAATACGGACTTCCCCGGCCTTTAAGGTCTGCCGGGTTCCGTCCGGGTATTCCACAACCAATCCGCAGCTGTCGTCCAGGGACAGGGCTCTTGCCTCCCGCCGGGTCTGGGGGGTGAGCACCCAGATACCCCGGCCCAGCACCAGGCTCCGCTCCCGGTAGGCCGCCACATAATCCCCCGGCTCCCGGTACAGGGCCCAGAAGCGGTTCAGGAAGGCCGCCGCCATGCGGTTCTTCCCATTGTCCTGGGGGGCATCCAGAACGGCCCCCGCCGAGTCTGCGATCTCCTCCGGGAAGCCCTCCCGGGGCGGGTACAGGTTAAACCCAGCCCCCAGCACCACATAGTCCAGCTTCCCATCCTCTAAGGAGACCGAGGCCTCCGTGAGAATGCCGCTGACCTTTTTCCCGTCCAGGAAAATGTCATTCACCCATTTAATCCCGGCCTGCCTGCCGCTGAGCTCCGTCACCGCCTGGCAGGCCGCCAGAGCCGCCAGGGTCGTCAGCTTGGAGGCCTCGGCGGGGCTGCTGTAATCCGGCCGCAGCAGGATGCTGATGTACACGCCGGTGTCCGCCGGGGAGAAGAAGGATCGGCCCAGCCGCCCCCGGCCCTGGCTCTGGGCGCATGCCAGCAGCACAGTCCCCTCCGGCGCCCCCTGGGCCGCCTGCTCCCGCAGCAGCGCGTTGGTAGAGGAAACGCTCTGCCGCAGCTCCAGGCACAGATCCTTTCCCGTATTCAGAAAGCCCTGCACGCCCTGGGCCGACAGGATATCCATGCCCGCCTTCAGGCAATAGCCCCGGTTGGGCTGGGCCTCGATCTCGTAGCCCGCTTCCCGCAGGGCCTTCATCCCCTTCCAGACCGCCGCCCGGGACACCCCAAGACTCTGCGCCAGCTCCTCGCCGGACAGGAAGCTCCCCCGGCAGGAGAGGAGAAGAGATAGGATTTGGTCTTTCGTTGCCATGGGTTGCCTCCTTGATTCGTGCAAATTGGGGTTTGTAGAAGTGGAAGAGTGCCCGATTGAACGTATACCCTGACGGTGAAAGGGGCTGTTGCAAAATAGTAAACCCGTAGGGGCGGCTAATAGCCGCCCGCCGACTTTCGGGACAGAGCGCATCCATCAAATGCGCAATTCCATGAGATCGCGGGCGGCTGGTAGCCGCCCCTACAAAAATGCTTATTTTGCAACAGCCCCCTTCCTTTTTTAGGGTATACGTTCAACCAAGCTTATTCCACAAACCCCAATTTGCCGTACTGCTCCACACCCTACCATATACGCCCCTGTTTGTCAACCAAATATTTTCACTGGTTTACAATCCGTGCAAACAAAAGCCGCCCCGGGAATCCGGGGCGGAAAAAGTTATTTTTTAGCAGCCGAAGCCGCCGATCTGGCAAAGAATCTGCCAGATGCTGCAGAAATTAAACCGCATCATACTAGCCTCCTTGTAGTTGTTTCGTCTCGCGAGGACAGGGGTATTGTAACCTATCTGTAATCTTTTTTCAAGCTGTAAATCCTGGAAATCAGCCCGCTACCCCGTCCAGGCCGTCCGCACCCGCGAAGCGCAGGATGAGGCCGTTGGGCAGGCAGGCGATGGGCAGGCCGCTGTTCTGCCAGCCCATGGCCATGCAGACATGGTCCGGACAGCTGGCCTGGGTCACCGCCACTTTGCCGTCCCGGACCTCCACCGTGTTGGTGCCTCCGTTTTCCGCCGTCAGGTGGAGCACCTGATTTTTGGAGAGCTTCAGCTTTTCCGTCACTACCCCGTCCTGGATCACCTCCACATAGGCCTCCGGCGTCCGGGGCCGCAGCAGCCAGGCGCTGAGTCCCAGAGCCAGCACCAGGACCAGGGCAGTCAAACCAATCCAATATTTCGTCTTCATCGCTGTCTCCTTATTTGTTTTCCCTACTATAGCAAGTCTGCCCCAAAAAGGCAAATGGTTTTCCCTTGCTTTTTTTCCACAACCGGGCTATACTGGAAGAAAAAAACATGGAGGAACAACCATGAAAAAGCACATTCTCTGCATCGGCGATTCCAATACCCATGGCTACTGTGCGGACCCCGGCGACTGCGCGGACCACGGCATACGGTTTAACGAAGACGAGCGCTGGACCTGCCGCCTGCAAAAGTCCCTGGGAGAGGACTACCTGGTCACAGAGGAAGGACTCTCCGGCCGGACCACCAGCTTCCCGGACCCCATCAACGAAAATATGGACGTGCTGTCCTATGTGTACGCTCTGCTGAAAAGCCATGAGTACATCGATCTTCTGATCATCATGCTGGGCACCAACGATTCCAAGCAGCGCATGGGCACCACCCCCTTTGTGGTAGCTAAGGGCATGGAGCGTCTTGTGCGCAAGGCCCTGACGGTCGACTGCTGGCAGCCCGGCAAGAAGCCGGAGGTGCTGATCATCGCCCCGCCCCCCATCGGCAGGGGCGTGGAAACCTCCGATGTGGCCGATGAAATGGGCAAGGGCGCCGTGGAAACCTCGGAAAAGCTGGCGGAATACTACGCCAGGACGGCGGAGCTCCTGGGCGTCCACTTCCTGGACGCAGCCTTCTGCCAGTTCAACCAGGTGGACTTCATGCACCTAACCCGCCAGGGCCACGCCCAGCTGGCCGGGAAGCTTGCCGAGATTGTGCCCACAATCGTGTAATATTCCGTTTTTTATTCTGAATATTGCAGCACTCCGCAAACATTTCAGGCCCGGTGGCAAAATTGCCATCGGGCCATATTTTATTCAGTTCTGGCTCAACATGCGCCACAGGGTCGTTCTGCCGATGCCCAGGCGTTGCGCGGTAGCGGTTTGGTTTCCCCTTTCCTCCTCCAACACACGCTTGGCAATTTCTCTGTTGATCTGGTTCAGGGGCTGCCGGAGATTCAAGGTCTGCGCCTCTCCCTGGGGCTGCTTTCCGGCGGCGGTCATGCTTTTTTCCCGTTCCAGAATCTGTGCGGCATCCGCTTCCGTAATACACCGATTGGGGCAGGCCAGGGCAAGCTCATGCATAACCCGCTTGAACTGAGAGTAGTTGTGCGGCCAGTTATAGTCCTGCAGCAGCCGCAGAACGCCGTCGTCCGTGCCAAGGGTCTGCTGTTCCAGCTTTGTGTTCAGATGGTTCAGATAAAAGGCCACCAGATCCGCCATCTGCTGTTTTCGCTGCCGCAGCGGCGGCAGGAACAGATTCAGGCATTCCAGTTTCTCCGCGAAGGCCATGCCGTCCTGGGAGATATACTCCCCGGTTGGACAGACACAGGATAGGATCAGCCGGTTCCGTTTGCTCACCTCCATGGTCAGCAGGCACACCATCAGCTGGTGCTGCTTCTGGGGCGGCAACAAATCCACGTCCTGCAGGAAAATAGTGCTGTCGCTTTTTGCCAAAGGGGAATTGTGGTGATCCGTCAGGAAGCTCCAACCCTTTTCATCCAGCAGGAAGCAGTCCACAATCACCAGCGGGTTTTTCCGCCAGGCTCCGGAGCCGTAGATGTGGCAGACCACCTGCTCCTTGCAGGTGCCCTCCTCGCCGCAGACGATCAGCGGCTGGGAACTGCTGTTGATCTTCTGAAGCTGATCCTGCATGCCCCGGGTCAGGTTGGTCAGGCTGTAAAAGCTGGCCCGATACTTCTCCTCTGCCTCCTCCCGATCCAGATAGCGGATACCCCGTCGGGTATCCGGGGCCGATGCCCGGCTTTCGGAGAAATAGAAGGTGGTGTAGAGAGTGCCGCCGTAGCTCTCATAATGGCGACGGATGTTGTAGATCACGTTGTTGATCTGCTTTAAGTAGTGATCCTGCTCCTCCTGGGGCTCCATGGTCTTTTCCCGCAGATAGTCCAGAATAGCCGTCTTTCCGTCGGGAACCGTAGAGAAAAACAGCTCCCCGGAGGGTGTAAAGACTACCGTATTGTGAACCTGGTTCCAGACCAGGCGGCGCAGAAACCGATTCTCCTCCTGAAGCCGACGGCAGTTCTCGCAGATGCGCAGCGCCTCCCGAAAGGCGGCACGGACGCTGTCCGGGTCCGAGGTAATGAGGATCGCGTTCAGGTTCAGCTCCTGGGCCATGCGGTAGGCCACCATATCGCACAGCAGCGTATACCTCCGGTCCCCCAGCCCTTCCAGCTGCCGCCGGGCCTGGTCCGCCCCCTCGATGGGAAACAGTGCCACAGGGATATTCAAAAGAGTCTGGATGTTCTTTGCCTGCTCAATAACGTTTCCGTGTCCAATAACAGCATAAGGCCGCGTCATATTTTGAGCCAGGCGCATATTCCGAATGATCTCTACCATTGTTACGGGAATCTCTATCACCGGCAGGGTAAGCCTCTCCCGAAGCATGGTTGCCGTGCCGCCTCTGGAAATGACTGCGTCATAGTCATTGTGAAAATCACGCAGCGCAATATCCAGGCCCTTTTCCAGATCACCAACGAAAACCGTCACATCTACGTTGAACTCCATTCCAATATTCTTCATAACAGAGCCCATATTTTCATAAGGTGCAATACACAAAAGCCGAACTCTATCCATGTTGTACACCACTCTCCACCCATCTCTTTATTTAAGTATAGACGGTGACACATTTTCTGTCAATGCTCTTGCCCGTGAAAAATCAAAAAACGTCATCGCAGCCAGCATTACCGGTTTGCGATGACGTCTTTCTCCTAAGCTCTACATTGGGTTTGGCGCAAAGTGTTAAGCTCCTATTCAGTCTTTATCTTTCCATAGTGGGTGATTGTAGACAGATTTGTCTGCAACATAGGGCCATTTTTCACCGCGCAGAACCGCCAGGCAGCCTGCAACGCAGTCCGTGTGCATTTTGATTACGGCTTCCCGAGTCTGGGCTGCCGAATGAGGACTTACGATCACGTTCGGGCAATGTAGAATCTCATCACTGACTTTGGTTGGCTCATTCCAGAACACATCCAACCCCGCACCAGCAATTTTACCGCTCCGAAGCGCTTCCACCAAATCCAGTTCATTGACGATCTCTCCCCGACTGGTATTGATCAGCAGTGCTGTCGGCTTCATTGCCTCCAATTCCACCTTGGCAATCATATTATTCGTAACACCATCGATCAGCGGCATCTGTACAAATACTACATCAGCAGCCCGGATCGCCTCGATTTTGTCCTCATACTTTGTCACATGCAGAGCGGCCATTTGTTCTTCGCTTACAAAGCGATCATAAGCAATCACTTTCATGTCCAGCCCTTGGCACAGATGCGCAATGATCTTTCCGATATTCCCCAGGCCAATGATCAAAGCCGTTTTGCTCTCTACCTCGAAGGCTTTCTTGGCATCCCGGATTTTCCAGTTTCCAGTGCGCTGTTGCGCATCCCCCTCTACCAGGTTCTTGGACAGTGCCATCATCAGTGTAACAGCGTGTTCCGCAACCGAACGCATATTGGCACCGGGTGTAATTACAACAGGAATCCCGCGTGCTGTTGCTGCCGCCACATCCACACTGTCATAGCCAACGCCCGTTCTCCCGATGACACGGAACCCGCCATGATCCATAACATCCGCGCTCACAGCCCCTTTGTCCGCTACACGCACAATGAACGCATCTGAATTTTTCAGTTGGTCAATATAGTTATGTGGATTTGCGTCGTGTGCGACAAAAATATCTGCCCCCGTCAGCATTTCGAGACCTTCCGGGCAAATTGACTCCGTCATAGTAATCTTCATTCCGGTTTTCCTCCCCGCTATTGCATCAATTGCGCCTGCGTCTGCTGTCAGACTGCCCGATTGATACAATGGATGATGTAATTCTGCGCTTCCTCCCACTGATCTGCCAGCAGCGCGAGGTATCCATGGTGACTGTCCTTGAAGCAGCGAATCGTCACCTCATTGCCCATACCCGCAAGACGCACTGCGTAATCCGTTGCGTCCTGTCTGCCAAAGCATTTTCCCGCAAGTACCATAACCGTATGCGGCTGATCTTTCAGCATCTCATCATCCGCATAAATAGGACTTGCCAAAGGCTCTTTCAAAACCTGTGGATTTCCCCCGGCATAAAGCATGGAAAACAGGTGAATTCGATTTTTCTCCGGATGCTCACAAGCCGTGTAATTTTCCAGAATGGGATAGTTCAGAATCTGCATTCGGAATTTTCCGCCCAAATCATGCTGCTGTGCAGCCCGCAAATTCACCGCGGCCGTTAAGCATCCTCCGGCAGACTGCCCTCCAATCGAGATTCTGTTTGTATCCGCACCCCATGCGGCGCAGTTTGCAAAGGTCCATTTCGCGACCTCGTAGCACTGTTCCAACGGTGCAGGATAGGGCATACGGTCAGAAGTCACATATTCCACATTGACCACAATACCATGGATTTCTGCCGCAATGTGCGCACAATACATCGTATCCTTCTCATTAGCGGGATACACATAGCCGCCACCATGAATATTGATAAATACAGGGCACTTGTCCGCGCAGTTCAGGGCACGGATCACATAGCACACAGCCGGTTCCCCCACCTGCTCGCAAGGAACCTCATACCGCTCAATCGACACCTGATCCATATACGCCCTATAAAACTCAGGCGGCGCGTCTTGTTTCAGCTCCGGAGAACGAACTTTTCCGGTCTCATTCAGCTGTTTCAGTAATTCATAACGCATGCTTTCAAAATTATCCATTGTGTATCTCCTCTTTGAAGTAAGTCTCCGATCATTGATTCTCTGTAGCCGTTAGCCAAAAATCGGGAAGAAAATGTTTACACTGACGATCAGGCTAATGCAGCAGAGAATCAAAAGCGGCAGCGTAAATTTCAGTGTCTTCAGCGGATTGAGTTTGCCGATACCATATGCCAACATAGTCGCAGAAGATCCGGTGGGGAACGCAAACGCAAACCATGCAGAAACATTCACAATCAATACCACCGCTTTCACATTCATACCGCCCGCTAATGCGGTAGATGCCGCAATTGGTGTCATAAGCGCCATGGTTCCAAGATTGGACATAAAGTTTGTCATAATCGTAGTAACAACGCAGAAAACTGTGATCACCATAATGCTGCTGGGATTGCCACCCAGAAGCTTTAAGACGAAGTTGCCGATCAGTTCACCAACGCCGGAAGATGCCAGTGCACTGGACATGACCTGCATGCCAGCAACCATCCAGACCATGTCACTGGCAAGCTGTTCAACAGCCTCCTTTGGTGTGAAAACCTTTGTCACAATCAACAGCAGCGCAGCTGCGGCAGGGATGGTATTTGCCACGTTGCTTCCCCAAATATCGGAACCCATAAAGCCAACCGTAACAGCAATGAACGCAATAAATACAATAATCTCATCCCGCTTGGACATAAGCTGTGCTTCCTTATATGCCTTGCCCTTGCTCGCGTCCAAAGCATCTCCCGCAGGAAGCAGCCGATACGCAGCCATACAATAAACAATCGCGACGATTGTGGGAATAATACCCGCTTTGAAATAGTCCCACATACCAATCAGCTGACTTTCATCCACCATACCCTGATAATAGGAATTGATCATGCCAGGGAACGCAGCACCCATTCCGATTGGGAATCGAGAAGTCATCACTGTATTGACAACCGCAACACAGAAGAGCATGCGAGCCGGGGTCTTATCTCCGTCTTCCTCCATGGACTGGATCAGCAGTAAAACCAGCATAATGCATGGTGTTTGGCCCATAAACTGAGACAAAATTGCAGTGAACAGGAAAATAGCAGCCATCAGCAGGAATCCGCTCTTTCCCTGCAAACGCATCATTCTCTGCTTGAGCCGATGTACAACATTTGTCTTTCCCAATGCGGCGGCGACGACCATCATACCAGCCACCATAACCGTTGTACTGCTGGAGAGTCCCGCAAAAGCGGTTTTCAGGTCAAACACTCCGGTGAAAACCAGCAGGACACAGCATATCATGGCCGATACACCGTACGGGATCACATGGGTCATCAGCAGCACAATAAGAAGTGCTAAGATGGCCAAAACGATTGCAGTTGTTGTCATTCATAATACCTCATTTCTATTTTATATTCTCCCTTTTGTCAGGGATAAATTACAGGTTGGAAGCTTTCTCTTCCTCTATGCCTTATGATTCGCCAGAGTAATGGCATAATCCATGGCGTTGACCAGGCTCAGCTCATTGGCGTGGCCACTTCCGGCATGGCCGAAGCCGGTACCGTGGTCTACGGAGGCCCGGATGATCGGCAGGCCCAGGGTCACATTAATCCCGGCTACGGCATCCCAGTGGCCTTCCGCCTTATTGTACACAAAGCCCTTTACTTTCAGGGGAATATGCCCCTGGTCGTGGTACATAACCACCACAATGTCGTACCAGCCGCCGATGGCCTTGGAGAACACGGTGTCGGGCGGTGTGGGCTTTTTTTCCGGAATATTGATTCCCTCCGCCAGCGCCTCGTCGATGGCGGGCTGGATCTCCTCGATCTCCTCGGTGCCGAACATGCCGTTCTCGCCGCAGTGGGGGTTCAGACCCGCAACGCCGATCTTGGGATTCTCAATACCCAGGGCCTTGCAGCCCGCGTTGGCGATGCGGATGCAGTCCAGAACCCGGTCCTTTTTCACCCGGTCACAGGCCTCTCGCAGGGAGACGTGGGTAGAAACATGGACCACCCGCAGGCCCTCATGGGCCAGCATCATGGTGTATTTCTTGGTATGGGTGTAGTCGGCGTAAATTTCGGTATGGCCGGAGTAGTGGTGTCCGGCCATGTTGATAGCCTCCTTGGACAGGGCGTTGGTGACGGTGGCATCAATTTCACCATTCATCGCCAGGGCAATGACCTTCACCACATACTGGAAGGCGGCCTCGCCGCCCAGGGCGCTGGCTCCGATGCCGAAGGGCTTGGGCGCATCCAGATCGGAGGTATCGGGAATGGATTCCGCCGGAACCAGGCCCATATCCAGCACATCGACGGTTCCGTATTGGAATTTCGCGTCCTTCACGTCCTTGCAGACGTTCATCGCCAGGTCAATCCCGGAGACCTTTTTCGCCACCTTCAGGGCGTAGGCCATGCTGGACGCGTCGCCTACCACCAGGGGACGGCAGCGGTCATAGAGCTTCGGGTCTGCCAGCGCCCGGACGGTGATCTCCGGGCCGTTGCCGAAGGGGTCGCCCATGGTAATACCGAGAATCGGTTTTTTCTCCATAACTTTTCTCCTTTCTCAGCACAGGCCCTTGGCCTTGTCCTCCGCCAGGACCTTTTTCAGCTCCTCCATGCCCTCTTCACACAGGTAGTTGAAGGGGCGGCGGCAGTCGCCCACGGGATAGCCCATGACGGCCACAGCCTTTTTAATGACGGTGTTGGGGTTGCCGAACTTGAAAACCCTCTGAATGTTGGTCACGGCATCCTGGGCCGCCTGGGCCCCCGCCACATCTCCGGCCATGAACTTGTCGTAAATTCCGGCAATGGTTTTGGGATACAGGTTCGCCCGCCCGGCAATGCCGCCCGCGCCGCCGTTTTGCAGGCAATAGAGAATGTTGCCGTCGTTGCCCGCCAGGACGGAGAAGTTCTTGTCCAGGTCCCGGGTCAGGTCGATATAGGCTTTCAGGTTGTCCCGGTCACCGGAGGAATCCTTGGCGCCCATGATTACGTCCACATCCTTTGCCAGCTTTGCCACGGTTTCGGGCAGCAGCTTGTTTCCGGTGCGGGGCGGAATGTTGTACAGGACAATGGGGATGTTCACGCTCTTGGCCACCGCCACATAGTGGTCATACAGCTCCTTCTGGCTGGCTACCGCGAAGCTGGGGGTGATGATAGACAGCACGTCCGCGCCCAGCTCCTCTGCCCGCTTGGACATGCGGATGGTGTCGGCGGTGGAAATGCAGCCTGTCCCGGCATAGACGGGGACCCGACCCTTGACCTGGTCGATCACCGTTTCCAGGACCGTCTCTTTCTCCTGCATGCTCAGGATGTAGCCCTCGCCGTTGGTACCGAAGCAGAACAGCCCGTGTACGCCCCCGGCCAGCAGCCGCTCCACCTGATTGCGCAGCTCCGCATGGTTGACGGTCTGCTCCGGGTCGTCATGCATGGGGGTCAGAATCGGCGGGATGATGCCCTTGATCTCACAGTTTTTCATGTTGCACTCCTTTTCCAAATTCACAGGATTTTCCGGTAAATGGCTCTCGCGTCCTCGGGAGTCACCTTACGCATATTGTTCACCAGCAGCCGCTGCACCTGCATGCCCGCCTCAACCAGGCCCTCCAAGTCCTCCTTCGGTACGTTGAACTCGGTAAGGCTGGTCGGGATATCCAGATGCTTGACGATGTGCTCCATTTTGGCCATCATCCAGGCGCTCTTCTCGTCCACCGTGGTGACCCTCTCCGCCTCATGGCAGCAGCGGTCATACAGCAGGGCCATTCTCTCCCGGAAGGCGGGGTCCTGGGCATTGAAACGCATGACAGGCGCCAGCAGAATGGCGTTGGAAACGCCGTGGGCAATGTGATACTTGCCGCCCAAAGGGTAGCTCAGGGCATGAACCGCGGTGGTGCCGGAGGCGGTAATGGCAAGGCCGCCATAGTAGGCCGCAATCTGCATCCGGTTCTTTTCCTGCATAGCGGAGGAATCGTCACAGGCCTTCTCGATGTTATTCAGGATCAGGTCCGCACCCTCCAAGGCATACATATCGCTGAAGGGGTTCGCCTTGTTGGAGGTGAAGCACTCCACACAGTGGGCCAGAGCATCCACGCCGGTGGCCGCCGCGATCTTGCGTGGCAGGTTTTTGATCAGCCGGGCATCCAGAATCACATAGTCCGCAATCATGTTCTCGTTGACAATGCCGATCTTCAGTTCCTTCTCCGGTACGCCCACAATGGCGTTGGGCGTAACCTCCGCGCCGGTACCGGCGGTGGTGGGGATCAGAATGATGGGCACACATTTCCTGGCCATACCGGGGTTGTCCAGCAGCTCCTTCACACCGTATTCATCGGTGACCAGGATGGATGCCAGCTTGGCCGCGTCCATTACGGAGCCGCCGCCGCAGGCAACAATCAGGTCCGCGCCGCTGGCCTTAAAAGCATCCACGATCTTCTGAACCGCCATATAGGAGGGCTCCGGAGGCAGATCGTCCAGCACATAGTAATCCACGCCGGTGGTCTTTACCACCGCCTCGGCGAGGTCAAACAAGCCTAAGCCGCGCAGGCCCTTGTCCGTAAACATGGCCACACGCTTTGCGTTTCTCGCTCGGATGATGCCCGCGATATTGTCCATGGCGTTTTCGCCGCCATAGACCGCATGGGGCATTTTCAAACTGTATTGTGTAAGCATATCCATTCTCCTTTTCCGCTTATGATTGTCTCAGCTTTTTTTCCAAATCCAACAGCAGCTGTTTTTCTCCGAAGCCGCCGGATTTGGTCAGCAGGTAAACATTTTTTCCTTTTCTGCAAACCCTCGCCAGCACCACACCGGGCACATATTCGCAGATGGGTGTCAGCTCGTGCAGGTTTGCCAGCTCCATAAACGCCATCAGCGTATCCCCGCCGGTGACCATCCAGGTGGCTTCCAGGCCATCCTCCAGGAAGGTTTCCAGCAGAGTGCCCATGGTTTCCGAGATTCGGCGGCGCATCTGTTCCAGGTTCAGCTTCAGCCGCTCCCGGCAGGCCGCCAGTCCCTCCGGGTCTCCCAGGCCGTCGCACTCTACAATGGCGTTGCCGCTGCCCAAAAGCAGGGTCTCCATCTCTTTCACGTCACACTGCCATTGCTCGGTTCCTATCCAGCCGTCGTTCAGTTTTTGCCGCACCGTCAACCGCACTCTAGGGACTCCCGCGGCCTCCGCCGCGTCCATCTGGGACAGGGTGATGGGGTTGATGCTGCCGCAGACCGTAACCAATCTCGGAGGCAGCTCCGGCAGTCCTCCGTTTGCCGTTGTCAGATCCAGCATATCCGGAATGCACTGCGCAAAGCCCGCGCAGCCCGCAAGCAGACGGGTTTCTCCGCTGCTTTTCAGCTTCCGGGCAATTGCCTTCAGGTCCTCTGCCGTTTCCGCGTCGTGCAGGACGATTCTCTGTCCCTCTACGTCCGTTTCCTCCGGTGAAACCACCCGCATCCGGGTCTGCTGAGCAATAATATCCGCCACATGAGAGGCTGTCACCGGCTCAAAGGGGTCTTTTCCAAAAACGCTGTCCGCAACCTTCTGTCCGTCTATGTACTGAATACCGTTTTTCGTGATTCGATTCAGTTGCGGCAGGGCGGGCACAAAATGGAGCAGCTTCGCGCCGGAGTATTCCAGCACCGCGGCCAACTCCGCGCCAATATTGCCCCGAAGCCCAGAATCCGTCTTTTTGTAGATACACTCCACACCTGCCCCGGCGGCATCCTCCACAATTCTCCCCACCACAGCGGCTGCCGCCTTGGGCGGCAGGTGGCGGGTCTCCGCGTCAACGATCAGCACCTTAGTATCCGGCGCCAAGCCTTTCAGATAGCTTCCGGGCTCCTGTCCGAACCGAAGCACCGTGTGCTTGCCCCGAAACGGAACCCCCGTATCCAACGCGCCCGTAAAATCATCCGCCAGGATCAGCAGTCGAATCATTTTTCGCATTCATCTCGATTCTGTTTCAAAATGAAATTTCAAAGAGTGGATTATTGGGTTCTCCATATTTTTGAATCATTATCCTTCTCTTCGTGTCTCAATCATAATCTTTCTTTTCCCGCAGCGCAAACCAAAAACTCGTTAATTCGTTTCACTTTGAAACTTATAATATTATTTGTCAATTCTCGACAGTTTTCAATGTCTGAATTTGTACATATCGCAATTTGTTGGAATGTCGCCGAGCAGTATAAAAAATCCGTCCCCATCCCATAGGGGGTGAATTCTAACGCAAAAACCACATCAGCCAGTCCCTTTGGGGGATGGTCGATGTGGTTTTTTCTGTCGGGCGCATTTTGCAGCGCACTCCACAGTATTCCCTTATGATCCCTGCCCAGGGGAGATCACAAGCTGAAACGCAATATCCTTTTCCGACAGCCGGTACTTTGGCAGCAGCTCCGGGCCGCAGGAGTTGGAGCCGATGCCGGAGACCTTGTAATCCAGCCGCAGGTGGGTTTTCCCATCGCTGGTCAGCTCGTCCGTATGCTCGGCCCGGTCGAGGGCCGCTGTGGAAAATGGAGATACATTGCATTCAAAGGCGTTTTCGCTTTCAACGCGCAGTCTGCCAATCTCCAGTAGCCGGACATGCGTATGGTTTCCGTGCTCCTGGGGGCGCGCATAGGGGACATACTCCCTGTCCGGCGCGCTCTCGTACATACCGACAGTGCCGCCGTGGCGCAGATCGCAATAGCTCTCCGTTGGGCCGCAGCCGTAGTACCGGAAGGGCATATTGGTTCCTGGCAGCGCGCATTCAAAGCCCAGCCGGGGCAGCCAGACCACATTTTCCCGTACTTTACCTTGCAGCTTAACAGAAATACGTCCGGTCCTGTCTACGGCGATTTCCAGCGTATACCGGAAGAAGGGCTTTCGGGACACGCCCGCCAGGGAAGCTTCTATGTTCACCTTTCCTTCGGAAACCGCGCAGTCGTAGACTTTGGAGAACAGCTTATCTAAGTTTTCTCCCTGCCAGATGTTGTAGCTGCCCCAAAGGAGCCTGATGTTGCGGTCATTGTCTGTAGGGGCCCGCCAGGCGGTGAGGCGCACCGGCTCCGCCAGCTGCTCCTCGCCGTCAATGGCCATAGAGGTAAAGCTGCCCAGGAGCTTGGAGAACACATACCGGAAGCCCGTGCCGGTAAAGACCACTTCCCGGTCATTTTCTTCCGTAATGGCCTGGCCGCACAGTGCCTCCGGCTTTGCGCCCTCTTGCAGTAAGTGCTGGGTCTGGGCCGCCAGCTGCCCCTGATGATACAGTCGGCAGATAAGATACATGCCGCAGCGGCAGTCCGCTTCCGGGACGGAAATGGGAACCTCTGCCCACCTGTGCGGGGCAAGCTCCATGGGAATGTGTTTTTCCGCAATCACTTTCCCGTCTGCCTCCACGGTATAGACAAAATCGCACTCGGAAAAATCCGTAAAATCAAAGCGGTTATAGACGCAAAGACCGTCATTCTCGTATTTCGTCCGCATGGGCTGGTAAGCGGCCTTCACTTCCAGGGAACCGGCTTTCAGGCTGCGGTCAGCGAACACCATGCCGTCGCAGCAGAAATTTCCCTCGTGGGTCAGCTCTCCGAGGAAATCCCCGCCGTACTTCTGCACACCGTCCGCGATCACCGTGTGGTCTGCCCACTCCCACACACAGCCGCCGATGACGTTGGGATAGCGGTCAAACACCTCGTTGTAATCCCACACGTCTCCCGGCCCGTTGCCCATGGCATGGGCGTATTCGCAGAGCATGATGGGCAGGGGCGTTTCCGGGTCCTCCGCCATCCGGGCAACCGTGGCCACATCGTGGTACATATTGGAGATCACGTCCACATTGCGGTAATCTCCCTTCCGGCAGGCATCCTCGCAGTGCCGTAGGCGGCCGTCCCGGAGTTTTTTCAACCATTTCAGCATAGCCTCGTGGTTGGCTCCATAGCCGCTTTCGTTTCCGGTGGACCACATGATGATGCTGCTGTGGTTCCGGTCCCGGTCCACCGCCCGCTCCATGCGCTCTAAGAATTCCCCGCGCCAGGCGGGATTCGCGCCGGGCCAGTCCTCGCTTTCAATGTCATAGTGGTAGGGCACGTTGGCGTAGCGCCGCAGAAAGCCGTGGGTCTCAATATCCGTTTCCAGAATCACATAAAAGCCCAGCTCGTCGCAGAGCTCCAAAAACACCGGAGAAGGGGGATAGTGGGAGGTACGGACGCAGTTGATATTCAGCTGCTTCATCAGCAGAAGATCCCGGCGCAGTTCTTCCTCCGTCTGGCACCAGCCCTTGCGGGGGTCGGTGTCGTGGTGATTGACCCCATGCAGCTTGACAGGAACGCCATTGATCAGCAGCTCCCGCTTTGGTGAAACCTGAACGGTTCGGAAGCCGATTTTCTGGGTTATGATCTCGCCCGCCCGTTCCAGGCGCACGGTATAGAGACAGGGCTTTTCGGCGTTCCATGAAACCGGATTTTCCAGTTCAAAGGCCGCGTTTTGGACATTCTCCCGCGCCGCAAGGCAGCGGCCTTCCCGGTCATAGACAGAAATGTCCGCCGCCGCGTCTGTCTGAACGAGAATTTGGTTGCTTTCCGTCCGGAGGGATACGTCCCACATATGCCCAACCGGGCGCTGCAACAGATAGCAGTCCCGGAAGATGCCGTTGAACCGGAAGAAATCCTGATCCTCCAGATAGCTGCCGCAGCACCATTTCAGCACCTTTACCCGCAGGGTATTCTTACCGGCGGTCACAAAGTCCGTGATGTCAAACTCCGCCTGCAAATGGCTCCCCTGAGTGAAGCCCACAGAACGGCCATTCACATACACAAAGCCGCAGGAGGACACCCCTTCCAAAACGAAGTACACCCGTCCCCAGACCGCATCCAGGGTAAATTCCCGTTCATAGATACCGCAGGGGTTTTCGTCCGGCACATAGGGCGGGTCGCAGGGATAGGGGTAGTTGATGTTGCTGTAGTTGGGATGCTCATACCCCTGCAGCTGCCAACAGGAGGGAACCGGAATGGTATCCCAACGGGTGATTTCCTCCGGCACGTCCACATCCCGGCTGAAAAAGGCGAATTTCCATTGGCCGTTCAGAAGGGTATATGCCGACTTCCCGCCCGGAATGTAATAGGGCCTCTGGGGCAGCCGGTTTTCGCTGGTTTTGGATGGGTTCTCGTAGATTCGTTTCATAGGACGTCTCCTTTCCTATTGGCAGCATTTGCTCGGCGCAGATTGTAAAAGGCCCGGGCAGATAGAGCGGTTCTGCCATCCAAATAAGCAGACCGGCATGCGTTCTGCGGATCATTATGGCCTGTAAAATGTTTCAAAAAGAGGAAAAGCACTTGGAAACCAGCAGTTTCCATTCTCGATCACCCTGCATCCAGAAGCAACACCACAATGTCTAAAGCTGAAAAAGTCGGAGCTCCCAGCCGCCCAAATTGCCCTCATTCTCCTTGCCACAAGCTGCCGTCCCAACGAGCTGTTCCAGGCCGCCACCAAGGACTGCACCCCGGATTATTTCATAGGCGGAAACCCGACGCTGGCAAAAATCGCGTCATAGCGGTCTCCCAGCTGGGCCAGGAGGCCTACCGCAATCTCCTTTCCGCCGCCCAGGGCCACCCAAAGCTCATAGACGGCTGCAAAGGCCCCAACCATACCTACGCCAATTTCGCCAAACGGGAATGGAAGCAGCTCATGGAAGAACTGGGAACCCCTGCCTACACCCCCTATGACTGCCGCCATACCTTCATCACCAAGGCCACCAAATCCGGCATCGACCCCCAGATTCTCCGCCGAATGGTAGGCCACGCCGACCTCTCCACCACCGACAAATTTTACACCCACCTGGACACCGCCGACATTCTAAAAGCCATATCTCAAAAAAACATATTCTCTCACGGTTTGGAACATATTTGTAACAAGAAAAATCCAGAATAATAAAACATTCGTTATAAGTTCCGAATATAAAGCGAAAGCACCTAGAAACCATCGTTTCCTAGGTGCTTTTTGGTGGAGACTACGGGACTCGAACCTGTGACCTCATGCGTGTGAAGCATGCGCTCTAACCAGCTGAGCTAAGCCTCCATGGCTGGAACAAGATGGATTATACCCGAAAAGGGTCCAAATGTCAAGCCTTATTTTTCTTTTCTTCGGGGGATTTCCCTAACCCCGGCGGCGCAGCAGCAGGGATGCCAGCGCAAGGCCTGTGACAGCCCCCGCGGCGGCAGCGGCCCAGGGATGGGCCGCGTCGGCAGTCTGGGGCTGGTCAGCGGACTCTGCAAAAAGCTGCCAGGAGAGTTCCGTCCAGCCGGGGGCGGCTTCCGGAGACAAATCCTCCGGTACCGTCAGTATCAAGGTCAAGAGCTGCCGGCTTCCGGCAGCGAACTGGCCTAAGTAAATCCAGTCCGCGTTCCCCAGAGGGCCGTCATAGATGGGGCCTTCCCCTGTGACGGTCAGGCGCAGCGCCGTCAGCGCCTCCGGCACCCCCTGGCAGCGCAGAAACAGCCGGGTATCCGCCCCGGGGGCAATGCACAATCCGTCCTCCAGCCGCTCGCCGGGGGTGATGGCCAGATTGCTGCCGAAGAGATGGTCAATGGGCGTGAAGCCATCTGCCGCCGTGACGCTGCGCTCCGCCCCGCCGCCGAAGGTGATCAGGCCCTCCGCCTGGGCCGGGAGGGCCAGAGACAGCAGCAGAATGAAAACGGACACGATTCTTTTCCCCATTTTGGTTTCCTCCTGTTGGTTTTTCCAAAGCATACCACGTTTTCCGGGAGCTTCCTGCCGGATTCAGGGGGTAGACAAAATTTTCTTCACAGTTTCTTTACAGCTTCTTTCAGGTTTTTTTCAGACAATAGGGGTAAAATAGGGATTTAAGACAATGGCAGAAATGCGGCAAGGAGGAAACAGCTTGATTGAAGTATCCCATCTGACCAAGCGGTATGGGGGCCATACCGCCCTGGCGGATGTATCCTTTTCCATACCGGAGGGGCAGATCACCGGCCTTCTGGGGCCCAATGGCGCGGGAAAATCCACCACTATGAATATCCTCACCGGGTGCCTGGCCCCCAGCAGCGGCAGCGTCCGCATCAACGGCATTGACATTCTGGAGGACCCCTACGGTGCCAAGCGGTGCCTGGGGTATCTGCCGGAGCAGCCGCCGCTGTACCCGGACCGGACCCCGGAGGAATACCTGAAATTCGTGGCCCGGGCCAAGGGCGTGGAGCGTCCCGCCCAGGCGGCAGAGGAAGTGATGGAACGCACGGGACTGACCGAAATGGGTCACCGGCTGACCTGCAACCTCTCCAAGGGCTACCGGCAGCGGCTGGGCATCGCCCAGGCCATTCTGGGGGACCCGAAGCTCATCATTCTGGACGAGCCCACCGTGGGCCTGGACCCGCTGCAAATCACCCAGATCCGGGACCTGATCCGGGACCTGGGCCGGGACCGTACCGTCATTCTCTCCAGCCACATTCTGGCGGAGGTGCAGGCGGTGTGCTCCAATATTCTGATTCTCTCCGGGGGCCGTCTGGTGGCCCAGGGCACCCCGGCCCAGCTGCGGCAGCTCCGGGCCAGCGCATCCCTGGACCTGGAGGCGGAGGTTACCGCCCAGGAGGCCCAGGCGCTGACAAAAGGTCTGCCGGACTGCAAGGCGGCGCTGGAGCCCATGGAAGCGCGCCGTCTGCGCATCCGTTTGGAAACCAGCCGGGAAAATCTGGATGCTCTGGCCCGGCAGGTCTTTTTCCGCTTTGCCCAGGCCGGGAAGCCCATCCTGCGCATGACCCAGGAGAGGGCCAGCCTGGAGGACATCTTTCTGGAGCTGACAAAGGAGGAATCCAAATGAAAGCAACCTATCTGCACGAGGTGAGCTCCGCTTTTACGGGGCTTACCGCCTATGTATTCAGCTTCTTCCTTCTGCTCTTCGGCGGCATTTACACCCTGGCCTACAGTCTGAATCTGCGGCTTGCCAACTTCTCCTATGTGCTGCAAAGCCTCAGCTTTCTGTATCTGATCATTATTCCCATTGTGACCATGCGCTGTCTTTCCGAGGAGCGGCACCAGAAGACGGATCAGCTGCTCTATGCCCTGCCCCTATCCATGACCCAGGTGGTGCTGGGCAAATACCTGGCCCTGCTGACAGAGCTGGCAGTGCCCTGCGGCATTCTCAGCCTGTATCCCCTGCTGCTGGGCAGCTTCGGCCCGGTGCCCATGGGGGCGAGCTTTGCCTCCATGCTGGGCTTTTTCTTCCTGGGGGCGGCGCTGCTGGCCATCGGCCTGTTTCTCTCCGGCCTGACCCAGAGCCAGCTGGGGGCCGCGGGGCTGTGCTTCCTGGTGATGCTTTTGAACTATTTTCTGGAGAGTCTGTCCCAGCTGGTGCCGGGAACGGCGGTGGCCTCCGTTGTGGCCCTGGGCATCACCGCCCTGCTGCTGGGTCTGGCCGTATGGGCTCTGAGCCAGAATACAGTGCTGGCCGCTGTGACGGCCATGCTGGCCCTGGCGGGGGTGCTGCTGGCCTACGCTCTGACCCCCGCCAGCTTTGAGGGGCTCTTTGCGGACCTGATCCGGCGGCTGTCCCTGTTCTCCCGGTTCTATGTATTCATCACCGGCATGCTGGACTGGACAGCCATTGTGTACGATCTGACGGTGATCGGCTTCTTCCTGGTGCTGACCATTCAGGTTCTGGAGAAGCGGAGGTGGAGTGAATGAGCCGATTCAAAAACTTACTGCGCAGCCGGTCCTTCCGGGCCGGAGGCTACAGTGTGCTGGTGTGCGCCCTGACTCTGGCCATTGCCATAGCCGTCAACTACCTTGCCTCTGCCCTGCCCCAGAGTCTGACCCACCGGGATGTGACAGAGAATCAGCTTTTCTCCCTGTCCCCCCAGAGCGAAAGCCTGCTGGATGGGCTGGACGCGGACGTGAACGTCTATTGGATCGTCCAGTCCGGTCAGGAGGACGCGGGGCTGGAGCAGTTGCTTGCCAGCTACACGGCCCACTCTGACCATCTGGTTCTGGAAAAGCGGGACCCGGATGTGTACCCCACCTTCCTGGACAGCTACGGCGTGAGCCAGATCTACAACAATTCCCTTCTGGTCACCCAGGGCAGCCGATACCGCTACCTGAGCTATGACGAAATCTATGTCTACGATGAGGATGCCTACTACAACACCGGAACCTACACCCAGACCTTCGCCGGAGAGCAGAAGCTCACGGGGGCAATCCAGTTTGTCACCAGCGAATCCCTGCCGAAGGTCTACCTCACCACAGGCCATGGCGAGCAAACCCTGCCGGAGAGCTATACCCAGGCCATGGAGGGGGCCAATCTGGAGTCCCAGCAGCTTTCCCTCTTGTCTTCCCGGGCTGTGCCGGAGGACACGGCGGCAGTCGCCATTCTGGGGGCAGACAAGGACTTTGCCGCCGAGGAGCTGACGGCGCTGGAGGAATACCTGATGAACGGCGGCAAGCTGCTCTACGTCTCCGCTCCCATGACCGGCAGCCGCCCGGAAAAGCTGGAGGCCCTGCTCTCTCGCTACGGCCTCAGCGCCGGAGAAGGAGTGGTTGTGGAGGGCAACAGCAATTATTTTGCCCTGGCAACCCCCTACTATCTCATGCCGGACCTGGAGAGCCACAGCATTACCCAGCCTCTGATTTCCGGCGGCTACTATGTGCTGCTGCCCATCGCCCAGGCTGTCACCATCGGAAGCAGCCTGCCGGACACCGTGAATGCCACGTCCCTGCTGAAGACCTCCTCCCGGGCCTATGCCAAGCTGGAGGGCCTGACCTCCAGCACCTATCAGAAGGAGACCGGAGATTTGGACGGCCCCTTCTCCCTGGCCGCCGCCTCGGAGCTGACCCTGGACGATGGGCTCACCAGCCGCCTGGTCTGGGTAGGCTGCACCGGAATTCTGGATGAGCAGGCGGATACCCGGGTTTCCGGCGGCAATCAGGATTTCTTCCTCAACGCTCTAAGCTGGCTGGCAGGGCAGGAGGACAACATCTCTATCCATCCCAAGAGCCTGGAAAATGAATATCTCACCATGTCCGATGCCACCGCCAATGTGCTATCCGTGCTGGTGCTGGCAGTGATTCCCGGTCTGACGCTGGCGGTGGGCGCATCCATCGCCATTCGGAGGAAACGCAGATGAAAAAGAAGCAAACCATTCTGGCCATGGTGCTGGCCCTGGCGCTGATTCTGGGGGCGGGATTCCTGCTGTCCCGGAAGAGCAGCCAGGCCCCCGCCGTCCAGGACAGCACCGAAGACCTGTCTATCTCCGTTGGCGGCAGCCTGACTGTCAACGGCCTGACCTTTACAAAAGCGGGAGATGCCTGGGTCTACAGCGCCGACCCGGATTTTCCCCTGTCCCAGGACAAGCTGAATACCATGGTGGAGACGCTGGAAGGACTGGAAGCAGACCGCGCCCTGGAAAATCCGGGCAGTCTGTCCCAGTATGGCCTGGACAAGCCCCTTGCCACCGTAACGGCAGGCCCCGTCACCCTGTCCATCGGCTCGGACAACGCCATGAACGGCGGGCGCTACTTCTCCCTGGGGAATGGCCGGGTCTATATTACCCGGCAGGCGCTTCTGGAGCCCTTCGACTATGATCTTTTGGGCTTGGCAAAAATGGAGACGGCCCCCCGGATGGAAACCCTCTCCACCGTCACCCTCACCCGGGCCGACGGCTCCGGCTGGACCATCCGCAACCGGCAGGGGGAGCACCTGACCTACTCGGACAGCATCCGCTACTTCCTGGACACCGCCAACGGCCCCCTGGCCCTGGATACGGAGCTGGCGGAAAGCCTGATCCGCAAGGCGACAGATCTGGAATTCACAGGCTGCGCCGCCTTTAAGCCGGAGAACCTCGCCGAGCTGGGGCTGGACAGTCCCCTTCTCACCGTCACCGTGGCCTACAGCGCCCCGGAGGCCGGGGTCTGCACTCTGGAAATCGGCGGCGCCGTCAGCGGAAAATACTACGCCCGGATTTCTGGCTCCAACACCGTCTACTGGATGGATGCCGTGCCGGTAAACGCCCTGCGGGATTCCGCCCCGGAAACGCTGCTGCCGGATGAAGTCCTGCTGCTGGACATGGACACCGTAAACAGCGTCACCGTCCGCCTTGCCCAGGAAACCTGGCAGTTTACCCCACAGGTTGTGGACAAGCAGAGCACAGAGGCCGCCGAGGATACCCAGGGCCAGACGGATATCCGCTGGCTGCTGAATGGAACGGAGACAAACCTTTCCCAGGTGCTGGAAACCCTGACCACCATGGCATCCCTTGGCTCCGCCCGGGCGCTGACCCCAACACTTGCCCAGGAGCTGGAATTCACCTTTGAAACCCAGGACGCTTTCTACCCCACCGTCACCCTGGCCTTTCACCGCTACAGCGCCAGGGCCAGCATTGTGACCCTAAATGGGGAGCCAACCGTCCTTGTCAGCCGCAGCGATGCCGCCGCCCTCTACGAAGCCGTCACCGCCATCGTCCTGGGCTGACCCAAAATTCCCCGCCGCTAAAAAAGGCATTGATTTTTTCATTCCCATCTGCTATAATAGCGGCAATGCAGGGTTAGTTCATCGGTAGAATGGTCGCTTCCCAAGCCACAGAGGCGGGTT
>CAKTJX010000017.1 GCA_934569045.1 uncultured Oscillospiraceae bacterium
GGTCAGCTTGTCCTTGAACTGCTTCATGCTCTGCTCGGTAAGTACCGTGGATTCAAACTCGCCCCGGGGATCGGCAATGTCATAAAGCTGCTCACCGTTGATGCTTGCGCCGTTTTCCAGCATATCCTCCAGAGAAATGTGCTCTGCGGTACGGCTGTGGTTCCATGACCGCAAGAAGTCCCGCTCGTTGATGTTCTTGCCGGTGTAATCCGCTACCTGCCGGTTGTTCCAGATTTCGTCGATCATTGGCTGCCAGTTCTGTTCCTCCACGATCATATCGGTCAGATAGCCAACCAGATTTCCGAAGTGCTGATAGCTGAGCCATGGCAGCTCCGAATCCTTGTCCATCAGGAACAGCCGCTGGAAGCTCCACTCCATCTCCGTTTCAAACTTCTGCCGGAAATACTTGATGATTTCATAGGATAGCCGCCAGAGCGGAAAGTCACCGGAATAGTTTGACCAGTTGCCGGGGATGTCGTGTTTTACACCACCCTTGCCCGGCACCTGAAAGAATTGCCATGCCGCCCACGCATAGCAGTCCCAGACCAGTTCCAGAAAGGCTTCCGACTCAATCAGCTTGCGATGTTCCTCGGAATGTAAAAGTTGTTGAATGTTCCGTGGAAGCTCCAGATACGCCGGACGCTTCTCAACCAATTCCTTCGGCAGCGCATAAAACAGCGTTATCCATGACAGGTTGCTGTCCTGCGGAATCTCCATGTTCCCATCTGCAAGCACCACATAAAAGCTATATACACTTCTACAAAAATCTCATAAAATAAGAGAAGCATTCCGAAAAATAGAATGCTTCTTTTTTTTCCAATCCTGCCTGACAGATGCCGTAATAAATAATTCATAGAATTACTGTGTTACGGACACCCGCCTTTGCGGCGTGCTCTTTTTTTACGTTTTGCGGATAAATTTCTCCTTGCACCTGGGGCAGGTGATGGAGATTTTGCCCTTGCCCCGGGGAACCCGGACGGTCTGGCGGCACTTGGGGCAGTCGAAATAGCGGTTGTTCCGGTCCTTGAGCCGGTCAAAGATCAGCAGGAATTTCCGGTTCTCCTGGTAGCGCTTGTAGGTATTCCGGGAGAGGGCCCGGAAGATGGCCCAGAACATCAGCCCGTAGCTGAGGGCCCAGAAAATGGTCCGCACCGTCAGATTGCGGAACAGGGAGGAGAGAATGCTGGCCACCAGGCCGGTGCACAAAATGACCATATTCAGCCGGTCAGAGCCGTACCGGCCAGACATAAAGCTGCACAGTCCGGCGGAGAACCGAGCACCGGCCTGGCGCAGCCACATAGACAGTTTATTCATCCATATCACCTTATTCGCGGGGGAAAAGAATTTGTTATCCCTATTATATTGCGGAATTCAGGAATTTCAACTGCCCAACCCCAGAATTTACGGATTGTTTAAGAATGCAGATTCTAATGTAGATTCTTAAGAAATGCAAAATGCTATTGGCGAAAATGGGGAAATATGATACAATGAATCGAAACGCAGCAAAGGGGGAACGCCCATGGAGCCGAAGGAAACAAAGAAAACCATGAAGCCGGAACTGGTGATTGTTCTGGTGGCCATTGCCAGCGCGCTGCTGCTGATGGGGATGCTGATTGCCTGCATTCCCTATTACGATCAGACGGTGGACCCGGAGCCCATGCTGCAGCAGCAGCGGGAGCAGGAGCAGCTTCAGGAGAGCATAGAGCCGGAGACGGAGCCGGAGGAGACTGTGGTGCCCACCATTCCGCCGGAGATCAATCCCTATTACAAGCGGGATTTTCAGTTTGACAGCAACAACTATCTGATCTGCACCAAGCAGGACAGCTACCCCGGCGTGGACGTGTCCTCCTTCCAGGGGGAAATCGACTGGAAAAAGGTGAAGAATTCCGGCATCCGCTTTGCCATGGTGCGTCTGGGCTACCGGGGCTATGGGCAGGCCGGCAATATGGTTGTGGATGAATACGCCAGGAAGAACCTGGAGGGGGCCCAGAAGGCGGGGCTGGAGGTTGGCGCGTACTTCTTCTCCCAGGCCACGTCCATTGACGAGGTGGACGATGAAATCTTCTTTTTCATGCAGACCCTGGGGGATTTTGAACTGACCATGCCCATTGTGCTGGACTGGGAATACATCAGCGACACCGCCCGCACCGCCCACGTGGATGCCCGGACTCTGACGGATATGCAGAAGCATTTCTGCGAGACCATGGTGAATTTCGGCTACACGCCTATGGTATATTTCAACTGGCACCTGGCGGACAGCACCCTCTATTTAAGCGAACTGGAGGACTACCCCTTCTGGCTGGCCCTGTACCAGAACCGCATGACCTACCCCTTCCGGGTGGAGATGTGGCAGTACACCTGCACCGGCCGGGTCCCGGGCATCCAGGGGGACGTGGACATCAACGTCTATATGCCGGACCCAACGAAGATGCAGTAGGGGAAATTGGATTTTGGAAGCGCTCCGTTGAACGTATCCCCCTGGATGGGAGCTCTGTTGCTTCAACAACCAACCAATCTGCAAACCAAAACCACCGCGCACGGATCGTTTTCGACCCATGTGCGGTGGCTTTTCCTTATTTATTAAGCGGTATACTGCGAGAACGGAATAAAGCTGACGCTGACCACGCTGTCAATCAGGTCCTGCTCCATGGTTTCTGCGGCAGCGGTTTCCAGGGGTTCCAGTTTATCCTGGTCCCAGGCCTCACTCTTGGTGTAGAACCAGGGGTTCTGCTCATCCCTGCCGGCATCAAAAACAATTCCATCTTGGAAGGTGAGCTGGCCGTTGGCGAAGCTGTACAGGTTGTAGCCGTAGCTGGCCGCGCCGTTGCTGCCCCGGTTCAGGAACAGGCCATCGGAGGTCAGCTGGAAGGTGTTGCGCTCTCCGGCATCGATGATCTGGGTCTCTACACCGTCCTTTACGGTGTACATGGCGTAAATGAGACCGTCGCTGACGGAGCCGATCATCAGCTCGCTGGTGCCGTCGCCGTCCAGATCGTCCATGACGTAGCCCACCTCGTTCAGATCCTTGACAAAGCCGGGCAGATAGTTGAGACCTCTGTCCATGTAGTCCGTGGGCTCCAGACCCTGGAGCAGCGCGTCAAAGTAGCTGTCCAGAATCTCACTGTAGAGGGGCCGGGCTGTGACCACCGGGGCCTCAGAGGGGGCTTCCACGCTGCCGGAGGCGGGGGCGGTGGTGTCCTGGGCCGCCGTGGTTTCGGGAACGGTGGTCTCCGGCACGGCGGAATTCCCACCGCAGGCAGCCAGACTTCCCAGCGTTATA
Organism: uncultured Oscillospiraceae bacterium; assembly: GCA_934569045.1. Classification (GTDB taxonomy): domain Bacteria; phylum Bacillota; class Clostridia; order Oscillospirales; family Oscillospiraceae; genus Faecousia. The sequence goes on from CAKTJX010000017.1 coordinate 3,281, forward strand.
ATGGTTAAGAGCAATGCAATGATTTTTTTCATAACCTGCATCCTTTCGTTTTTCGTTTCCTCAAACATACCATTGTTTCCACCCAAAGTCAAGGAACGGCACGGAAATTTAAAGAAAGCTTATTATTTACAGGAAAAGGGGCCGTGTTTCCACGACCCCTCCGGGTAATCGGCATTTCGGCAGGCGTACCATGCTCCTGCATCTCTCAGGTTCCCCTTGTCAGTACCATCGGCGTGTGGTCGGTACGAAATCTACCACCTCGAAATGCCTCCCTATCCTATGTATAGGATACCCCAATTATCCTTTTTTGTAAAGTATGTTTTTATTCCTAAGCAATCGGCCCCACTCTTTCTCTCGAACTCTTGTGAAGGTAATCACTGAATTTGAAAAATCCGTGGGATCGCCTGGAATGCACAGACGCAAAACGAGCTGGAACTTCTTAATACCAGCCGATCGGGCGGAGGTCAATTCGCTTTCTAAAGCTATTTCTTTTGTGCGGCAAAAAAAGGCAGGCTATTTTGCTGTGTTTCCGATTGACGCGGGGGCCGGGAACTGATATGATAGCCACGTAAGCAAGAGAGAGAAGCCGAGGCTTTTCGGAAGGGAGGTTCCGTTCGTGAATATTTCTGCTTATGTCTGGGTGGCGCTTCTGATTCTTTTTCTGATGATGGAGGCGGCCAGTGTTACGCTGGTATCCGTTTGGTTCGCCGCGGGGGCGCTGGTGGCTGCCGTGGCCGCGCTGTTCGGCGCGGGATTCGCTTTGCAGACCGCACTGTTCGTGCTGACCAGCATCGTGCTGCTGGCCGCGCTGCGGCCCATCTTGAAAAAGTATGTAGACCCCAAAATCCAGAAAACAAATGTAGATGCCCTGGTAGGGCAGGAATGCACCGTTACCGAGCCCATTGACAATCTGGCCTCCACCGGCCGGGTCAAGGTGGGCGGCATGTCCTGGAGCGCCAGAAGCGCCGGGGGCGCGGACATTCCCGCCGGGATCATCGTAAAAATCGAGGCGGTGCAGGGGGTCAAGCTCCTTGTCTCTCCTGTCGCTGCCCCGGAAGCCGTCAAATAAGAAGGAGGAAATCATATGCCCATCGTATTGCTTATCATCGTTGCGCTTGCCTTTGTCATCATCATCTCCAATATCTCTGTGGTCCAGCAGTCCCGGGCCTATGTGGTGGAGCGGCTGGGTGCCTTCCACAGCGTGTGGGGCGTGGGTATGCACTTCAAGGTGCCCTTCATCGACCGGGTGGCCCGGAAGGTCAGCCTGAAAGAGCAGGTGCTGGACTATCCCCCGCAGCCCGTGATCACCAAGGATAACGTAACCATGCAGATCGACACCGTTGTGTACTTCCAGATTACGGACCCCAAGCTCTACTGCTACGGCGTGGAGCAGCCCATGATGGCTATGGAGACCCTGACGGCCACCACCCTGCGGAACATCATCGGCGACCTGGAGCTGGATCAGACCCTGACCAGCCGTGACGTGGTGAACACCAAGATGCGCTCCATTCTGGACGATGCCACGGACCCCTGGGGCATCAAGGTCAACCGGGTGGAGCTGAAGAATATCCTGCCCCCCGCCGACATCCAGAACTCCATGGAGAAGCAGATGAAGGCCGAGCGTGACCGCCGGCAGTCCATCCTGCAGGCCGAGGGCCAGAAGAAGTCCGCCATCCTGATCGCCGAAGGCGAGAAGGAATCCGCCATCCTGAAGGCCGATGCCGAAAAGCAGGCGGCCATCCTGAAGGCTGAGGCCGAGAAGCAGGCCGCCATCCTGAAGGCCGACGGCGAGGCACAGGCCATCCGTGCCGTGCAGCAGGCCCTGGCCGACTCCCTGGAAATGCTGAATGAAAAGGCCCCCAACGAGAGTGTCTTGAAGCTGAAGGCCATTGAGGCCATGCAGAAGATCGCGGACGGGCAGGCCACCAAGATCATCATTCCCAGCGAAATGCAGGGGCTGGTAGGGCTGGCCAACGGCATTGTGGAAGGTACGAAGCAGTAAAGGTTCGGGCCGCCTTGACGGCGGCCCGGTGAAATCCGGCTTTTGGCCGGGTGAAATCTGTCATTCGACAGGCGAAATCCAATCTGCGATTGGGTGAAATCACCCGGTCCGGGTGGAAGTTGTGTCCCTTCGGGACGATTGAAATTTGGAAGGGGCGCGTTGCGGATGCAATGCGCCCCTTTTGAGGAAAGGAATTGAATATGAAAAAGCCCGCGCGTTTTGTGAAGATTCATGCGGAAGGCGGCCTGAACGGCAGCGAAATCTGGGTGGATACCCAGACAGGCGTCAACTATCTGTTCCACTACTCCGGCTACGCCGGAGGGCTGACCCCGCTGCTGGACCGGGACGGAAAGCCGTTGATCTCGGCGTTGCCGATTACAGAGGAGAAATAAGGCGGCTGCGCCGCGGTGAAATCCGGCCTGTGGCTGGATTTCATGAACCCCCTAGAGCCGCCGCCTCATCTTCTCGACAATCCTGGGGGCGACAACCCTCTGATAGGCATCGTTGCCGAAATGCCGGGGGCGGATGGCGGTGGTCAGGCCGGTGCCGTTTACCTCGTTGGTGTCGGTGTCCCGGGGAATCTCTACATAGGTGCCGGGGTTCCAGGAACGGTAGTGATCCCAGATCATGGGGCAGTCGCCCAGGCCGTACCAGTAGGCGGTGGTCTCAACGTTATACCAGATGTCCCGGTTCCAGTCTCCCCGGTACACCCGGCCGGGATAGGCTTTCCGGAAGAAGGAGAAGAAGTCCGCCGTCATCTCCGCAAAGCCCTGAATCTGCCCGGGGCCGTTTTCGTAGTCAAATTCGCCCTGGAGCCACACAACCCCCAGGAATTGGTTCTCTGGGTTCTGATCCAACGCATAGCGGATGCGGTCCCGCATGGCAAGATAGAAGGGAGACCGGGCGCCCCACCGCAGCGCGCCCCCCGAGGGCCGCATGGTTTCCGCGTCATAGCTGCCCGGCTCGCCCACGGTAAAGCCAACGCCGCCATAGGCGCAGGGCAGCACCAGAACAGAGAAATCCGCGGGAATGAAATCCAGCAGCCGGTCCGCCAGAGGCAGATGCATGCCCTTGGTGCCCGGCTGCTTCGGGTCGCTCTTGGGGTTCCCGTAGGGCCGTAGATCCTGATAGTTCTGGGCGCAGGCCCCCAGGGGGATGGCCTTCAGATTGTCCTCGTCATACAGCCCCAGCTGGCGAATCCGCTCTGTGCGGAACTGCGCCAGATAATTTTTCGGCACCGGCGACTCATCAAACCCCACGGCGTTGGACTGCCCCGCCACGCAGAGAATCATGTATTTTTCCATATGAAAATTCTCCCTTTTTGAATCGTCCCAAAGGGACACATTATCCACCCGGAACGGGTGATTTCGCCCAATTACAGATTGGATTTTACCTGTCGGCAGACAGATTTCACCCGGCCAAAGGCCGGATTTCACCGGGGCCGCCGCACTGCGGCGGCCCCGATACTTTACTTCTGCGCCTGAATTAGGTTGCGGTAGAACCGCACCGCGCCCGGCAGGCAGTTGTATTCGATGTTTTCATTCAGGCCGTGCATGCTGCCCAGCTGCTCCGGGCCGTAGATGACGGGGGAGAAGCGGATGCAGTTCTTGCACACCGGGGCGTAGAACCGGGCATCCGTGCCGCCGGTTACCGCATAGGGGGACACCGGCAGGCCGGGGAAGGTATCCCGGATGACCTGCTCCACCCGCTGGAAGGCCTCGCCGTGGATATCCACAGGGGTTGTGTAGTCGTTGCAGTAGAGCACGTCCATTTCCAGGCCGTGCTTCTCCGCAATGGCCCGGGTCAGCTTCAGGCTTTCCTCCGCCCCCTGGTGGGGAATGAAGCGCATATCCGCTCCCACTGTGGCGGCTTGGGGCAGCACATTGTAGGCATCGGAGCCGGTCTGCACCGTAAAGGCCATGGTGGTTTTCAGCATGGCCCCGGCCTGGGGGCTGATGGCAGGCATGACGGCAGTCAGAAGGGGCTTGAAGAGCCACAGATTCCCGAAGAGATACCTTAGACCGAAGGAGCCGTAGGGAGCCAGACGCTGGAACATGGCGGTGACCTCCGGCAGAAACTGCTTGCGGAAGGGGCTGTGGTCCTCCATCTCCCGTACAAAGGCAGCCAGACGGGGGATGGGGGTGTTCTTTCCGGGGGCGCTGGCGTGGCCGCCGGCGCTGCGGGCGGTGAACTTAACGTTTGCCTTGCCCTTTTCAAATACGCCAACCATGGCGAAGTTGCCGGGAATACCGCTGATGGGCTCCCGGATGATGCCGCCGCCCTCGTCGCACAGCAGGAACAGCTCTACGCCCCGGCGCTGCAGCTCCGCCACCAGCTTGGGCGCGCCGTCGCCGCCCCACTCCTCCGTGCAGGAGGAGGCCAGGTACACATCCTGCTCCGGGGTTATCCCCTCGGCAAGCAGCTGCTCCACCGCCTCAAAGAAGGCCATGACGCTGCACTTGGTGTCGCCGGTGCCCCGGCCATAGACCTTGCCATCGGCAATGTCCCCGGAGAAGGGGGCATGGTCCCACTTGCCCTCCGCCGGAACCACGTCCTGGTGGCTCATGAGCAGAATGGGCTTGTCGTGGTGTTTGCCCTCCCAGTAAAAGAGAAGGTTGCCGTCAATCTCCGTCTTTTGGAGCTGGGAGAAGACTCTGGGGAACAGCTCCTCCAGAACCTTGTGGAAGCCCCGGAATTTCTCCGCCTCCTGGGTGTCGGCATGGGAGGTGGTGTCATACTGCACCATTTTGGAGAGCTTTTTGGCCAGACGCAGGCTCTCCTCCTCGGATTCGTTCGGCGCGTATTCCGCCTTTTTGGTGGGGGTCAGCAGGGTTTTGACCAGCGCGACCAGCAGAAGAAGCACAATCACGCCGGGAATCAGAAGCAGCCATTTCATACGTTTTCCTCCTCTTTTTTGTCCTTCATCTGATGCAGGCCCTTCCGGTATTCCAGGAAGGCAAAGCCAATGGCAATGGCGCCGCTGGGCAGAATCATCATGCTGGTGGAGCCCGTCAGGCTGGGTACCAGGATAAACAGCAGGCTCATAATGCCAAGGGGCAGCATGGCCAGCTTCAGGTGGTGCCGGTAATACTTATAGGCCATGGCCCCGAACAGGGCGGGAACCACATTCTGGAAAGCCGGCTGCAAAGCGGGGCTCTCCAGCACCGGCCGCAGAGGGGTCAGGGCTGCCACACCGACTGCCAGCACCAGAATGGTCACCAGGGAGGAGGTGGCAATGGAAATGGTGGAGATCACCTCATTTTCCTTGGTGCCGGTTTTGGCCCCCACCATGTCCCGGGCGTTGACGGCGCAGGGAATCTTCATATTGATCAGATTGCCGGTGATGAAGCCTAGGTACCCGCCGCCGGAGCCCAGCATGGGGGTATAGATCAGAAATTCCGCAATGCAGCTGATAGCCCACACCAGCCCTACGGAGAAGAAGGCCTTGGCAGCGGCCCTCAGGTCCGGGTAGGCTCCCAGATAGCGTCCAATGAGGAACGGCGCGCCCACCAGCAGGATCAGGGTAACGGTGCTGCTGACCTTACCGATGATGTGGGTAACCCGGCTGTAGCGGGCCCAGAGTTCGTTTTTCTCGTCCATATTGGTTCCCTCCTTATCGGATCAGGCCCACGGCCACCGCCGCGGCCATGCCCAGCAGCATACTCAGGGCGATGGAGAAGTTTTCAATCCAGTCCATGTGCTTCTTTTCGGACAGTACGGTCAGCACCCCCATGACCAGGGCGGACACCGCCGCCACCACCAGGGGCATCCAGTCCCCCCGGAAGGCGAAGAGCCCCTCGCCGGAGACAAAGTCTCCCAGGTAGCTGCCGATGTAGGTGCTCACCAGGCCGATGAACATAGCGGTCATGGCCTGATCCGCAAAGCCCATGTGCTTGCCCGCCGCGGAGGTGGTGAGCTTTTCGGAATACTTCTTATTAAAGAAGATGGACAGCAGCATCCCCCACATGATGCATACACTCATCAGCAGAGCGATGGTGGAAAAACCGGAGGCGGTCATTTCCGCGGCGGAAAGGGTTTTCATCCCCACCTGCTCCGCCGCCACCTGGGCCGCCTGGGCCTCGTAGTGCAGGGCGCCGATGACCGACAGCCGCAGCCAGGGCCAGGGAATGCCCAGGCTCCCCGCCAGGGCGATGACCCCCAGAAGAATGCCCACGCTGGGCAGCACCGAAAAGGTGGCGCTGGAAATGATCACCCGCCGCAGCTTGGCCCGATCCATCCCCAGCTGAATGCCTACCCGGTAGGCCCGGACCAGAAACACCACGCAGACCAGCGCCACAAAGGCAATGATGCCGCCGCAGATGGCATAGAGCGTGGGGCTGTTCAGCTTTTCCAAAATTGACATGTCTTTTCTCTCCCTCCAATGACTTCCAGACAAGAAGCGGATTTCTTCCTTGATTGTACCACGGCTGGGTTAAAATGCAAGAAGAAAAGCGCTTTCCTGCAAAGAACAACGGCAGCGGAAACATAAGAACCGGGGCAGAACCGTAGAAATGCGATTCTGCCCCGGCTGTTTTTGCGGGAAGATGGAAGCGTGGTATCTTGCAGCGGCCCCGTTACAGCTTCTTCCGCTTCTCCTCTGCCACGCGGATCAGGTTGAGCTCGAAATCCTGGCGGTTCTTCTGGCGGATGGTTTCCAGGATCAGCCCGGAGAACAGGGATTGGAGGGAGGCCATGACGGTGAAGCCGCAGACGATCAGGGTGGGGAAGTTGGGCACCAGCCCGGTGTGGGCGTAGGTGTTCAGCACGGGGATGAAGAACAGGGCGGACAGCAGGAAGAGCACCGCCGCGATGAGGCCGAAGAACCCCATGGGCTTGTAAACTCGGTAGAGCCGGGCAATGGTTCGCAGGACCTTGAAGCCGTCGGAGTAGGTGTTCAGCTTGGAGACGCTGCCCTCCGGCCGGTCCCGGTAGGTGATGACCACATTTTCCAGGTGCATATTGGCGTTGACGGCGTGAATGCTCATTTCTGTCTCGATTTCAAAGCCCTTGGAGATCACCGGGAAGGTCTTGACAAATTCATAGCTGAAGGCCCGGTAGCCGGTCATGATGTCCTTGATGTTGTTGCGGAACAGCAGCTGAATGCTGCCCCGGACCAGCCGGTTGCCCAGGTTGTGGAAGGGACGGGTGTTCTCCGTAAAATAGGTGGAGGACAGCCGGTCACCCACCACCATATCCGCCTGTTTTTCCAGAACCAGCCGGGCCATTTCCGGGGCGCTTTCGGCGGGGTAGGTGTCGTCTCCATCGGCCATGATGTAGCACTGGGCATCGATCTCCCGGAACATCCGGCGGATCACGTTGCCCTTGCCCTGCATGTACTCATTGCGCACCACGGCCCCGGCCTTGGCGGCAAGCTCGGCGGTGCGGTCTGTGGAATTGTTGTTGTAGACATAGACCACGGCCTCTGGCAGCACCCGGCGGAAGTCCGAGACCACCTTTTCCACGGTTTTTTCCTCATTGTAGCAGGGAATCAGAACGGCGATTTTATCCATGTTGGCAAGGCTCCTTTGGAAATTGTAGGGAGAAGCTGACAAAGGCGGCCAGGGCAAAAACAGCGGCCGAGAGGTTCCGGTGGGTCATCCAGTAGTGCACCATGGAGTGGTTCCGCACCAGAAAATACCACACAAAGGGCACCAGAAACACCAGGCACAGCCCAACGGTCTGCCCGGCCTGGGGCCGCAGGCGGCCATGGCGGCCGATCAGCAGACAGAGAAGAACCGCTATGATCAGCAGCAGCACCAGAATTCCGGCGGCGCTGCCATAGACGGACAGATTTTTCCAGGCCACGGCAAAAAAGCCCGCGCTGCCGCTGCCCTCGTTTCCGGCGATCTGGCCGCCGGAACGGTACTGGGCCTGGGAGACGGCCTCGGAGAGCACGTTTTCCCCGGTGATCAGGCTGGCGGCCAGCCATTTTCCGGCCCACATCCCGCCGTAGCCAAAGGCCCAGGCAGCGCCGGAGCCCACCGCACGGGCAAGAGTCGTCCTGGCATCCTGCTTTCCCATGACCACCTGAACCCCCAGGCACAGCCCCACCGCCGCGGCGGGGTAGGTCAAAAAGTCAAAGAAGGCGGTGTCGATGCCGAGAAACAGGAATAGCCCATACCCCCATTGCTTTTCCCAGCTCTTCAGGGCCAGCATGGCGATCAGAAAAACAAGGGTCAGAAGATAGATGCTGGAATATTGCAGGCTCAGGGCCGTGGACACCGGGTTCAGGCTGAGAAAGGCCAGGGCCAGGGGCACCGCCAGCCGCAGCCCGCCCCGGCGGAAGCTGAGAATCAGCAGGGCAAACAGCAGCAAAAACTGAACTGCCATATCCATGGTGCGGATCTGGGAGAGGTTAAAAAAGAGCATCAGGGGTTTTAGCAGCAGCAGATAGCCGTTCCAGTACCGGGCGTAGGATACCACCGGGCCCTCGTGCACGCCGTAGACGTAGCGGATCAGGGACTCCTGGGGGTTCCATTTCTCCGGGAAGAACTCCACCCGGTTATTGCGCATGGCCTCCTGCAGGGCGCTGCCGCTGGGGATGTAGACGGCGGTTTGCAGCATGATGGTGTCGGTGTAGCCATCCAGGCGGGTGGAGGCATCGTCAGGCGGGGCCCAGTAGAAGCTGCCGCCTTCATTTTCCAGAATGGGGATGCTCTCGTCAGCCTTGGTCAGCATCCGGCCCGTGGGCAGCAGGTACACGCAGGTCATGGCGGCCACCCCCAGCAGGATGGAGAGCAGCAGACACACAAGGCAGAGGAGGAAGGGCTTCCCCCGGGATTTCAGAGTCATAGGACGTTGGTTCCTTTCCAAATGGTGCGTTTTTCTCATTATAGCATAGCCGGACGCAAAAAACCAGCCTGTTTCGGGGAAAAGCCCGCCTCTTTTCCGGCGGCTTCCTTTGGAGGGGCAGGCAGGGAAACTTGAACAATACTGTCAAAGATCGGCACCGGTGCCTTCTCTTTTTTGCTGAATTTTACTTGACAATTGTCTTTCCGGCAGATACAATAAGATGTAACGTGAGCTGTGCCCATTTCGGCACGGCTCCATTACCGGCGCATGAGCCGGGGTATGCGTTTTGCGCCTTGTGGCGTTTTGCGATAGATTGGCGGTTTGCCAAAATAAGCTCAATTTCACATGGAACGATCCGCAGCCCTCCTGCGCCTATTTTTACGGAAGGAGGTGCGTTGTGGAATTATGGAATGGTATACGATTTTAGCAATCGTTCTGGGCATTCTGCTGGGTCTCGCGGCCAGCTTTGCCGCCGGTATCCTGTATCGGAAGAAGGTGGCGGAGCGGGAGATCGGCTCTGCGGAGGCAGAGGCCACCCGCCTGATCAATGAGGCCATCCGAAACGGGGAAAACCGGAAAAAGGAAATGCTGCTGGAGGCCAAGGACGAAATCCATAAATCCCGCACAGAAAACGACAGAGAAGTCAAAGAGCGCCGTGCCGAACTGACAAAGCAGGAACGCCGGCTTGAGCAAAAAGAGACCACCCTGGACAAGAAGACCGAAGCCTTCGAGCGGAAGGAAGAGGACCTGAACAAGCGCCTGGAAAAACTGGCGCAGACCCAGGCAGAAGCGGATCAGATCCGCCAGAAGCAGCTGGAGACCCTGGAACAGCTCTCTGGGCTGACCCAGGATCAGGCAAAGCAGTATCTGCTGGACAGCATTGAAAACGACGTCCGCCATGAGGCCGCTATGAAGATCAAGGAGATCGAGCAGCAGCTGAAGGACGAGGCGGAGGAGAAGGGCCGGGAGATCATTGCCACGGCCATCCAGCGCTGTGCCGCCGACCACGCCGCCGAGACCACCGTCTCCGTGGTGCCCCTGCCCAACGACGAGATGAAGGGCCGCATCATTGGCCGGGAGGGCCGGAACATCCGGACCCTGGAGACCATCACCGGTGTGGACCTGATTATCGACGATACGCCGGAGGCCATCACCGTCTCCAGCTTCGATCCCGTCCGCCGGGAGGTTGCCCGGCTGGCCCTGGAGAAGCTGATTGTGGACGGCCGCATCCACCCCACCCGCATCGAGGATATGGTGGAAAAGGCCCGCAAGGAAGTGGACCGCACCATCCGGGAGGAGGGCGAACGGGCCTGCTACGAAACCGGCGTGCACAACCTGAACCCGGAGCTGATCAAGATTCTGGGCCGTCAGAAGTACCGTACCTCTTACGGGCAGAACGTGCTGAACCACTCCATCGAGGTTGCCCACATTGCCGGCCTGATGGCCGCCGAGCTGGGCGTAGACGTGGCCCTGGCCAAGCGGGCAGGACTGCTGCATGACCTGGGCAAGGCCATCGACCATGAGGTGGAGGGCAGCCATGTACAGCTGGGCGCGGATCTTGCCCGGAAGTACAAGGAGAACCCCGTTGTTATCAACGCCATCGAGGCTCACCACGGCGACGTGGAGCCCAAGACCGTTATTGCCGTGCTGATTCAGGCGGCTGACGCCATTTCCGCCGCCCGCCCCGGCGCCCGCAGAGAGAACGTGGAGAATTATATCCGCCGTCTGCAAAAGCTGGAGGAGCTCACCGGCTCCTATCCCGGTGTGGAAAAGGCCTACGCCATCCAGGCCGGCCGGGAGGTCCGCATTATGGTCAAGCCGGAGGTTGTCTCCGAGGACAACATGATCCTGCTTGCCCGGGATATCGCCAAGAAGATCGAGGCCGAGCTGGAATACCCCGGCCAGATCAAGGTCAACGTGATCCGGGAAACCAAGGCTGTGGAGTTCGCAAAGTAAAAACATTTGAGGCCGCCTGCAAGTGCAGACGGCCTCAATTCTGCCTGTACAAAACGGGGCTGTTGCAAAATAGGTGTTTTTGTAGGGGCGGCTACCAGCCGCCCGCGATCTCACGGAATTGTGCGCTTGATGGACGCACTCTATTCCGAAAGTCGGCGGGCGGCTAATAGCCGCCCCTACGGGTTTGCTATTTTGCAACAGCCCCGTTTGTAATCAAATCAGAAAATCACCGGAATCGAACAGCCAGCCACTTTTCCAGCTCCATTTTTCGGGCCCGCTGGTCCATCCGCTTGACCAGATCCTGGTACAGCGCCTCCCAGTCCTCAATCTTCCGGCTCCCGTGGACGCGGGTGGCAAGGTACGGGCACTGGGGGAGCTTGCGCTTGCCGAAGGACTGGGTGAAGGGGTGCAGCACCCCAAGGGCCATGGCGTAGGGGGCCATCCGGAAATAGTATTCCGGGTCCGAGGCCAGCAGCCGCTGGACATCCTCGGCGGGGACGTGCTTGAGATAGTGCCGCAGGCCCCGGAGCTGAGCTACCTCATGGCGGTTCAGGTCCGTCCGGCGGCCGCCCCAGGCAGCAGGGAAGCCCAGCAGCACCTGCACCAGACACGCCAGGGCGGGAATCCACACAACCCCCGCAATCAGGCCCAGAATCAGCCAGACGGCGCAGGAAATGGCGGCGGCAATATAGCCGCTTTTGTTCCGGCCCATGGTGCAGAAGGCAGCCTTATGCATCTGCCAGGCGGTAATCAGAGCCAGAATGCCGAAAAGCAGGCTGAGCAGCACCTGTACGGCGACGATGGAGGTCATATTCATAGCCAGACAGATGCCGCAGAAGACCTGGCTGGCGCAGAGAATGTAGCGGTAGATTTTCCGGCCCCGCTCGCTGGATTTGCAGATGGCCCCCTCGCCGGGAATCATGGCGGCGGTGCGCCGCAGGGCTTTGGCGTAGGCCAGGCTGGAGGCATCGATGACCCGCCGCTCTCCGAAGAGACCCCGGAAGGTGCGGACCTCAAACAGGCTCCGCTCGTTGCCCATGTCCATCCGCTTGTGCAGCAGAATCCGGCGGCCATCCACCTGAATCAGGATGTAGCCCAGCTGGGCCCAGCACAGCACCATCATGGTCAGATCGCCGCCGTTTAGGAAGAGACGGCAGCCCAGCTCTCCCGCGGTGATGCCCTCCGGCGGCAGGGTGCAGTCCTCCCGCTTGGCGGGGAAGGTCCGCAGAAAGATCAGCCAGTACAGCAGCGCCACCCCGGCTAGGGCCCCCATGGGGATCAGCTCCGGGTTGCCGGTGCGCTGATAGGTGCTGACGCCGGGGAACATATCCGGGGATACGGACAGGGACATGGACACGGATTCGTGGTCGTTAAAGCCATTTTTGGTGCTGCCGGTGAGCATATTGCCGTTGATCAGCAGGTTCAGCTCCGAGGCCAGACCGTTCTGCCGGTAGGTGCTGTAGAAATCCGGCGTCTGGGGGAAATCACCGGGAATGGTAATGGTGTAGGTCATGGCGCTGATGGGGTAGGAGAAGCCGCTGAGGATATCCAGATTCAGATTCAGGGTTTTCTTGTCCACAATCCCCTTGTCATCCACGGCCACGGTGACGATTTTTGGCAGGCTGTAGTTGATGGAGACCACATAGTCCCCTGCCTGTCCGCCGGTGACACGGTTCAGGCTCACCATATTGTAGTTGCCGGACCGGGTGACGGTGGCAGAGGAGCCGTTGACGGTGATATTTGTAGCCTTGGCCGGCAGCGGGAAGACCAGATTGGCATCCGGCGCGTCCAGGTGCAGATTCATCTGTAAGGTCGCCAGGCAGTCGCCGTCCACATTGACGGTACAGGTAAAGTCCACCCGCGTGGCAGCGCTGACCGCGTCCGCCGGCAGACAGAAGAACGCCGCCGCCAGACAGCACACCAGCACCAGCATGGAAAATCGAACCGCGATTCGCTTCAAAGGAGCTCCCTCCTGTTGTCTAAGCATAATTTTTGCTATTTTACCATGGAAAAGGGGAAAAAGCAAGTCGGAAGTAAAGGAGGCTCTAGGGGAAATTGGGGTTTGTCGAAGTAATTGTGTGCCCGGTTGAACGTATACCCCCGGAGGGAAGCCCCTAACCTTCTCCAAGGGGAAGGTTGGGGCTCCTTTTTTGAGGGTATACGTTTATCCGAGCACTCTATTGCTTCCACAAACCTCAATTTGCATACAAAACTGCCCTCTGGAAAGGTTTTTTTCTTTTCCAGAGGGCAAAAACGTTATTGAATCACTGTCACCGCCTCAATCCCATACCGGGCAAAGGCGGCAGCCGCTTCTTCATCGATGCGCTCCCCGCACATGACAATGGGCACCGCCGGGGGGCAGCTGACGGTGGCGGCGGCCAAAATTCTTCCGATGCTTTCGGCGGCGGGAATTTGCTCTGCCGGGCTGAAGGCTGCCTGCCGGGGGGTGCAGACCTGGGTTGGGCGGGTCAGGCGCACCGGGGTTTCCGGGCGGACCGCCCGAGGGAGCAGGGCGCACAGGGCATGGCGCAGCCGGTCCAGCTCCTCCGGGGTGTTCTCCGGGGTGAACATGAACACGATATAGTCCGGGTCCCAGAACTCGCAGAAAAGCCCATCCTTTTCCAAAATTTCCGCCAGCTCCGTGCCGGTATAGCCGAAGGGGGCGGCGTGAAGGGTCAGCTTCATGGGTTCGTCTCCTGCCAGCTGGAAGCCGTGGGCCAGCAGCGCCCCCTTCAGGGCGGCAGTGTGGGGCAGGAAAGCGGCCAGCCTTCCGGGCAGGGCCCGCAGATAGGGATTGGCCTGGTCTAGAGACTGCAAAATCAGCCAGGAGGGGCTGGTGGAGCCAAACAGGGCCATATCCTGCCGAATCTGGGGCGCAAGATCAGGGTTCCGGAAATGGAGGTAAGCCCCGCCGGTGAGCACCGGCAGTGTCTTATGGGCGGAGTCACAGCACAGGTCCGCCCCCAGGTCCATGGGATGCCGGGATACCGGCAAAAATTTCAAGTAGGCCCCGTGGGCGTTGTCCACCAGCAACGGCACCCCATCTTGGTGGCACACCGCCGCGATTCCGGCGATATCCACCGTATTTCCCAAATAATCAGGGCTCGTCAGGTAGACGGCAAAGGGTTTCTCCCCCTCCGCCGCAAGGGCCTGGGCCACCTGCTCCGGCGTCACAGGGCAGGACAGATAGCTTTCTCCCGCCCAGAGCCAGCGGATGGGGAAGTCCAGCAGGATGGCCGTGTGCAGAAAGCTCTTGTGGGCGTTGCGCCCCGCAAGGCAGGCCCCCCGGCACCCGGCGGCCCGGTAGGCCGTCAAAAGCATGGCCCGGATGGCCAGACTGGACCCTTCCGCGGAGTACACCGTGGGGCAGCCAAAGAGCCTGGCGGCGTTTTCCTCGCTTTCCAGGAGGATGCCCTCCGGGTGATATAGGTCGTCCGCCCCGTGAATTTCCGTAATGTCCAGGCTCTCGCAGCCCAGAAAGGCGCGGCCCTTGTGCCCCGGCATATGGAACCGGGCCGGGGCGCTGTGGGCGTAGCTCTCTACAAAGTCACAGACAGGGGTATCGCTCAAGTGGGGTCCCCCAGCTTTTCCGCGATCTGAACCATGATGGCGCACTCCATCCGCTTGCGGAACAGCTTGCAGCCGTATTCATACACGCCCTTCACGCTGCCCGTAGCGTGGTAGGCATTGGCGGCGCAGCCGCCGGAGCAGTAGAGCCGGGCCCAGCAGTCGTGGCAGTCCGGCCTGGCATAGACATTGCAGGAGGCGAATTCCTGCTGAATTTCCGTGTTGGTCACGCCGTCCCAGATGTTGCCCAGCTTGAACTTCTCCTCGCCCACGAACTGGTGGCAGGGGTACAGGTCGCCCCAGGGGGTCACGGCCATGTATTCCGTTCCGCTGCCGCAGCCGGAGATCCGCTTGTAGATGCAGGGGCCGCCGGTGAGGTCGATCATGTAGTGGTAGAAGGTGAAGGGACGGCCCTCTTTGTAGCGCTCCAGCTGCAAATTTGCCAGCTCCTCATACTGCTGCAAAATAATGGGCAGATCCTCCTCCGTCAGCCCGGAGGGGTCCCCCGCGGCGGTGACCACGGGCTCCATGCTGAGCTCCGTAAAGCCCAGGTCCAGCATGGTGCGGATATCCTTCACGAAGTCCGGGTTGGCGTGGGTGAAGGTGCCCCGCATATAGTAGTCCCTGTCCCCCCGCTGGCGGACCAGCTCCTGGAACTTGGGCACAATGCGGTCAAAGCTGCCGTGGCCCGCGTAGTCCACCCGGAATCGGTCATGGATTTCTTTCCGGCCGTCCAGGCTCAGAACCACGTTGCTCATTTCCTTGTTGGCAAAGTCAATGACGTCCTGGTCAATGAGCATGCCGTTGGTGGTCAGGGTAAAGCGGAAATGCTTTCCTGCCGCCTCCTCGATGCTCCGGGCGTAGGCCACCAGCTGCTTCACCACGTCAAAATTCATCAGGGGCTCGCCGCCGAAGAAGTCCACTTCCAGGTTCTTCCGGGTGCCGGAATGGGCAACCAAGAAGTCCAGAGCCTGCTTGCCCACTTCAAAGGTCATCAGCGCCCGGTCCCCGTGGTACTTGCCCTGGCTGGCGAAGCAGTAGGAACAGTTCAGGTTGCAGGTGTGGGCGATATGCAAGCACAGCGCCTTGACCACGCCGGAGGTCCGGGCCTTCAGTTCCCCCGCCATGGAGGCGAAGGTATCCGGGGTGAAGAGCTTCCCGGCGTTTTTCAGCTCTGTAATCTGGTCATAGCACTCCTCCAGCTCGCTTTTCTCGATTTCTGGGTATTTTGCCCCGATCTGGGCCAGGGCCTCCTCCCGGCTGTTCTGCTCGTACAGGCCGATCAGGTCATAGGCCACCTCGTCCACCACATGGACGGAGCCGGAGCAGACGTCCAGCACGATATTATAGCCGTTTAATTTGTATTGATGGATCATGCATGTCTCCTTGTACATGAAAAATGCCGCCTGAACGGCGGCATTTTCTCAAAAATAACATTACTTATTCTTGTTCTCGCACTTCTGGTTGGCGATGCCGCTGCTGGTCTTGCAGGCAGACTGGCAGGAGGTCTGGCACTCGCCGCAGCCGCCGTTCTTGGCGCTCTGGCACAGATTGCGGGTCTCGATGGTCTGAATATGCTTCATGGAAGTTTCCTCCTAGTGATAGTATTTTTTATTCTTAAAGTCTATCATGTAACGAAGGAAATGTCAATTGCCTTTTCTCACAAAATGGATGGCGGCAGGTGTACAGAAACACGGAAATCCAGGCGATGAGCACCGCCATTCCCGCAAACACCACCAGATTCTCCGCCCCGCCGCAGGCAAAGAGAGAGACGGCCAGCCACGCAATGGCCCCAGCCAGGGCAAACACCAGGCTGACAGCCCAGGTGAAGACACGGTTTTTCTTTTCCTGTGACCAAGAAGCAGATTCAATGCGGGTCCATATGTATTTCATAAAAGTACCTTCTTTCTGAGTTCGGCAACCCCCAACTTGATTTGCTCCCACCCTACCACCCCCGCGTAAAGCGCACAATCAAAAACTTGTAAATCCTGTGTAAAGAATGTAAATTTTACATCCCCTTTACATTCCCCCCGCTACAGCCTTTACACAGTGCCGGTACAATGGAGCCAGAAACAGAAAAGGAGCGTATTTATGGATATCTTTGGAATCTTGAACCTGGTCGGCGGGCTGTCGCTGTTCCTGTTTGGTATGTCCACGATGGGCGACGGGCTGGTGCAGCTGTCCGGCGGGCGGCTGGAAAAAATTCTGGAAAAGCTGACCCAGAAAAGATACATGGCGGTGCTGCTGGGCCTGCTGGTGACGGCTGTGATTCAGTCCTCCTCCGCCACCACCGTCATGGTGGTTGGCTTCGTCAACTCCGGCATTATGAATCTGACCCAGGCGGTGGGCATCATCATGGGCGCCAACATCGGCACCACCGTCACCTCCTGGCTGCTGTCTCTGACAGGCATCCAGGGCAGCAATCTGTTCTTAAAGCTCTTAAAGCCCAGCTCCTTCTCCCCCGTGCTGGCGGCTATCGGCGTGGTGCTGACTATGACCGCCAAGGGGGACGATAAGAAGAAAAACATCGGCTCCATCCTCCTGGGCTTCGCCGTGCTGATGTTCGGTATGGAGACCATGAGCTCCTCCGTGGCCCCCCTTGCCAAGGACGAGCGGTTCACCGGCATCCTGACGGCCTTTTCCAATCCCATTCTGGGCCTGCTGGCCGGCACGGCGCTGACGGCAATCATCCAGTCCTCCTCCGCTTCTGTCGGTATCTTACAGGCCCTGTGCGTCACCGGCGCAGTGCGCTTCAGCACCGCCATCCCCATCATCATGGGACAGAACATCGGCACCTGCGTCACGGCCCTGCTCTCCGGCGTGGGGGCCAGCAAGAACGCCCGGCGGGCATCCCTCATTCATCTTTATTTTAATTTAATTGGCACTTTGCTGTTTCTTGTGGTATTCTATACATTGAACAGCTTCCTTCACTTCTCCTTCCTGAATGAGGTGGCGAGAGCCTCTGATGTCGCCGTGGTGCACAGCCTGTTCAATGTGGGCTGCACCCTGGTGCTGTTCCCCTTCTCCGATTGGCTGGTGAAGCTGGCGGAGTTCTCCATCCCCGATGGGAAGGAAAGAAACGCGGATACCCGCCCCGCGGCATTGCAGGCCCTGGACGAGCGGTTCCTGGACCGGCCCGGCTTTGCCATGAATCTCTGTAAGGACGCGGTGGACCACATGGCCGATCTGGCCCGGAATTCCTTCCAGCTGGCCATGGGCCTGCTGGAGAACTACTCCGAGGAGACCCTGCACAAGGTCATCGCCATGGAGCAGGAGGCGGACAGCTATGAGGACACCCTGGGCACTTATCTCGTCAAGCTCTCCAGCAAAGATTTAAGCAAGGCGGACAGCCGGACCCTCTCCATCCTGCTGCACAGCATCAACGATTTTGAGCGGATTTCGGATCACGCCATCAATGTGGCAGAGTCCGCCCAGGAGCTGCGGGAGAAGGGGCTGGCCCTCTCCCAGGACAGCCGGAACGAGCTGGCGGTTTACAGCCGGGCAGTAGGCGACATTCTGGACCTGACGGTGTCCGTGTTTGCCGCCGACGATACGGAGCGGGCCAAGGGCGTAGAGCCTCTGGAGGAGGTCATTGACTCTCTGAGCATTGAGATGCGCCAGCGGCACATTGAGCGGCTCCGCCGGGGTGCCTGCTCTCTGGAGGCAGGGCTCATCCTGGAGGACATCCTGACGGGCTACGAGCGGGTGTCGGACCACTGCTCCAATGTGGCGGTGTGCCTCATTGAGGTCCATGCCGACGAGTACGAAACCCACGAATACCTGAACCTGACCACCAAGGGCAGCAACCCCTGGTTCCAGCAGGAATACACAAGAAGAAAGCAGCAATATCTGCTCCCCTGAGGAGGAAAAACCATGGCACTGATTTATGTAGTAGAAGATGACGAGAATATCCGGGAGATTGAGACCATCGCCCTGAAAAACAGCAACTACCTGGTGAAAGCCTTTGAGCGGGCCTCGGAATTCTACCGGGCTCTGGACGACATCCTGCCAGATCTGGTGCTGCTGGACGTGATGCTGCCGGACGAAAACGGCTGCGAGATCGTCAAGCGCCTGCGTTCCCAGAGCCAGACACGGCGGCTGCCGGTGATCATGGTCACGGCCAAGACCTCGGAAATGGACATGGTAAAGGGCCTGGACGAGGGGGCCGACGATTACATCAAAAAGCCCTTCTCCGTCATGGAGCTGCTGTCCCGGGTGAAGGCCCTGCTGCGCCGCTCCTCAGAGGAGGGGGCCCAGCAGCTGCAGGTGGGCCGCATTCAGCTGGACAACAACCGGCGGATTGTGCTCTCCGATGGAAAGAGCGTGGAGCTTACTTACAAGGAATATGAGCTCCTGCGCTACTTCATGATGAACGCCGGCATGGTCCTGTCCCGGGAAGCCATCATGCGCTACGTCTGGGGCACGGAGTTTGAGGGCGAGACCCGCACCGTGGATATGCACGTCAAAACCCTACGGCAGAAGCTGGGGGCCCCCGGCAGCCAGATCGGCACTGTGCGCAACGTGGGCTATGTGCTGCGCAGCGCCCCGGAGGGGACGGTATGAAGCAGAAGATCAATCTGCGTCTGGGCCTCATCGCCCTGGTAGCCCTGGTGCTCACCGCCGCGGCGGTGACCATGGTCTACTACGATCTGTTCCGCCAGCAGGTGGGCCGGGATCTGCGGCAGACCGCCCAGCTGCTGGGCCAGAGCCAGGAATTCCGGCAGGCGGGGCAGATGCCCGGCTTCCGGAGCAGCGAAGTCCGCGTCACCTGGGTGGATGCCGACGGCAGTGTGCTCTATGACGACGAGGCGGATGCCGGGAGCCTGCCCAACCACGCGGACCGGCCGGAAATCCGGGCCGCCATGGAAACTGGCGAGGGGGAGATCGTCCGCACCTCCAGCACCTTCAATATGAACACCTTCTATTACGCTCTGCGGCTGGACAACGGCACAGTGCTGCGGCTGGCGGTGGATGCCCGGTCCCTGACCAGCGTGTTCCTGGCGGCGGTGCCGGTGCTGCTGGCGGTGGCGGCGGTGATTCTGGTGGTCTGCGTGCTGCTGGGGCACCTGCTGACGGCCCAGCTCATTGCCCCCATTGAGGACATGGCGGAACACCTGGACGAGCCAGCCCGGGAGCCCATCTATCGGGAGCTGGAGCCCTTCGCCCGGAAAATCCGCAGCCAGCACGAGAAAATTCTCTCCGCGGCCCAGAGCCGCCAGGATTTTACGGCCAACGTCTCCCATGAGCTGAAAACTCCCCTGACTGCCATCTCCGGCTACGCGGAGCTCATTGAGAACAAAATGGTGGACGGGGACCAGCAGATTCGCTTCGCCGGGGAAATCCGCAAGAACGCGGCGCGGCTTCTGAGCCTGATCAACGACATCATCGCCCTGTCCGAGCTGGACACCGCCACGGCTCCCATGCAGCTGCAAAGTGTGGAGCTGCTGGGCCTGGCCCAGGAGGTCTGCGACGGCCTGGAGGTGGCGGCCCGGCAGCGGCAGGTGCGGCTGCAAACCTTCGGCCGGGAGGCGAAGGTCTCCGGGGACCGGGAGCTTCTAAAGGAGCTGCTGGAAAATCTGGTGCAGAACGCCATCCGCTACAACAAGGAGGGCGGCTTTGTCCAGGTGACGGTGAAGGAAACCGGAGGCCACCCCAGCCTGACCGTAGAGGACAGCGGCATCGGCATCCCGGAGGAGTCCCTGGACCGGGTCTTCGAGCGCTTCTACCGGGTGGACAAGAGCCGCTCCCGGGAAACCGGCGGCACCGGATTGGGCCTTGCCATCGTCAAGCACATCGCCCAGCTCCACGGCGCCCAGGCAGCCTTAGAAAGCGAGCTGGGAAAGAGCACAAAGGTGACGGTGACGTTTTAAAAATGCCTTCCCCTGGAAGCCTTTATTCTTCCGCCTCCCTCCCGGGAGGCGTTTCTGATTCCAGAAAATACTTGCTATTTTCCACCCTTCGGGATATAATGTTATGCGGAGATTTTCTTTTTGTTGGAGGAATTATGAAAAAACACATTTTGCTGCTGACCACCGGCGGGACCATTGCCTGTGCGCCCGGCGGGGAGGGGCTGGAGCCTCAGCGCAGCAGCATTATGGAGCGGGAGCTGGAGCAGCTCCGTTCTTATTATGAGATTACCGTAAAAGATGTGATCTGCCTGGATTCCTCCAATATCACCCCGGAGGAATGGCAGCTCATCGCCCGGACGATTTTTGAAACCCGGCTGGACTACGATGGAATCGTGGTGTCCCACGGCACGGATACCATGGCCTACACTGCCTCCGCCGTGACCTTCCAGCTGCCGGAAATGGACCGGCCGGTGGTGTTCACCGGCTCCCAGCTGCCCCTGACCGATATGCTGTCTGACGGCCCCTCCAATCTGCGCACGGCCTTTGCCATGGCCGCGGCGGGACACCCGGGGGTATTCCTCGCCTTTGACCGGAAAGTCATGCTGGGCTGCCGGGCGGTGAAGGTCCGGGCCTCCGGCTTTTCTGCCTTTGAAAGCGTCAATGCTCGCTATGTGGCCAGCGTCACCAACCGGGGCCTTTTGGTGGACGAAACCATGCTCCACACCCCCAAGGGCCCTGCCCAGTGCAGGCCGGAGCTGTGCCGGGATGTATTTCTACTGAAGCTGACCCCGGGCCTGAATCCGGCGGTTCTCGATATGCTGGCCGCCATGGGCTACAAGGGCATCGTCATTGAGGCCTTCGGCCTTGGGGGCGTGAATGTGCTCCACAAGGGTCTGCGGGGCATCCGCCGGGCTGTGGAGGACGGCATCAGCGTGGTGGTCACCACCCAGTGCCTCTACGACAGCTCCGATCTGCGGGTTTACCAGGTGGGCAACAAGCTGCTGGAGCTGGGGGTCATCCAGGGTATGGACATGACCTCCGAGGCTGCCTACACCAAGCTCATGTGGGGCCTGGGCCAGGGCATGAACCAGAAAGAGATCGCGTCTCTCTTTGCCACCGATCTGGCGGGAGAGATTCAGCTGCAATAAACAAGGAGGAGATTTATGGACCCTATTTATGTAACCGGGCACAGAAATCCGGATACCGATTCCATTGTTGCCGCCATGGCCTATGCGGCCCTGCGCAACGCCCTGGGCGACCGGGAATATAAGGCCGCCTGCTTAGGCCGGGTGTCCGATGAGACCCAGCTGGTGCTGGATCGCTTCGGCTTTGAGGCCCCCAAGCGCATTACCAGTATGTTTACCCAGGTGCAGGACCTGGATTTTGATACGCCCCCGGTGCTGGATGCCAACGTCACCGTGGCCCAGGCCTGGAAGACCTTCCAGGCCCAGCCCAGCATCCCCGCCCTGCCGGTGGCCAATGAGGACGGCACCCTGTACGGCATGCTCTCCAAGGATTACATCGCCACCTACAATATGGACCTGATTGCCGGGGCCGAGCTGGCGGACGTGCCTCTGTTCAACGTGCTCTCCGCCCTGGAGGGCAAAGTGCTGAACGATGCCGGGGACCAGGTGGACACCATTTCCGGCAAGGTCACCATTGCCCTGCCCCAGAACCGGGAGAGCCTGCTGTGGAACCGGAAGGACTCCATCGTTTTCTGCGGCCACCAGCCGGATATGATCCGCCGGGCCCTGGAAATGAACGTCACCGCCGTGGTGCTCTGCCAGGCGGAGCTGGACGAGGAGCTGCGCAGCCTGCCCACCACCACCTGCATCATCTCCACCCCCTATGCCGCCTACCGGGCTACCCGGATGATCTTCCAGTCCACCCCCATTGGGCGCATCTGCCGCAAAGAGGGTCTGGTATGCTTCCACCTGGAGGACCGGGTGGACGATGTAAAGGAATCCGTGCTGAAGCACAGAGAATCCTGCTACCCCATCCTGGATCAGGATGAGAAAATCGTGGGCGTGCTGAGCCGGTATCATCTGCTGCGCCCCCGCCGGAAGCGGGTGGTGCTGGTGGACCACAACGAAGCCGCCCAGTCCGTTCCCGGCCTGGAGGAGGCGGAGATTCTGGAGATCATCGACCACCACCGGCTGGCGGATATCCAGACCACAAACCCCATCTACGTCCGCAATGAGCCCGTGGGCTCCACCAATACCATTCTCGCCGGAATGTACCAGGACCGGGGCCTCATGCCCTCCAAGGGCATGGCCGGTATGATGGCGGCTGCCATTCTCAGCGACACCGTTATGTTCAAGTCCCCCACCTGTACGGACCGGGACCGGAAGATGGCGGAGCGGCTGGCCAGAATGGCGGATATCTCCCTGGACGAGCTGGGCAAGGCCATCTTCTCCGGTTCCCTGGGCAACAAGACCGCCCAGGAGCTGCTGTTCACGGACTACAAGGAGTTCCATATCGCGGGCCACGACTTCGCCGTTTCCCAGATCACCTGTGTGGACAGCCCCAGCATGCTCCAGCGCAAAGAGGAGTTCCTGGAGCATATGCGCAAGCAGGCGGAGAAGGAAAACCTGACCATGGTAATCCTGATGCTGACGGACGTGCTGCTGGAAGGCACTCAGCTGCTCTACGTCGGCGATGACGACACCATTCAGCAGGCCTTCGGCGTGACCCCCAAGGACGGCACCGTATTCCTGCCCCGTGTCATGAGCCGGAAAAAGCAGATTATCCCCATGCTGTCCGCCTTGTGGGGCTAAAAAATGGGCTTTGAATCGCTGCTTGGCAACGAGCACATCAAAAAGAATCTGGAAATGAGCCTGGAAAAGGGCCACATTTCCCATTTTTACCTGATCTCCGGCCCGGAAGGGTCCGGAAAACACACTTTGGCAAGGCTTCTGGCGGCGGCCATCCTCTGCCAGGGGCAGCACAAGCCCTGCGGAAACTGCACTCCCTGCCGGAAAGTCCGGGAGGGGCTCCACCCGGATTTTATCACCGTGGATGACCCGGAGAAGAAAACCGTGCCGGTGGATCTGATCCGGCAGGCCCGGGCGGATATCTATGTGCAGCCCAATGAATCCGAGCACAAAATCTATCTCTTCCCCCGGGCCCAGGATATGGGCCTGCCGGGGCAGAATGCCCTATTGAAGGTACTGGAGGAGCCGCCGGCCTACGGCGTATTCATTCTTCTGAGCACCAATGCCGATGCCTTGCTGCCCACAGTCCGCTCCCGGTGCACCGAGCTGAGGATGCAGCCCCTGCCCCAGGCGGTTCTGCGGCAGGCCCTGGCGAAGAGCTACCCGGAGGCGGCGCCGGAGGCCATTGCAGCGGCGGCAGAGCGGGGCGGCGGCTTTCTGGGCCAGGCCGAACGCCTGCTGGACGAAGACGGCCAGACCCGGGAGGAAACCAGAAAGCTTGTGGAAGCCCTGTGCAAAAAAGACGATGTCCTGCTTCTGCAACTGCTGGTGCCCCTGGAAAAGGCCAAGCGGGATACCCTGGCGGACCTCCTGCGGGACTGGCAGCTGCTGCTGGAAAGTGCCCTGACCACCGCCTGCGGCGTTCCAACCGTCTCCGACCAGGCACGGCATCTGGCATCCAGCCGGGACAGCCGCACCCTGCACCGATTCTATGAACAGGTGCGCAAGGCCCGGGAGTACACCCTGGGCAACGTCTCCCCCGCCGCCATCTGCGGCTATCTAGAGTGGGCCCTGCGATAGAGATTTTTCCGCGTTCGCGGTTACGAATGAGTTAGGAGTTTAGCATGGAAGAAACTTCAAAGAATCCGGCGGAACCCGTTTCCGTTGTGGATATTCAGTTCCGTCCCGGCCAGAAGGTCTATTTCTTCGACCCGGATGGGCTCAAGCTCGCCCAGGGGGACCACGTCATCATCGATACGGCCCGAGGCGAGGAATACGGCATCTGCGCCAGCGGCATCCACAGCATCCCGGAGAAGGATGTAGTGGCCCCCCTGCGGAAGGTGCTGCGCAAGGCCAGCGCCCAGGACGAGCGGATCGTGGCGGAGAACCGGGCCAAGGAGGCTCGGGCGGAAACGGTCTGCATCCAGAAAATTCAGGCCCACGGTCTGGATATGCAGCTGGTCAGCGCCGAGTGCGCCTTTGACGGCAGCAAGATTCTGTTTTATTTCACCGCCGATGAGCGGGTGGATTTCCGGGAGCTGGTGAAGGACCTGGCCGGTGTATTCCACACCCGCATCGAGCTGCGGCAGATCGGCGTGCGGGACAAGGCGAAGATGGTGGGCGGCCTGGGCATCTGCGGCAGACCTTTCTGCTGCGCCAGCTTCCTGGACGATTTTCAGCCCGTGTCCATCAAGATGGCAAAATCCCAGAATCTCAGCCTGAACCCCACCAAAATCTCCGGCACCTGCGGGCGGCTCATGTGCTGCCTGAAATACGAACAGGACACCTATGAGGCACTGATCCGCACCAGCCCCAAGCCGGAATCCTTTGTGGATACCCCCGATGGCCGGGGCACCGTCATTGAGGCGGACATCCTGCGCCAGCGGGTAAAGGTGCGGATGGAAAGCAACCCCGATACCGTCAGCGTCTTCCCCAACGAAGAGGTGGCCGTGCTGCGCAGCGGCAAGGCTAAGAAGAATGACCCGCCCATTCCGGCGGACTTGGCCCCCATCTCCGGCAGCGGTGTCCGGCCGAAGCCCACGCCCAAGCAGGAGGACACCATGGTCCTGGAGCCCATCCGCTTCCGCTACAGCACGGAGTCCGTGGTGGAGGAGCCCCAGGAGCGGCCCCAGGAACCGACCCAGGATACCCAGGAGCCGGTCCCCGAAGACCGGGCCCAGCGCCCGCGGCGCAATGACCGGCGCAGACCCAAGGGCCCCAGACAGGACAGCGGCCGTCAGGCCGCCCCGGAAGCCGCCGACAACCGGCGGCCGGAGCGCCCCCAGCAGGAGGCTTCCAAGTCTGACCGCCCCCGTCCGCCCCGCAAGCCCCGGACTGACCGCCCCCCGCAGGCACAGAAGGCTCCCTCCCAGGAGCAGAAACGATTCCCCGCTCAGGAGAATCCGGGCAGCGGCGAGCAAAAGCCGCGCCACCGCGGAAACTACCGGAATTACCGAAAAAATAAGGGTCCTGCCCAGAATTCCCAGGGCAATTCTGGGGAATGATCGGATTCTACTGCCAGTAGAGACGCGGTAGACCGGTAGAGTAGAGCGTAGAGACCGTGCAGTCGAATTGCGGCTGCACGGTTTTCCTTGCCGAAAAGGCAAAAGTACCCTATAATGATCCCTATAGAAATTTCGGAGGTTTTACCAATATGTCTTTTGCCGTATTTGCGGATGGCAGCGCCAACCTGCCCACTTCCACCCTGGATGGGATTACTCTGCTGCCCTGTACCTACTGCGTGGAGGGCGTGCAGAAGGAATACCTGGGGGATGTGGACAGCTTCGACGCCAAGCATTACTATGATTCTCTGCGCAATGGCTGCAAAATCACCACCAGCCTTTTGAATACCCATCTGTTCCTGGAGCATTTCCGCCCGGTTCTGGAGCAGGGGCAGGACGCGGTGTATATCGCCATGTCCTCCGGCATCAGCGGCACCTATCAGGCGGCTGTCACCGCGAAGAACGAACTGATGGAGGAATTCCCCGAGCGGTATATCCATATTGTGGATTCCCGGGGCTGCGGCTTCGGCAGCGGCCTGCTTGCCATCCGGGCAGCGGAGCTGAGCCGCCAGGGGCTTTCCGCACGGGAGGCCGGTAAGCTCCTGGACGCGGACGTACCTCATATGTGCCAGTATTTCACGGTGGATGACCTGAACTTCCTGAAGCGCAGCGGCCGTGTCAGCGGCGCCACCGCCATGATCGGCACCGTACTGAACATCAAGCCCATCCTCTACGGTACCGCAGATGGCCACATCGTCTCCTGCGCCAAGGTCCGCGGCCGGAAAAAGGCCATCGATGCCATTGTAGACATCTACGCCAAAAAGCAGTTGGATGCCGAACACCGCATCGTCGCCATCTCCCACGGCGACTGCCTGGAGGATGCCCAGCTCCTGGCCGAAAAGATCCGCACTGTGGCAAACCCCAAACAGCTCATCATCGTCCCCCACGAGCCCTTCTCCGGCGCCCATGTAGGCCCCGGTATGCTCGCCCTGTTCTTCTACGGAAAAGAGCGCTGAAGCGCAAAATAATTCCCCAGGCCCTCCTAAACCAGGCGGCCTGGGGTTTTTACGTGGGCTGACAAATACCAATTTATCCGCCCGTCACCTTCAGACCGCCCTGCGTACTCACCACGGTTACTGTACCGTTTGCGGTCTCGAAGATTTGCGTGCCGGAGGTCTCCAGGGCCTCCAGTGTCTCCGCGTCCGCTGGATTCTTCCCGGAATCCGTGATGACGGCATAGGCTGGGGAAACTGTGGAGAAAAGCTCCGGCAGGGCGCTGTTATAGACACCGTGGTGGGGGACCTTCAGGAAATCGCAGGGCTGCAAGGTATTCAGGAGATCCCGGATGCGCTGCTTTTCAATATCTCCGGCGAAGAGCAGCCGATTTCCGGCATGGGTGACGGTGACCACCAGGGAGCAGTTGTTGTCGGTATTCTTGGAATAGACCTGTTCGCCAGGGCCTTGGATGGTGAGCTGCATGGTTCCCGCCGTAAATTCCTGGGTGTCCTTCACCGCGATTACCTCTGTCCCGGTTTCCGCCAGGGCGGCGCGGTAGGCGGTGTAGGCATCGGAAGCGGGGTTATCCGGGGTGTAGTCCGATTCCACCACCTGGGCCACGGGGAGGGTGCGGAGGATTTCCGCCGCGCCGCCCACATGGTCCTTGTCGAAGTGGGTGATGATCAGAATGTCCAGCTTCTGGACGTGCATGGCGTTCAGGGCATCCAGAATCTCCTGGATGTTCTCTGCCTCGCCGCAGTCAATCATCACCGCGGCATCTACTGTGGTTAGAATGGTGCAGTCCGCCTTGCCGATTTTCAGGATTTTCCCCGTCATGGTGTCGGTGGATGTGCCGCCGCAGCCCGTCAGCAGCTGACACAGCAGCATCAGCAGCGCTGCGCATTTTTTCATGCTGTGTTCCCCTCTTTAGCTGTTGGATTTCCGGTCTCCGGGGCCGCCCGTGGGGGGTTCGCCGCCGGGGCCGCCGGTGGGCCGCTGGCCGCCGAACTGGCCGTCACCGGGCTGCTGGCCGCCCATATCCCCGCCGGGGCCCCGATTCCCGCCGGGGCCGCCCATGCCGCCCATTCCGCTGGAAACGGCGCCGGTCTGGGCCTGGGCGGTGGCCGCCTCGCTGCCGCCGGAGGTGAGGGAGTAGGTGTTCCCCACGGTTACGTTTTCGCCGGACAGCAGCAGGAAGCATGCGCGGCACTGGGCCGTCCCTTCATAGAGGGTGCTTCCCTGGCTGTCCGTAATGGAGAAGCTGCTTCCCTTGTCCAGGCTGCCGCTGAAGAGCACACAGCTCTGGTCCGCTTGCAGCTTCATACTCATGCCGCTGCTGCCGCCGGCGGCCAGCACTGTGCCGCCGGAGATGGTCACGGTACCATCGGCGTCCAGGGGCTGGTTGTCCGCCGTGTTGGCGGTCCATACGGTGACGGTGCCGCCGGAAATGGTCAGGCTGCCGTTGGAGTCAAAGCCGTCACCGGAGCTGGCATAGGCGGTGACGGTGCCGCCGGAGATATTCAGGGCATAGCTATAGCCCGTCAGATCGGGATTTGCCACGTTGATGCAGTCATCCTCTGAAAGAATGGAAATATCGCCGGAGGCAATGTTCACCGTAGCCCCCTCCAGGCCCTCATAGCAGGCGGTGATGGTGATGGCGGGGCCCTGGGTGTTCTCGGCGCCGATGTTCAGGTCCAGATCACAGTGGAGGGCAGCGTCCCCGGCGGAGACGGTCAGATTGCCGCTTTCCACATTCAGCAGGTTCTCCGCGTTGACGGCATCATTTTGGGGCGCGTCAATATTCAGCGTCAGCTCCCGGATGGTCAGGCTGGCCTCCCCATCCTCCTGGGTGGAAGCGCCGGATTTGATGCCGTTTTTGCCGTTGGCACGGATGTTCAGCGTGCCGCTGCCGCAGAGGGTTACGGCGCTGCCGTCTTTGCATTTGATGACGGCGTTCTCTGCATTGTCATTGTCCGGATTCTCATCGCCGTTGTTTTTGGCGCTGTCCGTCAGGGTGTTCTCGGTTCCAGCGGCGGCCTGGATGGTGACCTCCGTGCTCTTTTTGCAGAGGATGGGGGCTGTGTCGGCGCTGGTGAGGGTGAGGCCGTTCAGCACCAGGGTCACCCCGGTGACTCCCTTCTCCACCGTGACGCTGCCGTCTTCACAGCTGCCCTGGAGAATATAGGTTCCGGCGGCGGTGATCGTCAGGCTGGTGCCGTCAATTTCCGCCCCAGCGGCGCTGCCGGAGATGCTGGAGTCCGAGAAGGTCAAGGTGCTTCCGGTGACGGCGGCGGTCTGTACCGCGGTGGTTTCCGTGGCGGTGAAGTTTGGCTTTGCGTCTGCTGCGGCGGCGCTGGCGCAGCCGGTGGTTAATGTCAAAAGCAGGCTCAGGGTCATGCCCCAGGATAAAATTTTCTTTGTGGTTTTCATTACAGAGTATCTCCTTTCTGCGCGGGCAGGCCGCAGGAAATTTCCAGATTGCCGTTGCGGCAGCGCATTTCGTCCAGCAGCATTTTTTCCTCCTTGGGGTCCTTCAGCCGCACCTGGTAGTGGAGGCTGTAGAGGCTCCCCATATTCACGGTTTTTACCCGCAGAAGCCGGGAAGAAACGGTATAGCGCTGGAAAAGATCGGAAAATAGGTCGGAATAGTTTGTATTTTCCGGGACGGTCACCCGAATCTCCCGGTCTGCCGTCTCCGCACTGTGGGGCTTCTGCACCAGCAGAAGCCCACAGACCACAATGGCTGCCAGCACGGCCAGGGCCAGATACCCCATGCCGCAGGCGAGACCCACGGTCATGGCGAGAAAGATTACAAGAATGTCCCGGGCCGTCCCCGGCGCGCTGCGGAAGCGCACCAGGCTGAAGGTGCCCGCCACCGCTACCCCGGCCCCCAGATTGCCGTTTACCAGCAGGATCACCAGGGAGATGAGAAAGGGCAGCCCCGTCAGGGCAACGGTCATGGTGCCGCTCCGGTCGGTGGTTTTCCGGTACACCAGGGCGATGAGACAGCCCAGGGCAAGGCTTCCCAGGCTGGCCCCCAGAAAGGCCGGGGCCGTTACAGTGGTATCATACAAAGAAGCGAAAATTCCGTCAAGCATATCGTCTGTCCTCCGTCAAAATTATGGTTTCCCCCATTAGGGCTTCGTAGGCGCGGCCGTATTTGGAGTAGGACACCGGGAATATTTCCAGCTCCGACAGGGCCTGTGCCAGCCACAGGGGCTGGGCCCCGGTGATCTTTATTTCCATCAGCGCCTGGCCTGGGTCCAGCAGGGGATTGCCCCAGGCCCCGCCCCGCAGGTCCAGCGGGTGAGTCCGCCAGAGAATTTCCCGGTCCAGGGTCAGCCGCAGATTTTCGTCCTCTAAGCCCTTCCAGGAGCCCCGCTCATAGGATAGGAACATCCTTGGCCGGAGACCGGGATAGGCGGCGCGCATCCAATCCAGCTCCCGGAAGATCTGCGCCTGCCGCCGGGGGCCCTGGCCCGCCAGATATTGCAGGCCCTCGTCATATGGCAGGGACACCCGGCGCTTGTAGACGACACCGGAGGCCTTCTTCTTGATTTCCAAAAAGGCGGGAGTATCGGAGAACACTGGGCCATAGCACCGCAGCCGGAGCTTCTCTTTATATTCCGGCTTTTCCAGAGAGCGGCGGATCAGGAAATAATCCTCTGTGTCGTAATAGAGATTGGAGATGCTGCTGTGGGCAAAGGCATCCGGAACCATGTGGGCCTCCATCACCCCCGTCCACGCCTCCAGCTGCTCCGGGGAGAGCAGATATTTCATTTCTTTCCTGCGGAATACCGCCTGATAGCTTTCCATCACGTCAACCTCCTGTGGAATTTGTGAGTCTCATTATCCACAAAGTCCTGAAAAAAATCTGAAGAGCGGAAAATATTTTTTTCAGGGTTCTTTCAGAAATTGGAGTATGATGGTAATATAGAAAAAACAAATTGGGGTTTGTCGAAGTAACAGAGTACCCGGTTGAACGTATATCCTAATGGGGAAGCCCCAACCTTCCCCAAGGGGAAGGTTGAGGATTCCCTCCGGGGGTATACGTTCAACCGGGCGCTCTATCCCTTCAACAAACCCCAATTTATGGAAAGGAGCACACCCATGAACATTCTGATTGTCGAAGACGAGGCCGCCCTGGCGGGGGCGGTGGAGCATATTTTGCGGAAGGCGGGGCACACCACGGACTATGTGGCGGATGGACAGAGCGCGCTGGACTATATCCGGGGTTTTTCCTACGATCTGGTGCTGCTGGACGGGATGCTGCCCAAATTGGACGGGCTGGCGGTGCTGCGGCAGATTCGGCAGGAGCACATTGAGACTCCCGTGCTGATGCTCACCGCCCGGACCACGGTGCCGGACAAGGTGGCGGGGCTCAACGCCGGGGCAGACGACTATCTGACCAAGCCCTTTGACCCGGAGGAGCTGCTGGCACGGGTGAACGCTATGACCCGCCGGAAGGGGGCCATGGTGCTGGACGAGCTGCACTTTGGCGATCTGACCTTGCAGCTCAATTCCGCCCTGCTGTGCCGGGGCGGCAAAAATGTACAGCTGAGCCCCAAGGAATTCCAGCTGGCCCGGCTCATGCTGGCGGAGCCCCAGATGACCTATTCCAAGGAGCTGCTGATCTCCCGGGCCTGGGGCCTGGACTCCGAGGCCACGGACAACAATGTAGAGGCCTATATCTCCTTCCTGCGCAAGAAGCTGCGTTATCTGGGCTCCAACGTCACCATTAAGAACCTGCCGAAAATCGGCTACCGCCTGGAGATGGAAGCATGAGAGAATACCGCAAGCGCTTTGTGCAGTTCAATATGCTGCTGATCGGCCTGGTGCTGCTGATTATGGTGCTGGCCATTGCCGTCTACATGGGGCGGGACTACTACCGCAGTCTGAAAACCACCATGGAGCAGGTGGTGGCCCCCCTGGGGGCCTTCTCCCAGGCCCCGGAGGGGCAGAGATTCGCGGGGCGGCAGGAAAAGCCGGACCGCCGGGACCCGGGGGCGGATCAGGACATCCTTACGATCTTTTATAACCAGGAGGACGGCACCTATTCCGTGCTCTCCCCCAACAGCAGCTACGATGAGGAGACTTTGGGGGAGATGCTGGGCACCATTGTATCCCAGGAGGCGGACTTTGGGGTGCTGCGGGGTTTTTACACCATCTATTACCGCACCGGCTCCGGGAGCCCCTATAAAATCGCCCTGGCCTCCACCGGCTACATCACCCACTCCATGCTCCGGCTGTGCCTGGCGCTGCTGGCGGTGTGGCTGGGGGCCATGGGGCTGTTTCTGCTGATCAGCATTCATCTGTCCAAAATCGCCGTGCGGCCCATGGATGAGGCCATGGCAAGGGAAAAGCAGTTCGTGGCGGATGCCTCCCACGATCTGAAAACGCCCCTGTCCGTGATTTTGGCCAACAACGCCATTCTCATGGAGAACCCGGAGCAGAGCGTGGGGAGCTTGCGCCGCTGGACGGAGAGCACCCAGTCCGCCGCCAAGCGGATGCAGGGGCTGATTGGGGAGATGCTGACCCTGGCGGATGTGGAACGGCCCGATGTGCAGCTGACCATGGAATCCCTGGACGCGGCCTCCCTGGTGATGAAGACTGCCCTGGAGCTGGAATCCGTGGCTTATGAAAAGGGCGTGGAGCTGGAAACGGAGCTGCCGGATACCTGCGATCTCCGCACCAACGCCGACTACTTCCAGCGGATTGTGGGCAGCCTGACAGAAAACGCCATCAAGTATGAGCCCGCCGGGGGCCGGGTGGTGCTGCGGCTGAGCCAAAAGGGCCGCAGGCTGACCCTGGAGGTCTGCAACCGCAGCAGCCGGATTCCGGCGGAGGACCTGCCCCATGTGTTTGACCGATTCTACCGGGGGGACAAGAGCCGCCAGGGGGAGACCGGCGGCCACGGCCTGGGCCTTGCCATCACCAAGGAGATGGCGGAGCGGCTGGGCGGCAGCATCGTTGCGGAAAGCAGTGAGAATAACGGAACGGTCTTCCGGGTGCAGCTGCCAACCGGCTGAAAAAGTTTCGTTCCGAAAACGTTTAAGGAAAGATTTCGGCTTGACAGTCCCGTATTCTGTGCTATAATGATAAAATATGATTTTATTCGCTCCGGACAGTTGTATAAATAGACAGTTCTTGCTGCTTTTGACGGTTATCTGTGCGTCCGGGGACACTGTGTCAGAAAGGCCTGGAGGAGATTTCCCGTGGATGCAAAGCACAAGGAGGGGCAAATTCGTTTTATTGTGATTCTGGCTGTATTCGTGCTGGGACTGCTGGTAGTGTGGCAGATGGTTCGCACTGTCCGTCGGTCTGACCTGGAAAAGGCGGTGGCCAAGGCCCAGCTCAACGCCGTCACCCATGCTGAACAGATGATTGACCAGCTGCGCAGTGGTGTGGTCATTACCGAGTCCCTAGAGCAAATCCTTATTAGCGGCAACGGCGTGCTGAACAACTTTGAAAAAGTAGCTGCCAATCAAATGCAGCCTTGTATTCAGTCCATCCAGCTGGCCCCTGATGGGGTTGTAACTGAGGTCTACCCGGAAGAGGGCAATGAAAATGCCAAGATCAATCTGTTCGCCGGCGATACTCGGACTCAAGTCTGCCGATACGGCCAGGAGCATGATCTTGTCACCTTTCAGGGGCCGTTCAACCTGAACCAGGGCGGCAAGGGTATCGCCATCCGTAACCCGGTGTTTCTGGAACAGGAGGACGGCAGCCGGCGGTTCTGGGGCTTTACCATCGCCATTATCCGGGTGCCGGACATTTTTGAGTCCACCATTGATGCCCTCCATGGTTTCGGCTATGACTATCGGCTGTCTGTGATGGCTCAGCCTATTCAAACGGAATTCGAGGTGGTGGGTAGCTCCGGTGCGGCTCTGACAGACGCGGTATCCTACACTATAGAGCTGGGTAATTGCAGCTGGAAGCTGGAGGTCGCCCCTGTGGGCGGCTGGAACAGCGGCATCCACACTTGGCAGGTTGCGTTGCTGGGCACTGCCATTGTGTTGCTGTTCACTGGACTGGTGGCAGCGATGCTGGTTCTGAATGACGGGCGGCGCCGTTTCCGTCATATGGCCGCTACGGATGCCGTGACAAGACTTCTGAACCGCAACGGCTTCGACCGGGCAGTGGAGGTCTACTACCGGGAGCACCCCGGCGAAAGCTGTGTGGCGGGGCTGCTGGATATTGACGATTTCAAACTGGTAAACGATGTTTACGGCCATATCGCCGGTGACCAGGTCCTGCAACAGCTGGCGGAGGATCTGCGGCAGACCTTTCCGGAGGATGCCATCCTGGGCCGCAATGGCGGCGATGAATTCTCCTTCCTGCTGAAAAATGTCACGGAGGAGGCCGTCCGGGAGAAGATTCAGCGCTTTGCTGCCAAGGACCGGCAGTTTATCAGCCAGGGGGCGCTCCATGGCTTCGGCATTTCCCTGGGCTACGCCGGGGGAAGTGCGGTTCCCGCGGAGACTTCCCTGCTCAGCAAGGCGGACATGGCTCTGTACGCGGTGAAGCTCCAGGGCAAGCACAGCGCCCAGGCCTACACAGACCACATCGAGCGCAGCCGCCGGGTTCAGCTGGGCTTCGCCCTCCATGACCTGTCCGAAAACCTGCCGGGGGCTTTCTTGATTTACAAGGCCAATCCCCAGGACGATACCCTGCTCTATGCCAGCCAGGAGCTCATCGACCTGGTGGGCTGCCAGGATTTCCGGGACTTCATGCGCTTTACCGGCGGCCACTTCGGCAGCCTGATCCACCCGGAGGACCGGCAGACAGTGGAGGAGAGCATCTGGGCCCAGATCAACAGCGGCTCCGACGGCAACAACGACTATGTCGCCTTCCGCTGCGCCGTCTCCGACGGCAGCTACCGCAGCGTGCTGGATCACGGGCGGATTGTGGACAATCCCCATTATGGAAAGCTCTTCTACGTGCTCTTCATTGACCGGGCGTTTTTGAAGCGATATACATGAAAATCGGGGGAGGCCGCATTGCGGCCTCCCCCGGTGAAATCCGGCCTTCGGCCGGGTGAAATCTGCCTGCGGCAGAAGAAATCCAATCTTGGATTGGACGAAATCGCCCTTGCGGGCGAAATGGTGTCCCTTCGGGACGGTG
Source organism: uncultured Oscillospiraceae bacterium (assembly GCA_934569045.1). Taxonomy (GTDB): domain Bacteria; phylum Bacillota; class Clostridia; order Oscillospirales; family Oscillospiraceae; genus Faecousia. The sequence goes on from CAKTJX010000017.1 coordinate 37,722, forward strand.
AAATGGAAAAGAGTGCGCATTTTGGCGCACTCCTTTATTTTGCCCACTCCGGCTCCGCTTTAAAGCGGAGCTGTTTGCCTTTCCAGGGGAAAGCCAGGGTGGCGGAGAATAGATGAATCTGGGTTTCCTTGGCGCGGCTGCCGTATTTATGGTCGCCAACCAGTGGAAAGCCACGGGAGGCAAACTGAACCCGAATCTGGTGGCTGCGGCCGGTTTCCAGGAAGACCCGGACCAGGCTCTCTTCCCCGGGGCGCAGGACCTGATAGCGAAGAGCCGCGGGGCGGACCCCGGCGCGCTGGCGCTTGACCACATAGACCTTGTTTTTCCGGCTGTCCTTCCACAGAAGGTCCTCCATCCGGCCTTCTGTTTCCTCCGGGCAGCCATGAATCAGGGCCAGATATTCTTTTTCAAGCTTTCCCCGGGTCATCAGGGCGCTCATAGCCGCCGCAGCCTGCTTGTTTCGGGCGAAGACCATCAGACCGCCCACGCCCTGGTCCAGCCGGTGCACGGGGTAGCATTCGCCCCCCAGCTGCTGTGTCAGCAGGGCGGGCACCTCCTTTTCGGAGTCCACGCCCATCGGCTTGATGCAGACGGCCAGGTCAGCCGTTTGATAGATAATTTCCATCGTTTTCCCTTAAGCCTGCCCCAGCATGGCGCGGATGCAGTTGGCGGCGGGGAAATCCTTGGTGCCGAGACCGTAACCGATGCGTTCCACGGTCATCAGGGGCAGCTGGCCATAGGCGGTGACGAACTGCCGCAGCATCGCCGCCCCGGTGGGGGTGCAGAGCTCCCCGGGAATGTCCCCGGCCCGGATGGGAACCCCCACCAGCAGCAGCGCGGTGGCGGGGGCGGGGACGGGAAGAATGCCGTGGGCACAGCGCACCTTGCCAAAGCCCACCTGTACGGGGGAGGCAATGATCTGCTCGGGAGCCAGCTGCTCCAGCAGATAGCACACGGCGGTGATATCCGCCAGGGCATCCAGAGACCCTACCTCATGGAGGTGAATCTGGTCCACAGGTGCCCCGTGAATCTGGCTCTCCGCCTGGGCAATCCGGTCATAGACGGCGAGAATATTGTCCTTCACCCCCTGGGACAGGGGCAGGCCGGTCACGGTCTCCCGGATCTCCGCCAGATCGGTGTGGTGGTGATGCGCATGGTCGTGGGAATGGCCGTGTGCATGATCATGGGTGTGCCCATGGTCATGCTCCTGCCCATGGGAATGCTCCGGAATATCCTCGGAGGCGGGCTCCTCCTGGCCGTGGACAAGGACATGCATATGGGTGCCGGTGATGCCGCACTTGGCGGCGGTTTCAGCGGTGTAAACAATGCCGGGAAGGCCCAGGCGGTTCAGCTCCTCCAGGGCCTTGGCACGATCCGGCATCAGCTCCAGCAGGGCGGCGGTGAGCATATCCCCGGCGGCGCCCATGCCCAGGTCCAGATAAAGGGTTTTCATAAGGCAATTCTCCTGTTATACGGGTTCAAAGAAGGTATCGGGTCGCTGGGGGTCAAAGATCTCGTTGCAGGTCATGACCGTCACCAGATTCTCCGTTTCGGACAGATTCTGAATGCTGTGTGTCCAGCCTGGGATCATGTGGACGGCCTCGATGCGGTCGCCGCTGACGGTGAACTCCACGGTCTCCCCGGTGTGGATATTCCGCTCCCGGATCAGCCCCCGGCCCTGGACCACGATGAACAGCTCCCACTTGGAGTTGTGCCAGTGCTGGCCCTTGGTGATGCCGGGGCGGGAAATATTGATGCTGACCTGGCCGCAGTCCTGGGTGTGCAGCAGCTCCGTAAAACTGCCCCGGTCATCCACGTTCATTTTCAGCGGGAACTTGAATTTGTCCGCCGGAAGGTAGGTCAGATACAGGGAGTACAGCTTTTTGGCAAAGCTGTTTTCCGGCATTTTGGGCATCAGGAGCGTCTCCGGCTGGGCCGTGAACTGCCGCAAAAGGTCCACAATCTCTCCCAGGGTGACCCTGTGGGTCACGGGGACGCAGCAGTAGCGGCCATCGGGGGTAAGCCGGGTTTCCACGCCGTCAAATTCGCAGCGCTGGGGCTTTCCCTCCAGCAGGTCGAACATACCCTCCACCAGATCGTCGATGTAGAGCAGCTCCAATTCCGTATTGGGGTCGTTGACGGTATAGGGCTGGTCGTTGGCCACAGCCCAGCAGAAGGTGGAAACGGCACTGTTGTACTTGGGGCGGCTGTGGCCCATGAGGTTGGGGAAGCGGTAGACATAGACCGGGCTCCCGGTTTCCTGGGCGTAGGCGAAGAACAGTTCTTCCCCGGCCTTTTTACTGCGGCCATACTCGGAGTTTCCGAAGCGCCCCGCAAGGGTGGCCTGGATGGAGGAGGAGAGCATGATGGGGGCGTGGTTTTCGTGGCGTTTCAGGGTGTCCAGCAGCTGGGAGGCGAAGCCAAAGTTGCCCTTCATAAAGTCCTCGGGATTCTCCGGGCGGTTCACCCCCGCCAGATTGAAGACGAAGTCCGCCTTGGCGCAGTAGGCATCCAGCTCCTCCTGGGTGGAGTCCCGGTCATATTCGTAGATTTCGCCGATGTGTAGGTTGGGACGGGTGCGGGTCTTGCCGTCCCGCAGGTTTTTCAGGTTGTCCGTCAGGGCGGTGCCCACCATGCCCTTGGCTCCGGTGATCAGAATATTCATGGAATCAGCCCTTTCTCCACACCATCTTGTTGACCACGCCCACATAGCTCTGAATGAGCTTGACCACTTTGTCGGATACGTTCTCGTCCACATAGTTGGGTACGGGCAGGCCGTAGCAGCCGTCCCGGACCATCTCCACGGCTACGTCCACGGCCTGCAGCAGCCCCTTCTCGTCGATGCCGGAGAGAATGAAGCCCGCCTTATCCAGGCTTTCGGGCCGCTCGGTGGAGGTGCGGATGCACACGGCGGGGAAGGGGTGGCCCACGCTTGTAAAGAAGCTGCTCTCCTCCGGCAGGGTCCCGGAATCAGATACCACGCAGAAGGCGTTCATTTGCAGGCAGTTGTAGTCATGGAAGCCCAGGGGCTCATGCTGGATGACCCGCTTGTCCAGCTGGAAGCCCGTCGCCTCCAGGCGCTTTTTGGAGCGGGGGTGACAGGAGTAGAGGATGGGCAGGTCATACTTTTCCGCCATGGCGTTGACGGCGGAGAACAGGGAGCGGAAGTTCTTCTCGGTATCGATATTCTCCTCCCGATGGGCGGATAGGAGAATGTACTTCCCTTTGGTGAGCCCCAGGCGGGCGTGAATATCGGAGGCTTCGATTTTCGCGAGGTTCTGGTGCAGCACCTCGGCCATGGGAGAACCGGTGACGTAGGTCCGCTCCCTGGGCAGGCCGGTGTCCGCCAGATAGCGGCGGGCGTGCTCGGAGTAGGCCATATTCACATCGGAGATAATGTCCACAATGCGGCGGTTGGTCTCCTCCGGCAGGCATTCGTCTTTGCAGCGGTTGCCCGCCTCCATGTGGAAGATGGGGATGTGCAGCCGCTTAGCGCCGATGACGGACAGGCAGCTGTTGGTATCCCCCAGCACCAGCACAGCATCGGGCTGGGTGGCCACCATGAGCTTATAGCTCTCGGAGATAATATTGCCCATGGTCTCGCCCAGGTCCGCGCCCACGGCGTTCAGGTAAACCTCCGGGTCCTTCAGGCACAGGTCGTGGAAGAAGACGCCATTGAGGTTATAGTCGTAGTTCTGCCCCGTGTGGGCCAGGATCACATCGAAATACCGGCGGGTTTTGTTGATGACGGCGGCCAGCCGAATGATCTCCGGCCGGGTGCCCACAATGATCAGAAGCTTGAGCTTCCCGTTGTTCTGGAAGGAAACATTACTGTAGTCTGCCATAGGAATTGCTGCCTTTCTGTTTTCAATTTTCAGATTCGTTCCTGAATCCAGTCGATATCCTGCTTGACCACCTGGGCGGGGACCCCAGCCAGGGTGCAGTTGGGGGTGTCAAAGGCCTTGGTCACCAGTGACCCCGCACCCACAATGCAGCTGTCGGCAATCCGGGCCCCTTTTAAAACGGTGGCATGGGTGCCCACCCACACATGGTTCCCAATGGTGATGGACCGGGAGGGGTTGACGCGGGTGCGGGTGCCTTTTTTCACGATGCTGTGGGAGTCGCCTGTGCGCATGGCGATGTGGCCGGAGAGCATACAGTCCCGGCCCAGGGTAATCTCGGTTCCCTCAATGGCGGCCAGCTCCACGGGGCCGGAGAGCATACAATGGGTGCCAACGCGGATTTCGTTGCCGTCGTCTTCAATACAAAAGCTGGTGTTGGCGCAGTAGACGAAATCTTCCAGCACGATGCGGTTGTGGCTGCCGTGGATGGTGACGGTGCAGCCGATCATCCGGGAGAAGTCCCCCAGGATGATCTCGTTATCCTCCCCAAAGCTGCGGATGGTGCAGCCCCGGAGATAGGACAGGCCATATGTTACCCCTTTGGACAGGCGGTTGTTGAAGGGCAGATGATTATAGACCGCAAATCCGGCGTGGCAAAGGCCCCGGTGCCGGGTGAGCGCAGAGACAAGGGCTTCCTTGTTCATACAGCCCCTCCCATTCAGATGTGGCGGATGCCGGCCAGCTCTTCCCGGACATAATCCGTGGTCAGCAGCTTCTTGACCGTGCCCTCCACGTCCAGGCGGGTGGTGTTGTGGCTGGTGTAGGATTCGTCGGCTTCGGTGTGCACCTGGCCCTGGACCACGAACTTGTCATAGTTCAGGTCCCGGCTGTCGGCGGCCACCCGGAAATAATTGCCCATATCCTCTGCCCGGAGCCGTTCCTCCCGGGTCATCAGGGTTTCATAGAGCTTTTCGCCGTGGCGGGTGCCGATGAGATTCGTCCCGGTGTCCCCAAAGAGCTGCTGGACAGCCTTTGCCAGGTCTCCGATGGTGGAGGCATCCGCCTTCTGGATGAATAGGTCGCCGGGGTTGGCGTTGGTGAAGGCAAACCGGACCAGCTCCACCGCCTCGTCCAGGTTCATGAGGAACCGGGTCATATTGGGGTCCGTGATGGTAATGGGGCTGCCCGCGTGAATCTGGTCGATGAACAGCGGGATTACGCTGCCCCGGGAGCACATGACGTTGCCGTAGCGGGTGCAGCAGATGGTGGTGCCGCCCCGTTCGGCGGCCACCCGGGCGTTGGCGTAGATGACGTGCTCCATCATGGCCTTGGAAATGCCCATGGCGTTGATGGGATAGGCGGCCTTATCGGTGGACAGGCACACCACCCGCTTCACGCCCGCGTTGATGGCGGCATGGAGCATATTGTCCGTGCCCTCCACGTTGGTTTTCACCGCCTGCATGGGGAAAAACTCGCAGGAGGGCACCTGCTTCAATGCGGCGGCATGGAACACATAGTCTACGCCGTACATGGCATCCTGAATGGACTGGGGGTCCCGCACATCGCCAATATAGAACTTGACCTTGGCGGCGGTATCCGGGTGGGCGGCCTGGAGGGCGTGGCGCATATCGTCCTGCTTCTTCTCATCCCGGGAGAAAATGCGGATCTGGCCAATATCGCTTTCCAGAAAATGCTTCAAAACGGTGTTGCCGAAGGAGCCTGTACCGCCGGTGATCATCAGGGTGGCTCCAGAAAATTCTGACATAGTTATTGTCCTTTCTTCAGGTCCGCCAGGATGCGCAGGTGATCGGCGGCCATGGCTTCAATGGTATAGGGGCGGACGGCTTCCAGCGCGGCAGCCCCCAGGGCGGCGCTGTGGACAATGGCATCGGTGATGGCCCCGCGGAGGGCGTGGACATCCTCCACCGGGACGAGATAGCCGCTGCGCCCATTCTCAATGAGCTCCAGACCGGCATTGCAGCGGTTGGTGGTGATGACACCCAGGCCAAAGGACATGGCTTCCGCCACCACCAGGCCCCAGATGTCCTCCCGGGTGGGCAGCACAAACAAATCCGCTGCCAGGTAGTATTCTTCCAGGGCTTCCTTGGTTTTAAAGCCCACAAAATGCACATTGGTCAGGTCATTTTCCCGGGCGTAGGTCAGGTACTCCTCTGTGGGCTCGCCGCCTACAATATAGACGCCGATGTGCTTGTCCAGGGTGTTTACGGCCTCCAGCAGCACATCAAAGCCCTTCCGGGGGATGAATTGGCCCACGGAGAGCAGCATCTTCTCCTCCGGGATGCCCAGCTTTTTCCGCAGCCCCTGTTTGGCATCCAGCGGCACCGGGGCGGGAAGAATATCGGTTTCGTGCAGGGAAGAGAAATGGTAGCGCCGCAGGGCCTCCGGCCGGGCACCATAGTGCAGGTAATACCGATCCAGCTCCTGACAGGTGGAGAGGTAGAGGCTCGCCCCGCGGATACTCTGGGACTTGACCCATTCCTTCAGCCCACCGCCGCTTTTGGCAAAGGCTCCGTCCCCCTCCAGACAGTAGGGGAGCCTCCGGAGCTTGCACCAGGAAATGGCAAGCAGCTCTGTGGGAGAGGAATTGCCGCAGATCAGGATGGCATCGTACCCCGGCTTCAGCCAGGAGAGCACGCCGGGACACAGGGCTTTGTCCACGTCCGTGGACTTGCCCTTGAGAAAAACGGTCCGGTACTGCCCCTGCTGGGCGGCGGTCCACTGCTTGTCCCGCTCCGCGGAGGCATGGAGCTGATAGAGCACCGTCAAGTCACACTGACGGCTCAAAACATCAAAAAAAGCCACCCGATAGGGCGACGGCACGTTGGCCAGAAATAATATGCGGGGCTTTTTCGCATCATCCATAGGCGCTCCCTCTTTCTTCCCGCTTGTTTCGGGAAAGGAGACACAGTATCTCCAATATAGAAAGATTATACCACAGGCGGTTTGGGTGTGTCAATGATGGTACGTCGCTTTTCGGGGTGGATGTTTTTCTGGATAATCGAGAAACTGTGACAATTTCTATGTAAAAACTGGCAAAGCAGGTAATGGTAGAAGTATATGCTATTTCTTCGCTATTTCCGGGAATTTAGAACTTCTGATTCCTGTAGTAGTTTGTAGATGCCGAAGCTTTTCTTTTTGCTGTTCGGACGGAAGCCCTGTCCGCGTTTTAGCTGGGTGCCTCCGGCGGGGAGCTTCTTGTCCCGCCAAGAAGCTCCGCAAGAATGCGGCTTAAGGGAGGCGCTGCCAAAAGCCGCCCTCCCTTAAGAATTCTTTCCGGCCTCAGAACCAACAGGGTCGGTGCAAGGGCAATACAATGGGAAACCAGAGGAGAAACGTTCCCTTGCACTAACCGAACATTTTGCCTGTACGTTCTACTAAGTATCCCAAAACCTTCGGGGTTCCCACGCCAGTGTGCGCACTGGCACGGAACAGCGACTTTTTAAGCTTTTGGCTTTTCACATTCGTGAAAAGTAAAAAAGCCCTAAAAGTCGCATTAATTGCGAACCAGTGACCGATGTCACTGGTCTGCAATGTCCCGGATTTTTTACTTGCTTTGTAGACAGTATACCGAAACTTTGCAATTCCAACGTAAAAGCGGGCCGGAAGAATTCTTAAGGAGGATGGCTGTGTTTGCGGGAGCAAACACCTCAATGCTCCTTAAGCCGCATTCTTTCCCCCTTTCTTGGCGGGACAAGAAAGGGGCCCCCGGAGGGACCCAGCCCACGGGCAGACAGGGCTTTCAATCAAGGCCAAAGCACAGTTTTCGCATTGACAGGTTACTATGGGCCCTTCAATATTGATTCGTATGATCAATTAAGTGTCAAGACAGTTGACAAATAGGAATTTTGTGTATAAAATGCGAACAACAGGACCTCCCGCACCTCTCCATGGCAACGTGTGATGTGTCCCAGGGTGGGCATTTTTAAAAGAATGGCACGCTGCGGTTTGCAGCGTGCCATTTTGCGTAAAGTATGCTTTTCAGGCTTTCGGTTTGCGGACGTAGCAGTACCACATGAGCAGGGCTACGGAGCAGCCGCCCAGGATGTTGCCCAGGGTTACGGGGAGCATATTGCCCAGGAAGTACCGGCCCCAGCTCAGCGCCTCAAAGGCAGCGCCCTCGGCGTAGAACTGCTTGGCAAACAGGCCCAGGGTGCAGTAGGTCATGTCGGCAATGGAGTGGTTGAAGCCGCAGGTGACGAAGAAGCACACGGGAATCCAGGCCCCCATGACCCGGCTGATGCCGTCTTTTCCGGCAAGGCTCATGAGTACGCCCAGGGTCACCAGGATGTTGCACAGCACACCCATGAAGAAGGCGTTCTGGAAGGGCATATTCATCTTGCCCTGGGCTACCTTCATGGAGGCGATGGCCAGGGCGTTGGCGGTGTCGCCGTTGGCGGCATTCAGCCAGCCGAACCGGGCGCAGATGAAGCTCAGGAACAGAGAGCCCAGAAAATTGCCGATGTACACTACAATCCAGTTCCGGAGCATGCCGGAAAGCGTTGCCTTTTTATCCAGCACGGAAATCAGAATCAGGGTGTTTCCGGTGAACAGCTCCGCACCGGTGAGAATCACCGTGCCGAGACCGAAGGCGAAGAGGATGCCGGAGATCATCCGGACGGTGGAATTGCCGGTGACCGTATAGGTCGCCATATTGGTTACAATCGAGGGAACACCGATGAGAAAGCCGGCCAGGATGCCCAGCAGCAGCATTTTTACGGTGGGCAGCTTGGTCTTGCCCGCGCCTGCCGCGGAATAATTGTTGGCGGCCTCCGCCATGGTAAATAGATTCATAAAAAACGTCCTTTCTTACAGACGCTTTTCCGCCGCCTCCACAACATGCTTCATCAGTACGGAGGTGGTTACACTGCCCACGCCGCCGGGAACAGGGGTGATGGCATCCACGATGGGCTCCACCTCGTCAAACTTGGCGTCGCCCGCGATGCCGCCCAGGCCGCCCTTGGCATTGGGCTTGTTCGCGTCCCAGTTGATCGAAACATCGATAACCACCTGGCCGGGCCGGACATAATCCTTTGTCAGGGAGTTCAGCACACCGGCGGCGGAGACGATGATGTCGGCATTCTTACAGATTTCAGCGGTATTTACAGTCTTGGTATGGCACACGGTGACGGTGGCGTTCTTGCCCATGAGCATCATGGCGGCGGGCTTGCCCACCACCAGGCTCCGGCCGATGACCACGGCGTTCTTGCCCTTGCAGTCAATGCCGTAGTAGTCCAGAATTTCCATGCAGGCGGCGGGGGTGCAGGGGGCGTAGCCCAGATCCAGGCCCTCGAACACACCGGCGTTGGACATATGAGTCATGCAGTCCACGTCCTTCTTGGGGTCCAGGCGGTTGCAGATCTCGTTCTGGTCGGCCTTCAGGTGCTTGGGCAGGGGGCGGAACATCAGGACACCGTGGATGGTGTCGTCCGCGTTGACCTGGTCGATGACGGCCAGAACCTGCTCCTTGGTGGCATCCTCGGGCAGCTCAAACTTCTTGACCTCTACGCCCACCAGCTCAGCGCGCTTGACAGCGCCCTTCTCGTAGCTCAGGTCGCTGGGGTTGGCACCAACCCGGATGATGCCCAGGGTGGGTACAACGCCCTTTTCCCGCAGAGCGGCGGTCCGGGTCTGCAGGGTGGTGTTCAGTGCATCGGTAACTTCTTTGCCAAGTAACAGCTTTGCCATAGGGGTTCCTCCTAATATTCAATCAAAATTATTGTCCGAAGAGCGCTTTTACGCTGTTAAAAATCTCGTCCGCCATGGGGACATACTGATTCAGCATGCCGTTCGCCTTGGCGTTCATGGCCTCGGCGGTTTCCCGGTTCTTCAGACTCTTGGTGTTGATGAAGACATTCAGGGAAGCGGCCTGCAGAGCGGCCTTGCAGCACACGGCGGCGCAGCCCGCGTCAGACACAGCCAGACGGCTGCCCTTGGCGGCGAAGACGGCTACGCAGTCCAGTGCCTGGCAGCACAGCTCCATGATGTGCATGGGCACGGCGCAGGCGGTAACGGTGGCATCCTCCAGAATGGCGTCCCGGCTGGGGTCGTCCTTGGGAATGCCGTAGGCCTTGGCCAGGGGCACAAAGCCCTTGTCATCGGCCTCTACCTGATCGAGAAGCTCCTTCTGAAGCGCGTCACACTTGGCTTTCAGCTCCAGAATTTCATCCTGCACATCGGCATACTTCTTCTTGCCCACAGTCAGAGAGCCTACCATGTTGCCCAGGGCCGTGCCAATGGCACCCACCAGAGCAGCCGCGCCGCCGCCGCCGGGAGCCGGGGCATCGGACGCCAGAACCTCCACAAATCTGCGGCAGGATTCCATAGTCATATCCATAAGGGAAATCTCCTTTGTCAATATTTATTGGAAATACAGCAAAATGCCGGGGATATCCTCCGAGGGGGTGTCCTCTCCAAACCAGATAGAGAGCTCCTCGCAGGGATGGCCGCCCCAGTTTTCCGGTGAAAAACAGGCGGCGGGCAGGGTGAAATACAGATGCACATGGCTGTCCTCCGGCAGGGAACAGCGCTTCTCAAAAATCGGCTTCCAGCCCTGGCCGTCGCTGCCGTAGCAGCGGATTGCGGCCTCTCTGGCAGGGCCCCGGCAGGCAAAGGCGGCCATCACATTGACGGACTGGCCCAATGCCGCGGGATTCTCCGCCGGGAAAACACCCACACAGTGCGCATCCATGAAAATACCTCGCTGAAAGAAACGCGCAGGCGGCGCAAGCCGCCTGCGCGAAGCAGTATTGGAAAAATTCGCTTAGAACAGGCCCGTGATCTTGCCGTTCTCGTCCACATCGATCCGCTCGGCGGCGGGAACCTTGGGAAGACCCGGCATGGTCATGATCTCACCGGTCAGGGCGACCAGGAAGCCGGCACCGGCGGAAACCTTGACGTTGCGTACGGTGATGGTGAAGCCGGTAGGCGCACCCAGCTTGGTCTGGTCATCGGTGAAGGAGTACTGAGTCTTGGCCATGCAGATGGGCATCTTGTCGTAGCCCAGCTCGGTCAGGGTCTTGATCTGCTTCTCGGCATTGGCGGT
>CAKTJX010000018.1 GCA_934569045.1 uncultured Oscillospiraceae bacterium
GCCTGCGGCAGCTGTGTGACGAATTCGGCGCGCTGCTGATCTTTGACGAGGGGATCACCGGCTTCCGGCTGGCCCCCGGCGGTGCCCAGCAGTATTTCGGTGTCCGGGCGGACCTGGTGACCTATGGCAAGATCATCGGCGGCGGAATGCCCGTGGGCGCTTACGGCGGCAGCCGGAAGCTCATGGAGCTGGTGGCCCCTCTGGGCCCCGTGTACCAGGCGGGCACCCTCTCTGGAAACCCCGTAGCCATGGCGGCGGGCCTGACCCAGCTGAAGCTCCTGCGGGCCCGCCCGGAAATTTATACCCATTTGGAGCACCTGGGTGCCATGCTGGAAGAGGGCCTGCGGGACACCCTGAAAAATGTCCCCGCCCAGGTCAACCGGGTTGGCTCCATCGCCACCGTCTTCTTTACGGATCATCCGGTGACCGGCTACCAGGATGCGAAATCCTCCGACCTGGAGAAGTTCAAGCGCTGGTATCTGGGCCTCATCAGCCGGGGCGTCTACGCCGCTCCCAGCCAGTTTGAGGCCATGTTCCTGTCCAATGCCCACACAGAGGCGGAGATCGAAGCAATCCTCCGGGCCGCGAAGGAAATTTTCTGAATCCCGCTCTGGGACAAGTTCAAACGCGAAGTGCGCTGCGGATTTTTGCCGTGTATAGGCATTGCGTAGATTTGCATTTGGAAATTGGAATCTGGGTGGATAGTCCTTTTTGCATGGGAATTGGGTGGTATTTTTGTCCGGGGCTTTCCCTTCGGACAGGGGTGCGTCCCTTGGATGACTAGGGAGCGATTACAAATGAAGAGAACGGTAGAGAGAATTCTAAGCGGACTTGCGGCAGTGGTGCTGCTCCTGGCCCTTGTGCCCAGGGCCCACGCCCAGGAACAGATCCAGCAGACCATCCGGGTGGCCTTTCCAACCCAGGAGGGCATGAGCTTTTTCGGACACTCCGGCAAGGTTACCGGCTACATCCCCAAGCCCGTCAGCGTCAAGAACATTGAGGATGCCCTGACGGAAATCAAGGAATGAAAAAATACAGGAGGGAAAAATATGGTTTGCGAATGCTGTGGAAAGAAGAAAAAGCTGTTTGATATGTTTTACAACGTCAGCGAATCCGGCGAGAAGGTAAACGTCTGCTCGGACTGCCACGACATTGTGGACAGAATCTGGCACGATGGAATCGGCGGCGAAAAGGAGCTCTACGCAATCCACCGGGAGCAGCTGACCCGCCGTGCCGAAGCCCCCTCCGACAATTTCCGCCTCTGGCAGCAGGACTTCCTGGCCGCTACGGAGAAGAAGTTTCGTTAAAAGTAGATATTATTGAGTGCCAAGGGGCGGCTACCGTGTCAAGAGCAACATGGTAGCTGTCCCTACTAGCATCTAAACGCCAAAGTTTTTCTTTTCATCCTTCGGACAGGGCTTTCAATCAAGGGAAAAACAAGGTTCTTGTATTAATAGGCTGCTACGAGACTCAAAAATTTGGCGCACCGCAAACATCCACGGTGCGCCAGTTTTACTTGTCTTTATTCGTCCCGCGGGGACACCATAACCGTCCGAAGGGCGATTTCTTCTGGCCAAAGCCTGGATTTCACCGCGGCAGCTTATGCAGCCGCGCCTTGATTTTTCCCGGCAGGGAGTCCCGCTTTACAAAGAGCAGACCAACAATTCCATACAGCACCGCAACCAGCGCTACGCTGAAGAACCAGTCGCCGGAAAGAATCAGGTTTCCGGCGGCGCAGAGCACCCAGGTGGGAATCGGCAGGGCAATCAGCAGTGCGAGGAAGTAGGAACGGGCCCAGATGCCGGGAACATCCAGCCGCAGCAGCTCCACAATCAGCCCTACAGCAATGAGCAGAACGAGAAAGATCAGGGCCAGGGAAATGGCAGCGGATTTGGTTTCCTGTTTTTGCACGGCAGGTTCCTCTTAGTTGTCACCCCGGCTGTATCCGTTTTTCATGCCCTCGCTGGCACAGAGTAGAACCTTGCCCAGGGTATCGATGGTTTCTTTTTTAGCCATGGCGCAGAGCGCCTCGTTGGCCTGCTCCAGCACGGAAGAATCGCCGGATTCGGTATATTTCCGATCGTATTCCCGCAGCAGCGCCCGGGCCTGGCTGACAACGCCGGCCTGATACCGCTCTACATGGACGATGGCAGCGCCATAGTGGGGATCGGCCAGGGCGCCGATCAGGCGGCTCCCCCAGTAGAAATTCTCGGTGGAAACGTCTGTGGTTACCTCCGTCAGGTATTTCGGCAGCTTGGAAACGTTCGTATAGACCGGTAGCACCGTGTCAAAGCTGGTAGAGCCGAAGCAAATCCATTCTACGGCCTTCAGCGCATCAGCGACACCGCCGCGGATCTGGCAGATGGCCATGACCCCGGTGCGGTTGATGCCGATGGTGCGGTAGATGCCCTTCCGGGGGTCCTCCGCCTTGGTATAGGGATTGTAGGGCGTGCCCTGGTAGTAGGAGGAGAGCAGATACTTTACATCCTCAATGGCCACCTTCCGCTCCGGCACAAAGGACCAGGGAATATTGTCGCTCTGGGGGCCAAAGTCGGCGTTCTCTCCCTCCCAGCGGTACTTGGTGGGGCAGAGATACCGGCCCATGAACCAGGCTCTGGGAGTATTGTACACATGGTCGGAGTCCAGCCGGGAACCGAAGCAGTACCGGGGATTGAAGGGGCCGCCGTTTCCGGTGTCCAGGTGATTTTCCTCCACAAAGGTCTTCAGGTCGGCAGAGCACAGGTTTTCCTTTCCCGCGCCCAGGGCATCGGCAAAATCGAACCGATCCAGCCCAAATTGGTTGGGCATGACCACGCATTCCTCATCGGCGACCCGCCGGGCGATCCAGTGGTGACCGCCGATGGTTTCCAGCCACCAGATTTCCTGCTCGTCCTGGAAGGCAATGCCGTTGGATTCATATGTACCGTACCGCTCCAAAAGCGCTCCCAGCCGCAGGACACCCTCCCGGGCGGAGTGAATGTAGGGCAGCACCAGCACTACAAGATCCTCTTCTCCGATGCCGCCGGGGATATCCTTCTCACGCCGGGTTTTGGCCTCCTGATACCGGACTAGGGGATCGGCCCCCAGAACTCTGGGGTTGGTAGTGATGGTCTCCGTGGCCGTCATGCCCACGTTGGCCTCGTTGATGCCGGTGGCCGCCCAGATGCCCTCGGATCGGTCCACATTGGGGCAGGCGGTGTAGCGCATGGGATTCTCCGGCAGATCGATCGTCAGGTGCCCGATAACGCTTTTGTAGGTTCTGAGCTGCTTTTTGGGGTCAACGACCACCATTTTCTTCACATCAAAATGTCCGTCATCTGTGCGGGCAATCATGGTAGAGCCGTCATTGCTGGCGTTCTTTCCCACAAGAATGGTTGTACAGGGCATAAAAAGGACCTCCAAACTTCTTTTTTCTGTAGCATCAGGCTTTTGGGGCTATTATAGCACAGGATTTCCCGTTGTCCAGAAAAAAGACTTTTTTGGAGGCCTTTCTTTATTAAAAGCTTATTGCGTCAGTCGCACTCGGTAATGGGGGTCAGGATGTTCTTTGCCTTGGTAGAGTCAAAGCGGAGAATGCTGTGGGTTGATCCGTCGTGGAAGATGTCCGCGATCTCGCCCCGGAGGTCCATGTCCGCGTTGGGGCACTGGATGGAGTCCAGGGTCATCTGGGGCAGCAGGGGCAGAATCTCCGCAATATAGTTGGTCATGTCGCTGTTGCTCATATCCGTCAGCACCATGGGCAGCAGATCGTCCACCAGCTTGTTCAGCTCCAGGACGTTCATTTTCTTTACCTTTTCCAGCACCTGGGATACCACGGCCCGCTGGCGGTCCGTCCGGTTGAAGTCGCTGTCGCCGTTGTTGGCGTGGCGGGTCCGCACATAGACCTCCGCCGCCCAGCCGTCCAGCAGGTTTTCACCCACGTCATACACCCGGTCATCCCCGACCTTGCGGAAGTAGTCGTTGATGTACTTGGTCTCGTCCTCGTCCAGGGTGATGGACACACCGCCCAGGGCGTTGATGCAGGCATCAAAGGCGTCCATATTTACCTCAACGTTGTGATCCACCACGGGGCCAAAGTTATTGGTGATGACGCTGTCCAATACCTGCATGGCTCCCAGGTCTCCCGCGTAGAAGTAGCCCAGAGCATAGCTCAGGGTCAGCTTGGTGGAGCCGGAGTAGGGCTTGCCCTTGGGGTCCACAATGCCGTTCAGGGAGATATAGGTATCCCGCAGGAAAGAGGTAAGGGTGATCTTTTTCGTCTCCTTGTTGACGGTCACCAGCAGCACGGTATCCGCGTTCTTGCTATCCTCGCCCTCCCGGGCATCCTGGCCGATCAGCAGCACGTTGATGACCTTGCCCATTTTCCCGTAGCCCGGTTCGGTTTCCCTGGGGACAGTGGTCGCCGGAGGCACGGTGGTCTCCGTGACGGCCTGGGTGGGGTCCTGCACCAGCAGGGATGCCAGCTTTTCCTCCGTCAGCTGATTCTCCCCGATCTGGGCCCTTTGGATTCTGTTCATTTTGGAGATCACAAACCAGCCGCCCAGCCCCGCGATCAGCAGCACGGCAGCAAGCACGATCAGAATGGTATTGCGCCATTTTTTAGAAGGGAAAGCCTGCTTCTGCTGTAAATAACGTCCGCCCTTGCTCATTTCACCAAAATCCTTTCTCTGCCGCATGCCACGATACGGCATCTCTTTTACGCTATTGTAGCATAGGTTCTGCCTGCTGTCACCTTAATAAAAGATTAAGGCTTTATAATGCGGATCAGGTGCTTGTCCAGCTGGATGGTGCGGTTCCAGGGGTTCAGGATGATGCCCTGAATGTCCGGGACGGTCAGCGCCGCGTCAAAGAGCTTGTCAATCTCCGCCAGAAAGGTGGATTTTACCTGCTCGGCCCCTTTCAGAGACTCCTCGAAGCTGGTAAAGGCATACCACCAGGCTTTCCCATCCGCTGTCTGTAGTTGTTTAAGCTGCATGGGCGCGCCGGGCATCGGCTCCACGGCGACAATCCACTGTCCCTTTTCCCGCATCCGCTGCCGGATTACGGTCAGGGCGTGGGCCAGCATTTCTTGGGTCGGTTCCTGCTGGAGCGCCAGAATGGCCGCCTCAATTTTTTCGTTGCCCTGCAACCCTTCGTCTGTCATTGTGTCCATTCCTGTTTCTCCCTCTTGTTTTCTGCAATCATTTTATCCGTTGGGCCCCGGCTTGTCAACAGACCCTTTTCGGGCATCCTGATTTTAATTTCTGCCCGCCCCATTTTAGGGGGCGACAAATGAGAAAGAATGTGATATAATAACCGCGAAAAATAACCGAAAGAGGTTTGCAATATGAAAAAAGCACTGATCACCGGCATTACCGGCCAGGATGGCTCCTACCTGGCGGAATTTCTTCTGGAAAAGGGCTATGAGGTTCATGGCATTACCCGGCGGGCTTCCATTTCCAATACCGCCCGCATTGACCATCTGATGGGCCGAATCACCCTCCATGACGGAGACCTGACGGATTCTTCGGGCCTGATCCGCATTGTCGGACAGGTGCAGCCCGATGAAATCTACAACCTGGCGGCCCAGAGCCATGTCCAGGTCAGCTTCGATGTGCCGGAGTATTCCGGTGACGTGGACGCGCTGGGCGTCCTGCGGATTCTGGAGGCCGTGCGCGTCTGCGGCCTGACGAAGAAGACGAAAATCTACCAGGCTTCTACCTCCGAGCTTTTCGGCAAGGTGGAGGAGATCCCCCAGCGGGAGACCACGCCCTTCCATCCCTATTCGCCCTACGCCGTTGCCAAGCAGTACGGCTTCTGGATGATCAAGGAGTACCGGGAGGCCTACGGCATGTTTGCCGTCAACGGCATCCTCTTCAACCATGAGTCCGAGCGCCGGGGCGAGAATTTCGTCACCCGGAAGATCACCCTGGCCGCCGGCCGCATTGCGGAGGGCCTCCAGGATCACCTGGAGCTGGGCAATATGGATTCCCTCCGGGATTGGGGCTATGCCAAGGACTATGTGGAGTGCATGTGGCTGATTTTGCAGCAGGAGAAGCCCGATGATTTCGTCATCGCCACCGGCGTGCAGCACACCGTCCGGGACTTTACGGAAAAGGCCTTCGCCGCCAATGGCATCACCCTCCGCTGGGAGGGCAAGGGCCTGGAGGAGAAGGGGTACGATGCCTCTACCGGAAAAATGCTGGTCTGCGTGAACCCGGCCTGGTTCCGGCCAACCGATGTGGACAACCTCTGGGGCGATCCCACCAAGGCGAAGACGGTTCTGGGCTGGAACCCCCAGTCCACCACCTATGAGCAGCTGGTGGAGATCATGGCTAAGCACGACCGGGCCCTGGCAAAAAGAGAAAAGGCGCTGAAGGAAGCGCGGGTATAAGGAAAAGGTGTATCGAAATGATGGAAAAGAACGCAAAAATTTATGTGGCCGGTCACCGGGGCATGGTGGGCTCCGCCATCGTCCGGGAGCTGCGGCGGCAGGGCTATACCAATATTGTTACCCGCACCCATCAGGAGCTGGACCTGACCCGGCAGGATCAGGTGGAGGCATTCTTCGCCCAGGAGAAGCCGGAGTATGTCTTCCTGGCCGCCGCCAAGGTGGGCGGCATTGTGGCGAACGAGTCCGCGCTGGCCGACTTCCTGTATGACAATATGATTCTGGAAATGAACGCCATCCATTCCGCCTGGAAAAATGGCTGCAAGAAGCTGGAATTTCTGGGCTCCTCCTGCATCTATCCCCGGATGGCCCCCCAGCCCATGCAGGAGAGCTGCCTGCTGACCAGCGAGCTGGAAAAGACCAACGAGGCCTACGCCCTGGCAAAGATTTCCGGCCTGAAATACTGCGAGTTCCTGAACCGGCAGTACGGCACGGACTACATTTCCGTCATGCCCACCAACCTCTATGGGCCCAACGACAACTACCACCCCACCCACAGCCATGTGGTCCCGGCGCTGATCCGCCGGTTCCATGAGGCCAAGCTCAGCGGGGCGGAGAGCGTCACCTGCTGGGGCGACGGAAGCCCCCTGCGGGAATTTTTGTATGTGGACGATCTGGCAAACCTCTGCGTGTTCCTGATGAACAACTATTCCGGCAACGAAACCGTCAACGCGGGCACCGGCAAGGAGCTGACCATCAAGGAGTTGACGGAGCTGGTGGCAAAAGTGGTGGGCTACACCGGCGAAATCAAATGGGACACCACCAAGCCCAACGGCACCCCCCGGAAGCTCCTGGATGTGTCCAAGGCCACCAAGCTTGGCTGGACCTACAAGACCGAGCTGGAGGACGGCCTGCGCCTGGCCTATGAGGACTTCTTGAATAATCCGATGCGTGCTGAACGCTAAAGAATCACAAAGGCTGTTGCATCAGAAGCTCTAATGGGTCAAAACAGTTAAAAACAAGCTGTCATTGCGAACCAGTGACCGATGTCACTGGTGTGGTCCCAGAGGGATTTCCTACGGTCACAATCCCCCGGATAGGAGTAAAAACCTGGATTTTCTAACATGGATACAGGAAAATCGGGGGGATTGCCACACCAGCGTGCGCGCTGGTTCGTAATGACAGTAGTTCTATTTGACCGTTTTGCCTTTTGAGGATAAGCCCTTTTTTGCAAAGGAGACAATTATGAATATTATCTTGCTATCCGGCGGCTCGGGGCAGCGGCTGTGGCCCCTGTCCAATGATGTCCGCTCCAAACAGTTCATCAAGATTTTCCACCGGGCGGACGGCACCCTGGAATCCATGGTTCAGCGGGTGTACCGCCAGATCCGGGAGGTGGACCCAAAGGCGGAGGTGACCATTGCCACCTCCAAATCCCAGGTATCCGCCATTCATAACCAGCTGGGCGAGCATGTGGGCATCAGCGTGGAGCCCTGCCGCCGGGATACCTTCCCGGCCATCGCCCTGTCCGCCGCCTATTTGAAAGACGTCCGAGGGGTGGGGGAGGAGGAGCCGGTGGTGGTCTGCCCCGTGGACCCCTATGTGGACAATGACTATTTTGAAGCCCTGAACGGTCTCCACGACCGGGCGGCGGTCAGCCCGGCCAATCTGGTGCTCATGGGCATCGAGCCAACCTATCCCAGCGAAAAATACGGCTACATCATCCCCACTGGCAAGGAGCCCGTCAGCAGGGTTTCCATGTTCAAGGAAAAGCCCACCGAGGCGGTGGCCCGGGAGTACATTTCCAAGGGGGCCCTCTGGAATGGCGGCGTGTTCGCCTTCCGCCTGGGCTATGTGCTGGAGCGGGCCCATGCGCTGATTGATTTTGAAGACTATCAGGATCTGTTCCAAAAGTATGAGACCCTGAAAAAAATCAGCTTTGACTACGCCGTGGTGGAGCATGAGCCCCAGATCGAGGTCATGCGCTTTTCCGGCACCTGGAAGGACCTGGGCACCTGGAACACGCTGACCGAGGCTATGGACAGCCACGCCGTGGGTGAAGCCCTGTTCAATGAGAAGTGCGAGAATGTCCATGTGGTCAACGAGCTGGATCTGCCCATTCTCTGCATGGGCCTGAAGGACGTGGTGGTCTCCGCCAGCCCCAACGGCATCCTGGTATCGGATAAGGAGCAGTCCAGCTATATCAAGCCCTTTGTGGACTCTCTGGATCACCGGGTCATGTTCGCGGAAAAGAGCTGGGGCAGCTTCCGGGTCATCGATGTGGATGAGAATGCCATGACCATCAAGGTGACGCTGAACCCGGGCCACAGCATGAATTACCACAGCCACAAGCACCGGGACGAGGTCTGGACCGTGATTTCCGGCCGGGGCAAAACCGTTGTGGACGGCATGGAGCAGACGGTGCAGGCAGGAGACGTGATCACCATGGCCGCGGGCTGCCGCCATACGGTATTTGCCGAAACGGAGCTGAAGCTCATCGAGGTCCAGCTGGGCCAGGAGATCAGCGTGGAAGACAAGCAGAAATTTGAGCTGGACGATTAAGCCGCAAAAGAAGGTGTGACATGGGAAACAAGCCCGTTTTGCTTCGCCCCACCGGCAAGAATTATCTCTGGGGCGGCAGCCGTCTGAATGACGCGTTTGAAAAGAAGATTCCCATGTCCCCCCTGGCGGAGACCTGGGAGTGCTCCACCCATCCGGACGGTCCCAGCTTCGTATCCTCCGGCCCCTATGCGGGCCAGACTCTAGCCCAGGTACTTCGGCTCCACCCGGAATACCTGGGCCAGCGGCACAGGGAGAAGGGAGAACTGCCAATTCTCGTCAAGTTTATTGACGCGAAAAAGGACCTGTCCGTCCAGGTCCATCCCGATGATGCCTACGCCCAAATCCATGAGGGGGGGCAGCTGGGCAAGACGGAAATGTGGTATGTGCTGGACGCGAAAAAGGACACCCGCCTGGTCTACGGCCTGAACCGTGACCGGACGGCGGCACAGATTCGGGAAGCAATCCGAGATGGGACGCTTCTCAAGGAGCTCCAGCTGGTTCCGGTGCGGAAGGATGATCTGTTTTTCCTGGAGCCCGGCACCATCCATGCCCTGGGAGCCGGGGCGTTGGTTGCGGAAATTCAGGAGAGCTCCAACCTGACCTACCGCCTCTATGACTACGACCGCACGGATAAGCAGGGCCAAAAGCGCCCGCTGCACATTGATAAGGCCTTGGCCGTTGCCAACCTGCGGGGCCTCGCTGCCCCCCGGCAGCCCATGCGGGTGCTGAAATACAGGCCCGGGGTGGCATCCGAATTGCTGACCCGGTGCCGGTATTTTGAGGTTCACCGGATGCTCCTCAATACGGAGCGGCGGCAGATCGTGACCTATCAGTCGGACGGTCTGGCCTTTCGGGTGCTGCTGTGTATCGGCGGCTGCGGGAGCATCCGGTTTGGAGAAGAAACGCTGCTGTTTTACAAAGGAGACTGTATCTTTGTCCCCGCAGATTCCGAGCGCCTGATTTTGCACGGTCAGGCCCGATTTCTGGATATCCGCGGATAGAAAGGAGCCTATTTATGAACATTCAGGAAGAGTACACCCGTTGGCTCTCTCAGGCGGTGCTGGATGCGGATTTGATTCCGGAGCTGAAGGCCATGGATGCCGCAGGCATGGAGGATGCCTTTTACCGGGATCTGGCCTTTGGCACGGGCGGCCTGCGGGGCGTCATCGGTGCCGGCACCAACCGGGTCAATGTCTATACCGTTGCCAAGGCCTCCCAGGGCTTGGCGGACTACTTGAAGAAGCATTTTGAACATCCCAGCGTGGCCATCGGCTATGACAGCCGGATCAAGAGTGACTGCTTCGCCCAGACGGCGGCGGGGGTGTTTGCCGCCAATGGAGTACGGGTGTTTATCTGGCCCCGGCTGATGCCCGTGCCCACCGTGTCCTTCGCAACGCGGTTTTTGGGTGCCTCCGCCGGTGTGATGATTACCGCCTCCCACAATCCCAGCAAGTACAATGGCTACAAGGTCTATGGCCCCGACGGCTGCCAGATCACCACGGAGGCCGCGGCGGAAATCCTGGCGGAGATTGAAAAGCTGGATCTCTTCGGGGATGTCCAGCGGGGCAGCTTCCGGGCGGAGCTGGAAAGCGGCACGATTTCATACATTTCAGAGGAGGTATATACCGCCTTTGTGGAGGTGGTAAAGGGCCAGTCCGTGCTCTATGGGGAGCAGGTAGACCGGAATGCGGCCATTGTCTACAGCCCCCTCAACGGCAGCGGGCTGATGCCGGTGACCCGTACCCTTCGGGAAATGGGCTACACCAACATCACCGTGGTCAAGGAGCAGGAGCAGCCGGACGGCAATTTTCCCACCTGCCCCTATCCCAACCCGGAGATTCGGGAGGCCATGGTGTTGGGCATGGAATACGCCAAGCGTTGCCGTGCGGACCTGCTCCTGGCAACGGACCCGGACTGTGACCGGGTGGGCATCGCTGTGCGGAATGCGGCGGGGGACTACCAGCTCCTCACAGGCAATCAGGTGGGCCTGCTGCTGCTGGACTATATCTGTGCCCAGCGGACAAAGCACGGAACCATGCCGAAAAACCCCGTCATGGTAAAAACCATCGTCACCATGGATATGGCCCAGCGGATCGCGGAACATTACGGGGTAGAAACCCGCAATGTGCTGACGGGCTTTAAGTTCATTGGAGAACAGATCGGAAACTTGGAGCAGGAGGGTGCGGCGGACCGCTACATCTTCGGCTTTGAGGAGAGCTACGGCTACCTGACGGGCACCTATGTCCGGGATAAGGACGGCGTGGACGGCGCGTATATGATCTGCGAGATGTTCAGCTATTACGCCTCCAGGGGTGTCAGCCTCTTGGACAAGCTGGAAGCGCTTTACAGAACCTATGGCTACTGCCTGAATACCCTGCACAGCTTCACCTTTGAGGGCAGCGCCGGGTTTGCGAAAATGCAGCAGATCATGGCGGATTTCCGGGGCGGCATCCAGTCCTTCGGCGAAAAACGGGTGGTCAAGCTGCTGGATTACGCCGCGGGGCTGGACGGACTGCCCAAATCCGATGTGCTGAAATTCCTGCTGGAGGACAACTGCTCCATCGTGGTGCGCCCCTCCGGCACAGAGCCCAAGCTGAAAATCTATATCTCCGTCAGCGCGGAGAACGAGGCCGCGGCAAAAAAGCAGGAGGAAGCGATTTGCCGGGAAGCCCAGCAGAGATTGCAATGAAATGCGCTTTGCAGGATGCCGCCAAATCCGGTGTCCTGCATTTCTTCTAAGAAAGCTGGAAACACTGTGAAAAAAAGATTTGCTTTCTTGCCGTGCCTGCTGCTGTGCCTGGTGTTTACGGCCTGCGGCGGTACACAGTGGTCTTACCAGGAAAAAAGTGCGGAAAAAAGCTGCCGCAAAGCCGCTGCTATGGTTGCGGATTGCCTGAATCAGGCGGAATATGCTTCTTCCGCAAGCCACTGGGAGGACAAAAAACTTGCGCAGACGGACCGGACCCGAGCAGAGCAGCTGCTGGAAAGCGCAGGTCTGCCTGTCCTGCGCAGCAGCGAGGTTTCTCCTGAGTATCTGGGGCAGCCGGAGGGCCTGCGGCGTTTCCTGAAAGAGATTCGGGAGGGGAAGAATGGGGACTATTCCGTTTACCGGGTTACGGAAAACGGAAAAATAAGTTGTTCCTGCTTTTGGCAGAGAGATGGCGGATTCTATATGAGCTATGTCTGCTGTGACCCGGCCCAAAAGGGAAAAGACCGGGTTTCCATTGTGGAAACCTACGGAATCCAGGACTGGGACCTTTCAGAAAAGGGAAACTTTTACTACCGCACATTCTGGGAGGATGACCAGCATTACGCAAATTATAACCGAATCCGAACGATGCAGCCGGACGAGATGCTTTACGGTATGACCCGCGGATACATTTTGCCGGTTGGCTATACCGGTGTCAATCTGTTCCTGTTGGACTGGGACAGCCACAGCATGGAGAATGTTTGCATCAATGACCTTTGGGACTGCCTGGAGGGTGCGAGGACCGGCCAGCGCCCGGACCCGGAGGCATTGGGCTTCGCCTATGACAGGGACCGGGGCTGCTTTGATGTCCCGGCGGACCGCTTTGAGGCGGTACTGCTGAACAGATTCCCGTTGACACTGGAGGAATTCCGGCAGCTTACCGATTATTCGCCCCAGACGAACACCTACCCGTGGATTCCTCTGGAAAGTGAGCTTGCAATTCTCTATAGCCATGCCATTTTGGAGCCGGAGGTGACGGCCTGCCGGGAAAACGGTGACGGCAGTCTGACGCTGACTGTAGAGGTAGATTCCACGGACTGGAAGACGGATGCTCTCTTTATCCACGAGCTGACAATCCGCCCATTGGAGGATGAAACCTGCCAGTATCTCGGCAACAAAATGATAAAGGTGGATCGGGAAACCCTCCCATTGAGCCTGTCCCGCGCGGAGGTTCGTGGAAACGGATGACAGGGAATGGTTGCATTTCGTCCCTTTCCGTGTTAAAATAGCCGAGAAACGAATATTCTCTGATTTTTGACACCGTATTTTCTCGGACTTTGTCCGAAACCGAAAAGGAATGCACAAAAAGAAATAAAGAAGGCTCCGGAATGAAGAAGAGAACGAAGAATCTGCTGTCTGCCGCGCTGATTGTGCTGGGTCTGGCCCTGATCGGCACGGCCGGATGGCTGTGGTACGACGGCAATGTGGACCGCAGCGGCTGGGTAGAAAAGGACGGCATCTACTCCTACGAGGATTTTCACGGCAAAAAGGTCACCGGCTGGCTGACGCTGGAGGATCGGACCTATAATTTTGACGAAGCGTTCCGTATGCGCACCGGCTGGCAGAACCTGGAGATCGGCAGGTGCTATTTTGGAACCGATGGCGTGCTCCGCTTGGGCCTGACCCAGATCGATGGGAAAACCTATTACTTTCATCCCGCCACCGGCGCCCTCAGCACCGGCTGGCAGACCATCGATGGGAATACCCACTATTTTTCCGCGGATGGCCCCATGGTCACTGGCTGGCAGGAGCTGGAGGGTCACACCTACTATTTTGACGAAAACGGCATCATGGCCACCGGCTGGCTGACCCAGGAGGAGAAGGTCTATTATTTGGGAGACGATGGCATCCTGCGCACCGGAAAGCAGACCATGGACGATGGCCTCCGGCTCTTCCGGGAGGACGGAACCATGGTCACCGGCTGGGAAGAGGAAGCGGATGGCCGGCACTACTACGATGATGACGGCCTGATGCAGTCCGGCTGGATGGAGGTTGAGGGGAAGCGCTATTACCTCTCCGAGGAAGGCGTCATGCAGACCGGCTGGCACGAAGAGGGAGAGTACCGCTATTACCTCCAGGAGGAAGGCAGCGCCGCGGTGGGGCGGCTGATTCTGGACGGGGATACCTACTATTTTACCCCCAAGGGCATCCAGGTTGTCCTGGTGAATCGGGACAATCCCATTCCCAGCTACTACAAGACCGATGTGGTGGTGGTAGAGGACTACCACCGCATCCAGCGGGTCGCTCTGGAGCCTTTGCGGCAAATGCTGGCGGACTGCCGGGGAACAGGCATCAAGGTCACCTTCAACAGCGCCTACCGGACCACCAAAGAGCAGACCACCATCCTGGAAACCCGGACCCAGGAATACGCGGATTCCGGCATGACCCAGGAGGAGGCCTATCAGAAGGCGCTGGAGACCGTGGCCCTGCCCGGCACCAGCGAGCACCAGCTGGGCCTGTCCTGCGACCTGGTGGGCAAGGAGGCCAATGAGTGGCTGGCGGAGCACTGCTGGGAATATGGCTTCATCCTGCGCTACCCGGAGGGGAAGTGGGAGATCACCGGCATCATCAATGAGCCCTGGCATTTCCGCTATGTAGGCACCGAGGTTTCCATGGATATGAAGGATTCCGGTCTGTGCCTGGAAGAGTACCTGGGCGCGGGGCCGGTGAGCTAGGGCGCGACTGCACCAGTGAAATCTTTCAATGCGAATCAATCGCTGAAATATTCAAAAAACTCATGGATATCCTGGGAATTTTAAAACTTTTGAGTCTCGTAGGGGCGGCTACCAGCCGCCCGAAAGGTGTCGAAAGGGAACGGCGAAAACAAAACGCTCAGGTTCGGTCACTTCCGGGCGGCTAATAATAGTTGCCCCTACGGGCCATCAATGCTTGATTCACATTGAAAATAGGGGGGCACGCTGCGGCGTGCCCCTTGTGTTCTTTATCGGCCTCTTTTGCTGACAGGATGGATAATTCCGCAGGCGATTTTCGGTCCGGCATTTCCGGCGGGCTGGGTGTGGAAGTCGTCCGGGTCCGCATGGAGGATGACGGCTTTTCCAAGAACCTCCTCCACCCGGAAGCGCCCGGTCAGGACTTGCATATAGGCCTTCCCGCCGTCCCCCAGCAGCGGCGGCAGATCCCCCGCATGGTCCGGGTGCTGCGCATTGCCGGGGCTAAAGTGGCCGCCGCTGGCGGCAAAATCCGCCCCCGCACAGCTGGTGCCCTCGTGGATGTGGAAGCTGTAAAACCCGGTGGCGGATTCCGGCAGGCCCTCCGCCTGAACCTCGAGAAGAACCCCGTCCCGCCGCTGAAAGAAGCGGACAATTCCAATCAGCTCCGGGGCATCCGTTCCCCCCAGCAGCCTTGCCACGGCATCGGGTATTCGATTTTGAAGCATAGCATCTCCTCCGTAGTTACCCTATGCGGTGGGCGCGATTTGGTGTCTGCCGGAATTGGGCTTGACAAATCGGAATATCTCTATATAATTACCATCGGTAATTACTTAAGGTAATTAATTAGGAGGAGCCTATGACAATCGAAAAACTAAAAGCCATGCTGGATGCCTGTTACCAGGCCAAGCGCATTCGGGAGCTGCTGCCGCAGCTGCCGAAGGGGGTGGCCTCCTCTTACATTCAGTATCTGGATGCCATCGAGAAGCTGGAGCGGCAGGGGGAACCTGTGAAGATTTCGGACCTTAGCGACGCGCTGCACCTGCCCCGCCCGGGGGTGACCCGAACGGTGAAGGAGATGGAGGCCAAGGGCTATCTGCGAAAGTACGCCTCAGAAGAGGACGGACGGGTGACCTACCTCTCCATTACAGAGGCGGGAAAGCAGCTGTCCCAAACCTACAATACCCAGTATTTTGGCCTTTTGGCCCCGATGCTGGCGGATATCTCCGACGAGGAGGCGGACTGCGCCATCCGGACCATTGAAAGAATTCACGCCATCATGTCTGAGAGGAGGATTACCCTTGAACAGCGATAAGACGGATTTTACCCAGGGCAGCATTTTGAAAAAGCTGTCCCTGTTCATGCTCCCGATCCTGGGGGCGCTGATTTTGCAGGCGGCCTATGGCGCGGTGGACCTGCTGGTGGTGGGCCGGTTCGGGTCCACCTCCGGCCTGTCGGCGGTTTCCACAGGCAGCCAGGTGTTGAATTTGGTGACCTTTGTGGTGACCCAGCTGGCCATGGGCATTACCGTGCTGATTGCCCGCTATCTGGGGGAGAAGCGGACCGAACCCATCGGTGCGGTGCTTGGCGGCGGCACGGTGGTGTTCGCCCTGCTCTCCCTGGTGCTCTTCGTGCTGCTGGTGTGCTTTGCCCGGCCCATTTCCGTGCTGATGCAGGCTCCGCAGGAGGCGGTGGAGAATACGGCCAGCTATGTGCGCATCTGCGGCAGCGGCATTTTCTTCATCGTGGCCTATAATCTGCTCTCCGCCATCTTCCGGGGGCTGGGGGACAGCAAATCACCGCTGCTGTTTGTGCTGGTAGCCTGTATCGTCAACATTGTGGGGGATCTGCTTCTGGTGGCGGTGCTTCATATGGATGCCTCCGGTGCGGCGCTGGCTACGGTGCTGGCCCAGGCGGTCAGCGTGGTGTTCGCCTTGGTTATGCTGCGGAAAAAAGAGCTGCCCTTCCGGGTGACCCAGGCGGACTTCCGCCTGAACCCCCAATGCCGGGTGTTTCTGGGCATCGGCCTGCCGCTGGCATTACAGGAATTTCTGACCCAGCTCTCCTTTCTGGCCCTCTGCGCCTTTGTGAACCGGCTGGGTCTGGCGGCATCCTCGGGGTATGGCGTGGCAAGCAAGATTGTGAACTTTGCCATGCTGATCCCCAGCGCCCTGATGCAGTCTATGGCCTCCTTCGTGGCCCAGAACGTGGGCGCGGGCAATCCCAAGCGGGCGAAGCGGTCTATGTTTACGGGCATTGCTATCGGCCTGGTCTTTGGCTGTGCGGTGTTCGCTCTGGTGCTTGTGAAAGGCGACGCACTGGCGGGCATCTTCACAACGGATGCGGCTGTGGTGGAAAAGGGCTTTGAATACCTGAAGGGCTTCGCCCCGGAGACGATCGTCACGGCGGTGCTGTTCAGCATGGTGGGCTACTTTAACGGCAATAACCAGACCTTGTGGGTCATGGTGCAGGGCCTGGTGCAGACGCTACTGGTGCGGCTGCCTATGGCCTATATCATGAGCATCCAGCCCAACGCCAGCCTGACCAAAATCGGCCTGTCGGCCCCGGTGTCCACCGCCGTGGGCATTGCGCTGAACACGGGCTTCTATCTCTGGCTGAACCGGCGGCAGCGCAGCCGGCAATAAGCAGGGGAACACCTTGACAGACAGCCCCACGCCGTGGTATAACACAGAAAACGAATTCTTTACGGAGGAATTGTCATGAAGCAGTGTATGGATGCGGAAAATCTGCATCGAAGATTAAAAAAGATCATCGGCCAAGTCCAGGCCATTGACCGGATGGTGGATGAGGATGTGCCCTGTGAGGACGTGCTCTCCCAGATCAACGCCGCCAAGTCTGCCCTGAACGGCTGCGGCAAGGTGGTCCTGGAGGGCCACATCAAGCACTGCGTCCTGGATGGCCTGGAGCACGGTGATGCGGAAAAAACCATCGAAAATTTCACCAAGGCCGTGGAGCGGTTCGCCAATATGCAGTGATTTTTTGGGAATCTCTTGTCGGAGCGTTTTTCGCTCCGACATTTTTTATTTTCTGTTTGACAAACATATACCCCTATATGTATAATGCGGTCATACCTATGGGGGTATAGAAAGGGGCTTTGCCTGCTATGCGGATCATCGAAAAATTGGAATGCCTCCTGGAATGGGGCGGAATTCGGAAGGATGTGGTGCTGCTCGTCCTGTCCGGCATCGGGGTGCTGTGCAGTCTTTTGAAGATACAGCCATTTCCCTTTGACATGGCCTGGGTGGCCATTGTCCTCTGCGGTCTGCCCATCATTCTGGAGGCCGTCATTGGACTTGTAACCGCCTTTGACATCAAGGCGGACGTGCTGGTCTCTTTGGCGCTGATCGCCTCCATCTGCATTGGAGAGAATTTTGCCGCGGGAGAGGTTGCTTTTATCATGCAGCTTGGAGCGCTGTTGGAGGAGCTGACGGTGGCTCGGGCCCGGGCAGGCATCGAAAAGCTGGTGCACCTGACACCCCAGACCGCCCGTGTACTGCGGGGTGGCAGGGAAACGGTGATCCCTGCGGAGCAGGTCCGCATTGGAGACCAGATTCGGGTCCTGCCAGGGGAGGGCGTTCCGGTAGACGGCGTGATTGTCTCCGGTCAGACCTCCATCAACCAGGCGGTGATGACGGGAGAGTCCCTTCCGGTGGATAAAACCGTAGGCGACCCGGTGTCCAGCGGCACGGTGAATCAGTTCGGCGCTTTCCTGATGGAGGCCACGAAGGTGGGGGAGGACAGCTCCATCCAGCGGATGATCCGCCTGGTGCAGTCCGCCGACGCGGGAAAGGCGAAGATTGTCGGATTGGCGGATCTCTGGGCTACCTGGATTGTGGTGATTGCTCTGACGGCCGCGGCGCTCACCTGGCTGATCACCGGCCAGATCATCCGTGCGGTGACCATTCTGGTTGTGTTCTGCCCCTGCGCCCTGGTGCTGGCAACCCCTACCGCCATCATGGCGGCGATTGGAAATGCTACCAAGCACGGCTTTCTGGTTCGGGAAGGGGATGCGCTGGAGCGCCTGGCAAATGTGAAGTGCATTGCCTTTGACAAAACCGGCACCTTGACCTACGGAACCCCGGAGGTGACGGCGGTGGAGAGTGCGGATATCCCACAAGAGACGCTGTTTCGCCTGGTGGCCTCAGCAGAGCTTCTCTCCGAGCATCCCCTGGGCAAGGCCGTGGTTCGCTGCTGCAAGAAAAACGGCGCTGCTCTGGCAGAGCCGGAGCAATTCCGGATGGTTCCCGGACGGGGCGTGGAGGCGCGGGTAGAGGGGAAGACCATCCTTGCGGGCAATGAAAAGCTCCTTTTGGAGCATGGCATTCAGCCGCAGGCGGGCGGACAGACCTACCGGGACCAGGGCTGCACCCTGATTTACGCGGCCATCGATGGGCGCTACGCGGGCTTCCTGGCCCTGTCCGATACCCTCCGGGCTGAGAGCGCCGCCACCATTCAGGCCCTTTCGGACCTGGGCGTTCAGCCCGTGCTGCTGACGGGGGACCACGCCAACGCGGCCAGGAACATTGCGGCAAAGCTGTCCATTTCTGAGGTCCGGGCAGAGTGCCTGCCGGAGGACAAGCTGACGGCTATCGGGCAGTACCAGCAGAAGGGAATGGGCGTGTGCATGATCGGTGACGGCATCAATGATGCCCCCGCGCTGAAAAAGGCAGACGTGGGCATCGCCATGGGCGGCGTGGGCAGTGATATTGCCGTAGACGCGGCGGACATTGCCCTGGTAGACGATGAGGTGAAGGAGCTGCCCCACCTTCTGGCCCTGTCCAAGCGCATGATGACCACCATCAAGCTGAACATGACCTTCTCCATGACACTGAACTTTATCGCCATTGTGCTGGCCATTGTGGGGACGCTGAATCCGGTGGGAGGGGCTCTGGTGCACAATGCCGGATCGGTGTTGGTTATTACAAATTCCGCATTTTTATTGAATTGGAGGAAACAAAAATGATAACAAAGGTGATTGGTCTGCTGATCGGCGTCCTGGTGGCAGGAGCCGGTATCTACTACCGGGTCAAGGAAAAGGACGACCAGGAGTCCCGAAAGATTTACACGGTTGCTGTAGCTATCGGCGGAGTTATCGCGATTGTCTGCCTGCTTCTGCTGATTCTGTGAACAAAGGGCACGTTGCAAAATGCGCAACGTGCCCTTTTAAAATCGTCCCGAAGGGACACCATAACCGCCCGGAACGGGCGATTTCATCCGCTCAAAACCCGGATTTCACCTGTCGTACAACAGATTTCACCCAGCCGCAGGCTGGATTTCATTGGACATTTTCCCCGTGGCCCGGCGCTTATAGCTTCTGTGCCGCCTTATTCCAATCCAGGCGGGCTAAGTAGAACACAAAGAGAATGCAGGAGACCGTCCAGGTCAGGGGATAGGCCCAGGAGATCATGCGGAACTCATGGATGAATTTCAGAATGATCGTTACATAGACGCACCGCAGTACACACCAGCAGCCAAGCATAATCACCATGGGCACCGTGGATTTGCCGCAGCCCCGGAGAATGCCCGCCGAGCAGTGGGCCAGGGCCAGCATGCAGAAGAACAGGGAGACGACCCTGGCATGGACGATTCCGTAGGCGATGGCCTCCGGCGTGCTGATAAAGAGCAGCAGCAGCTGGGGGATAAACAGGTACAAAAGAAGACCCGTGATCTCCGCCACCACCATGGCGGTGATTGCGCCGAACACCGCGCCTTTCTTAGCCCTGGAAACATCCCCAGCCCCCAGATTTTGGCTGACGAAGGTGGGCAGAGTCATACTCATGGCAGTCACGGACAGGAAAGCGAAGCCCTCAATCTTTGCGTAGGCCCCCTGGCCGCTCATGGCATAGGCGCCGAAGGAATTGATGTTGGACTGAATCACCACATTGCCCAGACTGATCACGGCATTCTGAATACCGGTGGGCAGACCCTGACGGATGATACGGGCCATCATCTCCTTATCCCACCGCAGCAGCCGGAAGTTCAGCCGCAGGTGCTCCTCCGGCTCCCGGCACATCCGGCGCAGACACAGGGCGACACTCACCCCCTGGGCAATGACGGTGGCCACGGCGGCACCGGTCACATCCCAGCGGAACACCGCCACGAACACCAGATCCAGCACCACATTGGTAATGGAGGAGACAAACAGGTAGTACAGGGGCCGCAGGCTGTCACCCTGGGCCTGCATAATGGCCATGCACATATTGTATAGAACAATGGTGGTGACGCCGCCAAAATAGACCCGGAAATATTGCAGGGAATAGGGCAGCACCTCCGCGGGGGTGCCCATGAGCACCAGCAGCTTCGGGACAACCAGAAGCCCCGCCGCGGTGGCGATGGCGGAGGCCAGCAGACCGAAGGTGAAGGCGGCATGGATGGCCTTCTGTGTATTGGCCCGATCCTGGGCACCGAAATACCGGGCGATGACTACGCCACCGCCGATGCCGATGCCGTTGAAGAAGCCGACAATCAGAAAGGTTAGGCTGCCGCCGCTGCTGACGGCGGCAAAGGCGTTGTTATTGGCAAAGTTGCCGACAACCCAGGCATCGGCCATGTTGTAGCATTGCTGCAGCAGCTGCCCCAGAAACAGGGGCAGGGCAAAGCGCAGAATGGCCCCGGAAATGGAGCCGGAGGTTAGGGATTGGGTGCGTTTCATGGGGGATCTCATTGCTTCCTCTCTTTTCTCGTGGGAAATGCCCCTGCGATTTACAGGGGCATTTCCGTTACTTTCTGCTTCTCAAAATTTCATCCAGCAGCCACCCGGCCACCTGGTCCTTGCCCATCAGGGGCAGCTCCTTTGTTTCATCCTTTGTTAGAATGGTGACCACGTTGGTATCCACCCCGAACCCGGCACCGGCAACCTTCAGATTGTTGGCGGCGATCATATCCAGGTGCTTTTTCTCAAGCTTCTTTCGGGAGCTTTCCACCATGTCCCGGGTCTCCATGGAGAAGCCGCAGACGAACAGGCCCGGGTGCCGGTGCTCCGCCACCCAGCCTAAGATATCATCGGTGCGCTCCAGGGGAATCGCCAGCTCGCCGTCCTTTTTCTTGATTTTGTCCTGGGCCACCTGGGCAGGGCGGTAATCCGCCACGGCGGCGGCCTTGATCAGAATATCCGTTTCCGGAAGACTGCTCTTTACCGCCTCGAACATCTCCCTGGCGGTTACCACGTCCACGGTTTTGACACCGGGCACCGGCTTCAGGGCGGTGGGGCCGGAGATCAGGGTCACCTGGGCACCCCGCAGCATGGCCTCTCTGGCAATTGCGTAGCCCATGCGCCCGGTGGAGTGGTTGGTCAGATACCGCACGGGGTCCAGGGCCTCCTGGGTGGGCCCGGCGGTGACCGTCACATGGAGGCCGGCCATGTCCTTCTCCCGGGCCAGCTCCATGGCGATGCAGTCCAGCAGCGTCTCCGGCTCCGGCAGCTTGCCGCTGCCCACATCCTTGCAGGCCAGCAGCCCCACTGCGGGCTCGATGATGCCGAAGCCGTATTTTTTGAGCTTCGCCAGATTGTCCTGGGTGATGGGATTTTCCAGCATGGCCGTGTTCATGGCCGGGGCCACCAGCTTTTTGCAGCGAGCGGCCAGGACGGTGGTGGTCAGCATGTCGTCCGCAATGCCGTTTGCCAGCTTGGCAATGACGTTGGCGGTGGCGGGGGCAATGAGAATCAGATCCGCCGCCTTTGCCAGGGAGATGTGCTTTACATCGTATTGAAAGTCCCGGGCGAAGGTATCCACGATGCAGCGGTTGTTGGTCAAGGTCTCAAAGGTCAGCGGTGTGATAAACTGTGTGGCATTCTGCGTCATGATTACATGCACCGTTGCTCCGGCTTTGCGGAGGCCGGAGGCAACGGAGGCCATCTTGTAGGCAGCGATTCCCCCGGTAACACCCAGGAGAACGCACTTGCCCTGCAAATTTTCCATAAAATCCCTTCCCATCAGCTGTTTGTATAAAGTATACCAAATCATTCGGGAATTTGCAACTGGGTATTGCCAACAGGCGGAATCCCGGCTATAATAACCCCAGCCATCCACGCTTTGCCGGGGTGAGCCTTCCATACAGGGGAATTATTATGATACTGGTCGTTGACATTGGCAATACCACGGTATCCTTTGGCGGCATTGAAATCAGTGACCGCGACGGCTACCGTGTGGCGTTTACCACCAAGCTCGATACCAATTGCACCTGGGATACGGCGGACTATACCGTCCGCTTTTTAAAAAAGCTGCGTCTTCTGGGAAGGGAGACGGAGCAGTTTTCCGGCATCGTCATTTCCAGCGTGGTGCCCCGGGTGCTGGATGTGATCCGGGAGGCCATGGTTTCTATTTTCGGCCTGGGGCCGCTGGTGGTGACCTGCGAAAGTGAGCTGGGGATCACCTTGGACGTGCCGGAGCCCCAGAAGCTGGGGCGGGACCGCCTGGCGGATGCCGCTTGGGCGGCGGCCCACTACCCGCTGCCCCTGGTCACAGCAGATCTGGGCACGGCAACCACCTTTAATGTGGTGAAACGGGGCGGCGTCTTTTGCGGCGGTGTCATCGCCGCGGGCATGGAGACCGGGCTGAAGGCCCTGGGAACCCATACCGCCCAGCTGCCCAAGCTGGAGCTGGAAACACCCCGGCAGGTCATCGGAAAAAACACCCAGGAGTGTATGCGCTCCGGGGCGGTTTACGGTACGGCGGCTCTGCTGGACGGGGTAGTCCTGGCCATTGAGCAGGAGCTGGGGGAAGAGGTGCACCTGGTCATCACCGGCGGCGGCGCGGCC
The DNA here is from genome assembly GCA_934569045.1 of uncultured Oscillospiraceae bacterium. Lineage (GTDB taxonomy): Bacteria > Bacillota > Clostridia > Oscillospirales > Oscillospiraceae > Faecousia. The sequence goes on from CAKTJX010000018.1 coordinate 23,130, forward strand.
TATGTGGACACCCTGGTGCGCCATCCCCACAGCTATGACCCGGATATGATTTTAAAGGGACTGGCCTATCTGTACCAGCTGAACCGGGGAACGGAAAAATAAAGATTGCTTTTTTGAAAAGCACTGTTATAATAGGCACTGTTTGCGGTCAAGCTCTGGAAAACCACGCACTGTATCCCCATGGGAACGGCAGCGGTAAGGATACCGGGCAGCCCGCAGATGAGAATAATGCGTTGTATCCGGCAGAGGACGGAACGACAGCAGGAGGAATTGAATATGAAAACCACGAGTACGAATGTAAGCAGACTGACAAAGCTTGCGCTTCTGGTTGCCATTGAGCTGGCAATGCGGGCCATCGGCCTGGGCGCGGTGCCGGTGGGGCCCCTGAATATGAGCTTTCTCACACTGCCCATTGCCATCGGCGCGATGCTCTGCGGCCCGGTAGAGGGGCTGATTCTGGGCGGCATCTTTGGCCTGCTGAGCCTGACGGACGCTGTTTCCGGCCGCTCCGTGATGACGGGCACCTTTTTCAGCCTGAGCCCCGTGCACACGGTCATCCTGTGTGTGGGCATGCGGATGCTGATGGGTCTTTGCTGCGGCTATGTCTACAAGCTCTGCCGGAAGGGGGATGCCAAGGGCACCTGGAGCTATTTTGTGGGCGCGGTCAGTGCGCCGTTACTGAACACCCTGTTCTTTATGGGCTATATCGTGCTTGTTTTTTATCGCAGCGATTATGTGCAGGCCTTGGTTACCAAGCTGGGGGCTGCCAATCCGCTGATGTTTGTGGTGCTGCTGGTAGGTGTCCAGGGCCTTGCCGAGGCCGCCGCCTGCGGCATCCTGGGCGGCATCCTGGGAAAAACCCTGGATAAGGTTCTGAAAAAGTAAAAATTGCTGGGCGCTGCAAACACGCAGCGCCCTTTTGCTATTCAAATCGTCCCGCAGGGACACCACATCCGCCCGCAGGGCGATTTCACCCGGTCAAAGACCGGATTTCACCTGCCGCCAGACAGATTTCACCCAGCCTATAGCTGGATTTCATTCTCTTTCTCCCTGCCCGCCGATGGTCATAATATCATAGGGCGTCGTCTGGTAGACAAAGTAGTTCAGCCAGTTGGAAAACAGCAGGTTTGCGTGGCCCCGCCAGCGTACCATGGGGGGCTGGGTGTCATCGTCATTGGGATAGTAGTGGGCGGGCACATGGATGGGGAGTCCCTGGTTTTTGTCCCGCAGGTATTCCCGCTCCAGGGTGTCTGGGTCGTATTCCGCGTGGCCGGTGACGAAAATCTGCCGCCCCTGCCGGGTCATCAGGGCATAGACCCCCGCCTCCTCCGAGGAGGCCAGAATCCGCAGCTCCGGGTGCTGCTCAATCTCCTCCCGGTACACCGTGGTGTGGCGGGAGTGGGGAGCGTAGAATTCATCGTCAAAGCCCCGCAGCAAAATGGCGCGTTTGTAATCCGCGTGGTGGGGGAAGACACCGAAGAGCTTTTCCGGCAGCGCGTGCTTCGGAATTCCGTAGTGGTAGTAGAGCCCCGCCTGGGCCCCCCAGCAGATGTGGAAGGTGGAGTGGACGTTGGTCTTGCTCCACTCCATGATTTCACACAGCTCCGGCCAGTAGTCCACCTCTTCAAAGGGCAGCTGCTCTACCGGCGCGCCGGTGATGACCATGCCGTCAAACTTCCGATTCTTGACCTCCGCAAAGGTTTTGTAGAAGGAAAGCAGATGCTCCTGGGAGGTGTTCTTCGCGGTGTGAGAGGTGGTATGTATCAGCTCCAGATGAACCTGCAAAGGGGTGTTGCCCAGAAGACGGCTCAGCTGGGTTTCCGTGACGATTTTGGTTGGCATCAGGTTCAGCAGCAGAATCTCCAGCGGACGGATGTCCTGGGTGACGGCCCGGTCCTGGGGCATGACGAATATATTTTCCTGCTGCAGGACTCCCGCGGCAGGCAGATCGTTGGGAATACGAATGGGCATAGGTTTCCTCCTGGAATATTTCTTTCTGAAAGTATACCATACCCTTTGCCAAAAATCCAGTGGCACTGGCGCATGGCAAAAGCGATCAGAAGAAATCGATACTTTTTTCTCGTAAAAAGCCTTTAAAATCTTTAATTTCAGTATAAAAATATTTTATTTTCAAGGTGATTGAAACGCAAAAAGGAATGTGCTATAATACCTCTGAATCGAGATATCCAAACTAAGGAACGAAAGCGAGCGATGCTTTATGCGGAAAACGAAAATCATCTGCACCATCGGTCCGGCCTCTGAAAATGCCGAGACCCTGAAAAAAATGTGCCAGGCCGGCATGAATGTGGCCCGGCTGAACTTCTCCCATGGCACCCATGAGGAGCAGCAGAACAAAATAAATTTGATCAAGCAGGTGCGCGACGAGCTGGGGGTGCCTCTGGCAATCATGCTGGACACCAAGGGCCCCGAGTACCGCATCCGCACTTTTAAAGACGGCAAGGTGCACGTCTCCGTCGGTGATACCTTTACCTTCACGGTAGACGAGGTGGAGGGCGATGAGACCATTGTCTCCGTCAACTATAAGGACCTGGTAAAGGACCTGGAGGTGGGGGACCGCATCCTGGTCAATAACGGCCTGGTGATCTTTGAGGTGGAAAAGCTCCAGGGCAGCAACGCCGTCTGCAAGTGCCTGGTGGGCGGTGACCTGAGCAACCGCAAGAGCATGTCCTTCCCCAATAAGGTCATGACCGGCCCCTTCCTGTCCGAGGCGGACAAGGAGGACCTGCTGTTCGGCATCCAGAACGATGTGGACTTTGTGGCGGCTTCCTTTGTTTCCAACAAGCAGAATGTGCTGGATATGCGCAAGTTCCTGGACGAGAACGGCGGCGCGGGCATCGAGATCATTGCCAAGATCGAAAACCGCTCCGGCATCGACAATATCGAAGAGATTTGCAGCGCCTGTGAGGGCATCATGGTGGCCAGAGGCGACCTGGGTGTGGAGGTTCCCTTTGTGGAGTTGCCCGCTATCCAGAAGCGGCTGATTCACAAGTGCCGTCTGCTGGGCAAGCGGGTCATCACCGCTACCGAGATGCTGGAATCTATGATTCAGAATCCCCGCCCCACCCGTGCCGAAATCTCCGATGTGGCCAACGCCGTGTACGATGGCACCTCCGCCATTATGCTCTCCGGCGAGTCCGCTGCCGGTAAGTACCCTGTGGAGGCTGTGGCGACCATGGCCCAGATCGCGGAATACACCGAGCAGCACACCAGCTACAAGGATCGCTTCTACAAGGCGGATTTCCGCATCAATAACAACCTGGATGCCATTTCCCATGCCACCTGCGCCATGGCCATTGACGTAAACGCCAAGGCTATTGTGGTCTGCTCCGTCTCCGGCAAGACCGCCCGGATGGTCAGCCGCTTCCGCTGCCCCACGGACATTGTGGGTATGACCGTGGACAAGAAGGCATGGAGAAAGCTGAACCTGAACTGGGGTGTCACCCCGGTGCTCTCCGACGAGTACAGCTCCATGGACGTGATGTTCTACCACGGCCTGGAGGTTGCCAAGAAGGTTCTGAACCTGCAGGAAGGGGACTGTGTCGTCCTCACCGGCGGCCCCATCAACGGTAAAACCGGCAACACCAACACCATCAAGGTGGAGATGATCTGATTTTGGGATAGAGCTGGGAGAGGCTCCATGGAAAATTATCAGCCAGCGCCGCAAGGCGCTGGCTGTCATTTTTTATCTGGTGGAATTCCGTTCATCTGTAACAATATGTTTTATTGTAAATGCTTTTGGCTGTTGTCCTCCTCCGTAAAGCTCTTACAGACCGGGGCAAAAGCATCTGGCATTTTCATGTAGAAATAGAAGGAGATTTCGTAGATGATTTTTCCCAGATTGGAGGGGGAATCGCCGTAAAAATAGTTCTCCTGAACAAAGCCCAGGCGATCAACCTTCATTTTTACGCCGGTTTCTTCCCACACCTCACGCACAACGGCTTCCTCCGCGGTCTCGCCAAACTTGATTCTGCCGCCGACGGAGTAGAGGTAATTCGCCCGGTCATTGCCAACCATCAAAACATTCCCGTTCGCCATAATGATAGCGCCAACCCGAATATTTAGAATTCCATCCTGGCAGGCGACACACATATCTTTATTAAAAACCTGCGGCACTGTCAAAGCCCCCTTCTTGGGAGAATTGAAAAATCAGGTGGGCGGTGGAGTGGATTACCTCGTTGTAGCGGGCTAATTCCGCTTCACTAAACCCGGAAATATCCTGCCATTGGTAGCCGGGCAGGATGCATACGGCACTGTGAAAGCCATCCTTTGCATCCGGCTTTTCAATATAAACCTTCACCGTGCCATCCGGCCGCATTTCGGAATGGACAATTTCGGCAGCGTCATCCAGCGTTAAAAAAGGATACATCATCCCAAATCCCTCCTTTACCTGTTTATCATAACATATTGTTCCCAGGTGTCAAGAAAAAGTGTCCCCCGGAAGGGAGCAGGATAGCAGAAAACGCCCGGGCGGGCTTTTTTGCGTATTTATGCTTTCTGTTTCTCCGGGAGCTGGGACAGGACCACCGCGGCGAATACCAGGCAGCAGCCGAGCATTTCCGCGCCGGTCATGGTTTCGTGCAGCAGCAGCCAGCCGAAGAGGGCGGCGAAGACGGATTCCAGGCTCATGAGCAGCGCGGCCGCCGTGGGGGCGACCCGCTTCTGGCCGATGATCTGTAAGGAGTAGGCAACGCCCATAGAAAGCACACCGGCATACCCCAGGGGCAGCCAGCACTGGGCCACCAGGGAAACATCAATGGTCTCCGTGGCCAGGGCGCAGGGGATGGACAGCACCGTTACCACCAGCGCCTGAACGCAGTTTAGTTTTATCCCGTCCAGGTTGCCGCAGTGGCGGTCAATCAAAAGAATCTGGACGGAGAAGCCAACGGCACAGGCCAGCAGGAGTACATCTCCCTTGTTGATGCCGCTGGCATTGGTGCAGCTCAGCAGATACAGGCCGATTACGGCAGGAATCAGGCTGAGCACCGCGTTCCGCCCCGGCTTCTGCCCGAGGAACAAGCCCAGGAAGGGTACAAATACGATATACATGGCCGTCAGAAAGCCCGCCTTCCCCGCATCGGTGTAGACGAGGCCGATCTGCTGTAGGCTGCTGGCAGCGAACAGGGCGATGCCGCAGATGATGCCGGATTTCCACAGGGCCGGGTCTCCCCAGCTGGCCCAGAAGCCTTTTTCGCTGGGAAACAGCGCGGAAACCGGGAACAGGAACAGCACAGCCAGCGCGCAGCGCACGGCCTGGAAGGTAAAGGGCCCGATCTTATCCATGCCCACACTCTGGGCAATAAAGGCGGAGCCCCAGATAACGGTTGCGCCAAGCAGCGCGAGAATACCGGAAAATTGTTTTTTCATACTCTTCACCCTGGAATAATATAGCATATTTTGTATAAAAATACAATGCAAAGAATAATTCCGGGAGCCATTGGAAATTTGTGCAATCTGTGGTATACTAAACCTACCAAATTTGTATGGAGGTTCTTTATGTCGAATTCTGAAACCATTCGCCGCCGGGAGGATGTCCCCGTGGAGGACACCTGGGCGCTGGAAGATCTGTACGCATCCGATGAAGCCTGGGAGCAGGCGCTCCAGGAGGAGATGAGCCGTCTGCCGGAGATCGCTTCCTTTGAGGGAAAGCTGGGCCAGTCCGGCGAGACCCTTTGCGCGTTCCTGCGTGTTCTGGAGGAGCTGGATGCCCAGGGCGAGCTGCTGGCAAGCTATGCCTTCCGGAAGTCCGACCAGGATACCCGCAACGCCACCTATCAGGCCATGGTGGGCAGACTCATGGGTGCGCTGACCAATCTGAGCGCCGCCTACAGCTTCTCTACCCCGGAGATCATGGCCATCCCGGAGGAGCAGCTGGAAGCGTTTTACAAGGCCTGTCCCGATCTGGAGCGCTACCGCCGCTACCTGAACAACGAGCGCCGCAGAAAGGCACATACCCTCTCCGCCGCGGAGGAGCGGCTGCTGGCTGCCGCCGGGGAAATGGCCAACGCCCCCGATACGGTCTACAGCTCCTTTATCAACGCCGATATGCACTACCCCGATGCCACCGATGCCCAGGGCAAGGCCCACGCTTTGAGCCAGAGCACCTTTGTTCCTCTGGAAGAGAGCGGAGACCGGGAACTGCGCAAGAGCGCCTATGAAAATCTCTACAACACCCTGGGCGGCATGCGCAACACCGCTGCCGGGCTCCTGGATGCCCAGAATAAGAAGCAGAAGTTCTTTGCCGAGGCCCGCAAGTACGGCAGCGCCCGGGAGGCGGCCCTGGACGGCACCAATGTGCCCGTGTCCGTCTATGACAACCTGATCGAGGCGGTCCACCAGAATATGGACAAGATGCACCGCTATGTCCGCCTGCGCAAAAAGCTGCTGGGTGTGGACGAGCTGCATTTCTATGATATCTATACGCCGCTGCTGAAGGATGCCCCCGCCAAGATTCCCTTTGCCCAGGCCAAGCAGACCGTATACGATGCCCTGTATCCCCTGGGCGATGACTATCGGGCAATCCTGAAGGAGGGCTTTGAGAACCGCTGGATCGATGTATATGAAAACCAGGGCAAGCGGGGCGGCGCCTATTCCGCCGGAACCAAGGTGCACCCCTTCGTGCTGCTGAACTACTCCGGCTCCCTGGACAGTCAGTTCACCCTGGCCCACGAAATGGGCCACGCCCTCCACTCCTACCTGTCCTATAAGCACCAGAACCAGCTGGACGCCAACTATGTAATCTTCGTGGCAGAGGTGGCCTCCACCTGCAACGAGGCGCTGCTGATGGAATACCTGCTGGGCAAGACCACAGATAAGAAGGAGCGGGCCTTCCTCATCAACCACTTCCTGGATCAGTTCAAGGGAACCATCTACCGCCAGACCATGTTTGCCGAGTTTGAGAAGTTCATGGGTGCCCAGGTGGACGCGGGCCAGACTCTGACGGCGGATGTGCTCTGCGCTGAGTACGCCCGGCTGTGCAAGCTGTACTATGGCGACGACATGGTGGTAGACGACCAGATCGCTATGGAGTGGGCCAGAATTCCCCACTTCTACTACAATTACTATGTCTTCCAGTACGCCACCGGCTATTCCGCCGCCATCGCCCTGTCCCGCCGGATTCTCCGGGAAGGGGAGAGCGCTGTGAAGGATTACCTGGGCTTCCTGTCCGGCGGCTGCTCCAAGAGCCCCATCGACCTGCTGAAGGGCGCCGGTGTGGATATGACCAGCCCCGCCCCCGTCAACGACGCGCTGAAGCTCTTCGGCGAGCTGTTGGACGAGATGGAAAGCCTGATGTCGGAATAACATGGAAGAGGAAAGCCTGATCTTTCTCCCAACCCTGCATACCTTCGCCATGAACAATATCTTCACCGGCTCCAAGGGCCTGTTCCGTTTCCGGGTGGTGCCGGAGGTGGTGATGGCCACGCCCAAAGAAGTGGACTATGCCAACTCCATTCTGCATGCCGCCTATTGGCACGGCCTTTTCTGCTATGAAAAAAGCACCATGGAGGAGCAGAAGGACTTCCCCCTGACCGACGAGGGCCGGGAGGAGATGCTGCACTGGCTGGAAGAAAAAATCTGACAAAAGTATTGACAAATCCGTTGCCTGTGGTTAAAATAGCCACGATATGCAAAGACAATGCGGAAACCAAGCAGCGTTTGGCACCTTTAGCGAGAAGGGGACGGTGAAAGCCCTTCGGCGGCCGGCTGCGCGCCACTTCCGGCGTTACCCGGGATGACCGGGGCGGGAGCTCCCGTTACAGAGCGTCTAAGATGCCCCTTTTCACAGGGGTAATTAGGGTGGTACCGCGGGATTTTCACCCCGCCCCTAAAGCTGGGGGCGGGGTTTTTGTTTTGCAGAAAAAATGGAGGTTAGAAAAACAATGAGCCAGAAGCCTTACGGCGTAAACGAACTGCGGGAAATGTTCCTCTCCTTCTTCGAGAGCAAGGGCCATCTGCGCCTGCCCAGCTTTTCCCTGATCCCTCAGAATGACGCGTCCCTGCTGCTGATCAACTCCGGCATGGCGCCCATGAAGCCCTATTTCACCGGCGAGGTGGAGCCCCCCCGTCACCGGGTCTGCACCTGCCAGAAGTGCATCCGTACCGGCGATATCGAGAACATCGGCAAGACCGCCCGTCACGGCACCTATTTTGAGATGCTGGGCAACTTCTCCTTTGGCGATTATTTCAAGCGGGAAGCCATCCACTGGAGCTGGGAATTCCTGACCGAGGTTGTGGGCCTGGACAAGAACCGTCTGTACCCCTCCATCTATGTGGACGATGACGAGGCCTTCGGTATCTGGAACAAAGAGGTGGGCGTGCCCGCCGACCGGATCTTCCGCTTCGGCAAAGAGGACAATTTCTGGGAGCACGGCTCCGGCCCCTGCGGCCCCTGCAGCGAAATCTACTATGACCGGGGCGAGAAGTACGGCTGCGGCAAGCCCGGCTGCACCGTGGGCTGCGACTGTGACCGGTATATGGAAGTCTGGAACAACGTGTTCTCCCAGTTCAACAACGATGGACAGGGCAACTACACGGAGCTGGCCCAGAAGAACATCGATACCGGCATGGGCCTGGAGCGTCTGGCCGTGGTGTGCCAGGACGTGAACAGCCTGTTCGATGTGGACACCGTTATGAACATCACCAATAAGGTCACGGAGATCACCGGCGCTTCCTACGGTCAGAGTGTGAAGATGGACGTGTCCCTGCGGGTCATCACCGATCACATCCGGGCGTCCACCTTTATGATTGCCGATGGCGTTCTGCCCAGCAACGAGGGCCGGGGCTATGTGCTGCGCCGTCTGCTGCGGCGGGCTGCCCGTCACGGCAAGCTCCTGGGTGTGAACCATCCCTTCCTGTACCAGGTGGTGGAGACCGTCATCCATGAGAACGAGAGCCACTACACCTACCTGCGGGAGCGGGCTGCCTATATCACCAAGGTGGTCAAGGTGGAGGAGGAGAACTTCGCCCGGACCATTGACGGCGGCATGAAGATCTTTGCCGATATGCTGGCCGAGCACAAGGCCAAGGGCGAAACCGAGTTCTCCGGCGCGGATGCCTTCAAGCTGTACGATACCTACGGCTTCCCCATTGACCTGACTCTGGAAATGGTGGCTGATGAGGATATGACCCTGGATCAGGCGGGCTTTGCCAAGCTGATGCAGGAGCAGAAGGAGCGGGCGAGAGAGGCCCGGAAGGCTCTGGGCGATCTGGCCTGGGCTGGCATTGACTTAGGGCTGGACAACACCCCCACCCAGTTTGTGGGCTACGACTGCTTCAACTGTGAGGCCAAGGTCCTGGCTATCTGCGTGGATGACGAGGTTTCCGGCGCCATTTCCGGCGGCGAGAGCGGCATCCTGGTGCTGGACAAGACCCCCTTCTATGCGGAAATGGGCGGCCAGGTGGCGGATACCGGTGTCATCATGCTGGGGGAGAGCCGCTTTGAAGTGACCAATGTCCAGAAGGACAAGGGCGGCAAGTACCTGCACTACGGCAAGCTGAACCGGGGCACCATCCACGTGGAGGATATTGTATGCGCCTCCATCGATGTGGACCGCCGGAAGGCCATTATGCGTGCCCACTCTGCCACCCACCTGCTGCAGAAGGCCCTGAGCAGCGTCCTGGGTGACCATGTGCACCAGGCCGGTTCTCTGGTGGAGCCGGATTATCTGCGCTTCGACTTTACCCACTATGCCCCCATGACCCGGGAGGAGCTGGCAAAGGTCAATTCCATTGTCCAGAACGCCATTCTGGAGGGCTATCCCATTGTGACCCGGGAGATGCCCATTGAAGAGGCCAAGAAGCTGGGCGCCACCGCCCTCTTCAGCGAGAAGTACGGCGACGTGGTTCGGGTTGTCAATATGAGCAATTTCTCCGTGGAGTTCTGCGGCGGCACCCATCTGGATAATACCGCCAAGGTGGGCCCCTTCGAGATCGAGAGCGAGGGCAGCGTTGCCTCCGGCGTCCGCCGGATTGAGGCCTACACCGGCAAGCTGTGCCTGAAGAAGCTGGAGGCCAATCGGACCCTGCTGTCCGAGGCGGCGAGCCGCCTGAAGGTCAAGCCCATGGAGCTCAGCGGCAAGCTGCAGTCACATCTGGACGAGATCAAGGAGCTGCGGAAGGTCATCGAGCAGTACAAGACCAAGGAAGCGGCGGGGGATGCCGAGCGGTTCCTGTTCGGTGCCCATGAGGTTGGCGGCCTGAAGGTCATGACCGCCATGCTGCCCAAGGCCGATGCGTCCAAGCTGCGTCAGATGGGCGATATGCTCCGGGATCGGGAGCCCCACGTGGTAGCTGTGCTGGCATCCGTCAATGGAGACAAGCCTACCTTCCTGGCTGTCTGCGGCAAGGAAGCGGTGGCCAGCGGCATCAAGGCCGGCGAGCTGGTGAAGCTGGTCTGCGCCGAGTGCGGCGGCAGCGGCGGCGGCAAGCCCGACAGCGCCATGGGCGGCGGCAAGGACCCCATCAAGGTGGACAATGCCCTGGCTCTGGTGGACGATTTCGTTTCCGAAAAATTGAAGTAAGTGTTTTCCCAAAGGCGCAGCCCCAACCGGCTGCGCCTTTTGTAAAAAGAGAGAGGAGGAAGTGGCGTGCGGAAGCTTTTCTGGTTCACGGCTGGCTTTGCCGCTGCCTGCGCACTGGTGATGGGGCCCCTCTGGGAGCATACGGCAGTCTTGCTTCTGGCAGCCCTGGGACTTCTGGCCGCTGTGGGGCTGACGGCGTTCTTTTTTAAAAAAGCGGCCCGGGGCATTCCCGGCTTTCTGGGCTTAGCGCTGGGGGCGGCCTTTCTTCTTCTGCTGCAAAATGCGTACTATCGCCCCTTGCTGCCGCTGGAGGAAACCGTTCAGACGGTTTCCATGACGGCGGAGGCGGATAGCGTCCCGGGGCAGTACAGCCACAGCGTCCGGGCGCAGCTGCGGGTGAATGGGCAGGAATACACCGTTCGGGCCTACCTGGGGGACGGTCAGACCGCCCGGGCGGGGGATACGCTGACGGGGGCCTTCCGCCTGCGCCTGACCCTGCCCGGCTGCGCTAAGGCGGGCGGCACTTACGCCGGCTCTGGGATTCTGGCCCTGGCAAGCCCCAAGGGCGAAATTCAGATCACGCCGGGCAGCGCCGGGTGGCGGACAGTCCCTTACCGTCTGGCAGCCCGCGCAAGGCAGACCATTGCCCGGTGCTTTCCAGAGGACGCAGCACCCTTTGCGGTGTCGCTGCTGCTGGGGGATACGGAGCAGCTGCCCTACGGGGAGGAGACGGCCCTGCGGGTCAGCGGCATCCGGCATATTGTGGCGGTTTCCGGGCTCCATGTGTCCATGCTCTTCGGCCTTGTGTGGCTGCTTTGCTGGAAGCGGCCCGGTCCCGCGCTGCTTCTGGGGCTGCCTGCCCTGTTCCTTTTCGGCGCAATGGCGGGCAGCACGCCCTCGGTGCTCCGTGCCTGCATCATGGCGGGACTGCTGCTGCTCTCCCGGCTGGTCAGAAGAGCCTATGACCCCTTGACGGCTCTGGCCCTGGCGGTGCTGTGCCTGCTGGGGAACAATCCCTTTGCGATCGGGGCGGCGGGCTTTCAGCTGTCGGTGCTCAGTGTGCTGGGGATTCTGCTGTTCCAGCAGCCGTTGTCTGCCTACTTTACCGAAAAATGGGCCCGCCTGCCGGGGAAGCTTTCCAAACTCCTGTCGGATTCTCTCTCCGTCAGCCTCAGCGCCATGGCCCTGTCCACGCCGGTTTCGGCCTGGTATTTTGGCACGGTAAGTCTGGTCGGTGTCGTCACGAACCTGCTGACCCTGTGGATGCTGCCGATTGTTTTTCTGGGCATCCTGGCGGTGTGCCTTCTGGGGCCGCTGCTCCCCCAGGCAGGAATTTGGATTGGCGGCGTCACCGCATGGCCCATCCGCCTGATTCTGCGGATTGCGGAAACCCTGTCCAAGCTGCCTATGGCGGCGCTGTATACCTGCAGCCCGTGGACGGCGGTATGGCTGGCGCTTACCTATGGGCTGATTCTTGGGTGGGTTTTGACACGCAAGAAGCATGGGCGGATGTTCCTGTCCGCCTCTCTGGCCGCCCTGGCCGCCGCGGCGGTGCTCATGTCCTGGGGACCCCGGACGGATGACTGCCGTCTGACGGTGCTGGATGTGGGGGAGGGGCAAAGCCTGCTGCTGCAAAGCGGCGGGAAAAGCATGCTCATTGACTGCGGCGGCTATTCCGATGAAAAGGCGGCGGACGCGGCCTGGCAGATGCTCCGCAGCCAGAATTTTTATCATCTGGATGTGCTGACCCTGACCCATTTTGACTGGGACCACGCCGGGGGCGTTTCTGATTTCCTGACCCAGCTTCCGGCAGAGCAGGTTCTTTTGCCGGGAGAATCCGGGGAGATGTTGGCAGGAACGGTGCTGACAGAGGAAACGGTTCTTCCCTTTGGCAGGGGCAGTGTGCGCTTTTTTCCCTATTCCGGCGGCAATTCCTCCAATCAAAACAGCATGGCCATCTTGTTTGAATCGGAAAGTTGTGTTATACTGATTACCGGCGATCTGGACCTTGCCGGAGAGCGGCGGCTGCTGCGGGAATATTCACTCCCAAAGGTGGATGTTCTGGTGGTGGGTCACCATGGCTCTAAATATGCCACCTCTGCAGAGCTGCTGGATGCGGTTCAGCCGGAGACGGCTGTCATCAGCGTGGGCCGGAACAACAGCTACGGCCACCCCACCCAGGAGGTGCTGGACCGGCTGGCGGAGGCGGGCTGCACCGTGCATCGGACAGATCAGGAAGGAACCATTCTCATCAGGAGGTAAAGCTGTGGCAAAAAAACAGGCCCCCGGCGGCGAATTGCAGCTTTTAAAACAGAATATTCGGGAGAAAACCCCAGGCAGACTCTATGTATTTTTCGGAGAGGAGACCTTCCTGCTGGAGCACTACCTGGGCCAGCTGAAAAAGCTGGTGCTGGACCCGCTGACCGAGTCCTTCAATTACCACAGGTTCAACACGGAGACCTTTGATGTGACAGCCTTTTCCGAGGCCGTGGAGAATCTGCCCATGATGGCGGAATACACCCTGGTGCAGGTGGAGGACATCGACCTTTTCAAAATGAGCGAATCGGACCGGGACCGTATGGCGGCAGCCCTGGCGGATATTCCGGAATACTGCACGGTGGTGTTCGTCTACACCGCTGCCCCCTGGAAGCCGGACAAGCGGATGAAAAAGCTCTGGGAGAGCATCGAAAAATCCGGCCTGGTGGTGGAGTTTGCCAAGCAGGACCAGCGGGATCTCATCGCCTGGGTCACCCGGCACTTTGCGGCCCGGCAGAAGAAAATCTCCACGGAGCTCTGTGCCTACCTCATCGACATTACCGACGGCACCATGACCTCCCTGCTGGGAGAGATTGAGAAAATCTGCGCCTATTCCGGCTCTGATCAGATCTGCAAGGCGGATATTGACGCGGTGACGGAGCCGGTGCTGGATGCCGTGGTATTCCAGATGACGGATTTTTTGAGCGCCGGACGGTATGACGAGGCCCTGCAGAAGCTCCAGCAGCTGCTCAAAATGCAGCAGGAGCCCCTGGCAATTCTGGGCGCGGTGGGCAGCCATTTCCGCCGCCTGGGCGCGGCAAGAACATTGCTTGACAACCGGAAGAATTCCGCGGACCTGCAAAAGCTCTGTGGCCTGCCGGACTATCCTGCCCGGAAGACCATGGAGGCGGCCCGGCGGTTCAGCGCGTCCTTCTGCCGGAGGGCATCGGAGCTGGTGCTGGAAACGGATTTCCGCATCAAAACCTCTTATGACGACCCCCAGCGGCTGCTGGAGCTGCTGCTGTTAAGCCTTGCCCGGGAGGCCCGCAATGGTTAAAATTCAGGAGGCCATCGTGGTAGAGGGCCGGTATGACAAAAATACCCTGCGCCAGATCGTGGATGCCCCGATTTTTGAAACGGCCGGGTTTGGTATTTTCAAGAACCGGGAGCAGATGGCCCTTCTTCGCCGGGTGGCGGAAAAGCAGGGACTTATCGTGTTTACAGACTCCGATGGCGCGGGCTTTGTGATCCGCAATCATCTGAAAAGCGCCATTCCCGCCAAATTTTTGAAGCACGCCTATATCCCGGACATCCCGGGCAAAGAACGCCGGAAGGCAGCCCCCGGAAAAGAGGGCAAGCTGGGGGTAGAGGGCATGACCCCGGAAATTATCCTTTCCGCCCTCCGTGCCGCAGGGGCCACCATGGAGGGGGCCGCGGAACCAATAGGGACACCCATCACCAAGCAGGACTTGTGTGCCTGGGGCCTCTCCGGCGGTGCGAACAGCGGAGAAAAACGCACTGCCCTTTTGAAAAAACTGGACCTGCCGGAGCACATGAGCTGCAACGCCATGCTCCAGGCGGTGAATTTATTGTATGACCGGGCGGAATTCGAGCGCCTGGTGCAGACAATGGAGAAAGACAATGGTTGATATATCCGTAAAAAACTTAACAAAATTCTTTGTCATCGGGGAAAACCTATTGCAGGACCTGACCTTTGATATTCAGGAGGGGGAGCGTGTGGCCATTCTGGGCCGGAACGGCTGCGGGAAGACCACCCTCTTTAAAATTCTCACCGGGGAAATGGACTATGACGGCGGCGAGGTCTACGTCAACCCCAATAAAAAGCTGGGCCTCATCTCCCAGATTCCTAAATTTCCGGAGGGCTACACTGTGGAAGACGTGCTGCGGTCTGCCTTTACGGAGCTGACCGCGGCCAAGCGGAAGATGGAGGCATTGGAGCAGGCCATGGCCGAGGGTGCCACCCAGGAGCAGCTGCGGGAATATGACCGGCTGGTAAACCGATTCCAGTCCGGCGGCGGCTACGAAATGGACGTGGACGTGGACAAAATCTGCAACGGCCTGGGCATCCTGCCCACCCAGCGGCCCCAGGAATTCGCCAGCCTCTCCGGCGGCGAGAAAACCCGCATTAACCTGGCCCGTCTGCTGCTGGAAAAAACCGACATTCTGCTGCTGGACGAGCCCACCAACCATCTGGACCTAAACAGCGTGGAGTGGCTGGAAAGCTATATCCACAGCTTCAAGGGTACGGTGCTTGCCATCTCCCATGACCGCTATTTCATTGACCAGGTGGCCCAGCGGGTCATTGAGGTTGTGGACGGCCACGGGGAGTTCTACTCCGGCAACTATTCCTTCTATATGGAGGAAAAACAGGCCCGGTTTGACCTGCAGCTGAAGCAGTACGAGCAGGAGCAGGCGAAGCTGAAGCAGCTGGGCTACACCGTGGAGCGGATGAAGGGCTGGGGCATCAACAACCGGACCCTCTACCGCCGGGCCATGTCCATCCAGCACCGCATGGAGAGAATCCAGAAGACGGAGCGGCCCAAAGCGGAGCGGACCATGAAGGCATCCTTCGGGGAGAAGGATTTCTCCGGCGATGTGGTCTTTAAGATGAAAAACGTGTCCAAGTCCTTTGGGGACCGGGTGCTGTTTTCGGATGTGAACCTCAGCGTGGAGGGCGGCGAGCGGATCGCCTTGCTGGGGGACAACGGCACCGGCAAATCCACCTTTATCAAGTGCCTGCTGGGGGAGGAGGACTGCGGCGGAAAGATCCAGTTCGGCCCCACGGTCAAATGGGGGTATCTGCCCCAGATCATCCATTTTGACCACCCGGAGCGGAGCCTGTACGATACCATGCTCTATGAGAAGAACCTGACGCCCCAGATGGCACGGGATCGGCTGGGCGCATTCCTGTTCCAGGGCGAGGACGTGTTCAAAACCGTGGGCACCCTTTCCGGCGGCGAGCAGTCCCGGCTGCGGCTGTGTATGCTGATGGACGAGAAGATCAATCTGCTGATTCTGGACGAGCCCACCAACCACCTGGACATTGCATCCCGGGAATGGGTGGAGGCGGCCATTGAGGAATTCGAGGGCGTGCTGCTGTTCGTCTCCCATGACCGCTACTTCATTGAGAAGTTTGCGGAACGAATCTGGCTGCTGGAGAACGGAACCATCCGGGATTTCCGCTGCGGCTATCAGAAGTACCGCTCCATCCTGGAGCATGAGGCCCAGGCAAGGGTGCTGCCTGCCGCCAAGGCCGCTGCCCCCAAAGAGAAGAAGGAAAAGCCGAGGGACCGGGGCAAGGACGGCGACAAGCTGGTCCGCCGCCTGGAGCGGGAGATTGAAAAACAGGAGCAGGTGGTGGCGGCGTTGGAGGAAAAAATCCAGGGGGCCGCTGCCGACTATCAGGAGCTCACCCGCCTGCTTGCGGAAAAGGAAGCGGCAGAGGGCACGCTGATGGAGCTCATGGAGCAGTGGGAACAGGCCCAGGAGTAGGGCCGCTTGCAAATTTCTGAGTGGAAAACAGCATTGACAGAAGCTCCTTTCGGCCCTATAATACTATTTATGGCCGGAAACGGCAAAAATAAGAAAAATCCTTTTCAAAGGTATCAATAAGGAGAGTTGATCATGAGTTCCTGTAACGGAAATTGTTCCAGCTGCGGTTCCGACTGCGGTGACCGCAAGGCGGAGAGCCTGCTGGCACAGCTGAACCCCAAGTCCACCGTGAAAAAGGTCATTGCGGTGGTGTCCGGCAAGGGCGGCGTCGGCAAGTCCACCGTAACTTCCATGCTGGCAGTCGCCATGGCCCGGCAGGGCAAGCGCGTGGGCGTGCTGGATGCGGATATTACCGGCCCCTCTGCCCCCACGGCCTTCGGTGTCACCGAGTGCCAGGGTGCGGGCGACGATGGAATTTACCCCGCCCTGACCCGCAGCGGCATTCAGGTCATGTCCATTAACCTGTTGCTGGACAACCCCGGCGACCCCGTTGTATGGCGCGGCCCGGTGATTGCCGGCGCGGTGAAGCAGTTCTGGACAGATGTTATCTGGGAGGACGTAGACTATCTGTTTGTGGATATGCCTCCCGGAACCGGTGACGTGCCCCTGACGGTGTTCCAGAGCCTGCCTGTGGACGGCATTGTGATCGTCACCAGCCCCCAGGACCTGGTTTCCATGATCGTTACCAAGGCTGCCCGGATGGCGGAGATGATGCATATTCCTGTTCTGGGCTTTGTAGAGAATTATTCCTACCTGGAGTGCCCGGACTGCGGCAAGAGAATCAAGGTCTTTGGCGAGGGCCATCTGGACGAAGTGGCGGAGAAGCTGGGCCTGCCGGTGCTGGCCCGTCTGCCCATCGATCCCAAGGTGGCGGAGGCCTACGACAACGGGCAGATGGAGACGGTGAATACCGATGCTCTGTCCGGTGTCATCGAGGCCATTGAGAAGGCAGATTGATTCACGGCCCCTGATGTGATTTCACATCGGGGGCGTTTTTGGGAAAGGAAAAGGGGCATGGGATGAACCCAAGAGAGAAAAATGGATATTTTCTGCGGCAGTTCCAGCAGCCGCGCCAGCCTTTGGGCCGCCGGATTGCGGTCATTTTCGGAAAGGTGCTGCTGATCCTGCTGGAGACGGTGCTGCTGCTGGCGGCGCTTCTGTATGGGGCTATGTTCGTTGTGACCAAGGGCCCCTCGGAGTCCGCCCGGAATCTGTTTGTCATGTCGGTGAAGGAGACCAGCGCCATGGGCTTTCTGGCGGACTGGTTTTTGAGCCCGGAGGAGATTGCTGAGATTACCCAGGTCCACCTGGAGGAGGATATCCAGACGGATACCTCTCTGGTTCAGCTGCCCCCGCAGACCGAGAGCGGCGACGCCGGTCAGGCGGATGCCTGGGGGCTGGTGGACGAGGACGGTGACGGGATTGTTGTAGAGCGGGTCACTGGCTCCGGCTATTCCGGCTTTCTGATGGTGGTGCAGGACCCAACCCGGGTGATTATGGGCTCGGTACCGGAGAGCTTCGGTGCCAGAGGCTACACCGTGGCGGAGATGGTGGAGCAGTTTGACGCGGTGGCGGGCATCAATGCCGGCGGCTTCTACGACCCCAACGGCACCGGAAACGGCAGCATCCCGGATTCCCTGGTGGTATTCGAGGGCAAGACCTATTTTTCCGGCACCCGCCAGGGCTTCGTGGGGCTGGACAGCAATTCCATCCTCCATGTGGGCAATCCCACCAAGGAGGAGATCGAGGCCATGGACATTCAATACGGTGTCTGCTTCGGCCCGGTGCTGATTGCCAATGGAGAAGTGGTGCTGCCGGAGGGAACGGCCAGCGGCCTGAACCCCCGCACGGCCATCGGCCAGCGGTCCGATGGGGCCATTCTGCTGCTGGTGATTGACGGCCGCCAGGTGGTGAGCCTGGGGGCCACCCTCTGGGATCTGGCGGATATCCTGCTGAAATACGGCGCGGTGAACGCCTGCAACTTAGACGGGGGTTCTTCCTCCCTGATGTGGTTCCAGGGGGACTATATCAACAACTGCGCCTCCGTCATCGGCATCCGCCCGGTGCCGACCACCTTCCTGGTGCTGAAGGAGGGCTCCCATGAAAAATAAATTTGTCCGAGGAATGCTGATTTACGCCTTGGTGATTCTGACTCTGGGCGGCATTGGCCTTGCGGTGCTCTGGAATTATCTCCAGGCCTATGAGGATTCCCGCAGCCTGTATGTGGTATCCGATTTTATGGACAGCCTGACAGTGGAGAAGGTCATTGCCGGGTCCGAGGATCTGCTTTCCGGTCTGGACCTCGATATCCAGAGCCGGGCTTCGGCGGAACAGGTGATCCGGGATGCCTGCCAGGAGGATTTCCGGGCCGTGAAGGACCCGGCAGCCTCTACGGAAAACACCCTGCGCTACCGAATCTGCTGCGGCAGGCAGCCCATCGGCAGCTTCACGGTGATGATTACGGACCGGGGCCGCTTTGGCCTGCCCCATTGGTCTGTTACCAAGACGGAATTTGACCTGTCCTACCTGCGGGGCCAGAGCGTCAGTCTGACGGTGGATGCCAGGGCGGAGGTTCGGCTGGAAGGAAAGCAGCTGCCGGAGCGCTGCCGGACTGCCACAGACATTCCCTACGATCTGTTTGCCCAGTTCGCGGATGTGGAGGGCCTGCCAACCCGGGTCACCTATACAGTGGAAAACTACCTGGGAACCATCCAGTGGCAGGTGCTGGATCAGGATGGGCAGGATGTGACGGGACAGGATTATGAAGCGGTCTTTTTAAAGGACAACTGCCCGGAGAAAGAAGCGGAGCATTTTAAGCAGACCCTGGAAACCTTTGTCAAGCGCTACATTGCCTTCTCCGGGTCTACCAAGAGCAGTGCCCGGGGCAATCTTGCCAATCTGCGGCAGATGATCGTCTCCGGGAGTCCCCTGTATACCCGTCTGGCCTCGGCTCTGGACGGCCTGAATTTCGGCCAGAGCATCCGGGATCAGCTGACGGAGCTTCAATATAACCATTTGATTCAGCTGACGGAGGACCTGTATTTCTGTGACGTTACCTATCTGGTGGATACCACCGGGAAAAAGGGCGTTGTGCAGACCACCAACAATATGCGCCTGCTGGTGACGACCCAGGACGGCGGCTGGAAGGTTCAGGAGCTGTCCAGCTATTGAGCAAAGAAACGCAAGGAGCGAAACAATGGAAGTATCATTACTGGAAATGCTGGATGCCCGGGAAACTCGGGTCCGGCGGCAGGAGGCGCTGCGGCAACGGTTCGGAAAGAGCATGGTCTGCTTCAGCATGAATATCGCCGGCCCCATCAAGGATTCTCCTGCCATCCGGCAGGGCTTCCGGATCGGTCTGGAGGCTCTGGAGCAGATGCTGGCGGTAGAGGGGATTCCCTGCCTGCATCGGGAGGTTGTCCGGGAGAAAACCGGCAGCGAGGCGATCCTGGTGCTGGATGCAGCCCCGGAAAAAATCAAGGCGGTTACCTCCGCCATTGAGGAGCGGGATGATCTCGGCAGACTTTTTGATATGGACGTGCTGGACCCGGCAGGGGAGAAGCTGGCCCGCTCCGCCCCCCGGCGCTGCCTGATCTGCGGCCAGATCGCCCAGGTCTGCGCCCGGAGCAGGACCCATTCCGTCCCGGAGCTCCAGGAAAAGACGGCAAAGATTCTGGAGCAGGCCATTCTGGAGGAGGACAGCCGCAGCGCCGCGGGCCTCGCCCAGCAGGCGCTCCTCTATGAGGTGGGCATCACCCCCAAGCCGGGGCTGGTGGACCGGGAGAACAACGGCAGCCATCAGGATATGGACTTTTTTACCTTCCAGCGAAGCGCCGCGGCCTTGTATCCCTACTTTGCCGAATGTGTCCGCATCGGACGGCAGACCCGGGAGTTCCCACCCTCCGAAACCTTTGACCGTCTGCGCTATCCCGGAAAAATCGCCCAGGGCCGGATGCTGGCAGCTACCGGCGGCGTCAATACCCACAAAGGAGCAGTCTTCTCCTTGGGCATTCTCTGCGGAAGCCTGGGACGGCTGAACCGCGCGGAATGGGGAAAGCCGGAACGGATTCTGGGGGAGTGCGCCGCCATGACAAAGCATCTGCTGGCGGATTTTACCCAGGAGAGCGGCCCCCAGACCGTGGGGAAGGAGCTCTATCGGCGCTATGGCATTACCGGTGTCCGGGGCCAGGCAGCTGCCGGGTTCCCGGAGGTGCTGGAGCTGGCCCTTCCAAAGCTGGAGGCGGGGCTGGCCCAGGGGAAAACAATGAATGACGCCGCCTGTGCCGTTCTGATGGCGCTGATTGCCCATACGGTGGACACCAACCTGATCCACCGGGGCGGCTATGAAACCCAGCAGCAGACCGCAAAGGCCGCGCAAGCGCTCCTGGAACGGGAACCCTTCCCGGATAAAGCAACCCTGGAGCAGTGGAACGAGGCATTTGTTTCTGACAACCTTTCTCCGGGGGGCTGTGCCGATCTGCTGGCCATGACTCTGCTGCTGCACTTTTTAAAGGAGGATGCCCAATGAGTGAATATACATTGACCCAGGTCTACCCCTCTGACAAGCGGACATTGGGACAGGTGGACCGGCTCCTGGTGGAGGAGGGCATCACAAGGGATGCCAACCTGGACTATATCTGCGCCATGGAGGACGAAAACGGCGAGGTGATCGCCACAGGCAGCTGCTTCGGCGCGACGCTGCGCTGCTTTGCCGTGAGCCACCTGCACCAGGGGGAGGGCCTGCTGAATGAGGTGGTGTCCCACCTGATGGAATATCAGATGGCCCGGGGCAACAGCCACCTGTTCCTGTATACGAAAATCAAGTCCGCCAAGTTCTTCCAGAGCCTGGGCTTTTATGAGATCGCCCGGGTGGATGGAACATTGGTGTTTATGGAGAACCGGAGAAACGGCTTCCCAAATTACCTGGCGCAGCTGGAAAAAACGGCCCGGCCCGGTGTTTCCGGCGCCATCGTCATGAATGCCAACCCCTTTACTCTGGGCCATCAATACCTGGTGGAGACGGCGGCGGCCCAGTGTGATACCCTGCATCTGTTCGTCCTCAGCGAGGACGCCAGCCTGGTGCCCTTTGCCGTGCGCAAGCGTCTGGTGCGGGAGGGGACTGCCCATCTACAAAATGTGGTGCTCCACGATTCCGGCCCCTACATCATCAGCAATGCCACCTTCCCCAGCTATTTCCTGAAGGACGATGCCGCCGTAATCCAGGGCCACGCCAAGCTGGACCTGGCGATTTTTGCCAGAATCGCCCAGGCCATCGGCGCGTCCATCCGGTTTGTGGGGGAGGAGCCCACCAGCCAGGTCACCGGAATCTACAATTCCATTATGGCATCGGAGCTGCCGAAGCAGGGAATTCGCTGCGAGATCATCCCCAGGAAGCAGTCCCAGGGCCAGCCCATCAGCGCTTCCACCGTCCGCAAGGCCCTTCAGACGGGGAACTGGGAGACGCTGAAAGAACTGGTTCCGGCATCCACGCTTGCCTATTTCCAGTCGGAGGAGGCCCTGCCGGTGCTGGAAAAAATCCGCCGGGCGGGAAACGTTGTGCACTACTAAGAGGCGCTGCATATGAAAAAGGGAAAATGGAAAATCTTATGGGAGACGTTTTTGTACTTCTTCCGCATCAGCTGGTTTACCTTCGGCGGCGGTTGGAGCATTGTCGCCCAGATGCAGAAGGACTTTGTGGATGAGAAGCAGGAGCTCACCGCCGAGGAGCTGCTGGATATCGTCAGCGTAGGCCGGAGCCTGCCGGGAACCATGATCGGCAACGTGGCCTATCTCTTTGGCTATCGCAGGGGTGGCGTCCTGTGCGGCATCCTGGCGGTGATCGGCATGATCCTGCCGCCCATGCTGATTCTTACGGTGCTGACCTTCGGCTACAGCAAGTTCAAGGACAATCTCTGGGTGGCAAAAATGCTACGGGGTGTCCGGGCCGCTGTGGTGCCTATCATTCTGGTGGCCGCACTGAAGCTTCGCAAGGGTGCCTTTCCCAGTAAAATCTGCTATGGAATCTGCCTGGGTGCCTGCGTGCTCAATGCGTTCTTCGGTGTGAACTGCGTCCTGGTCATTCTCCTGGGCGTTGCCGCGGGGCTCATCATGGGCAAATGGAAGGAGGCAGAGGCGTGAGTGTTCTGATTCAATTGTTCTGGAGCTTCTGCCAGATCGGCTTTACCAGCTTCGGCGGCATGTCCATGGTGCCGCTGATCAATGACGAAATGGTGAGCCACGGCTGGATGACGGTGTCCGAGGTTTCGGATATCGTTGCCATTGCGGAAATGACACCGGGCCCCCTGGGCCTCAATTGCGCCACCTTTGCCGGAATGCGGGTGGCGGGCATCCTGGGAGCCACCATCTCCGTCCTGGGGGTTCTTGCCCCCACCTTCACCATCTGTGCGGTGGCGGCAGTCTTTTTTGAGAAATTCAAAAACAGCCGCGCCCTGAAAAACATTATGGTGGGCGTCCGCCCGGCGGCGCTGGGCATTATTCTGGCGGTCATCGTCACGTTGAGCGACACCAACTACCTGGTGGACGGCGTTCTTTCCTGGAAAACAGTCCTGATCGCCCTAATCGCCCTGTTTCTGATGCTGAAGCAGAAGTGGAGCGTCCCCAAGGTTATTGTCCTGTCGGCCCTGCTGGGATTGCTCACATAAAGAAATCCAGCCATCGGCTGGATTTCGCTGTGGCTGCCGCTTTTGCGGCAGCCACCAGGCCTTCAGCGCTCGCTGGGCCCACCATCGGATTCGTCGAAGATCATATCGTCCAGATCTCCAAATACGTTATGCGCGGCGTTCACGGTCTATGCTCCTTTCTCGAAACAACTATAGGACAGTATAGAACGCCGCCCCTGAAAAATGTGCCGATTTCTGCTTGACTTTCAGAAAAATCTTCTGTAGAATAAGAAAGCTGTTTGCTATGGCAGCATGGTGATGCCGTGTGCACCATTTAAAATTTTATATGTCCCAGTAGCTCAGCTGGATAGAGCACACGCCTCCTAAGCGTGGGGTCGGAGGTTCAAATCCTCTCTGGGACGCCAGAAAGCACCGCTGCAAGCCTTTTTTCGGGGTTTGCAGCGTTTTTTTGTTCCTCCTTCTCCCGGTAATTTCACTTCCGTTACCGGGAGATTTTTATGCGCCGCATGATGTATATTTGCTAATTGGACTCGAACGCTTTTCAGAAATTTGCTAAGAAAATTCTGCGTTTTGCTAA
>CAKTJX010000019.1 GCA_934569045.1 uncultured Oscillospiraceae bacterium
GCCATTGTACTGGATTTTTCTATGAGTTGCTACTTTTTTATTTACTGTTGCACTTGATATGATAACACAAGAAGGGGGAAGGTTGGGGCTTCTTTTTAGAGGTTATACGTTCAACCGGGCGCTCGGTCATTTGTAAACCCCACCCGAAAAATTTTACACAATCTTTACTTCCTTCACTGTTTCCTTTTTACCCATTTGGTGTATAGTCACACCGTAATATGGAGTATCAAGGAGGAAAAGAGAATGAAGATTGATTTTCAGGCCAAGAAGGGCTTTATCTGTGATATGGACGGTGTGCTCTATCATGGAAACCGGATTCTGCCCGGGGCGGCGGAGTTTGTGCGGTGGTTGCAGGAGAACAACAAGGAATATCTGTTTCTGACCAACAACAGCGGCATGACCCCCAAGGAGCTGCAGCAGAAGCTGGCGCGGATGGGGCTGGATGTGCCGGAGGAGCATTTTTACACCAGCGCTCTGGCAACGGCGGCCTTTCTGAAGGCCCAGGCGCCGGGGTGCTCTGCCTTTGTCATTGGCGAGGCGGGGCTCCTGAACGCGCTGTATGACGCGGGCATCACCATGAACGATGTGAACCCGGACTATGTAGTAATCGGTGAGGGCCGGACCTACTCCCTGGACACCCTGACCCGGGCCGTGAACCTGGTGCTGAATGGGGCCAAGCTCATTGGTGCCAATTCCGATGTATCCGGCAATATTGAGCAGGGCATTGCCCCGGCCTGCCGGGCGCTGATCGCCCCGGTGGAAATGGCCACCGGCAAGCAGGCCTATTTCTGCGGCAAGCCCAACCCCCTGATGATGCGCACGGGCCTGCGGCTGCTGGGCTGCCACTCCGATGAGGCCGTAGTAGTGGGCGACCGGATGGATACGGACATCATCGCCGGTATGGAGAGCGGCATCGACACGGTGCTGGTGCTCTCCGGCGTCTCGGACCGGGAGACCCCCAAGACCTTCGCATATCAGCCCACCGTGATTCTGAACGGCGTGGGCGATATCCCGGAGGCAGAAAAGGCGTAAAATTTAAGGGGCCGTTGCAAGTGTAGCAGCCCCAATGCAATCCAGCCGTTGGCTGGACGAAATCTGTCTTTAGGCAGATTTCACCCAGCCAACGGCTGGATTGCACCGAGGCTGGCGCTCCGCGTCAGCCTCTTCTCTCGTGGTACTTCCGCTTTTCCTCGTACATCCGGGCATCCGCCTCTTTCAGGGCGGCGGGCAGGTCCGGGCACTGGGGGTTCCACAGCAGGCCCATGGACAGGCTGATGCCCTGCCTTCCGGTCTGCTCAATCAATTGCGCCGCCTGAGCGCGGAATTCCGGCTCCGGGGTGCCCTGGCAGATGACCACGAATTCATCGCCGCCGATGCGGTAGGCCTGGCCCGGGAAAATCTGCTCCATGACCCCGGCGGTATCCCGGATCAGCTTGTCGCCGGCGGCGTGGCCCCGGGTGTCGTTGACCTGCTTCAGACCGTTCAGGTCGATATAGAGGATGCCCACCTGGTTCTTGCAGTCCTCCTGCCAGAGCTGGAGGGTCTGGTTGTACCGATTCCGGTTGTAGAG
This sequence comes from uncultured Oscillospiraceae bacterium, assembly GCA_934569045.1. GTDB lineage: Bacteria > Bacillota > Clostridia > Oscillospirales > Oscillospiraceae > Faecousia. Next base: position 1,571 of record CAKTJX010000019.1, read on the forward strand.
GCCCGTCAGCTGGTCCGTAAAGCTCAGCTGCTGCAAGTATTCCTGCTCCTTCTTCTGGCGCAGGCTGTTGGTTACAAAGAATTGCAGGGAGGACAGCAGGGTCTCGTCCTCAAAATGGCGCTGGGGATTGTCCACCCCCAGAAAGCCGATGACCTGCCCCTGCTCCAGCAGCGGCACCGTCAGAAGGCGCTGGATATCCTGATCCTTGATGATCTTGTAGTGGGGCATCCCCTTCTCCTGCTCGATGTTGGCGATAAAATACTTCTTGCCCCGGCGGAACTGGTTCATCCACGTGGAGAGCATCTCCATGGGCACCTCCTGCAGGTTCTCAATCTGGGGCTCCACGCCGGGCTCCACGGATTCATAGGTGTTTACCGTCACCCGGCGCACCGGGTCATTCTCGAAGATATAGGCCCGGTCTGCCTGGAAATATTCCTTGATAATCCACAGCAGATCCCGGATGGCTGTGGAAATATCCTCCCCGGAGGACAGCTTTTCCACGCAGCGATTCAGAGTCTGGGCAATCTCCAGCCGCTGGACCACCACGGCCCGCTCCTCCTGGGCCTGCCGCAGCTCCGCCTGCTGCTCCCGGTTCACAATCAGATAGATCAGCAGCATGGCCGCGCCAACGCTGAGGTCAATCAGCGACAGCCCATGGAAGAACATCTGCACCACCGCCGCCGCCAGCGGCAGCAGGAAAAAGGCGGTCATCACCCGGAACATTCTCCGGCTGATCCGCTCCCGGTATTGCAGCAGCAGCACGCCATCCATCACCAGCCCCGCGAAGGGCAGAGCCAGAGAGAGCAGATACAGCGGGCCGCGGACATAGTGATTGGCCTCGTCAATGCGGTAGTACCAGGACGTAAACTGGGACACCACCACCAGGGCCATGGCCCCCAGGCAGACCAGCTCCACCGCCTTCACCAGCCCCAGGCGCTGCCGTTCTCCCGCCGTCAGCAGGGAGCAGCACAGGTAGCGGTGAAACAGCAGCAGGACACTGTTCATCAGCAGAAAATTGGCAAGGTTCGCCACCACCAGCACCCAATGGGTCGCCGTTCCGGGCCTGCCGTCATAGTAGCAGGCAATGGCGTCGCAGGCCAGCAGCAGCGCCGCCGTCAGCTGCATACGGATGAGCCAGCCTTTTTTTTCGCTGTAGCGCCCCTCCATCATGGAGACCGCCGCCACCAGGCAGAACAGGTTTTCCCACCCCAAAAGCATGATATTTATCTCTGAAAAAACCATAGATTCCTCTTTTTAAATGATATTATGCGTATAATATCATTCTATCGTATCAATGGTAAGGTTGAAATATTAATTTTTCCTGAAAACCAGCCCTGGAAGGGGTTGAAGAATCGGCACCCATTGATCAGGGTGAGCAGGAAGGACAGCACCATCAGCCCCACGCACACCCCCATGGAGAGCTTGTCCCAGCGGGTAAAGGGCCGGGCGGCGTACCAGGTGCGCTTGTCCTTCTTGCCGAAGCCCCGAAGCTCCATGGCGTTGGAGATATTCTCAATCCGGTCCATGGAGCTGAGCACCAGGGGCACCAGAATGGCGCTGGCGGACTTCAGGCGGCGGACGAGATTCACCTTCCGGCTCATTTCCACACCCCTGGCCTGCTGGGCCTGGGAAATATCCCGGAACTCCCGCTGGATATCCGGGATGTAGCGCAGGGCCAGGGAGACGGAATAGCTGATGCGGTAGCTCACGCCGATCTTATTCAGGGAGGCCGCAAACTCCGAGGGGTTGGTGGTGCACACGAACAGCAGCACAATGGGGATGGTGCAGGCGTTTTTGAGAATCACGTTCAGGTGGTAAAACAGCTGCTCCGCCGTCATGGTATAGGGCCCCGCGATGTGAAACAGGGGCGTATAGCTGCCATAGAGATTGGGCCCGTGGTTGGGGCTGAAGAGGAAAATCAGGACGTTGTTCAGGATGATGTATACCACCATCACGTCTACCACAAAGGCAATATCCTTTCTTTTCAGCTTGGCCAGCCGGAAGAGGACCAGCGCCCCCACGGTCAGCGCCAGCAGCAGCGGCGTATAGAAGCTGGTCATGGCCGCCACGCTCCAGGCCAGCAGACACACCAGCTTGCTTGCCCCGGTGAGGGCATGGATGGGCGAGGGCCGGTCGATGTAGTTAAAAAGATTGGTCATGCCTGCCGCCCCTCCCGATCCCGGGCGATGAAGCGCCGGGTGAATTCTTCTTTCTCCCCGATGCCGCACAGGGCGGCCAGATGGTACAGGGATGTCTCCTTCAGGTGGGCCTTTTCAACGATCTCCGGGTCATTGAGCACCTGGGCCGCGGGGGCATCCGCCAGAATGGTCCCATTGTGGAAGACCACGGCCCGGGGGGTGTACTCCAGCATCAGGTGCATATCGTGGGTGATCAGCACCACGGTGGTGCCGCCCCGGTTCAGCGCCTGCAAAAAGTCCATAATCTGGGTGTAGTGGGCCAGGTCCTGTCCGGCAGTGGGCTCGTCCAGCAGAATCATCTCCGGCTGCAAAACCAGAATGGAGGCGATGGTCACCCGCTTTTTCTGCCCGTAGCTCAGGGCCGACACCGGCCAGTTGCGGAAGGGGTACAATCCGCAGGTTTGCAGCGCCGCCTCCACCCTGGGCTTCACCTGTTCCTCCGGCACGTTCCGGTTCCGCAGGCCCAGGGCCACCTCGTCAAAAATCTGGGTTTTGGAGATCATCTGATTGGGGTTCTGCATCACATAGCCCACATGATCTGCCCGCTCCTTGATGGAGAGAATGGAAAAATCCTGTCCGTCAAATTGGAGGTTCCCCTGCTGGGCCGTTTCAAAGCCGCAGAGGACTTTGGAAAAGGTGGACTTGCCCGCGCCGTTGGTGCCTACGATACTGAGCATCTCCCCCTTGCGGATGGTCAGGGAAATGTCCTTCAGCACCGGGTGCCCCGGCTGATAGGCAAAGCACAGCCCCTCCGCCTGAAGAAGCGTCTCTCTCTCCTGGGCGGGGGCAGCCTCCGGCAGCCGGCGGAACCAGTCCGCCACCTGCTGCTTCTGGGCATTCGTCAGGGTGAGCTCCGGCAGATAGGCCGGGTGGTTTTCCTTGGTCAGGGTAATCCCAGCGTATTTCAGCGCCGTGACGTACAGAGGCTCCCGGATGCCGCTGGCGGTCAGAAGAGTGCCGCAGAGCAGAGTGTCCGGGTCCCCATCGTAGAGAATCCGGCCCTCGCCCATGAGGACAATCCGGTCCACCTTCCGGTGGAGCACATCCTCCAGGCGGTGCTCGATGATCACCACGGCGCAGCCGGTCTGGGCCTGAATTTCGTCGATGAGCTCCACCGCCTTTTTTCCGGCGGCGGGGTCCAGGTTTGCCAGAGGCTCGTCAAACAGCAGCACATCCACGCCGCTGACCATCACCCCGCCCAAAGCCGCCCGCTGCTTCTGGCCGCCGGAAATCTCCTGGGGGGCATGGGACAGAACCCCGTCCACATCCACCAGGCGGGCCACCTTCTCCACCAGCGCGCGCATTTCCCCCTGGGGCATGCAGTCGTTTTCCAGGGCAAAGGCCATATCCTCCGCCACCGTCAGGCCGATGAACTGGCCATCGGAGTCCTGTAACACCGTACCAACCACCTGGGACAGGTCAAAGAGGCTCATGGTTTTCGCGTCCCTGCCGGAGACCGTCAGCTTCCCCGTGGCCGTGCCGGGATAGGAATTTGGGATCAGACCGTTGATGCAGTGGGCCAGGGTGGATTTTCCGCAGCCGGAGGGCCCGGCGATGAGAACCTTCTCCCCCTTGGCAATATTCAAATTGATATCATACAGCGTCGGCTCCGCCTGGGCGGTATACTGAAAGCCGAAGTGCTCAAAGGAAATTATGGACTGGTTTTCCAAAAGGAAACCTCCTTTCAAAGTTCCATCCGCCAAAGGGAGCCACAGGGGCTCCCTCTCGAGGACGGGGCTTACTTTTACTCCTTCGTCAGGCTTCCTGCCTTCGTCTTGGTAGATGCGTAGGCCACGCACAGCAGGCTGCCGACGATGGCGGTGGTGATGGCGTTGGCCACACCGGCCAGCAGCCCCTGGGCCAGCAGCTTGTCCCAGGGCTCGCCCATCATGTACACATCCAGCACCGGGGCCACCAGGAACCAGCAGATCAGATGGCACACCACCTGGGCGGCGTTGAACTTCAGCAGGCCCTTCTTGCCCATGTCGGCCTCGTCCATTTTCAGCAGCTTGGTGCTCAGGCCCATCAGCAGGCCGAACACGCCGGAAGCGATGACCCAGCTCCACCAGATGCCCCAGCCGTAGCTGAAGTCAATGAGGGCGTGGCCGATCAGGCCGATGAGGGCACCGGCGATGGGGCCGTACACCACGGACATGAACGCCAGCAGGCCGTACTGCACCGAGATATTGGTGTTGGGCACGGGGCTGGGGATGGCCACGAACCGGCCCAGCACAAAGAACAGCGCCGCGCCGATGCCGATGGCAACGATGGTTTTGACAGAGAACTTCTTCATAATTCTACCTCCATATTTTATTTATTTTCAACGCTGGAACGCGTCAAAAATCTCCATGCGGATGCGCCAGGAATTGCCGGTGCCGATGTTGTAGGCCCGGGCAAAGGAGCCCTGGTTGATGGCGACGGCCATGCAGTCCAGGCTGTTTACATAGGCCAGGGCCTCGCCGATGTAGACATCCGCAAAGCTCTTGGCGTACAGGATGATATTACGGTACACCGTGCGGGTGTCATTCTCAATGGTGATGCTGAGCCGGTCCCCGTACTTTGCCCCGGTCTGTAAAAAGAGGCTCCGGGGGATATTGGTCCAGAGGGAGCCAAAGCGCACATCCAGCACATCCACCGTGCCGCAGACAGCTCTGCCGTCCAGATAGGGCTCCACCACGGGCAGCCGCACCAGGCTGGACACCTCCAATTCCGGCCCCACCTCTTCAAAGGAGATGACCCCCGCCGCCAGCCGCGCGCCGGTATAGGCGTACACGTCCCGGCCATAGAAGGTGTAGCTCTCGCCGGAATTGGGCAGGCGGTTCACCCGCTCGTCAATCTCCCGCACGGCAGTGACCCCATCCAAGCGCAGCACATGGGTCAAGGTTCCATTGTCCGGAGTGACAATGTATTTGCCGGATTTGGTCTTTGCCACCACGCTGCGGCGGCTGGTGCCCACGCCGGGGTCCACCACGGAGACGAACACCGTCTCGTCCGGCCAATAGGAAATGGTCTGGATCAGCCGGTAGCTGGCCTCCCAGATGGAATAGGGCGTAATATCATGGGTCAGATCGTGCATCTTCAGGTCCGGGCTGACGCTGTAGGCCACGCCGTACATGGCGCTGACGGCCCCATCCACCAGGCCGAAATCGGACTGAAATACCAGCGGTTTCATAGGCACACGCCTCCTCTTCTTATTAGAATCTATCATATCCCAGGACATTTCAAATGTCAAACACTCATTTTGATCGATATTTACATTTTGACTGTTTTTCTTTTGGGAAATCTGTGGTAAACTATGGAAAAAAGGAGGAGAGCGGCTTATGAAGCAATGCGTTATTTTTTGCGCCGCCGGGTTTGACGGGCTCCTGGAGCCCCTGACAGGCAACGAATACTTGATCGCCGCCGACGGCGGACTGAACTATACAAAGAAATTGGGGCTGAAGCCTCAGGCCATCATCGGGGACTTTGATTCCCTGCACTACATCCCAACGGGGGCCGAGGTCTTCCCCGTGGAGAAGGACGACACCGACAGTATGCTTGCCATCAAGCTGGGGCTGAAAAAAGGCTATGACCGGTTCTGTATCTACGGCGGCCTGGACGGGGAGCGGCTGGATCACACCGTTGCCAACTACCAGGCCCTGCAATACCTGGCAGACCGGGGAGCCCGGGGCGTGCTGATTGGGAAGGATTTCTGCGCCACGGTCATTCGGGACGGAGCCCTTCGCTTCCCCAAGGGCGGCGAGGGGGATATCTCCGTATTCTGCGTGGGGCCTGACGCGGCGGGCGTAACCATCGAAGGGCTGTACTACGGCCTGGAAAACGGCTGCCTCACCAGCGGCTTCCCCTTAGGAGTCAGCAATCACTTTACGGCTGCCCCCGCCCGGATTGAAGTGAAGCAGGGCAGCCTGCTGATTCTCTGGCGGCGTGGGGCCGGCCTGCCGGAATTTGAAGAGAGAGAGGGTGCCTGACATGGCGGAAGAATTGGAGCGAATCCACCCGGACCCGGAGCAGGGCCTGACCACCGCCCAGGCGGAGGAACACCTGGCCCAGGGGCTGGGCGCCGGGCCGGGGGCGGACTCCGGCAAGAGCGAGAAGGAGATCGTCCTGCGCCACTGTCTGACCTTCTTCAACCTGGTGTTTGTGGTGCTGGCGGTGCTGCTGCTGGTGGGCCGCAGCACCGTTATGAACATGGGCTTCCTGGGCGTGGTTATCGTCAATACGGTCATCGGCATCTACCAGGAGATCAAGGCCAAGCGGGCGGTGGATAAGCTGTCGCTGGTGGCTCGCCACCCCGTCAAGGTTCTGCGGGACGGCCAGCTGCAAGATATCTCCCCGGAGGATATCGTCCGGGATGACATTGCGGAATTTGCCCAGGGGGACCAGGTCTGTGCCGACGGCATTCTCCGCTCCGGCTCCCTGTTTGTGGATGAGTCCCTGCTCACCGGCGAGGAGGACAGCGTGGAAAAGCAGCCGGGCGACACGGTGCATTCAGGCTCCATCGTCCTGGCGGGCCGGGGCCGGGTGGAGCTCACCGCTGTGGGCGACGACTGCGGCGCGAGCAAGCTGGCCCAGGCGGCCAAACACAATCCCCAGGCGAAGAAATCAGAAATGACCCGGTCTCTGGATCATCTGATTCTGTTTTTGGGCATCATTCTGGTGCCTGTGGGTATTATTCTGTTCCGGCAGGAATATCTGGTGCTGAAGCTGCCCCTGCGGGAGAGCACCGAGGGCACCGTGGCCGCCCTGATCGGCATGATCCCGGAAGGGCTGTACCTGCTGACCAGTGTGGCCCTGGCGGTTTCCGCCCAGAAATTGAGCCGCCAGCGGGTGCTGGTGCAGGACATGAACAGCATCGAGGCCCTGGCACGGGTGGACGTGCTCTGCGTGGACAAAACCGGCACCATCACCGAGCCGGATATGGAAGTGGAAAATCTGCTGCCCCTGGGGGATCTGCTGCCGGAGCAGCTGGAGGATATCCTCACCGCCATCTACGGCGCGGTGCCCCCGGACAATGCCACCGCCAAGGCCATGGCGGAGCTCTTCAAGGGGGAGAGCGATCTTGTGTGCACCAACCGCGTTCCCTTCTCCTCCGAGTATAAGTGGAGCGGCTGTGAATTTGAAGAAGAGGGCAGCTTCGTGGTGGGCGCGCCGGAGTTCCTGCTGGGGGACCGGGAGGATCTCTGGCACATCACCGACTGGGCCGCCAAGGGCTACCGGGTGCTGCTGGTGGCCCAGTATGACGGCCCCCTGGCCCCCGGCAGGCTGGAAAGCGGGAAAGTGACCCCCATTGCCCTGGTGCTGCTCACCGGCAAGCTGCGGCCCAACGCGAAAGAAACCTTCGCCTATTTCGCCCAGCAGGGGGTGACGGTGAAGGTGATCTCCGGCGACAGCCCTGCCACCGTCAGCATGATTGCCCAGCAGGCGGGGATTCCGGGGGCGGAGAGCTATGTGGATGCCTCCACCCTGGAGACCCCCGAGCAGCTGCGGGAGGCCGCCAGCACCTACACCGTCTTTGGCCGGGTGACCCCGGAGCAGAAAAAAGGGCTCATTGAGGCCCTGCAAAAAAAGAAGCACACGGTGGCTATGACCGGCGACGGCGTGAACGATCTGCTGGCCATGAAGCAGGCGGACTGCGCCATAGCCATGGCCAGCGGGGCCGAGGCCGCCAGCCAGCTGGCAAGCCTGGTGCTGCTGGATTCGGACTTTTCCGCCATGCCCGGGGTGGTGGCCGAGGGGCGGCGGGTCATCAACAACATCCAGCGGGCAGCTTCCCTGTTTTTGGTGAAGAACCTCTTCTCCCTGTTTTTGTCCATCATCAGCCTGTTTACCGTATGGCCCTATCCGCTGGAGCCCATCCATTTGTCCGTGATCTCCGCCATGACCATCGGCATTCCCTCTTTCATTCTGACCTTTGAGCCGAAATATGACCGGATTCGGGGGAAATTTCTGCCGGAGGTTCTGCGCCGGGCCTTCCCCGGCGGACTGACCAACGTCTTCGTGGTGCTGCTGTGCCAGATGTTCATGTCCGTCTTCGGCCTGCCCAAGGAGGAGGTTTCCACCATCTGCGCTGCGATTCTGTCCTTTGTGGGCCTTCTGGTGCTGTATCAGATCTGCAAGCCCTTCAACTGGTTCCGCCGGGTACTCTGGTGGGCTATGGCGGCGGGCATTGTGCTGTGCTTCACCCTGCTGGGGGACATCCTGGACCTGCGGGCCTGGACCAGCAAAGTACGGCTTGTCATGTTCACCCTGCTGGTGATGACCCCCACTGTCTTCTTTGCCATCCAGCACGTCTTCGACTGGGCGGAAAAAACCAGGCTCCGTTTCGTGGCCTGGTGCAAGAGCGTTTGGGCGAAAAGGCCGTTTCAGAAGAAGGCAGCGTAAATCGAGCGAAGCGAGGCTTCCCCTTGGGGAAGCTGGCAGGGCGTAGCCCTGACTGATGAGGGGCGGTACGCAGAACCAATGCGGAGAAACTGTGGACGAATTCGTACGGCCCTTAGCTCTAAGGCTTTGGTCAGTACGAATTCGCCCAAGCTCCTGCAAGCAGTCAGTCTGTACCGCCCTCATCCACCGCCACGGGCGGTCCCCCTTCCCCAAAGGGAAGGTAGGGGGCTCCCCTTCGGGGGGATACGTTCATCCGCAAAAGGTGGTTTCAATGCGTACCTATGAGTTAAAAAAACGTCCGGGGCTGCCTTTATATGAGGCGCTGTATCGGGCCATTCGGGAGGATATTCTCTCCGGGGAGCTGCTGCCGGGGGAGAAGCTGCCCTCCAAGCGGGCGCTGGCCGCCAATCTGGAGGTGGGCAAAACCACCGTGGAGGCGGCCTATGCCCAGCTGCTGGAGGAGGGCTTCATCGTCTCCCGGGAGCGGTTCGGCTTCTTTGTGGAAAAGGTGGAGGCCCGGCCCCGCCATGTGCCCCTTCCTGCCCCGGAGCCCACTCCGGAAGCCCCCCAAAGCACGGTAGATCTCACCGGCAACGGCACCGGGCAGTTTCCCTTCTCCGTATGGATTCGCCTGCAGCGGGAGGTAATTCTGGACTATGGGCAGAAGCTTCTGCTGCCCCTGGACAGCCAGGGCGCGCCGGAGCTGCGGCAGGCCATTGCCCGGACCCTGGCAGATTTCCGGGGGCTCACCATCGACCCCGGAAATATCATCGTGGGCGCGGGCACGGACTTTCTCTACAATCTGCTGCTGCAGCTGCTGGGCCAGGACAAAATCTACGGCGTGGAGGACCCCGGCTATGGAAAAATCCGGAAAATCTACGCCGCCGGAGGGGTTCAGTGCCTGCCCATCCCCATGGACGGGGAGGGCATCCGGCCGGACTGCCTGGGGGATGCCCAGGTGCTGCACATCTCCCCATCCCACCACTTCCCCACGGGGCTGGTGACCCCCGTTGCCCGCCGCAAGGCCCTGCTGGACTGGGCCCGCAGCCGGGACGGCTGGATTATTGAGGACGACTACGATACGGAGTTCCGATTCCGGGGCCATCCCATCCGGGCCATGCAGGCCATGGACCCGGAGCGGGTGATCTATATGAACACCTTCTCCAAAACCCTGGCCCCCTCCATCCGCATCAGCTATATGGTGCTGCCCCCGGCGCTGATGGCGGTCTTCCGCCAAAGGCTGGGATTCTACGGCTGCACCGTGGCCAGCTTTGAGCAGTACACCCTGGCCCGGTTTCTGGACCGGGGGTATTTTGAAAAGCACATCAACCGGATGCGCAAATTCTACCGGGCCCGGCGGAACCGGGTCATCGATGCCCTGGAGCGCTGCCCCGCCGCCAACCGGTTCACCATCCTGGAGCAGGACGCGGGCCTCCACTTCCTGCTGCGGGTCAATACGCCCCAGTCTGGGGCGTCTCTTGCTCGCCTCTTCGCCGCCCAGGGCCTGAAGGTCCAGCCCCTGAGCGATTTCTACACCGTCCCAACGGAGGAAAGCCGGCAGTATCTTGTGATCAACTATTCCGCCGTGGACGAAGAAAAGCTGGTGGAGGCGCTGGGGCGGCTGCAAATATAAAAACCGCTCAATTTTTGAGCGGTTTTTTCTATTTGCGGAATAACAGCTTTCCCTGGAAAGGGCGGAAATGCCGGTTTGAAAATTCTTCTTGACAAATCTCCAATCTCCGCTATAATAGTTAGCGAAGGCTAACCTATATGCAGGCGCGGTCCCTATCCCCCTACCGCGGTGCGTGTTATGTTCTTTGTTACGCAGAAGCAGCCCCCGGTGTTTTGCCGGGGGCTGCTTCAAATTTCCCTTGATTTTCCATGGAAAACCTGATAAAATGCAAAAAAATCTTTTTGGGAGGAGCTCTATGAGCGAGGAAATCTACTCGAAAATCGGAAGTATCCCCACCGGGAGCGCCCCGGATAATCTGATTGCGGGCTGCCTGGTGCTGGAGGGCGGGGCATTTCGGGGGCTGTATACCCAGGGGGTGCTGGATGCCTGGATGCAGCGGGGGATCAACTTCCAATGCACCCTGGGGGTCAGCGCCGGGGCGTTGGCGGGCGTCAGCTACGTCAGCGGGCAGATCGGCCGGTCCGCCCGGGCCAATCTGGGCCACCGGCACGACAGGCAGTATATCGGCGCCACCGCTCTGCGCAAAAGCAGGAGCCTGATCCGCCTGGACTTTCTGTTACAGGACTTCAACGAGATCGAGCCTTTGGACGAGGCCCGGTTCCAGGACCCCCGCCGCCGCTTCCTGGCGGAGGCCACGGACTGCCGCACCGGCACTCCGGTTTTCTGGGAGCGGGGACAGTGCGATATCATGGCCGCCGCCAAGGCCTCGGCCTCCATGCCCTTTGTGACCCCCATGGTCCCGGTAGAGGGGGTGCCCTGCCTGGACGGCGGGTGCAGCTGCGGCATCCCCTACGACTGGGCCCTGGCCCAGGGCTTTGAGAAAATCGTGGTGGTCCGCACCCGGGATCGGGCATTCCGAAAGAAGCCCAAGGAGCGCAACACCGCCGAGGCAGTCTACCGCCGCTGGCCGGAATTCGCCCGGGCTGTGGATCGGATTGCCCCCACCTACAATGAGCTCTGCGACCGTCTGGAGGGCCTGGAGCAGATCGGCCGTATCTTCGTCCAGGCCCCGGAGCGCCCCATCCGGGTATCCCGGGTGGAGGGCAACCTGGAAAAACTGGGGGCCCTCTACTGGCAGGGCTACACCGAGGGCCTCAACGCAATCCCGGCCCTGTCAGCGTATCTTGGGGTTCCGCTGTAAGAATAGCCCGGTTGAACGTATACCCTGACGGAGAAACTGAAAAAGGGGCTGTTGCAAAATAAGCATTTTTGTAGGGGCGGCTACCAGCCGCCCGCGATCTCACGGAATTGCGCATTTGATGGATGCGCTCTGTCCCGAAAGTCGGCGGGCGGCTAATAGCCGCCCCTACGGGTTTACTATTTTGCAACAGCCCCATTCTTGGCTTCCCATGGGGTGTATACATGCATCTTTTGTTTACGGAATCCTGAAGTGAAAAAAGTGGGCGCGCTGCTATGCAGCGCGCCCAAATCGCTTTTCAATTAGTCCAGCTTCTCCGCCAGCTCCGCGTACCGGGACTCCAGGGGGTTCTTCTTGGAGGCCAGGTTCATGGACTGAGTGACGGCCTTGTTGGCGTCCTGGATGGGGAGAATGGTGCCGGCGCCGGCCACGCAGCCGCCGGGGCAGGCCATGCCCTCCAGCAGGTAGCCGTTGTACTTGCCGACCTTCGCCATGTTCATGAGCTTGCGGCACTCCCGCAGGCCCTGGGCGTTGGCAACCTTGATCTCCATATCGGGGTGCTTCTCGTGAACCACCTCCACCACAGCGGCGGCCACACCGCCGGCTACGGCGAAGCCCCGTCCGGCGGCGGTGCCCTCATCGGGGGCGGGGACCTCGGGCAGCTCGTCAAAGTTCACTTCCTTGGCCTCGAACATACCCATGAGCTCCTCAAAGGTCAGCACGAAGTCCACATCGGAACGGATGTTCTCCCGGATGGCCTCCAGCTTTTTGGCGGCGCAGGGGCCTACGAAGACGATCTTGGCGTTGGGGTGCTCCTTCTTGACCATGCGGGCGGTGTAGACCATGGGGGTCAGGGTCATGGAGATGTTCTTGGCCTGGGCCGGGAACAGCTTGTGCACCATGGCGTGCCAGGCAGGGCAGCAGGAGGTGGCCATATAGGGCTGCTCCGCGGGAACCTTTTCTACAAAGTCTCTGGCCTCTTCCACGGTGCAGATATCCGCGCCGATGGCGACTTCCACCATGTCCTTGAAGCCCAGGGCCTGGACGGCGGCACGGAACCGGGCCACGGTCACGTCCTTGCCGAACTGGCGGGCAAAGGCGGGAGCGGCGATGGCATAGACCTCGTCACCCTCCATAATGGAGCGGACCACCTGGTAGATCTGGCCCTTGTCCACAATGGCGCCGAAGGGGCAGCTCACCAGGCACTGGCCGCAGGACACGCACTTATCCTGGTTGATGATGGCCTTGCCGTTCTCGTCCGCGCCGATGGCGTCCATGCCGCAGGCAGCCTGGCAGGGCCGCTCCAGGTGGATGATGGCGTTGTAGTCACAGGCCTGGGCGCACTTGCCGCACTTGATGCACTTGCCGGTGTCAATGTGGCTCTTGCCGTTGACAAAGCTGATGGCATCCCGGGGGCACACCTGCTGGCAGGAGGCGGCCAGGCAGTTCTGGCAGTTCTCGGTGACCTTATACTGGTTGGTGGGGCAGGCGTGGCAGGCGTAGGGGATAATGTTGATCAGCGGGGGCTCGTAGTATTGCTGGGCAATGGCGGCGTGATCCATGCCCTCGGTGAGCAGGCTGCGGGTCTGGACGGAGCGGACGGACAGGCCCATGGCCAGCCGGACCCGCTCTCCGGCAATGGCCCGCTCCAGAAAGACAGATTCCCGGTGCAGGGGCTGGTCGCCGGGGACGATGATGTAGGGCAGATCCTCGGCCTTGGTGTAGTCGTCACCCTGGTAGGCCATGCGGGCCACCTCGGTGAAGACCTTCTTGCGGATGTCAGTGATCAGGGACGGAATACCTCTCATGCAACAATTCCTCCAAAAGCGGCAGTTTCTCCTGTCCTGCCGATAATTTTCGATTTATTATAGCAGAAAAATCCATACGGTTCAAGATGTCCGGCCATACCAAATTTGTTATAGGATTATTAGAATAGCTGATTGTTTCCCCACATACCTTCTAGGGAAGAACTTTCGGAGGGGATGCGGATGAAACGACTGCTGGCAATTCTGTCGGCCCTGTGCCTGGTGGGGATGCTTGTTCCCCAGGCCCGGGCGGAGGATCTGAACATCAACGCGAAGAGCGCTCTGCTGATGGACATTGCCACCGGCACGGTGCTCTATGAGAAAAACGCCCATGAGGCCCTGGCCCCCGCCAGCGTCACGAAAATCATGACCATGCTGCTGATTATGGAGGCAATCGACTCCGGGAGCTTAAAGTATGACGATATTGTGACGGCCTCCGAGGCCGCGGCGGCCAAGGGCGGCAGCCAGATCTTTCTGAAAGTCGGGGAGCAGATGCCCGTGTCCGAAATGCTGAAGTCCATCGCGGTGTCCTCCGCCAACGACTGCGCCTGCGCCATGGCAGAGCATTTGGCGGGCAGCGAAAGCGCCTTTGTGGACCGGATGAACAGCCGGGCCCAGGAGCTGGGGATGCAGGACACCCACTTTGTGAACTGTACAGGCCTGGACGATGGGGAGGATGCCAAGAACCACCGCACCAGCGCCTATGACATTGCCCTCATGTCCAGAGAGCTCTTGAAAAACCACCCGGATATCCAGAAATACACCACCATCTGGATGGATACCGTCCGAGGCGGGGCTTTCGGCCTTTCCAATACCAATAAGCTGATCCGGTTTTACCCCGGGGCAACGGGGCTGAAAACCGGTTTTACCTCCGGGGCGGGCTACTGCCTCTCCGCCAGCGCCCAGCGGGAGGGGCTGGGGCTCATTGCCGTGACCATGGGCTGCGAGAGCTCCAAAATCCGCAACGCCGCCTGTAAGGCCATGCTGGACTACGGCTTCGCCAATTACGCCCTGGTGACCCCGGCGCTGGAAGAAAACGCCGCCGTCCCCGTCCGCCTGGGCACCGCCCCCCAGGCCGCGGCAGTCTTGGAGGGCACCGAAAGCCTGCTGGTGCCGAAGGCGAAAAAGGCGGGCATCACCACGGAAATCACCCTGGAGGAATCCGTCACTGCCCCGGTGGAAAAGGGGACAAGGCTGGGAACCCTGAAAGTGCGCAGCGGCGAGGAGCTCCTGCTGGAGGCCCCCCTGGTGGCAGCGGAGGCTGTGCCGCGGGTGGGGTTTGGCGCGCTGTTCGTGCGCACGCTGCGAATGGCGGCCATGGCAAAGGGATAAAAAATGGCGCACCTTGCGGTGCGCCAAATTTTTTAATCAAACAGCTTATCGAAGAAGCTCCGCCCCTTGGGGGAGTTGTTCTTCTCCAGGGAGCCGTCCAGCTTGCGCAGCAGCTCCTTTTGCTCTCTGGTGAGCTTGGTGGGGGTTTCTACCACCACGGTGAAGCGGAGGTCGCCCCGGCGGCGGCTGTTGCCGATTTCGGGGATGCCCTTGTCCCGGATGGTGAATTCCTTGCCGGTCTGGGTGCCCTCCGGGATGGTGTAGCTGACGTTTCCTTCCAGCGTCGGCACCTGGATTTCCGCGCCCAGGGCCGCCTGGGTGAAGCTGATGGGCACGGCGCAGAGGATATCGTAGCCGTCCCGGACGAAGGTATCGTGGGGCTTTACCCGAATCTCCACCAGCAGATCGCCGTTGGGCGCGCCGTTGGCGCCGACACAGCCCTCACCCCGGACACGGACGGACTGGCCGTTGTCCACGCCTGCGGGGATCTTGACCTTGACACGGTTGTTCTTGCGAACCTTGCCCTTGCCCTTACAGGTATTGCAGGGGGTCTTGATGATCTTGCCCCGGCCGCCGCACTGGCTGCAGGTGGTGGTGGACTGCATCTGCATGCCCATGAAGCTCTGGGTGACCCGCTCCTGGCCGGTGCCGTGGCACCGAGAGCAGGTTTCCACTACGCCGTCGGCGCTGCCGGTGCCCTTACAGGTAGGACAGTTCTCAATCCGGGGGGCGGTGACCTCCTTCTCGCAGCCGAAGGCGGCCTCTTCAAAGGTCAGCTCCAGCCGGGCCATGACGTTTTCGCCCCGGCGGGGGGCGTTCTGGCTGGCCCCACGGGAGGAGCCGCCGCCAAAGAAGTCACTGAAAATATCTCCAAAGCCGCCGAAGTCTCCGAAGCCGCCGCCGCCAAACCCACCGCCGAAGCCGCCGGCATTGGGGTTGAAGTTGGGGTCCACTCCCGCAAAGCCGTAGGAATCGTAGCGGGAGCGCTTATCGGCATCGGACAGGACCTCGTAGGCCTCGCCAACCTCTTTGAATTTCTCCTCGGCGCTCTTGTCGCCGGGGTTCCGGTCCGGATGGTACTTCATGGCCAGCTTTCGGTAGGCCTTTTTTATGTCATCGGCGCTGGCGCTCTTGTCCACACCCAGCACCTCGTAGTAATCACGCTTATTATCTGCCATATGATTCACCTTCAACTTGAAAGAATTGACAATTGACAATTGACAGTTGACAATTATGGTATCCCTGCGGGATAAAATAAAAAGGATTGTATAGGCTCTTCCCGGACAAATACGCTATGTATGTTCCGGGAGCCCGGTTTTTGACAATTGTCAATTGTCAACTGTCAATTGTCAATTCGTATCTTACTGGAACAAGGGGCGGCGTTTGGCCGCCCCTTTTGGGTTTGCTTGCTTAGTCAACGGTCTCGTAGTCCGCGTCAACCACACCGTCGTCGCCGGGCTTATTGCCGCCCTGGGCGCCGGGCTGATCCTGCTGGGGGCCTGCCTGCTGGTACAGCTTCTCGGAAACCGCGTAGAAGGCCTTCTGGACTTCCTCGGTAGCGGCCTTGATGGCTTCTACATCGGTGCCCTTGTTGACTTCCTTCAGCTTATCCACAGCGGACTGGATGGAAGCCTTCTCGGAGGCATCAATCTTGTCGCCCAGCTCGCCCAGCGTCTTCTCGGTCTGATAGACCACCTGGTCGGCGGCGTTGTGCGCGTCAACCTCGTCCTTGCGGGCCTTGTCCTCGGCGGCATACTGCTCTGCCTCGTGCACGGCCTTGTCGATGTCTTCCTTGCTCAGGTTGGTGGAAGCGGTGATGGAGATCTGCTGCTCCTTGCCGGTGCCCAGGTCCTTGGCGGAGACCTTCACGATGCCGTTGGCATCGATATCGAAGGTAACCTCAATCTGGGGAACGCCACGGGGCGCGGGAGCAATGCCGGTCAGCTGGAAGCGGCCCAGGGTCTTGTTGCCCGCAGCCATTTCCCGCTCGCCCTGCAGCACATGAACCTCTACAGAGGTCTGACCGTCCGCAGCGGTGGAGAAGATCTGGCTCTTGTGGGTAGGAATGGTGGTGTTCCGGTCGATCAGCTTGGTGAACACGCCGCCCATGGTCTCAATGCCCAGGGACAGGGGGGTAACATCCAGCAGCAGGATATCCTGCACATCGCCGGTGAGCACGCCGCCCTGAATGGCGGCGCCAACGGCCACACACTCATCGGGGTTGATGCCCTTGAAGCCTTCGTTGCCGGTGATCTTCTTCACGGCTTCCTGCACGGCGGGGATACGGGTAGAACCGCCAACCAGCAGGACCTTGTGCAGATCGGAGGCGGACAGGCCGGCATCGGACATAGCCTGACGGACAGGCTTCATGGTGCGCTCCACCAGATCGGCGGTGAGCTCATTGAACTTCGCCCGGGACAGGGTCACGTCCAGATGCTTGGGGCCGGTGGCGTCAGCGGTGATATAAGGCAGGTTGATGTTGGTGGAAACCACGCCGGACAGCTCAATCTTGGCCTTCTCGGCGGCTTCCTTCAGACGCTGCATGGCGACCTTGTCGCCGGACAGATCGATGCCCTCGGCCTTCTTGAACTCGGCAACCAGGTAATCCATGATTCTCTGGTCGAAGTCGTCGCCGCCCAGGTGGGTGTCACCGGCGGTAGCCAGAACTTCAATGACACCGTCGCCAATGTCCAGGATGGACACATCGAAGGTGCCGCCGCCCAGATCGTAAACCATGATCTTCTGCTCGGATTCCTTATCCAGGCCGTAGGCCAGAGCGGCCGCGGTGGGCTCGTTGATGATCCGCTTTACATCCAGACCGGCGATCTTGCCGGCGTCCTTGGTGGCCTGACGCTGGGCGTCGCTGAAGTAAGCGGGCACGGTGATCACAGCCTCGGTGACGGGCTGGCCCAGGTAAGCCTCGGCATCTGTCTTCAGCTTCTGCAGGATCATGGCGCTGATCTCCTGGGGGGTGTAGCTCTTGCCGTTCAGGGTGACATGGTAATCCTCGCCCATGTGACGCTTGATGGAAGAGACGGTGCGGTCCGCGTTGGTTACAGCCTGGCGCTTTGCCACCTGGCCGACCATACGCTCACCGGTCTTGGAGAATGCCACCACAGAGGGGGTGGTGCGGTTGCCTTCCGCGTTGGGGATGACGACGGGCTCGCCGCCTTCCAGAACGGCAACACAGGAATTGGTAGTACCAAGGTCAATACCGATAATCTTAGACATAATGTTTTTCCTCCTATATATTCAGCAAAAGAATTTACGTTTTCAAATCCGCCAGCCCTTGCACGGGGCGGGGACGCATCGGCCTGCGCCGATGTCGGGAATTTTTAATTCGCAACCTGAACCATTGCGAAACGGACGATTTTCTCGCCCACCTTAAAGCCCTTCTGGAACACCTGAGAGACTACATTCTCACCCAGGCTCTCATCCTCCGTGTGCATCACGGCATTGTGGAGGTTGGGATCGAAGCTGTCGCCGGGGGCTCCGAAGATCTCCACGCCCAGGCCGGTGAAAATCTTGACCAACTCGTTCATGGTGAGCTCCACGCCCTTCTTGTAGGCGGCATCCTCGGTGGGCTGGTTCAGGGCCCGTTCCAGATTGTCGTATATGGGAAGCAGCTTCACGATGGCGTCTGCCTTGCCGTTGCCGTAGGACTGCTCTTTTTCCTTCACGGTGCGTTTCCGGAAATTGTCATATTCCGCGGCCAGCCGCAGGAGGCTGTCGTGCTCTGCGTTGTACTTTTCTTCAAAGGGATTGGTTTCCGGTGCCTCCGCTTCCGCTGCCTTGGGTTCCTCCTGGGGCGCTTCCACGTTTTCCTCGGGGATCAGTTCCTCTGTGGTCTCGGGCTGCTTCTTATCTTCCTTCTTGGCCACTTCTATACCTCCTTAGATTCTTCAGCGCCCGGGTCTCCCTGGGGCAGCTGTTTGGTTTCTGGTTTGGCGAAGGCCTTGCTCAGGCTCTCGGCAAAATAGCTGAGGCGGGCCGTTACCTTTGCGTAATCCATCCGGGTGGGGCCGACCACACCGATCATACCCTGCATCCCGTCGCCAATGTCAAACTTGGTCATGACCACGCTGGTGTCCTTCAGCTCCTGGGCCACGTTCTCCGGGCCAACCAGGATTTTCGTCCCGTTCTCGCTCTGCATAATGGCGGGCAGGTTACTCAAGGTATCCTCATCGATGGATTCCAGCACCTTCTGGGCTTTGTCCACATCCCGGTACTCGGGAAGCCCCAGAAGCCTTGCCTGACCGGCAACGGCTACATTGGTAGAGGCCTTCCTGCTGAGCACCTCCGTGGCAAAGTCCACGATGATGGGCACCAGGGAAGCCGCCTTTCCGGCGGAACGCATGACCTTGTCCAGCAGCGCCTGGGTGAAGCGCTCCGGGGGAAGCTCCGTCATGGCGGTATTCAGCAGGGCCCCCAGCAGCTTCAGATCGCTCTCCTCCACGGAAACGGGAAGCTTGATGAGCTTGTTGAATACCTCGTCATTGCTGAGCATCACCACCAGGATGAAGCTGCCCTGCCCGGCGAGAATCAGATCGAACCGGGATACGGTGACTGACGCGCTGCGGGAGGCTGCGGTAATGGCCGGAAGATCGGTAGCCTGGGATACCAGTTTTGCCACCTTTTCCACCAGCTTATCCACACGCTGGACTTTTTCTTCAATGGCGTTGTGAATGGATTTGGTTTCATCTACACTCAGACGGTAGTCCATCATCAGCTCATCTACATACAGCCGGTAGCCCGCCGCGGACGGAACCCGTCCGGCGCTGGTATGGGGCTGCTCCAGATAGCCCATGGCGGTTAAGTCCGCCATTTCGTTGCGGATGGTGGCGGAGGAATAGTTCATGTCCGGCAGCTCCGTAATCGCCTTGGAGCCAACAGGCTCGGCGGTACGGATATAAAGGTCAACCACACTGCGCAGGACCTTCTTTTTCCGCTCGGTCAATTCCATCTCATTTCCTCCTTAGCACTCCATCTCCTTGAGTGCTAAGCAAACTATACTACAGAGTGCCAAAAATGTCAAGGGGGTGGGATATGAACTATTTTTGAATTTTGGAAAATGGGAAGGGGTTGGGGTCAGGTGTGCCTGATGGGAAAGGTAAATTGGGGTTTGTTGAAGTAATTGCGTGCCCGGATGAACGTATACCCCCGGAGGGAGACCCCAACCTTCCCCAAGGGGAAGGTTGGGGCTACCTTTTTTAGGGTATACGTTCAACCGGGCACTCTATCACCTACAAATCCCAATTTCCCGCAAAAAACGCCCTCACGCCGCCGTTTCCGGCAGCTGTGGGGGCGTTCTGTTCTTACATCAGCTCAGCTGATTCTCGTAGGTATACACCTCGCTGGCATCCACGGCCTCGAAATAGGCCTTGAGGATGGGCTCGGCGACGGGGGCCATCCAGGAGCCGTGGGCGGTTTTCTCACCGAAGACGGCAATGGCAATCTCCGGGTTCTCCATGGGGGCGAAGCACACGAAGGCACCGTGGTCAGAGCCGCCGGAGGAGTGCTGGGCTGTACCGGTCTTGGCGCAGACGGTGATCTTGGAGGGCCACTGGGTGTTGTCCTCGTCCTTGGGACCGCCGAAGCAGTTGGTGGCGGTGCCGCCCATCATGGTGACCACCCGCCGCATGCCGTCTACATAGGTGGCATAGGTGGTGTCGGAAATCTTCAGCTCGCTGACCACCTCCGGGCTGTTGGAGTAGACCAGCGTCCGGTAGTCAGAGGAGGTGACCCGGTTCAGGAAGGTGGCCTTGTACCGGGTGCCCTGGTTGGCCAGGGTACTGACGTACACCGCCAGCTGCAGGGGGGTGAATCGGTTCTCGGACTGGCCGATGGCGCAAAGCACCCGGTCGCCGCCGTTCCAGGTGGCATCGACACCGGTGTAGGATGCCTTTTTACTTTCCGCGTTGGCCCGCCAGCCCACCTTCTCGGTGAGCTCAATGCCTGTAGGCTCGCCCAGGCCCAGAGCCTTGGCGGTGTCATCCATCATTTCAATCTTCATCCGGTAGCCCAGCTCGTAGAAGAACAGGTTGCAGGAGACCTTCAGGGCATCCTGGGCAATCAGGTCGCCATGGGTGGCCATGCCCTTGGTGCTGGAATAGTACAGGCAGGTGGGATGGAAGCCCGCGAAGTCGTCATGGTTGAAGTAACCGGTATCCTTGATGACCTCCCCCGCCTGGTAGATGGGGGTGCCGGTTTTATCCACGTTTTCCATGGCGGCAATCAGGGTGCACATCTTATAGGTGGAGCCGGGGGCGTAGGTCGCGCCGAAGGCACGGTTGAAGAAGGGGTTTAAGTCATCGGAGATGATGTCGTTCCAGTCCTCGTTCATGGTGGCCAGATTAAAGGTGGGGTAGCTGGCGCAGGCCAGAATTTCGCCGGTTTTGACCTTCATGACGATAACGGCGGCACCCTGGGCATCCAGGCCGTTGTGCTCACTGACATCGGTATTGATCTCCG
This sequence comes from uncultured Oscillospiraceae bacterium, assembly GCA_934569045.1. Classification (GTDB taxonomy): domain Bacteria; phylum Bacillota; class Clostridia; order Oscillospirales; family Oscillospiraceae; genus Faecousia. The sequence goes on from CAKTJX010000019.1 coordinate 22,589, forward strand.
GGTCCGTGATCTGCTTCATCCGCTCCGCCAGAGCGTCCTCGGCCACTTTTTGCAGGCTGATGTCAATGGTGGTCTCCACGTTGTTGCCGGCCACCGGCTCCTTGCCGGTGATGTAGGCCTGGGAGACGATGGTGCCCTCTTTGGTAACCTTGTCCAGACGCTGGCCGTCAATGCCGTGGAGGTACTCCTCAAAGGCCTCCTCAAAGCCGGACTGGCCGATCTGGGCATCCATGGCGTAGCCCTGGCTCTTGTACTTGGCCCAGTCGGTGTCGTCCATACCGCCCATGTAGCCCAGAATGTGGGCCGCGTAGCTGGTGTGGTACTCCCGGACGGTGGAGGATTCCACCATCAGGCCGGGGGTGTTCAGCTCCAGCAGCGCCGCCAGGTTTTCACTGTCCACGTCGGAAATGAAGACGTAGCTGGGCAGGTTGGTCACGCCGCGCAGGTCAAATTCGTACCGCAGGCCGATGACGGCCCGGGCCTCTTCCTCGGTCCAGGTCTCTGGCAGATCGTAGAGCTCCCGCATTTTCTCAATCAGCAGCGGGGCTGTGATATCCGGGTCCCAGCTGCGGTCTACCATGTAGCTCTGGAAATAGCCCTGCCAGGCGGTGGAATACTCGCTGAGGGTGTACTCAAAGGGCCGGGTCTGGGTGATGGGCAGGTGATCCTGGTGCTCCACCCCCAGCTCCTCGCACTTTTTCAGCAGGGTATACAGGTATTCATTGCGGTTATCTGCGGATTTGATAACGAAATGGTTGAAAACCAGGTCATAGCTGGCCCGGTTGCCTACCAGAACCTTGCCGTTCCGGTCCAGAATATCGCCTCTGGCGGCCCGGACGGTGGTAACGGTGGAATAGAGCGTGGTATTGTCGGTGTTGCCGTCGGTGTCGATGATTTGCAGCTTAAACAGCCGCATGGCATACAGCACCATAACCAGGCTGAACAGGCCCAGCAGCACACCCGCGCGAAATTTGCTTACTCGTTCCATACATGACCTCCAATGCAGCCGATTTTGTAGATAAGCTGATACAGCGGAATCATCACAAGAATGGAATAGAGCGCTGTCAGCAGGAAATAGGAGAGCCGGTCCCAGCGAGTCAGCCCTAAGAAAATGGCCGTGCCGTAAAGACCCATCTCATAGATAAACATGGCAATGGCGCTGCACAGGATCATGGAGCCGGTGCTCCGCCGCCAGAATTTCTGACGGAACAGACCGCACAGCAGCGCGGGGATGGTGAGCAGGGCCACACAGTAGGCCCCGGGGGCAGAGCCGGAGAAAAAGTACACCACACCGGCGATGAGGGCGAAGATGCTCCCCGTTTCGGTGCCCTCCAGCAGGGCAATCAGCAGGATTGCCGCCACCGGCAGGTTGGTGGTTGCTCCGAAGAGGTGAATCCGGCTCATAATGCAGTCCTGGATCACCAGGGCCAGGACGCAGGTCAGGATCAGCAGGCAATAGCGCAGCAGATTCATCCGCTGCTGCCGGGTGAAATGCAGGGATTTGACCAGAGGATTCTCCGACCGGTCCGGGCGGAACTCGGCACGGGATGCCTGAATTTTATCAATGGTGTCCACCAGCCAGCGGGCAAAGGCGTTGCCCTTTTTCCGTCTGCGGCGACGGCGGCGGGGGGACGGCGGCGCGGGCCGCTTCTTCTTTTGTTGTTCTGCCATAGTCTACCTCAGGGCAGCAGGTCGTCGGTGGCAGCGGTGGTATCCGCGGTGTCACCGTCGGCGGTGGTGGGGGTGGTAGAGGCAGCGGAGGCATCCGCGTCTGTGGTGTACTGGGTGATGATGAATACCTGCTCCAGAGAGTCGATGTCCGCGGCGGATTGCAGCAGGGCGTACTTGGCAACGCCGGTGGTCTCAAAGCCCGCGTCCACCACGGAGCCTACGATCAGGCCCCGGGGATACACCGTAGAACCGGAGGTAACCACCTGCTGGTTGTTCCGGATGATGGCTGCGGAGGGCAGATAGTTCATCCGCAGCAGCTTTTCATTGCCCTTGAGATAGCCGCCGGACACCATGCCGTTGTAGCCGGAGTCCGAAATGGTGGAGCTGATTTCCAGGGTGGAGTCCAGCACCGTTTTGACCTGGGCGTAGTTGGGGCCCACCTGGGTGACCAGGCCCACCACTTCGCCGTTTTCCGTCACGGCACACATGTTCACGTCAATGCCGGAGTTGGTGCCCCGGTTGATGGTGAGCACATTGGTGAAGTCGGTGGAGCTCCAGCCGATGATATAGGCGTCCACCATCACATAGCTGTCGTGGGTGGTCAGCAGGTTGTTGGCCTTGCGCAGACGCTCGTTTTCACGGGTGGTGGCGTCAGCCTTTCGGGCCGTGTCCTCCATCTGGGCGATCTGGGCTTTCAGAACCTGATTCTCCGCCTCCAGGGCCTCGTATTTGAACATATAGCTGTAGTACCGCTCCACCGTATTGGTGAAGCTGGTGGCCGCCCTGCGGAAGGGGGTCAGGGCCCCCTGGATCAGCAGATCCGGCAGACTCTGGTTGGTCAGGCCCGCCAGAACGGACAGGCCCGCGGTGATCAGCACCGCCAGCACCAGAATGATGCGAAGCTTGGTATTAAAAAGCTGTTTCATTTACGCCTCCAGGTTCCATTCCGGGACCATTTTTTTCAGCACCTGGCCCAAATGGCACAGGGGCAGTCCCATCACGTTATAATAGTCGCCCTCCATGCCGGTGCAGAACAGGGCGCCGCCGCCCTGGATGCCGTAGGCCCCGGCCTTGTCCAGGGGCTCGCCGCTTTCGGCATAGCGCCGGATCTCTCCCGGTGTCAGGGGGCGGAAATGCAGGGTCGTCACCTCCGTGAAGGTCTCCTGCCGGTCTCCCCGGAGCACGGTGCATCCGGTCATGACCTGGTGGTCCCGGCCGGAGAGCAGGGTCAGCATTTCGGCTGCCCGGTCCGCCGTTTTGGGCTTGCCCAGAACCTGGCCGCCGCAGACCACAATGGTATCCGCCGCCACGACCACATCGTCAGGCTCTCTCGGAACCGCTTGGGCCTTTAAGGCGCTGACCCGGGCCGCCTCATCAAAGGGGGGCTTGGCAGGGTCCATGGTCTCGTCAATGTCCGCCGCCCGAATCACAAAGGGCCGCCCAAACACCGCCATCAGCTCCCGCCGCCTGGGGGACCCGGAGGCTAGAATCAATTGCATACGCGAATAAGTCCTTTCTTATGCTACTGTGCATCAAAAATGCGAACTGGATGTAAAGAAAGCGTGAATATTGAAGCTCACTCTACCCCACGCAGATACAGCCCTCTTGTGCAGGCGCCGGGGTCGAAGGAGGTGGGGACCAGGTATTCTTCCAGGACCCGGTCTACCTCTCTGGCGTTTTCTGTGGTGAAATTCAGGCGGATGGCCCACAGGCCCAGCTTGGCCAGGTCGTTCTGCCGGTCCAGCCAGTAGAGCTTTTTGCCGTTGAGCAGCAGGGAGCGGCAGGTGTCCGCCTCCTTGATCACCGGGAAATCCGCCCCGGTCTTGTCCGTCAGCTTTACGGGAACGCCGCTCTGGCAGGCGCATTCTCCCGTCTTATTTTTAATGAGGCACTGTTCCGTGATCATCAGGGGCAGGCGGCCATAGGCGATGAGCTCCATGTTCACCGCCTTGCTGATATCCCGGACCTGGGGCAGGGTCATTTCAAAGCTCAGTGTGGCCGAGGCCAACTTCAGATCCCGCAGCACATTGGCGGAGGCGGAATTGAAGATGTTCAGCCCAAAGTCCCCCCGCAGGCGGAAGCCCGTCTCCTTGGCGGGGATCAGCAGACCGATATTGCCCACCAGCGCGTCCCGGATGCCCAGGGCGCGGACCTGACTCATGCGGTTGCGCAGCCGGGGAAGCTCGTCATCGTGGACAATCCGCGGCAGCACCGCCGCCACCCGTCCCCGGGCGGCCAGGGCCTGGCACAGCTTCGCGTCCGCCGCCAGAATGTGCAGGGGCACATAGAGCATGCTTGTTTCGCTATCCAGCAGATGCTCTGTCAGCTGCTCCCGGCTGGAGACCTGAACCGTGAGGCCTGGCTGCCCCGCGGGGCCCTTATAATAGGGAATCTCCTTGGCCCGGCGGACGGGGTGATCCTCCCGGCGGGCCCGGAGGGCGGTCATCTGGTTCAGCACATCCCGCCGCATGGCGTTGATAGCGGCGGCGGAGAGCATGAGTCCCGGGTCTACCTGGGTGCGCACCTCCACACAGCGGAAAGGGGTGCCTCCGGTTTTGCCCACCCGGGCGGCCAGCATCTGGCCTGTCAGGGCCACATTCATGGCCCGCTCCGGCCGGGGGCCCTGGGCCATGCACATATGGCCCTCTTCGTCCGAGGCCGTCAGGCTGCTGCCGTCCACGGTGACCACCGCCCGGAACTTTAAATCCACCAGGGGATTCTCGCCGCTTTCGTAGCTCTGGCGGGCGGCCTGGAGGAACTGCTGATCCTCCGGGGTGTCCTCATGGACGCCGAACATCTTTTTATCCACCTTGCCCTGGTAGTACCCGGCGGTAAAGCCCTGGCGGTTGAAGGCGGTGTAGAGGGTTTGCAGCATCTCCTGGGTCACCGGGGCCCCGTCGATGGCCTGCCGGTAGACCTGGGTCACGGCGGCTACATATTCCGGCCGCTTCATGCGGCCCTCCAACTTAAGAGAGGCCACGCCCATGTCTTGAATATCTTTGACATACTGCACCAGGCAGTTGTCCTTCAGACTCAGGGGATACTTGTTTTCCCACCGGGAATAGCCGTAGCTCTGGCGGCAGGGCTGGGCGCAGCGGCCCCGGTTGCCGGACCGGGAGCCGATCATGGCGGAGAGATAGCACTGGCCGGAATAGCACATACACAGGGCTCCGTGGCCGAAAATCTCAATTTCAATAGGGGCGTTGGCACAGATGTAGGCGATCTCCTGCCGGTTCAGCTCCCGGCTCAGCACCACCCGGGACATGCCCATGGCGGCGCACATCTGCACCCCGGCCAGGGAGTGCACCGTCATCTGGGTGGAGCCGTGGACCGGCACATGGGGGGCAATTTGGCGGCACAGCTGCACTACGCCCCAGTCCTGGACGATGAAGGCATCCACCCCCGCCTGGGCGGCGGAGCGGATCAGATCCCGCACCTGCTGCATCTCCCGGTCTGTCACCAGGGTATTGAGGGTCAGATGAACCCCCACCCCCCGGACATGGCAGTAGCGCAGGGCCTCCGTCAGGGTGTCGATTGTAAAATTCTTGGCGCTCTGCCGGGCGTTAAACGCCCCCACGCCCAAATAAACGGCATTGGCGCCGTTCTGCACCGCAGCCCGCAGCGCATCCATAGACCCCGCAGGGGCCAGCAATTCCAGCATCGATATCCTCTCCATATGGTATACTTGAGGACATTCTACCACAGTTTGTGGGAAATTTCTACCCTTGGGAGGAGGGTTTGTGAAAATTTAAGCAAGGAACGGACAAAGCGGGGCTGAATTGACAATTATGGTGTCCCTCCGGGACAGATTTAAAAAATTTTTCAAACCGTTTCCGAAGGAAACACATCAATTGTCAACTGTCAATTGTCAATTTATCCCCGCCAACCTCTCCCATCTCTGGAAATCTCCTTCTTTTCGTGCACATTGTATCAATATAAATTGACTGATTTGGAAGAAATATGCAAAATATACGAAAAAGTTTGTTGCCGATGCAACAAACTTTGCCGCTGGCTGTTGATTCTTGGGCGCGAATAAACTACAATAGTAGCGCAATATTTTCCGGGAATTCATTTTTCCGGTTTCCGGAAAAATCTGATTAGATAAGGAGAGGTACACATGGAAATCAAAACGTTCCATGGCGGTGTCCATCCGGCGGGAAACAAGGCGCTGTCTCAGGACTGCCCCCTGACGCCCCTGCTTCCCAAGGGCGAGCTGGTCTATATGACCAATCAGCATATCGGCAAGCCCGCCACCCCGGTGGTGAAAAAGGGTGATCACGTCCTGGCGGGACAGGTGATCGCGGAGGCCGGCGGCTTTGTTTCCGCCAACATCATCAGCTCCGTTTCCGGCACCGTCAAAGCCGTGGAGCCCAGAAAGAACGCCTCCGGCGGCTCCGCCACCGCAATCGTGGTGGAAAATGACGGGGAATACACCCTGGCAGAGGGGGTAGGCGTTCCCTTTGACCCCAAGGATGCCAGCAATCAGGAGATTCTGAGCCGGATTCAGAAGGCCGGTATTGTGGGCATGGGCGGCGCAGGCTTCCCCACCCACGTCAAGCTCACCGTGAAGACCCCGGAGAAGATCGACTACGTCATCGCCAACGGCGCCGAGTGTGAGCCCTACATCACCTGTGACGATCAGCTCATGCGGACGAAATCCGCCGAGATCGTGGCGGGTATCGAACTGATTCTGCGGCTGTTTCCAAACGCCAAGGGCGTTGTGGTCATTGAGAACAACAAGCCGGAGGCCATCGCGGCCATGGAACAGGCCTGCCAGGGCCATGACCGGGTGTATGTCCAGCCCGTCAAGACCAAGTACCCCCAGGGCGGCGAGCGCTCCCTGATCACCGTCATTGCCCAGAAGCATCTGAAGCTGGGCATGCTGCCCGCCGATGCCGGGTGCGTGGTGGACAATGTAGCCACCATTTATGCCATCTATCGGGCGGTGTACTTCTCCGAGCCTCTGATGGAGCGCGGCTTTACCGTGTCCGGTGACGCGGTGGAAAAGCCCGGCAACTTCTGGGTGAAGATCGGTACCAGCCACCAGGAGGTGGTAGATGCCTGCGGCGGCTTCAAACAGGACCCCAAGAAGGTTCTCTCCGGCGGCCCCATGATGGGCTTCGCCATGACCGGCCTGGAGGCCCCCATCTGCAAGAACAACAACGCCCTGACCTGCCTGACCGTGGACGAGGTGGAGATCGCCGAACAGGAGATGACCGCCTGTCTGCGCTGCGGACGGTGCAGCCGGGCCTGCCCCCTGGGCCTCTCTCCCCAGCTGATGCAGGTTGCCGCCATCCGCAAGGATTACGACCGCTACGAGCACAAGCTCTATGGCCTGGACTGCATCGGCTGCGGCTGCTGCACCTATGGCTGCCCCGCCAAGCGGCCCCTGATGCAGCTGTTCAAGACCACCAAGGCCGAGATCATGGCCATGAAAAAACGATAAGGAGGGGTCAGATTTATGGATAACCTGTATAATATCTCTTCCTGCCCCCACGTCAGAAGCAAGCTGACCACCCAGGTGGTTATGACCGACGTGCTGATCGCCCTGCTGCCCACCGCCATCCTGGGCGTGATTTTCCATGGGTTCCAGGCGTTTCTGATCATTGCCCTGTCCATGGCCAGCGCCGTGGTGACGGAATATCTCTTTGACAAGGTGACCCACCGGCCCAATACCATCCAGGACCGCAGCGCCATGGTAACAGGCCTTCTGCTTGCCCTGACCATGCCCGCCAAGGTGCCCTTCTATCTGCCGATTCTGGGCTCTGTGTTTGCCATCCTGGTGGTCAAGTGCCTGTTCGGCGGCCTGGGCCACAACATTATGAACCCCGCCCTCACCGGACGGAGCTTCCTGCTGATCTCCTTCGGCAGCATGATGACAGTTTACTCCGTAGACGGCGTGTCCGCCGCGACCCCCCTGGCGCTGCTTGCCGAGGGCCAGACCACCCAGCTGCTGCCCATCCTCATGGGCTCTGCCAGCGGTGTCATCGGTTCCTCTGCCCTGGCGCTGATGCTGGGCGGCATCTACCTGCTGGTCCGGGGCGGCATCACCTGGGAGATTCCCACTTCCATGATCGCCACCACCTGGCTGTTCCTGGTGATTTTCGGCGGCCATGGCTTTGACCCGGCCTACATCCTGCCCCAGCTGCTGGGCGGCGGACTGCTGATGGCGGCCTTCTTCATGGCAACGGACCCCGTGTCCTGCCCCTCTACGAGAGACGGCCAGATCGTATTCGGCATCTTCGCCGGTATCCTCATCGGCCTGTTCCGTGTGAAGGGCGCTTCCCCCGACTCCACCACCTACGCCATCCTGATCGCGGACCTGGTAGGCCCCGTCATCGATGATCTGATTATCCCCACCCCCTTCGGCTACCGGATTCCCAAGGAGCGGAAAAAGGCCATCCCCAAGCCCGTCTTCATTCTGCTGGCCATCACCCTGATCGCGGGACTGGCCCTGTCCGGTGTGTATGTCCTGACCAAGGACACCATTGCCGAGAACCAGGCCAGCGCCAACAAGGCCGCCCTCATGGAGGTGCTGCCCGAGGCCGTGGACTTTACCACTGACGAGGAATTCCAGATTAAGCTTGCCGACCAGGGCGATACCTACGGCGCGGACTTCGGCGGCGCGAAGATCGAGAGCGTGGCTGTGGGCGTGGATGCCTCCGGCAACACTGTGGGCTACGCCGTCACCGTCTTCAACTCTGACAGCTACGATGGCGGCCTGACCCTGGTGGTCGGCATCCAGGCGGACGGCACCGTCAACAGCATCTCCTTCACGGAGCTGCACGACACTGCCGGTATGGGCATGAAGTGCGGCGATCCCGAATTCAAGGATCAGTTCAACAACGTCAAGGTAAGCAAGTTCACCTTGAATAAGGCTGGCGGCTCCACGGAAGACGATGTGATCGACTCCGTCTCCGGCGCGTCCGTCACCTCCGGCGCTGTGGTCAACGCCGTCAACGCCGCGCTGGACTTCGTGTCCGACCGGATCGGTTAAGGAGGGATACCATGAAACCCTATGTAGAACGTCTTTACAACGGCCTGGTGAAGGAGAACCCGGTATTCGTGCTGATGCTGGGCATGTGCCCCACCCTGGCTGTCACCACCTCCGCCATGAACGGCCTGGGCATGGGCCTGTCCTCTCTGGTGGTTCTGGCTGTTTCCAACCTGGTCATTTCCCTGCTGCGCAAGATCATTCCCGATGAAGTCCGGCTGCCTGCCTTTATCGTGGTGGTTGCCTCCTTCGTTACCGTGGTGGAGCTGCTGATGGAGGCTTATATGCAGTCTCTCTACTCTGCCCTGGGCATTTACATCCCCCTAATCGTGGTCAACTGCATCATCCTGGGCCGGGCGGAGGCCTACGCCTCTAAGAATCCCCCGCTGCTGAGCCTGTTCGACGGTATCGGCATGGGCCTGGGCTTCACCGTGGGCTTGACCATCATCGGCACCATCCGGGAAGTGCTGGGCAACGGCACCTTCTTCGGCCTGAAGATTCCCGGGTATGAGCCCATGGCATTCTTCGTCCGGGCGCCCGGCGCGTTCCTGGTGCTGGCCATTCTGGTCGCCATTATGAACGCCACCGGCATTAAGAACCGGGCCAACAAGATGACGGAGGGCTGCGACGGCTGCTGCGCCAGCTGCTCCTCCGCCTGCGACAAAAAGGAGGGCTAAGGGATGTCCAATCTGATTCTGATTATCGTCACCACAGCCCTGGTCAACAACGTGGTTCTGAGCCAGTTTTTGGGCATCTGCTCCTTCCTGGGCGTTTCCTCCCAGAAGAAGGCCTCCCTGTCCTTAGGCCTGGCTGTTACCGCCGTGCTGACCGTCTCCTCCGCTGTGGCGAGCCTGCTGTATGACTATGTGCTGCTGCCTCTGGGGCTGGACTATTTGAAGACCATCGTCTTCATTCTGGTCATTGCCGCCCTGGTGCAGATGGTGGAGATGTTCCTGAAGAAGAACGCCCACGCCATCTACCAGTCCCTGGGCATCTATCTGCCCCTGATCACCACCAACTGCGCCGTGCTGGGCGTGGCCCTGACCAACGTGCAGAACGGCTATAACCTGCTGGAGAGCATCTTCGCCGGTCTCGGCACCGCCATTGGCTACACCGTGGCCATTGTCCTGCTGGCCGCCGTCCGGGAGCACCTGGACGAGGATGCCATCCCCGCCCCCTTCCGGGGCGCACCCATTGTGCTGCTGTGCGCGACCCTGATGGCAATGGCCTTCATGGGCTTCAGCGGCCTGGCATAAGGAGGAAGAGATATGCAGGGAATTCTGATTGCGACTCTGGTCATCGGCGTGGTGGGCCTGCTTCTGGGCCTGGCCCTGGTGACCGCCAGCAAGAAATTTTATGTAGAGGTGGACGACCGGGTGACGAAGGTCCGGGAGTGCCTCCGGGGCGCCAACTGCGGCGCCTGCGGCTATGCCGGCTGTGATGCCGTGGCTGAGGCCATTGTCAAGGGCGAGGCCCGTGTGGACGCCTGCCCCGGCAACAGCTCCGAGAACATCGCCAAAATTGCCGCCATCCTGGGCAAGGAAAACATTGACCAGGACCCCCAGGTTGCCTATGTCCGCTGCGCGGGCACCTGTGAGGCCACCAAGGCCAAGGGCAATTATGTGGGCCTGCAGGACTGCCGGGCGGCGGTGCTTTCCGGCGGACTGGGCTTCATGTCCTGCGACTATGGCTGCATCGGCCTGGGCAGCTGCGTGAATGCCTGCCCGGAGCATGCCATTTCCATCCAGAACGGCATTGCCCATGTGAACCCAAATAAGTGCATCGGCTGCGGCCTGTGCTCCAAGACCTGCCCGAAGCACGTGATTGAAATGCACGACCGGGCCGCCAAGGTGGCCGTCAGCTGCTCCAACCATGACCGGGGCCCCGCTGTCAAAAAGGTCTGTGTGGTCGGCTGCATCGGCTGCGGCATCTGCGTCAAGCAGTGCGAGCAGGGCGCTGTGACCCTGGAGAACAACCTGGCGGCCATCGACTACAACAAGTGCATCGCCTGCGGCAAGTGCACCGAAAAGTGCCCCACCAAGGCAATTCACTTCGTCTAACTCCATACCAAAAAATCCGCCTGCCCCAACCGGGGTAGGCGGATTTTCAATATAAAATCGTCCCGAAGGGACACCGTAACCGCCCGCCAGGGCGATTTCATCCGGCAAGAGGCCGGATTTCTTCTGCCTTCCGGCAGATTTCACCCGGCCCATCTGGGCCGGATTTCACCGGGCTGCCCCAGTAGCCCCTTATCCCATTTTCTCCAGCTTCTCAATCACCTGCCGGAAATACTCCGGCAGGGGGGCGTAGACGATGACAGGCCGGCCGTCTCTGGGGTGGCGGAAGGACAGGGCCCCGGCGTGGAGGCACTGGCTGTCCTGGCCCAGCTCCGGCTTTTTGTGGCCGTACACTGTGTCCCCCAGGATGGGGTGGCCGATATAGGCCATGTGCACCCGGATCTGGTGGGTGCGCCCGGTTTCAAGGTGGCAGCGGATGTGGGTGTAGCCCCGATACCGCTTCACCACCTCCCAGTGGGTGACGGCGGGCTTGGAATTGCGCTGGGTGACGCACATCTTTTTGCGGTCCGTGGGATGCCGCCCGATGGGGGCATCTACGGTACCGCTGTCCTCTTTCAAATTTCCGCAGACGATGGCCTCGTAGGTCCGCGCCATGGTGTGGTCCTTCAGCTGGGAGGCCAGCACCGCGTGGGCCAGATCATTTTTGGCAATGGCCAGCAGGCCGGAGGTGTCCTTGTCGATGCGGTGGACGATGCCGGGCCGCAGCTCCCCGTTGATGCCGGAGAGGCTGTCTCCCATGGCGTAGAGCAGGCCGTTGACCAGGGTGTCGTCCTGGTGTCCCGCCGCGGGGTGTACCACCAGCCCCTTGGGCTTGTTGATTACCGCCAGGTCCTCGTCCTCGTACACAATGTCCAGCTTCATTTCCTTGGGGGCCACATCGATGGCCTTGGGCTCCGGCACGGTGACGGACACCGAATCTCCCGGCTCCAGGCGGTCATTCTTTTTGGCAGGCTTGCCGTTCAGCAGTACGTTTCCCTCGGCAATCAGCTTCTGGGCGGCGCTGCGGCTGAGCCCCTCCACGCTGCGGGACAGAAATGCATCCAGCCGCTCGCCGGACTGGTCCGCTGTCAGAGTCATTTCTTCCCGTCCTTCCAGATCTCTTTGTTGCAAAAGGCCAGGCTGGCAAACAGGGCAATGCAGCCGCAGGTGATGAAGCAGTCCGCCACATTGAAGATGGGGAAGTCCATGAACTGTGTCTCGATCATGTCCACCACATAGCCCAGCCGCAGCCGGTCAATCATGTTGCCCAGGCCCCCGGCGTACACCGCCGCGATCATCCACCGCTCAAAGGTGGAAAAGGGCATTCTCTTGCGGAAATATTCGTAGAAAAGCGCGCCGGTGAACACCAGGAAGATCAGGGCGAAGAGCCACTGCATCCCCTCAAAGGAGGAAAAGGCCGCGCCGGTGTTGCGCAGGTAAGTAAAATCCAGAATCCCCGGCAGAAAGTCCACATGCCCCCCCAGGGGAATGTTCGCCACCACCAGCGCTTTCGTCACCTGATCCGCCGCCACAATCCCGGCGACGAAGAGACAGTAATAGAAAAACTGCATGGGTTTTGGTCCTTTCGTAAAGTTCGTAATCATTTTAAGCTGTCGCTTGCGGAAAGAATTGACAATTGACAGTTGACAGTTGACAATTGTGGTATTTCCTTCGGAAATGATTTAAAATTCGTCCCGAAGGGAAAACGTAATTGTCCATTGTCAATTATCAATTGTCAATTCGCCCCCCTACCACTCCAGCCCCTTGGGGTAGAAAAACCGGAGCTTTTCCGGCGCAACGGCGATCCGGATGTCCTTCTCCATCCGCAGCTCCCCGTCCAGGTTGACGGCGGTGGGGGTAGGGCTCTGGATGGTGAGGGAGTCGGTGCGGTAGTGGGTGATGTACTCCGGCAGCTCCTTGTAGCGGCCGGCCTTGTATTTGCCGATGAGGCCCGGCACCTGCAGACGGGTGACCTTTTTTACCAGCAGCACATCCAGCAGGCCGTCCCGGGGGTCGGCCTCCGGCACGGCGTAGAAGCCGCCGCCGTAGTACCTGCCGTTGCAGACGCAGACCATGGTCAGCTCCCGGTCGATGGTTTCCCCGCAGAGCTCCACCTTCAGGGGCTGGCTGACGCCCCGGGCCACGTTGACCACGGCGGAGGCGGCATAGGCCCAGAAGCCCTGCAGCAGCGGCAGACGCTTGTAGCTGGCTACATCCGTGCCAATCCGGGCATCCAGGCCCACGGAGCAGATGTTCAGGCACAGGTCGCCGTTGCAGCGGATCAGATCAAATTCCGTTTCCTCCGCGTTCAGGAGCCGGTCCAGATGCTGGAAGGCCTTGGGCTCCGAAAACAGCCGCACGAAATCGTTGCCGCTGCCTCCGGCCCAGACGGTTACCGCCGCGTTGAGGTATCCCGCCGCCCCGGCGGCCACCTCGTTCAGGGTTCCGTCACCGCCGCAGGCATAGATGCGGTATTCCTCACCGGACTGGGCCGCTTCCCGGGCGAGACGCTTGCAGTCACCGGGTTTTTCGGAGACTTCCACCCGGTAGTCCAGACCCTGGCACAGCCGGATGATCTGCCCGGTGTACTCCAGGGTCCGGTCCCGGCTGCCGGCTGCGGGGTTGATGAGGAACAGATGCTTCATATCATTTCTTCTTTCTCTGGCCGGGCTGCTGGCCCAGGAACATATAGTAGTCGCACTTGATCATGCCGTTGTAGAGCTTCCGCTTTTTGTCCGCCCGGCGGCCGAAGTAATGCTCAAACTCCGGCTCGGAGGTGATGATATACTTTTTCCAGCCGTCCGCGCATTTCAGGTGCCGCCCCAGATCGGCGTAGAGCCGCTGGGCGCTCTTCTGCTCCATCATCCGCTGGCCGTAGGGCGGATTGCAGATCAGGATGCCCTCGTCACAGGGCAGGCTCATTTTGGTGGCATCGCCGTCCCGGAATTCAATCAGGTCTCCCAGGCCCGCCTTCCGGGCGTTGGCCATGGAGAGGGAGACGCACTTGGGATCACTGTCGGAGCCCAGAATCCGGTAATTGCCGTGGAACTCCCGGTCCTTGGCCTCTGTGCGGACCTGGCCCCAGATTTTGGGGTCCATCCAGGCGAAGGCCTCGGCGGAGAATCGGCGGAAGGCGCCGGGGGCCTTGTTCTTGGCAATCATGGCCGCCTCAATGGGAATGGTGCCGCTGCCGCAGAAGGGGTCCCACAGGAATTCCCGGCCCCGGTAGCGGGTCAGGGTCACCATGGCGGCAGCCAGAGTCTCCCGCAGGGGGGCATCGTTGCCGTTGGCCCGGTAGCCCCGCTTGTGGAGCCCCGGCCCGGAGGTATCCAGGTACAGCTGCACCCGGTCGTTCATCAGGGAGAATTGCAGCTGGTACTTTGCCCCGGTCTCCGGCAGCCAGCTGACGCCGTACTTTTCCCCCAGGCGGCGGGAGGCGGCTTTCTTGATGATGGCCTGACAGTCCGGCACGCTCATGAGGGTGCTGTTCAGACAGTGGCCCTTTACAGGGAACGCGCCGTCCCTGGGAATGAAGCGCTCCAGCTCCGTCCGGTACACGCCCTGGAACAGCTCCTCAAAGGTGGCGGCCTGGAAGTCTGCCAGCACAATCAGCACTCGCTCGCCGGTGCGCAGGCATACGTTGGCCTTGGCAAGGGCCGTTTCGGCTCCGGAGAACAGAACCCGGCCATTCTCCACCCGGACATTCTCCATATCCAGTCTTCTGAGCTCGTCTCCCGCCAGGCCCTCCAGGCCGAACAGGCAGGGGACGGAAAATTCCATTTTGTCCATAAATAACTCTCTTTCTTAGGGAATAATCTTGCTTTTCTTCAAATACCGCTCCTCTTCGGAGAATACACAGCCGCAGTATTTCTGGATGTAGAAGCCCAGCTCTCTGGCCCGCTCCTGGCCCGCCCGGAAATAGGGGCGGAAATCCCGGTACAAAAATTCTACGCCATACTCGCTGGCCGCCCGCTGGGCAACCTCCCGCATCAGTTCGTGATTCTGGTAGGGGGAGATGAACAGGGAAGAGGTGAAGCTGTCAAAGCCACCCTCCTTGGCCTGCCGTGCCGCCTCATAGAGCCGGAACTCATAGCACTTGACGCAGCGGTGCTCAATATCCTCCGCCACCGCCCGGACAAAGGGCCGCAGACCGTAGTCATTGCGCTCGATCAGGGGCAGATCGATGGTCCCGGCATACTCCCGCAGACAGTTCCGCCGGGCCCGGTACTCGGTAAAGGGATGGATATTGGGATTGTACCAGAAGCCGGTGACTTCATAATGGTCGCCCCGCAGAACATCAATGCACTGATTGGCACAGGGCGCGCAGCAGATATGCAAAAGCGTATTCATAGGTTCCTCCGAAGGAAATTTCATTATAGTATAGCATGGTTTGGGCTGGGAAGCAACGTAAAAATAGGGAGCGTGGAAGGAATTGACAATTGACAGTTGACAGTTGACAATGAAGGTATTTCCTTCGGAAATGATTCAAAATAATTTTAAATTCGTCCCAAAGGGACACCATAATTGTCCATTGTCAATTTCCCCGCCCCGTCGCGCTTACGGCTGGATGAACCCAAACACCCCGTCCTCGTACACTCCCGTGATCTTTACATTCCTGACCTGGTTGTGCAGTTCCTCTCCCGCGGCGTAGACGCGGACATAGTTGGGGGCGTGGCCGGTGTAGAAGCCCAGCTGACGCTCCTCGAAGAGCACCGCCTGGGTAGAGCCGATGAGGCGTTCTCGGTAGCTTCGGTTCATCTCCTGGGCAGCCGCGATGGCCCGGCGGCTCCGGTCCTCCTTTACGGCGTTGCCCAGCTGGCCGGGCATGGTGTCCGCCGGGGTGCCGGGGCGGCGGGAATAGGGGAAGATGTGCATATCCGCAAAGGCGCATCTGCGGATAAAGTCCAGGCTCTGCTGGAATTCCGCCTCCGTCTCCCCAGGGAAGGCCACGATCATATCCGTGGTAATGGCGCAGTCCGGGAAGAATTTCCGCAGCAGCATCACGCTCTCAAAATACCGGGCGGTGTTGTACTTCCGGTGCATCCGCTTCAGTACGGTGTCGCAGCCGGACTGCATGCTCAGGTGAAACTGGGGGCAGAGGTTGGGAAAGGGCGCAAGAGCTTCGCAAAAGTCCTCCGTCACCACCCGGGGCTCCAGGCTGCCCAGGCGGATGCGTAAGTCTGGCCCGGCGGCGCAGAGACCTGCGATCAGCTCCTTCACCGGGGGCTTTCCGGGCAGGTCCACGCCCCAGCTGGCAATCTCGATGCCGGTGACCACAATCTCCTTGTAGCCCATATCCGCCAGAGCCCTTGCCTGGGCCAGGGCGGCATCCAGGGGGGCGGAGCGCACAGGGCCTCTGGTATAGGGGATGATGCAGTAGGTGCAGAAATTCACGCAGCCGTCCTGGACCTTCAGCATGGCCCGGGTCCGCGCTTCCAGGCCGCCGGGGGGCAGCAGCTCAAATTCCCGGCGGCGCAGGGCGTTGTCCAGGGTGTCAATGTGTTCCCGGCCTTCCAAAGCCGCCAATAGGTGCTCCACAAACTCCTGCCGCCCGCCGGAGCCGCCCAGCACGTCCACCCCCAGCTCCCGGACAGCCTCCGGGGCGTGCTGGGTGTAGCAGCCGCAGACACCGATGATGGCCTTGGGGTTCTCCCGGCGGCAGCGGCGGATGACGGCCCGGTTCTTTTTGTCTGCGATGGCGGTTACCGAGCAGGTATTGATAATGTAGGCATCGCACTTTTCCTCAAAGTGCCCGATCTCATATCCCAGCTCCCGGAGCATCTGCTCCATGGCCTGGGTTTCATACTGGTTTGTCTTGCAGCCCAGTGTGTAAAAGGCAATTCGCATCTTTGTAAAATCCGCCAATTTTTCAGGCGCTCCCTTGTTATAATTAGCCAAACCGACAATTGCTTTTCGGGTGGATTATGGTATAATGGACGCATAACATCCGTTTTTGCCGTTCGCAGGCATATTATACACGAAAACCCCGCGTTTGTATAGTTCACAGGAGGTTTTTATGCAGGAATTTATCATTCATCTCCACTCGGTGCGGGATGTAAACGAATTTGTTGCATTGTCCGCCCCCCTGTGTGCCGTCACCCTTTCCGACGGCAGCCGCAGTGTGGACGGAAAGAGCTTTATGGAGATTTTCTGCCTCCAGCTGTCCGGCCCCATTACGGTGACGGCGGCCTGTTCGGAAGCGGATTTCCAGAAATTCCGCAGCGAATGCGGGAAATTTATAGAGAATTGAATTTGATACCAAGAAAACCGCCCCGGAGCTGTCCGGGGCGGTTTTTTGACAATCAAAGGGCTTTCTTCTGATAGACCCGTACGGAGAGATACCAGCTGACGGCGTAGAGCGCGGCGCAGACCAGGCAGGCTGCCGCGCCGATGGCGGGAAGATGTGCAGGTTCGCCTGTCCAGGTATCGGCCATAGGCAGATCCAATGCCTGAATCAAACAGAAATACAGGGCGAAAAACAGACCGATGGAGATATAGTAGGCCGTCCGTCCCTTTTCCGCGCCCAGCCGGAAGACGAAGGGCAGGCACAGCGTGGGGGCCAGCAGGGACAGGCAAAGGGTCGTCTCCCACAGAAACAGCCGCATTTCCTGGTTATATTGCCGCAGAAACAGCAGCACAAGTCCCAGAAGCGCCAGGATCACGCTGCTGCACAGCAGACCGATCAGATACTTTGCGGAAACCAGCTGGCTCCGGGTCCAGGGCAGGCAGGCGCTGTAGGTGGTCCATTTGCTGCGCTCGTCATAGGTTTGCAGGGTGACGGGGATCAGGCCGCAGAGCATGGCGGGGTAGGTGAAGAAGAACAGATTCGCTTCCCCTGCAAGAGACACCCCCAGAAACACGGCGCAGATCAGCAGGTAGCTTTTGCAATAGGCCTTCAATAGGTAAAAATCCTTCCGCAGAAGCGCTTTCATCTTATTTTTCCTCCTTGCTCATGAATACGAACAGCTCCTCCATGCCGATGGGGCTGACAGGAGTTCCCTCCGGCAGACGGGCCCGGCGGACCAGGGCCTGGGCGCTATAAGCGGATACCTTTTTGTGGCACAGGGCATCCTTCGGCAGGGCCGCCAGCTGCTCCGGGGTGCCGTGGAAGATGCCATATTCCCCCAGCAGCCGGTCCTTCTCCTCCAGAAGCAGCAGCTTCCCGTGGCTTAGAAAGGCCACATAGTCGCAGAGCTTTTCCAGGTCGCTGACAATGTGGGAGGAGATGAGGATGGAGTGGTTCTCGTCCCTCGCGAATTCCGCCAGCAGCTCCACCACCTCGTCCCGGACCACCGGGTCCAGACCGCTGGTGGCCTCGTCCAGGATCAGGAGCTTCGCTTCATGGGACAGGGCGGCGGCCAGCCCCAGCTTCATCTTCATGCCCCGGGAGAAGTCCCCGAATTTTTTATCCTGGGGCAGGTCGAAGCGGGAAAGCAGGGCGTTGTAGGTTTCCGACTGCCAGCGGTCATAGACTCCGCCCAGAATCCGGCCAAACTGCCGGGGGGTCAGGCATTCGGGAATGCCCACCTCGTCCAGCACCACCCCCAGCTCCTGCCGGGTCAGGGGGGAAGAGGCCCGGCTGTCCATGCCCAGAATGGTGACGCTGCCGCTGTCCGGCTGGATTAAATCCAGAATCAGCCGGATGGTGGTGCTCTTTCCGGCTCCGTTTTCGCCGATGAGGCCTAAGATGCAGCCTCCCGGCAGGGTGAGGCTGATTGAATCCAGGGTGAAGTCCCCCAGGTGCTTGGTAAGGCTTTTGATTTCCAAAGCATTCATTTTTGTCCCTCCATGGCAAAGTGAACAATTTCCAGAATTTCCGCCTCCGTCAGGCCGCAGGCGGCGGCAAGGCGGAGAATTTCATCAATGCGCTCCTCGATTTTTTTCAGATTTTCCTCCCGGGCCAGCGCCGGATTCCGGGGGGCCACATAGCAGCCCTTGGCGGGGACGGTATAGAGGAAGCCGTCCTTTTCCAGCTCCTCATAGGCCCGCTTGGTGGTAATAAAGCTGATCCCCAGATCCCGCGCCAAAGCCCGGATGGACGGCAGCGCCGCGTCCGCCTCCAGCTTTCCGGTGAGAATCTGCTCCTTGATCTGGGTGTAAATCTGGTCATAGATGGGCGCGCCGCTCTTATTGTCAATGAAGATGTACATAGGGTCACCTCGGTTGGCGGAATTGTCAATTCACGCCCTAAACTGTATATGCTGATTATATACAGTAGATACAGATTTGTCAACAGAAAAAAGCCAGGGCATTCCGGAAAATGCTCTGGCTTTGTGGGTTACCCCTTCTTTTGCGCCTTCCGTAGCACCAGTCCCAAAATCAGTCCGGCCGCGGCGGGCAGGAGCCAGCCCAGGCCCAGGGAGAACAGAGGGATGGAGCGGGCACACCAGCCCAGAAGGCCCTCCGCGTGGAGGAAGGCCTTCGCGCCGGCGGGCAGGGCATTCAGAAGGTCCAGCAGCGCCGGGACAAAGGTAAAGACGGTGACGCTGACGAATACCCGGCGGTCATGCCCGAAGAGCTTTCCGAAAAGGGTCAGCAGAATCAGGGTGATGGACAGGGGATACAGCAGCATCAGCACCGGCAGGGAGAAGTTGATGATGGTGGTGAGGCCCAGATTGGAAACCACCAGAGGGAAGAGGCTGAACAGCA
The DNA here is from genome assembly GCA_934569045.1 of uncultured Oscillospiraceae bacterium. Taxonomy (GTDB): domain Bacteria; phylum Bacillota; class Clostridia; order Oscillospirales; family Oscillospiraceae; genus Faecousia. Next base: position 41,960 of record CAKTJX010000019.1, read on the forward strand.
CGGTCCAGGCCTTATAGGAGAGATTCGGGCACAGCAGGGCGAAGGTTTCCGCACAGCTGGTGACGAGACCGATGGAGGTCTTCAGACATGCCAGGGTGACGGTGGCGGCCAGAATCAGCTGGCCCGCCCGGCCGAAATAGTGGGTGGCAATATCCGCCAGGGCAATGCCGCCGTTTTCACTGGTGGCGAAGACACCCCGGCTCTGGGCACCCATCCAGGTGATCAGGGCATAGATCAGGGCCATGAGCAGGCAGCTGAACAGGCCGGACAGGCAGGTGTTGGCGGCCAGATCCTCAGGCCTTTTCACGCCAAGCTGCCGCAGCACCTGAATGACCGTAATGCCGAAGGCCAGGGCGGCCAGGGTATCCATGGTGTTGTAGCCCTCCAGGAAGCCGGTCATCAAAGCGTGGCTGACGTAATCTCCCTCCGGGGCCACCTCGGCGACCTTTGCCATGGGGCTTACCATGGAGGCGATCACCAGAGTGGAGAGAAACACCAGGAAAATCGGGTTGATCACCCGGCCAACCCAGGTCAGGATGCCGCTGGGCCGCAGGGAGAAGTAGAGCACCAGCAGGAAAAACACGGTGGAAAACGCCAGAAGCCACAGCTTCTGCTGCCCCTGGGACAGCAGCGGGGCCACGCCCACGGTAAAGGAGGTGGAGGCACAGCGGGGGATGGCGAAGCAGGGGCCGATGGTCAGATAGAGCAGGACGGTGAAGAACACGCCGTAGCCCCGGCCCGCCTGGCCAGCCAGATCCATCAGGCTTTCGCTGCGGGAGATGCCCATAGCGGCCACGCCCAGCAAAGGAAGACCTACGCCGGTGATTACAAAGCCCAGGGTGGCTACTACACTGTGGGAGCCGGCTGCTTGTCCCATATGCACTGGGAAAATCAGATTGCCGGCTCCGAAGAAGAGGCCGAAGAGCATACTTGCTACGGCCAGGGTTTCTCTCGCTGTTAATTTCCGTTTCATAGTAATCTTCCTTTCTGTATATTCGCGGTGATATTCGCAGAGATGCGAATTGGGAACAGTATACCACAAGCGTTCATAAAATGTAAACAATTATTTTTGAAAAAACCAATATTTTTTTATGAAAATAACCGCCATTTCCAGGAAAAATGGAAATGCAGATGGGTAAAAAGCGATGGATATACAAAAATAACCATGAAAACCGAATGTGAAAACAAAATGAATATTATTCACAACAAATAGAATAAAACAGGAAATTATATACAAAACAGCCAGCGAGCTTCAAAAATGTTTTATTCAAGCAGACAAAATGCCGTGTATTGCGGACGAAAATGGAAATATGCAGTTGACAAATGAAAAGAATTCGTATATATTTTCATCAATCAATGAATAATATTCACGGAGGCTATGAAAATGGATAAGAACAAAATCAAAAAAGTCGTGCTGGCCTATTCCGGCGGCCTGGATACTTCCATCATCATCCCCTGGCTGAAGGAGAATTACAACAACTGCGAGGTCATTGCCGTCTCCGGCAATGTGGGCCAGGCGGAGGAGCTGGAGGGCCTGGAAGAGAAGGCCATCCAGACCGGGGCCAGCAAGCTCTATGTGCTGGACCTGACGGAGGAATACGCCGCGGACTACATCATGCCCTGCTGAAGGCCGGGGCGGTGTATGAGGAATACCTGCTGGGCACCAGCCACGCCCGGCCCTGCATCGCCAAGGGCCTGGTGGACATCGCTAAGAAAGAAGGGGCCGATGCCATCTGCCACGGCTGCACCGGCAAGGGCAACGATCAGGTCCGTTTTGAGCTGGCTATCAAGCATTTCGCACCGGATATGCCCATTATCGCCCCCTGGAGGGAGTGGAGCATCCAGTCCCGGGACGAGGAGATCGACTATGCCGAGGCCCACAACATCCCCCTGAAAATCAACCGGGAGACCAACTACTCCAAGGATAAGAACCTGTGGCACCTGAGCCACGAGGGCCTGGACCTGGAGGACCCCGGCAACGAGCCCCAGTACGAGAAGCCGGGCTTTTTGGAGCTGGGGGTGAGCCCTCTGGAGGCGCCGGACAAGCCCACCTATGTGACCATCGACTTTGAAAAGGGAATTCCCGTGGCGGTGGACGGTGAAAAGCTGACCCCCAAGGGTGTGATCCTGAAGCTGAACGCCCTGGGCGGTGCCAACGGCATCGGTCTATTGGACATTGTGGAGAACCGGCTGGTGGGCATGAAGTGCAGAGGCGTCTACGAGACCCCCGGCGGCGCCATCCTCTACAAGGCCCACAGCGTCCTGGAAACCCTGTGCCTGGACAAGATGACCATGCACGAAAAGCAGAAGCTTGCCATCACCTTTGCGGAGCTGGTGTATAACGGCCAGTGGTTCACCCCCCTGCGGGAGGCCCTGTCCGCCTTTGTGGACAAGACTCAGGAGGCGGTCACCGGTACGGTGAAGCTGAAGCTCTACAAGGGCAACATGATCAACGCCGGGGTCTGGAGCCCCAACTCCCTGTACTCCGAGGAGATTGCCACCTTCGGTGCCAGCGACTACAACCAGAAGGATGCCGAGGGCTTTATCAACCTCTATGGCCTGCCCGTCCGGGTTCAGGCCATGGTGGACGCGAAGAAGAAATAAGGGAAGGAGGTGCCCCAATGGCCAAGCTTTGGGCAGGCCGGACAGACGGTGTGACCAGCCGTCTGGCGGATGACTTCAATTCTTCCATCGGCTTTGACAGCCGGATGTACGCCCAGGATATCGCCGGGAGCCTGGCCCACGCCGCCATGCTGGGGGCCCAGGGCATTGTGACGCGGCAGGAGGCCGACACCCTGATTGCAGGCTTGCAGCAGATTCTGGAGGACCTCCGGAGTGGGGCGCTGACCATCGACCCCGCCAGTGAGGATATCCATATGTTCGTGGAGCAGGAGCTGACCACCCGGCTGGGGGACGTGGGGAAAAAGCTTCACACCGCCCGGAGCCGAAATGACCAGGTTGCATTGGATCTGCGGCTGTATCTACGGCAGTGGATTGAGGAGGCTTCCGGGATGATCCGGGCTTTGATCCGGGTCATCACCGACCAGGCGGAGGCGGGCAAGACCGTCATTCTGCCGGGATATACCCATTTGCAGCGGGCCCAGCCTGTGACCTTCGGCCACCATCTGATGGCCTATGCCTGGATGCTGCTGCGGGATCTGGAGCGGCTTTCTGACTGCAAAAAGCGGATGAACGTCTCCCCCATCGGGGCCTGCGCCCTGGCCGGAACCACCTATCCCACGGATCGGTTCCTGGAGGCGAAGCTGTTAGGCTTTGACGGCGTGTGCGCCAACAGCATGGATGCCGTGTCGGACCGGGATTTCTGCCTGGAGCTGCTGGGGGATTTGTCCGTGCTCATGATGCATCTGTCCCGATTCTCCGAGGAAATCATTTTATGGTGCAGCTGGGAGTTCCGGTTCATGGAGCTGTCCGATGATTATACCACCGGCTCCTCCATCATGCCCCAGAAGAAAAACGCGGATATGGCGGAGTTGGTCCGGGGCAAGACGGGGCGGGTCTATGGAGACCTGATGGGCCTGCTCACCGCCATGAAGGGTCTGCCCCTGGCCTATAACAAGGATATGCAGGAGGACAAGGAGGCGGTCTTCGATGCCTGCGATACGGCAGCCATGTGTCTGCGGGTGTTTACGGAGATGCTGGCCACCATGCGTCCCAAGCCGGAGAATATGCTCCGGGCGGCCAAGCAGGGCTTCCTGAATGCCACGGATCTGGCGGATTACATGGTCTCCAAGGGCCTGCCCTTCCGGGATGCCTATAAAATTTCCGGCAGCATTGTGGCGGACTGCATGGCCCGGGGCACCGTGCTGGAGGACTACCCCCTGGAAGCCTACCAGACCTACAGCCCCCTGATTGGCCCAGATGTCTACGCCGCCGTCGACCTGACCGCCTGCGTCGCCAAACGCACCAGCTACGGCGGCACCTGCGCAGCGTCGGTGGAGCGGCAGATTCGGGAGGTAAGGGAGAGGCTGGAAACGTAAATCTAGGGTGCTAGAATGACAGAGTTCCCGGCTGTGTGTATAACCTAAAAAAGAAAGTCCCAACCTTCCCCAAGGCAAGGACTTTTCGATACATGGTGTAAAACCTCCTTTTTGATTTCGCACTTATCACACATGGAACTGTAATGATTATGCGCTCTCCCTCTGATATTCCAGATACATCATGGGGATCAATATGACAGACAGCATCAGATATAGCGGAATACTGACATCTAAAGTACGGAAAACTTTACCAAAGATGGTGAGAATATTGAAGGAACCCAGATT
>CAKTJX010000020.1 GCA_934569045.1 uncultured Oscillospiraceae bacterium
AAGAAGGCTGTCGAGTGCGGCTACTGGAACCTGTTCCGCTTCGATCCCTCCAAGGAGACCGGCAAGTTCACTCTGGACTCCAAGGCTCCGAAGGGCGGCTATCAGGAGTTCCTGATGAACGAGGCCCGCTACAGCCGTCTGACTCGTGAGTTCCCGGAGCGCGCTGCTGTGCTGTTCCCGAAGAACGAAGAGGCTGCCAAGGCCCGCTACGAGCACCTGCTGAAGCTGGTTGAGATGTACAAGGACTAATCTGCTTCCCTTCTCGCTGACGCTATAAGACTGCCCGCCCCCGTTTTCGGGGGCGGGTTTTTTAAGACAGGAGTTTTTGAATGATTGGAACCGTCATTGATATTGATGGAGATTATGCCGTTGTCCGCTACGACAGCACCGGCACCGAATCTCATGTCGCGCTTGCCATTCTGGGAGATGCCCAGATTGGGGACAAGGTAAAGTTTGAAAACTTTTCCTATGAGCTTCTATAATCCAGTAAAAAGGATCGTACCACGGAAAGTACGATCCTTTTCTTTTTTACTTTGAGCCTTTAAAACGCGCCGGAACGGATGCAGCGCAGCGCGGTTCTTGCCTGGCCGCCGGGCGTGCAGGTAAACAGGGTCATATCCCACTGCGTATCCATCCCAGGCTCGGTCATTTCTTCCAGCTGGTCCGGGTGCAGCGTTTCCACGGCCGCCAGGGTATAATCCCAGACCATTCCATCCGTGTCCGTAAACTGGATTGGGGTGCCAATGGGCAGATACGGAAGCTGGCCGAAATGGCTGGAATAGTTATGGGCACATATGACCAGATCTCCGGTATAGACGGAACCACTGTAACGGCCCGGGGCGATTTTGAGTCCTTCGTAGCTCCACTGGGAGAGCACTGGCAGCGAAAGATTGAGGGAATCGACCGATAAGAAACCGATGTACTCCCTGCCATCCATGGTTTTGACGGGCATTTCCCTTGCCTCTGTTAGAGCGGGTTCCTCTGCCGAAAAGGAAAGGTCTGCTCCAATGGGTGCGGACACATGGGCAGCCTGCGGGAGCATCTGCTCCAGCTGAACCAGGACCTGATCGGATTGATGCTTTGCCCGCGCATCTTCCCGATGGTTGAACACCAGAAGGGCTGCGGCACAGAGGATCATAGCTGATCCCAAAAGCACGAAAGCTTTACTGAGTATTTTCATTCTGTCGCTCCTGTCGCTTGGAAAGCGCCCAGCCAATCAGCAGGAAGACGACACCGCCTCCAGCCAGGACCGGGATTGGCCAGCGGAGCTGACCGGTCTGGGGCAGCCGGGATGAACTGCTGGATACAGTCGGTCTCGTCGTCGGCTTCGCTGCGGGAGCGGTTGTGGGTGCGCTTGTTTCTTCCGGTGCCGCCGTACCGACTTTTGGCGTGGCATCCACGTCATAAACCCAAACGGCGTTTTCCTCTATAGGAATCGACACCAGGAAAGGAGCCAATGCATGATATCGGTCCGCAGCCTTGCTCTGCACTACCAGATAAAGGCCCAGCTCCAATTGCGAAAAGGCGGCCGCTCCCCTGTCATCCAGCTTTTGGGAAACAAATTTGGCATTGCGTGGCAGATCTTTCACCAATTCTTTTGCCAGCTTCTGGGCCCCGGTTCCTGTTTTCAGGAATGCATCCATGGAAACGGTACTGTTTTCAAAGCCATTGACTCTGCTATAAACCATATCCCCATCGGAGAGTGACAGCCGGGCAACCTGGTAAAGCTGTAATTCCCCGCCGGGGACAGCTTTCCCATTCCCATCCAAAATGCGAATCCCCAGGGTTCCGGTTCGTGTTATATCCACGGGGACCGCACTCAATGCAGATGCGGTGAGAAAGAAGCTGCCGCAAGTCAGCACCAGCACAAGCAGAAGCGCTGCGCCTTTTCTTTTTTTATGCATTCCGGTGTTTTCTCCTTCCTTTGGGAATCAGCAGCAGAACAAGCAGCATTGGCACAAACAGGATGGCAGCGATCAGAATTGGGTCCACCCGGTATGCATCCGAGGAAACAATAATTCTTCGCTGGCTGCTCTCAATCCGTCTGCCCCGAACCAGGAGCCGATGGGAGTTGATGCCGTAGGGCGTGCAGGTCATCAGCGTAACATAATCCGCGTCCGGACCAATTCGCAGTTCTTCTGTTTCAATCGGCAGAACAATGGAAATCCTGTCCACCTGATAATTGAGCACCTGATTCAAAACGCAGATCTGAAAGGTATCCCCTGCCTCCAGCTTATCCAGATCGGTAAACAGCATTGCGCTGGGCAGGCCCCGGTGGGCCGAAAGCACCGCATGGGTTCCCGGTCCGCCGATGGGAAGGCTGGAACCGATCAGGTGTCCGGCGCCTTTTTGTAGAACCGCATCCTCTGTTCCGTGGTAAATCGGCAGGGTCACTCGAATCTTTGGAATGGACACATAGCCCATAACACCAACGCCGTCCGGGTTCAAAAGTGCATCGTAGTCCGGGAAATCCTCTGGATGGAACAGGGGATCTTCTGCCGAACGAAGGGCATCATTGTATTCCCGCGCCTGGTTCAGGATCTGCTCATTGGCCTCTTCTGTCAGTTCGGATGCAGCCTGAACGTAATTGTCCAAAACTTTCGTTTGATGGGCGCGATTAATAGCATCGCTGACGCTGGGATAGAGCATGATCCCCACGCCCAGCAGCAGTACCAAAACCAGGAGCACCGTAGTCAGATGTTTCTTCATAGGGCGCGGAGAATCAGCTCTCATGCTCCATCCGCTTCTTCGCGATCAGCAGAACCAGAGCGGCAGCCACGAGAGCACCGCCAATCAAGTAAAACAGTGTCGTACCCATACCGCCGGTTGAGGGAAGCTGGACGCCCATCTGATTCAGTACAGGGACACCGCTTGTGCTGTTCCCCGCAATTTTGAAAATGCTTGCTTCATTGATGGTAATTGGATGGCGGGCTTCCAGTTGATTGTAATGTGCCGGTGCCTGGGTTTCTTCCAGATAGTAGGTTCCATTGTTCAGGCCTACAACCCGGATGGGCTGATCCGTTGTTACAATCGCGCCCACAGGCGTTTCCGTGCCATACGCCGGGCGATAATACCCTTTTTCAGCATCAAGCGTCAACCGGATTTCATTTCCGCCAGTCGCGCTGTCATACAGCTTGAACTCTGCACCGGAAAGAATCTCTCCGGACACGTTCTGCTTGATAAGGTCGAAACCATATGTCTTTGTATTGGTGTAGGACGTATCCGTACCGTTGTTGTAAGCCAGCACCACGGAATTTTTGTTTTCCTCGCTTCCAGCCACACCAACAACCTTTGCTTTTTTGTTTAATGTTCCTTCGTAGGTAATGACAATTTCAGAAACCGTGTCGATATACGAATCTTCAAAATCAATATGGAAGGCGCATGGGCTTGTCAGTGAGGTGCAGGTGTGGTTCGGCGCTGTGTTCAGACCATAGGTTCCTACGCCTGCGTATTCGTAAGTACCATTGCTCAGCAGCCCCTGAATCCTCAGGGTTTGCAGATTCAGGGTTATCCCCTCCTCCGGGGCATCGTGGAATACATAGCCGGTCGTACCGGCACCAACGGTAATGACCGAGCGGAAATACAGCGTATCTCCGATGGACGCGGTGCTGATTTTGTTACCGTCAGAATCTGCCGTATAGGCTGCATCCGAAAACACCTTTTTTTCAACCGTCGGGACTTCGTTTTTGTCATCGACGGTGACATTCTGGTTTTCTACGGTAAAGAGCGTGAGAAGATTTCCCTTTGAGCTACTGAGAAGATAGTATCCAGGCGTCAGGCCTGATATGGAGTAGGGGACGTTCTGTGCCGCCTCGGAAGAAAAGGACGTCACATGGTTGTTCAACGCATAGTTCAAGGCAGACTGCGCAAACGCACGCACCTCACTTGCATTATAGATTGGTTTTCCATCATTTCCGATGGTTACATTCTTCCAATTTGGATATTGGGTATCCGGATTCGCCGTGTTTGGTGCCAGCATTTCAATACTGGTATTTCCGTTGAAGAAATTGACCCATTCCGTGCAGACAGTATAGTGGTACTTGGTTGCATCCTGCCAATAGTTCAGGTCCGCGAGCTTATACAGAGTATAGGTGCACCCGGCAGACGCATTGTTGACGGTTACGGAATATGTGGAGTTTTCATCCGCAAACGCCGGGAAAACCATGGCCAGACAAAACAATCCAACCAATAGCCAGGAAATTCCATGCTGCTTTCTCATTTTTCATTCCTCCGTTTTTGATGTGTGTAAAGCAGGCCTCCGATGGAAATGCAGGCAAGGCACAGGCCCAGCCCATAGAGCCTGCCGGTACCCACTCCTCCTGTCTTCGGGAGCTCATACGCGTATACACGGTTTTGAATGACAATCGTTCCGGTCTGAATGCCGCCGTTATTGGTATAGCTGACCTTCCAATTGGGCTGAAGCGCCTGCTCCTCCACATAGTACAGGCACGGATTCCCCGTCTCGTCCACAGCCGGGAGACGGTTCTCTCCGTCTCCGAGGTCAAAGGATGCCGTCCAATCGTTGTCCGGTCCCAGCTGGATTGTCCTGACAACCGGGTCCTGCGGCTGATCGGTCCGCCGCTTAAGCTGGACGGTGATGGGCTCGTCTATTGGGGCTGTATCAAAGGGACGGTTGTTGGGGTCCAGCCAGAGCTTTTGAATGGTCAGCTTTTCCGGCTGGTTTTCAATGTCCATATCCAGGGCATCATGGCTGCCGCTGCCAGTGATTTCGTCCCGGCGGACAGTAGCTTCACCGAGCTTTCCTTCTGCCTGGGTTTTGGTCATGCCTGCCGCCTTCAGAAGTCCATCGTCAAAACTGCTGCTGTAGAACAGAACATAGCGTGGATTCTTGTCCAGCTTGTAGCCGGAGGGTGCCTTCTTCTCCAGAATACGGTACAGCGTGTCTGGCTGGAGGGATTTTCCATCGTCGATCACAGAGATGCCGATTCGGAATACACCGGTATTGTCCGCTTCCTCTTCCGGATACAGGTGGTGAACCCAAGCATTCTTGTCTTTGTCGTATCTCTCAATTTCGAAGACAGCATCGGCCAGCGGGAACCTGCTGAAGCTGTCTACCTTATGCAGGCTCAGCTCCGTACTGAAGGCAACTGCCACACTGTTTTGAACAGAGTATTGGTTCGATGTGGCTTTGTAATTCTGTCCTACCAGAGAAATGCTGTTGGTGATCTGCAGGTCCTGAATCGTTGTCTGCATACTGCAGGTATACTGAAGCACCATGGCCGTACCGTTTGGCACAGAAAGCTTCAGAAAACAGCTTGGGTCCTTTTCGATTTTGTATAGCTGCCTGGGAACCTCAACGCTGTAGTGGACCTGATTGGATGTGGAATCGTAGTCGTAATAATACAGTTTGATCGTATCCGACAGCAGTACCGCGTTCAGATCGCTGAGCGTCACATTTGGGGGCAGATCCAGCTTATCCTCCAAAACCAGATACTCCTGAATCTGGCCGCTGGCCGCGTCACAGAAAAATTTGTTTTCCAGATTGATGTAGACTGTGTATTGCACCTGTTGATCGGCTTTCGGCTCTACCCTTTTATCCAAGACTTTTACCTCACGCTGCATGGTCGCTTTCGCGGATGAGGTATGCTCCCCCCAGGTAATGGTATTTTTATACTCCATAGAGCCAAGGGACAGGTCATTCCAGCGGGCATCCGTGGATGGACAGATGGTCACACTGTAAAGTACAGACAGCTTGTGGGCAGTCCCATCTGGATTGTAGCCGGCAATTCGGAAGGTCACCGTGTGTGCCTGCGCGTCATAATCCGTGGAGATGGTTCCCGGCGCACCATCCGATGTGCTGACATCCTCTACAAACAGACGCACCGACCCTGGCTGAAAGCCGCATCCTGTAGGAAGCTGATCCTGCACTCTGAGCTCTCCGCTTTCCCCCTCAGAGGTATGCAGTTCCACGCGGTAGGTTACAGTAACGCTTCCGTTTGCACGGCTGGGGTAATTTACGGTGACGTCTTTTCCGAAAGTAACGCCGTCCGTGGATACCATTTTATCCAGCACACCGGTATTGTGGTAGGTCGTATTGTCCGAGGAAAAGCCGCTGTTGTTGATCTGCGCCCGATTGACGTAGGTATAGGTGTGTCCCAATCCAACCTGGGATGTCTCCGCGTGGGTTGGGTAGCCGGTAAAGGTAATGGCTTTCACCGGAACTCCCTGTGACCGGAACACAAATTCAAAGCTCCGCACATGGGTTGCCGTGTCGTCCGGAGATACAGAATTTCCGTCACCGTCATAGTAGTGGACTTCGTCCAGCGCCTGATAATTTTGGGTCGTGCCGTCCACCATCAGCAGCTGCAATCCGTTATGGGTCAGACAGTATTGCAGTTCCGAGGCAAGCGCGTAGTGGCTGTCCGGGAATTCGCTGCCGCCCTCTACGGCATTCAGGATTTCATCCCGCAGCGTAAATTTCAAAGCGCCAGTGGAGTTTACCGCGGAAATCGTCCAATAGGCCGTGCCATTGACAACGGCGCCCTGGGATCGTTTTACCAGCCCCCATTGATCGGCGTCGATAACAGCTGTTGTGCCGGCCTGAAGGTGCTGATTGCCGCGATCCATATATACTGTATTGGGGATTGATGGATTGCCGTCGCCTGCCGGAACCTCTGTCTCAAACCGGAAATAATAATATTGGTAGGTCGGAAGCAATGCCGGGAAGGTGTACCCGTTTTGCAGGAAGTCCGCCGGAGAAATCGCCGCCAGTTCCCTTCCGGCCTTGACCTCGCCGCCATAAAGCGTGATATCACCGATTACATTCAATCCCTGAATTCCAGGGTCAGAGATCTTATAGCCCGCCAAAGCATACGCATTCCCTCCCAGAGGATTCCGGACGGAAATCGTCCAGGCAATCCGGCCGGTCGTGCTGTCATAGGACCAGTTCTTTTTCAGTTCCATATTGGCTGGGAACGTGGAATATGCCGTTGACTGACCAAGCAATGCGCCGTCAACATAGCCCCTGGCCGTATTATACAGCCGGGACCATCCAGTGATGCTGTCGAAGGATTTCGGAGGGATCTTTACACGGTAGCGGATCTCGTATTTTTCTCCTGCCTCCAGCGCCGGCAATTCCTCCAGAACAAAATACGGATTTTCCGGATCATCCTGATTGAGCGCGTATTGTCCAGGCTGCAGCGAATAGGACTGACCGTTCTTCGTAATCCGGATATCCACATCTTCATCGTAAATCCCGCGGAGAATTTCAAATCCAGATTGATTTCCTGGGTCGTTTAAGCTGTCCTTCAGTGTGATTGGGTTTCCCTCGGTTCCGCTGGCGGAGGAACAGGTTATGACATTTTCATAATAGCAGTTTCCTTCGCCATCCGCGGTGATTTTTCCGTATTTCTTTTGGACAGTCAGATCCATGTCCAATTTCTTTACAACCAAATTGCCGAACCCCGGGAATTCAAGATCCTGCTGATCATCCGTTCCGGTCCTTCCCACGGTTCCATACAAATAGAAGCCGCCCTGAATGGAGCCTTTGGAATTCCAGATTCCTTCGGTATAGGAAAAGCGCAGGGTATCCCCCTCAATAGCGTAAGTACCGGTTTTCACATTGTTTCGGTTGTAAATATCACCGGCGGCGGCCATGGCTGCGTGGAAGCCCTGGGGAATGGGACTGTAAACCGCCTGCATGCTGGAATTCCCTTCCGAAGAAAAGCTGTACTCAAAGTAGAACCGAATAGAGGCTCCTTCCGTCACAACCGTTCCGGGTGCAATATCCTGATATGTTCCATCCCCCCGGGCCACACCCAATTTTTCCAGCAGGATTCGGTTGTTGACAGTCAGATCAATGGGGTCAGCGTCATCCGTTTGTTCGTTGGATTCCTGCTCCTCTGTCTTCGGCAGCTCCTTGCCCTCTTCTGTCTCAGCACTTGCGGCAGGCGGAAGCAGAGAACCCTCCCCGTCCTCGGAGCCTTCCTCGTTATCTCCCTGACCGGCATCTGGAGTCTCTGTTGGGTCTGCCGACTCTGCCTGCTCCTGCGTGGGTTCCGCAGCGTCTGCCGATGCCGTGTAGGTCTTGCAGGCATCGGTCACATCAATCCAGTGATGAACACTCTGCGCCGCAACAGACTGCACAGCCACGGTGCCAGAGACATCTCCGCAGATCACGCGCAGCGTTTCCCCGCCGTCACAGACAATGCCGCCGGTGCCGTCAAAGAATACAATATCTCCCGGCTGCGCGTCCTCCGCGCTGCCCTGCCACAGCCAGGCGGAACCGGCGCATTCCGCCAGCATGGCGGAAATGCCGGCACGCTGGGGCGCTACATATTCCGGCACACCGCCGTACCGCAGGCAGTAGGCCAGGAACATCCCATCCCAGGGCCCATAGGGGTCCCCGTAGGCAGCGCCATAGCGGGTATAGCCATGGCGGACGCCGTCCGCGTCCACCGTAAAGTTCCGGCTGCTTTCCGTATAGCCCAGCTGGGCGGCAGCTACGGCGGCGAGGTCGGAGCTCCAGATCCCTGTACCGGGGCAGCCCGCATTCTCCTGCCACTGTTCGGCGGTTTCCACATCGGCGTTCAAGTCCACCAGGCAGCTTTCGCTGTGGGTGTGCTCCGGCAGAGTACACACCAAAACCGATTCCCGGCAGGAATCGGTATGGGCGTGGGCCGCCGGTTCCTGGGTCTCCTCCGTACAGATCAGAACCGTTTCCTGCTCCCAGCAGTCATCGGTATGCTCGTGGATCTGCCGGGTGCAGATCAAAGTGTTTTCCGCTGTATAGCAATCCTCCGTGTGGGTATGCGCCTCCAGCGTACAAGTCAGACTGCCATCCTCTTCATAGCAGTCTTTCGCATGCGCATGGGGCTCCTGCTGGCAGGTCAGATGGGATTCCTCCTGGTAGCAGCTTTCATCATGGGTATGGACTTCTTCCGCGCATAGAAGATGCGGGGTTTCCTCATAGCATTCCGGTCCGTGGACATGGCCGGTGTATTCCGGCTGGCCCTCCTCCATGCCGCAGAGATATCTTTCCTCAAAGCACGCTTCGCTATGGGTATGCTCCTCTATCCCGCAGATGGCGTCAGAGGTTGCGGAAATCCCGGTCTGGTGCAGCTGCCAGAAGACAGCGCACACCGTCACGGCGGACAGCACAACAAGCCCCGTCAGAAATTGCCTGGTGCGGCGGTGCCTGACGCGGCTTTCTTCCAGTTTTTCTTGGGTGATATCCTTCATAGGGAACCTCCTATCTGGGAAGGATGTCGGTCCATTGGATAGCCAGGGGCCAAATTTTCAGGAGGACTTTTCCGATGACCTGCTCCTGGGCAACGCAGCCTATGACGGTGCTGCGGCTGTCGATGGAAGTCGCCCGGTGGTCACCCAGCACAAAATAGTGGCTCTCCGGCACCTGATAGGGAAATTCGATGCTGCATTCCCCCAAAGCTTTTTCGTCTACATAGGGCTCCTCCAGGAGTTCTCCATTGACACTGACATTGCCCTGGGCATCCATCGACACAACATCTCCCGGGAAGGCCACGACCCGCTTTAACAGCAGCTTATTCTGCCAGGAAAAACCGATCAGGTCGCCGGTTTTCAGTCGGTCCGTCTTCCAAAGCAGCAAAATATCCCCATCCTCCAGGGCAGGACTCATACTGTCACCGGAAACCCGCAAAACCGGCAGGAACAGGGTCGCGAGAATGGCTGCCGCGGCGGCAACAACAATCAAAATTCCGACTGTACTCCCCAATATCTGCCGGAAACGCTGTTTGCGGGCAATGCGGTGGCGCTCCTGCGAGATTTCCTCCAGGGATGGAATCTGCGGGGAAGCCATTACCGGTGCACCTCTTCCGCGGGCTCACTGCCGCGATAGCTTAGGAAAAGCTCCCCGACCTTCTTTTCAAAGGAATCCCACCGGGCGCGGGTTTCCTCTTCTGTTTTTTGCTTCAGGGCCGTACACTCGGCCTCCACCTGGCGGCAGGTCTGCTCAGCTGCGGAGGTGATCTCCGCTGCTTTGGCATGCGCTTCCGATACAATGGTCTCTGCCTGGCTGCGGGCATCCGCAAGGATTTTCTCCGACATTGCTTCCGCGCTGCCGCAGCTGAGGCGGACGGATTCCAAATACTGATCCGCCGCGGCCTGGGCCGCTGTGAAAACCTGATTGAGCTCCATTGCCGCCTCCGCAATGGAGCCCGCCTGCTCGATGTGCAGAGATCTGTCCGCAAGCTGATCCTTCAGAGCCTGGTTCGACTCCTGGAGCTCGGTTTCCCGCCGCTTCAGCTCATAAATAATTTCAACCAATTCTCCGCGGCTCATATGCCGCAGTTCCTTATCCGCCATAAAACTCCATTCCTTTCCGGAAATTGGTTTTTCTCACAAGAGTATACCAAAAACAGCAAGAAAATGCAATAGATAGGATTACATTTTGTTTCTTTTTGCATTTACATTATAATATTTATTTGATATTTGTCTCATAATTTGATTGACAAAAAAGTCAGCCGGAAGGCCTTACACCTTCCGGCTGAACGAATAATCTTAAATGCTTTTTTCCTTCAGAATTTTCTCCAGATCCGCGCAGAGGGAATCTACATTTTCCTGTCTGGTCGCCCAGCTGGTGCAGAAACGCACGGCACGATGGGTGTCATCCACGCGGCACTGTTCCGAGAAGACATAGGTCTTCGCCAGCTCCGAAAGCACCTGGTCCGGCAGAATGGGGAAAATCTGATTGGTCACACCCGGAACCAGCATGGGAACCTGGCAGGCACGCAGGCAGGCACGAATCTGATCCGCCATGGCATCGGCATGCCGGGAAATGCTGAAATAGAGGTCATCTTCAAACAGTGTTTCAAACTGGATGCCCAGCAGTCTGCCCTTTGCCAGCATCCCGCCATGCTGCTTGATGAGATAGCGGAAATCCTCCTTCAGCGCGTTGTTGGCAATGACAACCGCCTCCCCGAACAGTGCGCCAACCTTGGTTCCGCCGATGTAAAACACATCACACAGCCGGGCCAGGTCGGCCATGGTTACGTCGTTCCCAGCAGCCTCCAGTCCATAGCCCAGCCGGGCCCCATCTACAAACAGGTAGAGCCCCAGCTCCCGGCAGACGCAGGACAGCTCTTCCAGCTCACGCCGGGAATACAAGGTGCCAAGCTCTGTGGGATTGGAGAGATAGACCATTTTCGGCTGTACCGTGTGCTCAAAGCTCTCATCCGCCCGATGGGCCAGAACCGCTGTGCGGACCTGCTTGGCCGTGATCTTCCCTTCCGAACCGGGAAGCCACAGCACCTTGTGTCCGGTAGCTTCAATGGCACCGGTTTCGTGGACATTGATATGGGCGGTTTCCGCGCCGATGACCCCCTGATGGGGCCGCAGCGCCGCCGCAATCACCGTCAGATTGGTCTGGGTTCCGCCTACCAGGAAATGGACGGCCAGTGTTTCATCCTTGCAGAGCCGACGGATTTTTTCCGCGGCCCGGGCACAGTGGGAATCCATGCCGTAGCCGGGGGTCTGCTCGAAATTGGTGCGTGCCATGGCCTCCAGAATTTTCGGATGGCAGCCCTCACTGTAATCATTGTTGAAATAAATCATTTCAGACACCTCGTTTCTTTTCCCCTATTTTAGAGCGTTTCTACGCCCCTGTCAAGTTTGACATATCCCGGAAGTTCCCGGAATATCTTTGGAAAGAGGGTCCGAAGGATCTGACAAAGCCATCGGAGGGGAGCGCCGTGAAAGAAGACATGGAGAAACGAGCCTGTGACCTGGCCGTCTACCTGATCGAAACAGGAGCTACCGTGCGGGCTGCCGCCCAGCATTTCGGCATATCGAAATCGACTGTACACAAGGATCTGACCCAGCGGCTTCGGAAAAACCATTATCCGCTCTATTTGCAGGCTCGGGTGGTTCTGGACCGCAACAAAGAGCAGCGGCATATCCGGGGCGGTATGGCGACCCGGCGAAAATACAAAGGGGTTTAAAGATCATCCACATCCTGAACAGGTTCTTCCAGGGGCTGTTCGGGCAGGCCTGTATAGCTGCCCTGGGGATCTGTCTGGATGGACCCGGAAAGGCCGCCCTCCGGGGGCAGAAACAGCGGCGGAAATTCCGGCAGCTTCGGCTTCTTTTTCATAAACATTCCTCCTGTAGGAAGCTTTCCCCCATTTTCAAAAAGGATACGCTATTGCCTTCGTTTTGGGAGTATGATATGATAAGAAAAACAAAGGGGGCAGAAAAATGTTTGAAATTACCCTGATCACCATGGGAAAGCTGAAGGAAAAATTCTATATTTCCGCCGCGCAGGAATACGCCAAGCGTCTGTCCGGTTACTGCCGGTTTACGCTGCTGGAGCTGCCGGAATACCGTCTGCCGGAAAATCCAAGCGCCGCTGAGATCACGGCAGGGCTGGAAAAAGAGGCAGAGGATATTCTTTCCAGAATCCCAAAGGGTGCCTGGTTCTGTGTATTCACCCCGGAGGGGAAAACCCTAAGCAGCGAAGCCTTTGCCGAAAAGCTGGCCTCTGTAAAGCTTTCCGGGAAGAGCAGCGCCTGCTTTCTCATCGGCTCCTCCTTCGGAATGGCGCAGCGCGTAAAGGACCGGGCAGGCTTTCGGCTCTCTATGGGCCCCATGACCTTTCCCCACCACCTTGCAAGAATCATGGTGCTGGAGCAGCTCTACCGGGCCGAAGCCATCCAGGCCGGGAGCCGATACCACAAGTGATGCGTGTCCATTCGTACACAGTGAAATCCAGCCTGGGGCTGGGTGAAATCTGTCTTTCGACAGGTGAAATCCAATCGAGGATTGAACAAAATCACCCCTTTGGGGTGGATATGGTGTCCCTGCGGGACGAAAATAAAAGGGCGTACTGCATTGGTGGTACGCCCTATCTCATATATGTGAAATACCTTGACAGGTGAGGTATATCGTGATAAAATTGCTGCAAGAAAGGTGGTGCGGGAGATGTCCATTGCCGGAGATTTGATCCGAGGGCACACAGACGCGATTATCCTGGCCCGTCTGCTGCAATCAGACAGCTACGGATACGAAATCAATAAAACCATCTCCACCATGACCGGCGGAAAATTTGAACTGAAGGAGGCCACGCTCTATACCGCCTTCAAGCGGCTGGAGGAGCTGGATTATATCCGCTCCTACTGGGGCGATCAGGGCAGCGGCGCGCGGCGGCGGTACTACTCCATCACCCCCGAAGGGCGGGAGGCCTGCCATCGGCTGCAGCTGGAATGGTTGGAAACCAAGGAAATTATGGATCGACTGTTGGAAGGAAAGATGCCAAAATGAGGGAAAAATTAAGAAACTATGTAGAGCTGCTGTTTGCAGGCACCACGGGCACAGAGGAGATGCAGCAGGAAATCCTGCAAAATACCCTGGATCGATATGATGATCTGATCGCACAGGGCAAAACACCGGAGGAGGCTTATCGGCAGGCGGTGGCCGGAATCGGGGATATTGAGACACTTCTGGGAAATCAGCAGGAGTCCGCTCCCTCTGTCGAAATACCCCAAACTGCCTATGTTTCCATGGGCAAGCGCATCTGTGACGCGGTGGCGGTGGCGCTGTACATTCTCTCCCCTGTCCCCCTGTTTTTGTTCGAGAATGCACTGGGGCTGTGCTGCCTGCTGGGAATGGTCGCCTGCGGCGTTGCGATCCAGGTTATGGCCGGGAAAATGATGGACACTTTGGACGAGCGTGACCCGCTCTCCACCGGAACCCGGTCCGTCATCAACGCGGTTGCCATCGCCCTGTACATCCTCTGCCCGGTTCCCCTGTTCCTGTTCCAGAACGAGCTGGGACTGTGCTGTCTGCTGGGAATGGTTGCCATAGGCGTTGCCATGCAGATTGTGGCGAAAAAGGGGCAAAGAGAAGGGCCTATGCGCAGACAGGAATCCGCGAAAAAGCAGGAGGACCCGGTAAGGAAACAAATCGCCTCCCTGGTCTGGTCCATCGGCACAATCGTTTATCTGTTGGTCAGCTTTTCTACCGGGGCTTGGAGCATCAGCTGGATCATCTTCCCAATTATCGGCGTGGTGAATCAGCTGATCAGCGCGATTACAGATGCGGTATCGGGAGAAAACAATGGAAAATCCATCTCCAAAACCATTGTCCAGGCGGTGATCCTGCTAGTGCTGTGCGGCATCTTGGCGGCAGGAATTTTCAGTACGCGGCTTTGGGTGCCTCTGGCCATTGGAAATATCACAGAGGAATCCGGCGGCACGCAGGCGGAAAGCGGGAGCTTTGACGCAGACAGCGTCCAGGAGCTATCCATTGACTGGACCGCGGGGCTGGTGGAACTCCAAAGCGGCAGCGGAGAGGAAATCCGCTACACGGTATCCGGGAACACCGGTATCCCCACCGTTTCCCGGCTCAGCGGCGGTAAGCTGTCGATTTCCTATCCTGCCAGCGTCAACACGCTATTTGGGGTCAGCAAGCGCAAAAATCTGACGGTCACGATTCCGAAAGGGTGGATCGGAGAGAAAATCTACATCACCTCCGTTTCCGCTCCGGTGCAGTTGGACGGGATGGATGCAAAGGAACTGGATATTGAGACCGTTTCCGGCGGAATCCAGGCGGTAAATCTGAACCTGGAGACAGCCGATCTGCAAACGATCTCCGGCGAGATTGGCTTCTCCGGTACGGCCCGCAACCTAAAAACCGAGACCGTTTCCGGCACCTGCACGGCGAGGATTACAGGAACCCCGCAAAGCATCCAGATGGACTCCATGTCCGGAAATCTGAATGTAACACTATCGGAGACAGCCGGGTTCCAGCTGAATTGGGATACCGTCAGTGGGAAAATACAGGCAGATCAGGCATTGACCATGGAAAAGGAAGGGCGATACCGCAGCGGAAATGGGGAATGCCAGATTCGTGTGGAGACCGTTTCCGGGAACCTGCGGCTCTTAGCTGAATAAGATAGACGGGTGTACTGCGAAAATGGCAGCACACCCGTTCCCATTTATGTGGTTCAATACTCCCCCGCCGCGTACATAACCGCGGACAGTGCGCACAGCGGGGCCGTCTCGCAGCGAAGAATCCTTCGGCCAAGGGTGCAGACGGTAAGCCCGGCATCCAGAGCCCGCTGCACTTCCCGCTCCTCCAGGCCGCCCTCCGGACCTGTCAGCAGGCTGACAGAATGCCAGGGACCATTTTCCAAGGCCTGATGCAGGGTAACCGTGTCCTCATGCTCATAGAAAAGCAGCGCCCGGTCCGCCTGTGCGGCGCGGATCAGTGCCTCCTGATAGGCGCCCAGCACCAGCACTCTGGGGATCACACCCCTGCCGGACTGCTCGGCGGCAGAGGCGGCGATTTTCTGCCAGCGTTCCAGCTTCTTTTGGATGCTCTTTTCGTCAGGGCGGGACACGCAGCGCTCCGACGGGAACGCGATGATCTCCACCGCGCCCAGCTCCGTGGCTTTCTGGATGACACGCTCCAGCTTATCCGCTTTCGGGAAGGCCATATAGACGCTGACCTTCACGCAGGCCTCAGAAGCAGCCTGCCGGGTTTCCCCCAGCTCCAGCGTCAGTGCATCCGGGTCCAGAACCGTACAGAGTGATTCCGTACCGGTTCCATCACACAGGAGCACGCTCTCCCCTGGTTTTAATCGCAGAACCTTGGCGTGCTTGGCGTTTTCACCAGTAAGCTGATACTGCGTGCCAGTCAGCGCCTCCAGCGGGACAAAAAATCGAATCATAGGGATGCCTCACTCATTTTTTGATTCAGTATACCATAGTTTTCCCAAATAGGCAAGGCGTTCCGTTTTCAGGATGAGGAAACCCGTTCCCCCTCTTTTCCAACCTCCGCAAGGACAAGCCCAACACCCGCAAAAAAGGTTATAATCAGATGGTTAAAGGGGAAGGGATGCCGAACAGCCATGCCCAGCAGATGATGGGCAAAGTTCCAGAACCCATGGGGGATTGGCAAATCCGGGTATAACATATGGGAAAACACGGTAACGGTGCAGACCAGATAGAGGATTACCCACGAAATACAGAGAATACGCAGCCATTTGGCAATCCGGAGGGGCTTCGGCTTCCAGATTCGTTTCAGCAAATCCATACACAGCTGGCCTACAGAAAAGCACAGGCAGGGCGCAAGAACCAGCAGGCGAATCCAGTTTGGAATCATGTTATAGTACATCCGCGCGCAGTTCGCGGCAAAAGGGGTCAGCCAGAGAAAAATACCAAGCAGCGCAGCGCTGACACCCAGCCGAACCCAGAGTGTCCAGGCTTGGTTGGCCATCTTTGGCTCCGGCCCGTAAATCAGCTCAGTGACCTCAACATCCAACAGCTGGGCCAGCCGCACCAGGCACTCCACATCCGGTCGGGACCGTCCGGTTTCATAATTGGATACAGTCTGCCGCGTCACGAAAAGCAACTCTGCCAGCTGCTCCTGGCTATAGCCCTTCCGTTCCCGTGCCAGACGGATGTTCTTTCCAATATCACGCATTTGGGCTCCCTCCTTTTGCACCAGGATAGCACAAACGCGGCAAAAAGTCACGCAAAGATTCTTTGCGTTGGCTGTTTGAATGCATAGAATCGCATTGAAATGGGGTTGAGGCAAAGAATCCGGTAGGCTTCCGGTTTTTTTGCGAGAGAGGGAACTCGAATACATTAAGGAGCAAACGCCGTCCAGCCGGCGTTTGGCAATGGCCCACCGGGCCATTGCATTTAGATGGGTTCGAGTCCCAATCCGATACCAAAATAAAAGAGGAGCCCGCAGGCTCCTCTTTTATTTTGGTGCGAGAGAGGGGACTCGAACCCCCACGGCATAACCACACGCACCTCAAACGTGCTTGTCTACCATTCCAACACTCTCGCAAGTGCCAGGCTATTATATCCTCTTATTCCCGTTTTGTCAATCTTTTTTTCCGGGATTTGGAATGGCTTCATATTGATTGCCAAAGATATGGTAGCCGTGACCCGGCTGTGGCTGCCACTGGTAGCGGTTTTTCTGCTCTTCCGGGAACAAATGCTCCATAATGGCCGCGATCACGCCGCCGTGGGTAACCAGAACCGTGTTCTCCTCCGGCAGCGCCGCCAAAGCGGACAGTACCCGTGCCGTCATCTGATTGCCGCTCTCCCCTTCCGGCGGGATGTTTGCCATATTGTCGCCGGTAATCCAGGCGAGATAATCCAGGTTCTCCTCCAGCTCTTCGTAGGTGTGCATTTCAAACATGCCAAAGTCCACCTCCCGGAAATCGGGAATCGGCGTGTGGGGCACCGGGCCAAAAAGGAGCGCCAGGGTCTGCTCGGTGCGCAACATCCCGGAGGTAAAGAAGCGTGCGTTGGGAATTTCATAGTGCAGCTGCTTCAGCTCCGCAATGCCCGCATCGGAAAGGGGCAGGTCCGTGGAGCCGCAGTAGCGGTGCTCCAAATTGGCCTGGGTTTTCCCATGGCGAATGAAATAGATATTTCTCATTTCAGCCGCTGCTCCAAACCGCAGAAAATCCGATGGACGGCAGATGCCCGCTTTGCAAGATACTGACATACAAGGCCTGTGGTGTGCCGCCACAGGCGCATTTCCGCGTCAATGGGCACGACACCGCAGAACATATCCATACAGATGATCACCTTGTCCTCCAGGTCGGCCTGCTTCAGCTGTTCCAGCGGGTCGACTCCCCCGCGAATGCAGGCAAGTACATACTCCTCCAATTTATCAATGCACTTTTTGGAAAAATCAATGGCAGTCCCCTCGCAGGTAAAAATCTCCGTCTCCGGGATGCCCAGCTGCTCCTGGGCGAATGCGCGCTTTCCTTGGTAAGCGCCGCCGATAATCAGTTCCATAGCTGCCTCCTTACAGGATTGCCAGGGCACCCAGTGCCGCCAGCTCCGAAATGGTCAGGGCATAGCCGGAGATATCCCCGTTCATGCCCTCCAGGGATTTGTACCCCCGGCGCAGAGCAAGCCCATAAGCCGCCGCCTCCACCAGAAGGACTAAGAAACAGCGAAAGCGCAGAAAAAACGCAAACGCCAATGCCGCCGCCAAAAACAGGCAGGGAATCAGGATATCCTCCCTGCAGACCTTTTTCTCGGCGTATTGGCTGGTGGACATTTTCGGCAGGCAGTTGACAGCCAATGCGCTGCCGCAGCGGCTCACAACAGGAATGACAATAAGCACACGAAGATCCGTCTTTCCGTTGAAGGAAACACAGAAAGCAAACTGGGCCAAAATCAGCAGCACACAGCCGATCACCGCAAAGGAGCCCACATGGGAATCCTTCAGGATTTCCCGGCGGCGGGTTAAATCCCGGCAGGATTTCACGGCATCCGTCACATCCATAAACCCGTCCAGGTGCAGAAAGCCGGTGGCAAAGAAGGGAACACCGCACAAAGCCATGGCCGTCACCGCCTGGGTAAAGCCAAAATAGCGGCACAGCAGCCCCAGAGCCCACCAGAGAAGCCCAATTTCCAGCCCCACCAACGGCAGGCACCAGAGGAGCTTATCCCTTGCGTCCTCGTCCCAGACCTTGCAGGGGCAGGGAATGGCGCAGAACATGGATTGGCACATAAAAAACGCATGTATAAACTGTTTCATTGGGGCAGCCCTCCCTTGTGAAAAATCAGATTTCCGGCGGATACCTCAATTACGGTGTCCGCCAGCCCCGCCAGGCAGCGATCCAGACGGGCCAGCCCTTTTCGGTAAATTTCCGTTTCCGGGTCATACCTGGCAGCGTCGGAATAGATATAGTCGCTGACCAGGACGATGTTTGCCGCCTTCCCGCAGAGCTCTCGGAGGCCCGCTTCGCAGCGCTCCGGCGCGGTGGGGTCCAGCTTCCAGGTGGAAGGGTCCGGGTAGAGCTCATTGAGCAGCAGCGCGGTAACGCTGTCCAGAAGAAATGTGCCGTGGGGATCTGCCTTTGTAAGGCAGGCGGCAATGTCTCTCCCCTGCTCCACCGTCTCGAAGCCCATGCCGTCCCGGTCCGCGATATGGTGGGCAATCCGCTCCCGATCCTCCTGGTCGCATGGAATCATGGTGGCAAGATAGTAGTGCTTCCCACCGCCGGACAGCCGCACTGCCAGCTCCTGGGCTAAGGAGGATTTGCCATTCTTCGCGCCGCCGGTGATAAAGGCGATCATTGGGCACCCTCCACGGTGAACTTGTCCCCTTCCCGGATTTCCTCCAGGTAGCCATCGTCAATGCCCGCCTGGTCAAAGGTTGCCATATCATTCAGAATGGCACAGGCGGCGCTGAGCACCTGGAAGGCCAGCGGGCAGCCGCTTCCTTCCCCCAGGCGCATATTCAGCAGGAAGATGGGCTGAAGGCTCAGCGCCTCCATGGCAAGCTTATAGCCAATCTCATAGGAGGCATGGCTTGGCACCAGGTAATCCCGCACCGCGGGGCACAGCCGTACCGCGCACAGCGCGGCAACCACGGAGATAAAGCCATCGATTACCATTGGCCGGTGGCTGGCAGCGCCGCCGATAAACGCGCCGCACATAGCTGCCAGATCAAAGCCGCCCACCTTTTGCAGCACATCTACCGCATCCTTGGGGTTCGGCTGGTTCAGGGCGATAGCATCGGCAATCACCTGCTTTTTCTTCCGGAAGGATTCATCCGTGATGCCGCCGCCCCGACCGGTAACGGTCTCCACGCTGACACCCAGCAGGACCGACAGCACTGCAGAAGAGGTGGTGGTGTTGCCAATGCCCATTTCACCTACACCCATGGCATCCGCCTCGGTCTGCATGGCAAGCTCGGCACCAATCAGGATGGCTTTTTCCGCCTGCTCCCGAGTCATGGCAGGGCCCTTGACAATATTCTGGGTTCCAAAGGCAATCTTCCGGTTCAGAACTTTCGGTTCCGAAATCACCGCGTTCACGCCCACATCGCAGACTGTGATACCGGAGCCAAAGTGCTTTGCCAGCACCGATGCGCCGGTTTTGGCACGGGTCAGGTTGATGGTCTGCATCAGCGTTACGGACTGAGGGGCACTGGAAACCCCCTCCTCCACCACACCGTTGTCCGCGGCGAATACAAGCAGGTGGGTCTTGTCCATAGGGTTATGCACCTTCCCGGTAATCCCGGCCAGCTGGATTGACAGCTCCTCCAGCCGCCCCAGGCTCTCCGGCGGCTTGGCAAGCGCCGCTTGGTGGGTCTTTGCGGCGGCCATCGCATCCTGGGACAGGGGGCGGACGGATTGAATCAGCGTTTCCAAAGTCATAGGTCTTCCTCCAATAGGTTCTGTGCAGCCAGCCAGCGGACATTTTGCTCCGCATCCATAACCTCCAGGGTAAAGCTCGCCTGAGGGCAGAGTGCCTGGGCACACAGTAAAAATTCTTTCATGGGAATGGTCCCCTGATCCAGGGGGCTGTGGGTATCAAAGGAGCGGTCATTGTTATGGATATGAAAATGACCAATCCAGGGTGCGAAGGCATCCAGCCATTGCTCCACCGGAATCTGGGAACACACATGAGCATGGCCCACGTCCAGGCACAGCCGGAACCTGGGATCATCGACCCCCGCCGCAATATCTGCCAGCCACTGAGGCTCCGACTCCAATACATTTTCCACGCAGAGAACCTGGGTGCCGGGCAGCTTCTGAAGCAGTTCCTTCCAGAACAGGATGGACTGTTCTACGTACCAGCAGGAATAATAGACATGGGGCAGGTAGCCGCCGTGGAAAACAAGTTTTTCGGAACCATAGTGCTGCGCCAGCGTGGCAGCTTGCAAAAAGCGCTTCTGCGCCAGCTCTCTTGCCAGTGGGTCAATGGCGCAGGGAAAAAGCTCGTTAAAGGGGCCATGGAACACGGTTTGGGGGATACCCCGTACCTGTGCATCCACCCGGGGCTTCGTTTCAGAAAGCAGGGCATCCATATTCATAGCGGTGCAGTAATCCGCGATTTCCACGCCGAGCTCATATTTCCGGGCGGTGGTGCCTGCATTGGGATCGATGGAGGAGAGGAAGAGATTTTCTTTTTTCATGTGCGTCCCTCCTCCGCATCCATCATGCCGTATTTCCGCTGAAGCCGGTTCAGTTTGGCAAGCAGAGGCTTCGCGAGCACCATCAGCGTCACCCCGCATCCCAGGCCATGGATCAGGTTCACCGGAAAGCCCTGACCATAAATTACCAATGCCCCGGCCCAGGTCAGCTTGGAGAGCACGGTAAACACGGTGCAGCTATCCAGCATAGGGCCAACCAGCAGCAGGATGGAGAAAAAGCCAAAGAGGCCCAGAATCCAGGGCTTGCAAAGATTTCTCCGTCTGTGGAAAATAAGTCCTGCCCAGAATCCGGCAAAGCCGTAAGCCGCCATCTGCCAGGGCGTCCAGGGACCCTGCCCAAAGAAAAAGTTGCTGGCAAAGGCGGAAGTCGCCCCGGTCAGGAACCCAGCCTGGGGGCCAAAGGCAATGCCGGTAATCATAATAATGCCGGTAATGGCCTTGAAATAGGGCAAGAAAATGAAGGCCACTCTGGAAGCCGTTGCCAGCGCCGCCATGACTGCCAAAGTCACCAGCTCCCTGGCCTGGGGCTTCCGGGACTCGAAGGACGCGAAGAACGGCAGCATGATCTCAATGATCACCAATGTGCTGGTCAAATAATACCAGCGGCCTTTGATATGGCTGCCCAACAACAGCGTGGCAGGAATCAGCAGGAAGATGGTCAGCAGCGAAAAAAGCGTTGATTTTTTCATCGGCCAATCTCCTGATTCTGCTTTGTCAGCTCCACCACATTGTCTGCCGTAACCGCATTCTCATACACGCAGCGGCTCATACGGTTGGAGGAGGTGGTGTAGAAGCTGTTGGAGCCGAAAAATTCTCTGGGCGCGCCGGAGGAGATAATCTGCCCGTCAAAGAACATGGCTGCGATATCCGCGTTCTCGGCGCAGAACTCAATATCGTGGGAAACCATGACGATGGCCATTCCCTCCGCAGTCAGCCGCTTCAGCGTTTTGGCAAACCGGCCCTTGAAGCCGCAGTCCAGGCCCTTGGTGGGCTCGTCCAGCAGCAGAAGCTTTGGGTTCGTCAGCAGGACCTTTGCCATCGCCACCCGCTGCTGCTCTCCGCCGGAGAGATCATAGGGGTGGGCATCCAGCAGATGGGTGATCTCGCAGAGCTCCGCTGCCCGGCTCTGGGCTTTCTGATCCCCGTCCATCTCCTGGAGTTCTTCCCGAACGGTCTGCCGCACGAACAGATTGGTGGGGTCCTGTGGGAGCACGGACAGGCAGTTCTGGAACAGCGCGCCTTTGGGATATTTCCGGGTTTCCTTCCCGAAAACCTCAATTTTTCCGCGATAGGGGCGGTTCGCGCCGCAGATGGTCCGCAGAGTGGTGGACTTTCCCGCACCGTTTCCGCCCACAATGGTATAGAGGCAGCCCTTGGGAACGGAGAAGGTCAGCCCCTTCAGCACATCCGGGGACGCTTTTTCGTAGCGCAGCCACACGTCCTCCAGCTTCAGGGCCGTTTCGGCAGAAAGGGATGCCTCCGTCCTGGGCAGGGCCCGGACTTTGGGCGGATGCGCGGCGTATTGGGCGGTCAGCCAGTTCCGCCCCTCCCGGACAGTCAGGGGTGCTTCGCCGCCGGCGCTGCAGTCGTAAAAAATCCGCATTGGCGCGGGGAGCATTTTGGTCAGAGGACTGTTTGCGGCGTAGAGGCTCCGGCCAATCTCGCGGGGGCCGGCATTGGCAGTCAGGCAGCCGTGCTCCATCACCAGCACCCGGTCTGCCACCGGGAAAATGTCCTCTGCCCGGTGCTCAGTGATCAGGACGGTGGTGCCAAGCTCCTGATTGATTTTCTTCAGGGTATTCAGAAAGTCCGACGCGGCAATGGGGTCCAACTGGCCGGTGGGCTCGTCCAGGACGAGAATTTCCGGCTGCATCGCCATAATGGACGCCAGGTTCAAAAGCTGCTTCTGTCCGCCGGACAGCTCCGACACATCCCGGTGATACCAGCTTTGAATTCCAAAGAAGCTTGCCATTTCCGCAACCCGAAGGCCAATGGTGCCCGGGTCCGCACCCAGATTTTCCAGTCCGAAGGCCAGCTCATGCCACACCTTGTCAGTGACGATCTGATCATCCGGGTTCTGCATAACGAAGCCGATGGCCGAGGCCTGTCTGGCCCCGTCCACCTCGTCCAAAGGGACACCATCAAAGAGAATCTCTCCGGTTCGCTGACCTGTAGGGGCAAGCACGGTCTTCAGGTGCCGCAGCAGCGTTGATTTCCCGCAGCCGCTGTTTCCGCACAGCAGGACATACTCCCCCTTTCCAATGGAAAAGGACACGTCCTTCAGGCATTGCTTCGCGGCACCCGGATAGGAAAAATTCAGGTTCCGAATTTCAAGTTGTTCCATACAATTGCCTCCCGCACATACATTATAGAGGGTATCAAAAGCAGCGCGCAGTATGCGGGAAACCCTATGGTAATGTAATCACAATAAAAATAAGGGGTAAATTCTGCTTCCATACCGCCGGAGAAAAGGACCATCATGCTGAGCGCCGCCATGCAGGCGATCAGAAGCACGTCCTGGCGGCGGAGCTTATAGATATGGAAGTTGGTTCGTTTCGCGCAGCCGTAGCCACGGGCCCGCATGGAGTCCGCCGTAATGATGCTGCCCTCCAGAGCCCAGTCGGTCAGCGCCGACAAAATGCCAACGCCGCTGCGAAGCTTTTCCCGGTTGGATGCCGCGTTATTCGTCCCCTTTCCGATGGCGCTCCGGGCGGTAGCGATCTGCTTGGATTTGCGGGTAAAGGCAGGGATCAGCCGCAGCACCATCACCAGCAGCAGGGAAAGCGCCGGAATCAGATTGCCAAACAGGGCCGTAAACTTATCGCTGGTCAAAACCTTGCTGTAGCAGCCGAACCAGAGCATGGTCAGGGCAAAGATAATGCCCAGGATACCGCCGTAAACCATGGCTTCCAGGGTATACGGCCGCCCAAAGAGCTGAAAGAGCACATGCTCGCCTTGGGTATTGATCAGCGGGTTCAGAAGCGTAATCAGCAGGAGCATCCCTGCCATGGCCCGAAGCATGGAAAGGCCCTGCTTTCCGTGCAGCAGCAAATAGTAAATGCTTGCGCCCAGCAGTCCGGCGATGGCGTAGGCCGGGTGCTGGATCACCACACCGAAGCCAATCACTGCCACAAAATACAGGAAATTGGCCGCCGGATGACACCGGGAAAAGGGGTCTGAATACATGGCTTCACATCCATTTCTTTATATCTGAAGTATTATACCAATTTCCTTATAAAATTGCAATACCGCGAAACCTTTGCAAAATAGACGTTGCCTTTTTCCCACGCGTATGGTATAATGCGGTGGATTTCCGAGGTGTTCGGAGAAATTTTCAAATGAACAAGGAGATTTTTCTATGAAAAAGTCTATTTCCGCCCTGCTTTGCCTGATCATGGTTCTGGCAATGTGCTTTACCATGGCCGCCTGCGGCAAGAAGGCCGACACGGCTCCCACCGCCGCTGCCCTGGTGGACGGCCAGACCTACGGCACCGGCAGCACCTCCTTCTCCCTCGCCGTTACCGATCCCGACAAGAACACCGTAACCGTCACTGTGAAAACCGATAAGGACACCGTTGGCGCTGCTCTCGTGGAGCTGAACCTGGTTTCCGGCTCAGACAGTGAGTACGGCCTGATGGTGGATACCGTCAACGGCATCACCCTGGACTACAATAAGGATGGCAAGTACTGGGCCTTCTACATCAACGGCGAATACGCTATGACCGGTGTGGACTCCACCCCTGTAGAGGAAGGCACTGCCTACGCCTTCGTTGCTGAATAAGTTCTTCCCCTGCTGCCCCGGAATTTCCGGGGCTTTTTTGCAACATTGACATGGATGCAAAAATGCATTATAGTTAATATAGCGAAAACAGCAAAAGAATACTTGAAACAAGGACAGGTGAAAACGATGTATTTGGATGATTACAAACGCTGGGCCGCCGCAAAGCTGGAAGACCCCGCCCTTACCAAGGAGCTGCAGGAAATTGCAGGCAGCGACGAGCAGATCAAGGATCGCTTCGCTGTAGCGCTGAAGTTCGGCACTGCCGGCCTGCGGGGCGTTCTGGGGGCCGGAACCAACCGAATGAATATCTATGTGGTCCGTCAGGCCACCCAGGGGCTGGCCAACTGGGTCAAGACCCAGGGCGGCAATCAGCTGGTGGCCATCTCCTATGACAGCCGCATCAACTCCGATGTATTCGCAAAGACGGCCGCCTGTGTTCTGGCCGCCAACGGAATCCACGTCCGCATTTACGATGCGCTGATGCCCGTTCCTGCGCTGAGCTTTGCCACCCGTTACTACAAGGCCAACGCAGGCATCATGATCACCGCTTCCCACAACCCCGCCCGGTACAATGGCTATAAGGCCTACGGCCCGGACGGCTGCCAGATGACCGACGATGCCGCGGCGGTGGTCTACGCGGAAATCCAGAAGACCGATGTGCTGAACGGGGCCAAGCTGATTCCCTTTGCCGATGGCCTTGCCTCCGGGATGATCCAGTATGTGGGCGATGACTGCAAGGAGGCGCTGTACGATGCCATTAAGGCCCGCTCTGTGCGGCCCGGCCTGTGTAAAACCGCGGGGCTGAAGCTGGTCTATTCTCCTCTGAACGGCTCCGGTCTCGTGCCTGTCACCAGGGTTCTGCATGATATTGGTATCGATGATATCACCATTGTTCCTGAGCAGAAAAATCCGGACGGCAACTTCCCCACCTGTCCATACCCCAACCCGGAGATTTTTGAAGCCCTGCGGCTGGGTCTGGAGCTGGCGGAAAAGGACGGCGCGGATCTGATGCTGGCAACGGACCCCGATGCGGACCGGGTCGGCATTGCCATCCGCTGCCCCGATGGCAGCTATGAGCTGGTGTCCGGCAACGAAGTAGGCGTCCTGCTGCTGGACTACATCTGCCAAGGCCGCATCGAAAAGGGCACCATGCCCAAGGACCCTGTTGCGGTCAAGTCCATCGTCTCTACACCGCTGGCAGATGCGGTGGCCCGGAACTATGGGGTGGAAATGCGCAATGTGCTGACTGGCTTTAAGTGGATTGGTGACCAGATTGCCCGCCTGGAAGCGGATGGGCAGGTTGAGCGGTTCATCTTCGGCTTTGAGGAGAGCTACGGCTATCTGGCCGGCCCCTACGTCCGGGATAAGGATGCCATCATCGGCTCCATGCTGATCTGCGAAATGGCCGCCTACTACCGCTCCATCGGCTCCTCCATCAAGCAGCGTCTGGAGGAAATTTACGCGAAGTATGGCCGTTACCTGAACAAGGTGGACTCTTTTGAGTTCCCCGGCCTGTCCGGCATGGAAAAGATGGCAGGCATTATGGACGGCTTGCGGAAGAATCCGCCTGCGGAAATTGGCGGTTACAAGGTCGTGAGGGTAACGGATTACAAGGAAAGTGAGAAAACCGGACTGCCTGCAGCCAACGTCCTGATCTATGCCCTGGAGGGCGGCGCGACCGTTGTCGTGCGTCCCTCCGGTACGGAACCGAAAATCAAGACCTATTTTACCACCCTTGGCAAGGATCTTGCCGAGGCCCAGGCCCAGAAGGATCGGCTTGCGGAGGCTTTAAAGCCACTGCTGGCTTAAGCCTGGACTGAAGAAAATCCGTTTTTTGACCGGACCAAATCACCTGTGACCGGGTAGTTACGGTTCCTTCCAGGCAGATGAAAAGCGGGCGTGCTGCAATTTCTCATGCAGCACGCCCGTGTTTTCATGAATTGGATGGCTTGTCGGCGCGTCCCTTCTGTACTTACGGCCGAACCACCTTGTCCATCAGATATTCCAGCGCTGCCTGGAGCTGAGCGTCCTCTTCCGGGGCAAGCATGCCATTGTACAGCTCTGTCTCCGCCGTTTCGTCCAGATCAATCTCCACGTCCGGGGTCAGGCCAACGCCTTCCAGGTTTTCGCCTTTGGAGGTATAGTACCGCCCAATGGACAGGCCCACAGCAGAGCCATCGTCAAACTGAAATACATTCTGATAGAAGCCTTTTCCGCTGGTCTTGGTGCCAAAGGTTTTGGCGGCACCGTATTCCCAGAGGTCCGCCGCGAAAAGCTCCGCCGCGGAATAAGAGTCTCCATTGATCAGCACCGCCATGGGCACCTTGACGCAGGCGGCATCCGAGGTCCTCGTCTCTTCGCTACCGTCCGTACCCTCCATACGCATCAGGTCACCCGCCGGGAGCAGGTAATCCAGGACCTTGCACAGCTCTTCGGCATAGCCGCCGGGATTGTTGCGCACATCAAAGAGCAGCATATCCGCCCCCTGATCCAGGACGCTCTTCACAGCGGCAATGGTCTCCTCGGCACAGCGTTCATCAAAATTGGAAATGGTGACAAGGCCGACATGCTCGTTCAAGAGTTTCCCCTCCGCAACGGTGGTCTTCATATGCTTCCGGGTCAGATAGAGGCTGATGCCCTCCCCTTCCCGCAGCACGGTAATGGTAACGGAGGTATTCTCCTCGCCCTTGATGAGGCTGGAGAGCTCTGTCATGGAAAGCCCGTCCACGCTCAAGTCATCCACCTGAACGATCACATCGCCCACCTGCATGCCGCCCTGGTCTGCAGGGCCGCCCTCCTGAACCTTGGCAACCACAAAGCCACTGCCGTCTTCCAGCGCTGTGACAGTGACACCGATGCCCACATAGGCATTGTTGGAGTTCTCTTCAAAAGCTGCGTATTCGGATGCCGGAATATAGTAGCTCCAGCGGTCACCCAGCGCATCGATCATTGCATAGGCTGCCGCGTCTTCCACTGCCGTCTGATCCGGCGTACCGGCGAACCGCGTCAGAATCAGGTCCTCCAAATCCCAGAGCTTCGAGCTCTCCGACTTGGAGTAGACAATGCCCAGCGTGGCACAGCAGGCCAGAGCTGCCACCAGGACATGGGACAAGGTAAGCAGAATTTTCTTTTTCATGTTCCGGCTCCTTCTTCTATTTGATAGTATTCTTCCCACATTTCAAATAAAGAAATGTGGGAAGAATGGATTTACAGAGAAACGTAGGCACAGGGATTGACATACGCGCCATTATAGGCAATGCCAAAGTGCAGGTGATAACCTGTTGCAATGCCGGTGCGGCCCACATAGCCGATCAGCTGACCGGCGGAAACCGCCTGGCCGGAGGATACCACATAATTGCTTAAGTGCATATAGATGGAGCTGAAACCATCGCCATGGTTGATGGTGACATAGTATCCGGCAGAATTGGAATAGGTTGTTGTGGTAACCACGCCGGACCGGGTGGCGTACACCGGTGTGTTGGCCGGGGCCGCCAGGTCCACGCCCTGGTGGTAAGTAGAAGCGCCGGATGTAGGAGACTGCCGCATACCAAAGGGACTGGACATATAGGTGTAGCTACAGGGCCGCAGCCAGCTGCCGCCGGAAGATGGGGTGCTGCTGCCGTTATTTCCGCTGCCGTTGCCGCCGTTGTTGGGGGCTGCCGTAGTTGCGGGAGCTACCGTGGTATAAGTAGCCATATACGCCAGCCACTCCTGGTGCTTGGCGTTGTTATATTCCTTTTCCATCTGGGCAATCTGCTTGAGCAGATCTTCGTCTTCTGCCTCCAGGTCCGCTTTCTGGCCCTGAATCTCCGCACCCTTGGCAACCAGCTCGGCAATGACCTGATCCGCCTCTTCCCGCTTGCTGTCCAGCTCGGCCTGGGTGGCATCCAGCTCCTGCTTGGTGGTTTCCAGCTCTGCCTTCTCGCTTTCCAACTCGGACTGGGCCTGAGCAACCGCCTGGGTCGCCTCGTCCAGTTCCTTCAGCCGGCGGTTATCGGAGGCGGCGATTTCCTCAATCATGCTCATGCGGTCCAGCAGGTCGGAAAAGCTGTTGGCCTTAAAGAGAACCTCCCAATAGCTCAGTGTGCCTTCCTCTTCCATGGTGCGCACACGGGTTTTGTACTCGTCATTCAGGTTATTGTAGTGCTCCTCCGCGTTATCCAGCTCGTCCTGCTTGTCCGCAATCAGAACACCGTAGGCAGAGATCTGCTCGTTGATGTTGTCCACCTGGGCGTGCAGAAGGCCAATCTCCTGATCGATCACATTCTTCCTGGCCACAATGTCCGAAATCTCATCCTTGTTTGCCTGGTATTGCTCCTTCAATTCCTTGATCTGGGACTGAAGCTCCGTCTTCTGATCCTTCAGGTTGTTGATCTGCTTGCGGATCTCGCTGGAGGAAGCCGCATAGGCCCTGGTGGGAACAAGGCTCAGGATCAGGGTAAGAACCATAATCGCTGCCATAACGCCCGCCAGAATGGATACAAGCTTTTTGCGATTTTTCATAGTGTCTCCTTTGGATATTATCCGATATAGGCCATGGGGTTTACATAGGTCCCGGCATAGGACACGCCGAAGTGCAGATGCGGGCCGGTGGATACACCGGTGCTGCCCACATAGCCAATCAGCTGTCCCGCAGTGACCTTCTGTCCTTTGGATACGACATAATTTGTCATGTGCATATAAATGGAGCCGAACCCATCCCCGTGGTTCAGGCTGACATAGTAGCCCGCGCCGCCGGCCTGATAGGAAGCGGTCGTCACCGTCCCCGCCCGGGTGGCATAGATCGGTGTTCCCTGGGGGCAGGCCATATCGATGCCGTTGTGCATCAGTTGATATTTGTAGACGGGATGCACCCGCATTCCGAAAGCGCTGGAAATGGTATAGCCGGAAACCGGTGTAATCCAGGTGGCGGAGGAAGGCGGATTCTGGCCCTGGAGGGCCAGCTTTGCCAGCTTCTCCTCATACTCTGCGTTGGAAAGCTCCTTCTGCTTCTGCGCAATCTCCTTCATGAGGGCATCCTGCTTGGCCTCGGAATCGTCCAGCAGCAGCTGGAATTCCTCTTTCTGAGCGGCAAGACTCCGAAGCAGCTCGTCAGATTCCGTTCGTTTCTCCTCCAGCAGCTGCTGGCTCTCTGAAAGCTGGCTCTGTACCTCGGCCAGCTCCTGGAGCTCCTGCTGCATCTGGGTCTGGGTGGTGCTCACCTCGTTCGCCACGGACTGGATTTCGTCCAGGCGGCGCTGATCCGCATCCGCGATCTCCTCAATCAGCGTCATGCGGTCCAGAAAATCCGTAAAGCTGTTTGCCTGAAACAGCACCTGCCAATAGGTAACGGTACCCGCCTCCTCCATGGCCCGGATGCGAAGCTTGTGCTTTTCATTCAGTTCATCCAGACGGAGCTGGGAATCCTCCAGCTGGTCCTGGGCATCCGCAATCAGCTGGCCATAGGCAATGACCTGCTGATTGGTATTCAGAATCTGCTCATGCAGCAGCGCAATTTCCTGGTCAACGGCGTTCTTCTGATTCACCAGTTCCTGAATCTGATTTGCCGCGGCGGTATACTGCTGGCGGATGGCATCCATTTCCGACTGGATTGCGGCATTTTCATCCTTCAGTGCCCCAAGCTCGTCTTTTATTTTGGAGGTTTTCTCCGAGGCAGAGGCAGCTCCTGGAACGCAGGCCGCCACAATCACCGCGGCAGTAAAGGCTCCGAGAATTCTTTTTCGTAGGGTAAAACGTTTCATGTCTATCTGTGTGGAAAGGAATCAGACATCCATGAACTTCCGGATGGAGGTCCAGCTGCCCACGATGCCGACAAACAGGCCGGCGGCAGCGAAGACGATGACCATAGGAATCAGCAGGCTCTCAAAGGGTACGAAGGTAAAGAGCTTCAGGGCATCCACTGTGGAGATACGGTCTGCCAATGCGTCATAGCCAACCCACTCCAGACCGAAGGCCAGCACAGCGCCCACCATGCCGAGGGTAAAGCCCTCCACCATAAAGGGCAGGCGGATGAAGCCGTTGGTTGCGCCAACCATTTTCATGATGGCGATTTCGTCCCTTCGGTCATACATTGCCAGCTTGACCGTATTGGAAATGATCAGCAGCGAAATAACCAGCAGCACCGCAATCAGGGCCACGGAGGCAATGTGCAGCACCTGCTGAATAGTGGTAAAGCCCTGGGCCAGCTCATAGGCCGCCTTGGTATCCGCCACGCCGGGAATCTGCCGCAGCTGTTCGTCCGTCTGCTTCATCAGGGAGTTATCCTCCAGCGTTACCACATAGCGGTGGCGCAGATCGGTGGCCTGCACACCGGTAAAGACGGAATCATCGTTGTGATCCGCGATAAACTCCTTCAGCGCCTCTTCCCGGGAAACGAAGGTAGATTGCAGGATATTATTCAGGGCATTGATCTTTGTTCCGATGCTTCTTGCCTCAGCGTCAGAAAGATCGCTGTCCACATAGACCAGGATTTCACTGGTCTGGTTCAGATCCTGAACCATCACGTCCAGGTTATAGGCCAAAATGGAGAAGCTGCCCACAATGATCAGGCAGGCCACCGTCACACACACAGCGGCGAAGGACATAAAGCCGTGGAGGAAAATGCCACGGAAGCCCTCCTTCAGAAGATATCCGATATTACTGAATTTCATGGTTTCTTACCTCTCTCTGCCGTCACTGACCACATAGCCATCGTCAATGGCGATGACGCGTTTGGCGAAAAGCTCCACCAGGTTCTTTTCGTGGGTAACCACCAGGACGGTGGTGCCCAGATTGTTGATCTCCTGCAGCAGGGCCATGATCTCGAAGGAGCGGGCCGGGTCCAGGTTACCGGTGGGCTCGTCGGCAATGATGGTGGAAGGGTTGTTCACCAACGCTCTGGCAATGGCCAGACGCTGCTGTTCGCCGCCAGACATCTCGCCGGGGTGACGGTTGGCCTTGTTCTCCAGGCCGACCAACTCCAGCACATAGGGAACTCTGTCCCGAATTTCCCGCTCCCGGGCGCCAATGACACGCATGGCAAAGGCCACATTGTCATACACCGTCATATTGGGAATCAGGCGGAAATCCTGGAACACAACGCCTACGGTACGCCGCAGCAGCGGAATCTCCCGCTTGCGAATCCGCTCCAGCGTAAATCCATTGACCTTGACCGTGCCGGAGGTGGGCCGAAGCTCTCCGGTGATCAGCTTGATGATGGTGGACTTGCCGGAACCGGAAGGGCCCACCAGAAAGCAGAACTCTCCGTCATCAATCTGCATGGTTACGCCATTCAGCGCTTTATTTCCCTGCTCGTAACATTTTACGACATCTGTAAATTCAATCATTTGCATCTATCTCCAGTCGAAATATCCGCAGGGGACACAGCCGATCCAGCTCTTCCAGAAAAGCGCCCCTACGCGCAATGTATTGGAATTGTAACACAAATCGGCTAAAAAGTCAATGAGGTTCCGGAAAATGGGGCTGTATTTCTGATTTTTTAACAAAATATTTCCATTTTCACAACTGTTTCGCCATTTCTCGTTCCATTTCCTGTTCAAGTTGAAAACGTTCCAGCGGGAGCTTCCCATTTCGTCTGGTAAACATAATCCAGGAACAACAAAATCCGCCCCTTTTCAGGAGCGGATCTCGAATCAGTTGGTGGAAGCGTGCATTTTTGCGGCCGCAAGCTCCCGTATCAGTTTCACCGTGTCGATGGGCTTGGACAGATAGGACGTCATACCGGCATTAATGCAGTTCTGAATGTCTTTCTGGAAGGCATTGGCGGTCATGGCGATAATGGGGATGCTGTGCGCCTCCGCTACTGGCATTTTCCGAATCGCCGCAGTGGCTTCCAGGCCGTTCATATTGGGCATCTGCATATCCATGAGGATGGCATCAAAGGTATGGGGCTTGGCGCCGCGGAACTTTTCTACGCACACCGCGCCGTCAATTGCCCGCTCACAGGTGATGGCATGCATGGCAAGAATCTCTTTGATGACCTCAAAGTTCAACTCATTGTCTTCGGCTACCAGAAGATGCATTCCCTTGCAGACGGCATCATAGTCCGGAGCGTTCTCTTCCTGAGCCGGACGCACCTCCGCCTGACAGCTGGGCAGCACCAGATCCACCCGGAAAGAGGTTCCTTTCCCAGGCGCACTTTCCACATGGATTGTGCCTCCCATCATGTCCACCAGCTGTTTTACAATGGACAGGCCCAGGCCGTAGCCGCTGACCTTATTGATGCGGGTATCCGTCTCTCGGGAGAATTTGGAGTACATTTTATCCATATACTCCTTGGACATTCCAATACCGGTATCCCGAATGGTCACAGACAGGCATACGGCGTTTTCTTTGGCCGGTGACTCCTGGATCTCCATTGTGACGCTGCCGCCGGAGGGGGTGTATTTGACCGCGTTGGAGAGGATATTGGAGTAGATCTGTTTCAGCCGCAGGGGGTCCGCCAGCACAAACTCCTGTGGGAGCGCATGGAGATCATAATGGAACTGGAGCGATTTGCCCATCTGGTTCTGCTCCACCAGGGCGGGAAATTCATTAAAGAACCGGGTCAGAGAAATTTTTTCCGGCTGGAGCTTCATCTGACCGTTTTCAATCCGGGAAATGTCCAGCACATCGTCCACCAGCTCATGGAGAAAATCCCCGGCGACCTGAATCTTGTCCAGGCCGTACCGAACCCGCTCCGGGTCATCAATGTGGGTGCGGGTAATGGACAGAAAGCCCAGTATGGCATTCAGCGGCGTGCGGATATCGTGGGCGATCTGGGAAATGAATTCCGTTTTGGCCGCGTTGGCCTTGTTGGCCTCCTCCGCAATCAGAATCCAATTCTGTTCCCGGCGCTTGGTGTCGCTGATCAGTCGGGTAACATACAGCACATGGGTCACCCGCCCCGCTTCATTGCGGCGCTTGACAATAAAGCGGGCGGTATGCCAGTTTCCATCCGTTGCCAGGTATTCATTGGCAATGGTGTCCTCGTTCTGCAGCCGATCCGCCAGAGTGGTCACATCAAAGAAGCGGAGAATCCGCTCCCGATATTCCGGAACCACGAAGGTATTGCAGAGCTCCACCATCTCCGTGGAGGCCCTGCCCGATTTTCCGGTCAGGTGGTGGACCTTATTGTCGCTGGAGATTTCTTCATAGAAGTCCTTTTCCAGATCAATCCGGAATATGGAGTAATAGATTTTGCTGATGGCAGAAAGAATCTCATTGCTGAGCCGCTCTTTTTGCAGCGCCTCCTCCAGCTCCTGCTGGTGACGCTGCTCTACGAGAAATTGCTCATCGATGTGCCGAAACGCAATCAGCAGCTTCTGATTTTCGGAGGGATCGTCCGACACACGGATGATCTGCGCCTCAAAAAACTGATGTCCCGCCAGGTTCGGTCTGCAGCGGTAGCGCATGGAAAAGCGCTCCGTATCCCGCAGGCGCTCCTCCAGCGTGCTTTTGTCGAAGAAATGCAGAAACGCGTCCTGGTCCTGCTCCGTCACATAGTTGACGCAGTAGGTGGTCATCGTCTGCTCAAAGGACAGGCTGCCGCCGGACTTTACCTCCGGGATTCTCGCCGCATTGGAGGCGCTTTCCACCCGAATGGGCATCAGGGCGTCCGCCGCAAGATCCAGATAGTACACAGAGGTATAA
Organism: uncultured Oscillospiraceae bacterium; assembly: GCA_934569045.1. GTDB lineage: Bacteria > Bacillota > Clostridia > Oscillospirales > Oscillospiraceae > Faecousia. Next base: position 34,325 of record CAKTJX010000020.1, read on the forward strand.
TCCTTGCACAGCACCTTCAGTGCCCGTCCCGGGGCAATGCTGCCGTTGATGACGGTGGGCTCCCGGAGCTCCTCCAGCTTCGCCTGGGCCTCATGATTCGCGCGGGCAGAACCGATCAGCGTGCCCACCAGCGGTGCCACCATCATGACCCGCTCCCCCGTCTCCCGGCAGGGATTCTCCAAAACAAAGCATCCGTAATTTCGGTCCTGGTAAGTAATGGGAAGCAGAATACACGTCTGAACCGATCTGCCGCCAATCCGGCTGTAAACGGCCGTGGTTTCATCTTCAGCCAGAACACACGCACCAGTTTTCGCGGCATCCGCCCAGGAGGGGAAATCCTTGGACGCCATCACCAGGGGCTTTTCGTCCCGCTGAAATCCCGCGGCGGCATCATAGCAGTCGATCTGTGCCTGCATAGACTCATTGAGCCGCTCAAAAATAGTGGCCCGGCTGGATGAGGTAATCCGGCACAGCAGGCGCAGAATATTCCGCACGCTGCCGACCCTGCCCTCGTCCGGATCGGAATTGGCAAAATCCGTCAGTGCCCGAATCAGCTCCGCCTGGAGCACGCCAAAATCCGATTTGCTGTAATGGGTGCTGTTTTCCATATGATCATACACTCCAATTTCATTCAAACAGAAAAAGCCGGCGCCGGTGCAAAACCCGGTGCCGGCCGTGGAAAAATCATCTTGTTTCTCTGGAGGACAAATACTTCCGGACCATCAGGGCAACCTTGAAGACAATGGCATGGTCAAACTGCCGCAGGTCCAGGCCCGTCAGCTTTTTGATCTTTTCCAGACGATATACCAGCGTATTCCGATGGACGAACAGCTTCCGGGAGGTTTCCGACACGTTCAGGTTGTTCTCGAAGAATTTGTTGATGGTAAACAGGGTCTCCTGGTCCAGGCAGTCGATGGAGCTCTTTTTGAAGATTTCACTCAGAAAAATCTCACACAGGGTCGTAGGCAACTGATAGATCAAGCGGCCGATGCCCAGGTTCTCATAGCGCATGATGCTCTTTTCGGTATCGAACACCTTGCCCACTTCAATGGCAGTCTGGGCCTCTTTGTAGGAGTCAGCCAGCTCCCGCAGATGCTCGGAGACAGTGCCGATGCCAATGGAGGTCTTGATGCGCAGCTCGTTTTTCAGGGTGTTCTCAATGTTGACGGCGATCTTCTCCAGCTCCTCGCTGGGGGTGGTGGCGGTAATCTGCTTGATCACAGCCACATCCGACTCGTTGATGCTGAGGACAAAGTCCTGCATTTTATCCGGGAACATACCGGACAGCACATCCACCGTTGCCACATCGCTGCGGCCCACCTGGCGGATCAGGAAGACCGCGCGGGGGGCATCCGTAGCAAAATGGAGCTCCTTCGCCCGGATGTAGATATCACCGGGCAGGATGTTGTCCATGATGATGTTCTTTACAAAGGTTCCCCGGTCGTGCTTTTCCTCGTAGAAGATTTTTGCGTCATTCAGGGCGATATAGGCCATGGAGCAGAACGCTTTGGCGGTTTCATCTTCCCCGGAGCAGAAAACAGCATATTCATACAGGTTGGAGCTGCCGACAATGGCCTTGAAGCACTTCTGCGCGAAAACGGTAATGCCGTCTACGCCGCCGCCGATCCGCAGTGCAGCATCCGGCCAGCGCTCTCCCAGCAAGGAGACGTCGGTACAGGACACAACGCAGCCTTCCGTATCGATGACGCCGAAGGTTCTGTCAGAAATATCCTTTAACTGTACAATCACGCTTTGAAATACACTGTTGGACATATGAGGGCCCCTCCTTAGAATGTTGCATAAATACGCATTCCACAAAATTGCAGTCTTATTATACACAGGTTTTGCGCATTTTGCAAGTACCTTTTGACATTTTACTGCAAATTGTCGGTTAATTTTTAGGTATTCTTGCCAGAAGGTTTCCGGAATCCGCCAAAATACGTGGAAGGAATCCGGCAATATGCCGATTTGCGGGTTCAGTCCTCCAGCTCCTGGAGCTCCTGCTCCGTCAAAAGCCGCGCCTGTCCTCTTGGCAGAGTGCCCAGGGTCAGGGTGCCTTCCCGCACCCGCTCCAGATAGGTAACCGTCATGCCCCGGGAGGCCATCATCCGGCGAACCTGGTGATATTTCCCTTCCCGGACGGTGATCCGGCTTTCTCCGGGACCCAGGGGCTCCAGGAGTGCCGGAAGGCAGGTTGTTCCGTCCCGCAGCGTCAGCCCCTCCGAAAAGGCCGCCACATCCTCCGAATCGGCGGTGCCCTCATGCCGGGCGTAATAGCTTTTCGGAACTTCCTTTTTGGGGGAGATCAATCTGTGCAGCAGCTCTCCGTCATTGGTCAGCAGCAATAGGCCTTCGGTGGCCTTGTCCAGCCGTCCTACAGGCTTCAGGTCCCAGCCACGCATCTCCGGCGGCAGAAGCTCCATGACTGTCTTCTCCCGCGCGTCCAGGGTCGCCGTTACAAAGCCTGCCGGCTTATTCAGCAGAACCACCCGGCGCTGAAAGCCGCCCAGACGGGTGCCGTCCAGCTCCACGCACTGAACCGCCGGGTCAATTTTCTGGCCCGGGTCCTTGACACATACCCCATCCACCCGGACTCTGCCGGCCTTGAACAGCTGCTTCACCTGGCTGCGGGTTCCGATGCCGCTGTCACACAAAAATTTGTCCAATCGCTCCATAGACGCCTCCGTTCTATCCTTCCCCCGGAAGCCATAAGCTTTTGTGAAAACGCTTCGGGAGGGAATGCTATATGGTTGTATTGACCGCAAAGGTCGATTTCAAAAAGATTCTGCTGATCCTGGCCATTGTGGCGGCGGTTCTGCTTGCCGTTATTTTGCTGTTCGGCGGCAGCGCGGAAACCTTCGGCTCCACCAGTCAGGACGTGGCAAGCAATGACGGCCGGGTCGCCTTTCTCAAAAGCTTCGGCTGGGAGGTCATTTCTTCTCCAAAGGAGTCCGGCCAGGTGCTGATTCCAAAGGAGAGCAGCGAGGTTTTTGACCGGTACAACGCCCTGCAAAAATGCCAGAACTATGACCTGACCAGGTTCGCGGGAAAAAAAGTCATGCGCTATGTGTACGAGATCAAAAACTACCCCGGTGCCACCGAACCGGTATATGCAACGCTGCTGATTCACAAGAACAAAGTAATTGGCGGAGATATCACCAATACCGCCCCCGGCGGGAAGATTCAGGGCTTCGCCATGCCCCAGGCGGCAGCGCCCACCACAGTGCCTGCCACGTCAGAGCCGACGCAGACCACACAGGCTTCCCCGGACGCGGATTTTTAAACCAGTATAGCACGAAAAAACCATCTTGACAAGAAAGCATCCCTGTGCTATTGTTGTGGCAGCTGAATAAGTTTGTCTTCAGGGCGGGGTGTGATTCCCCACCGGCGGTAAAGTCCGCGAACGCGCAAGCGCCGAATCGGTGAAATTCCGGTACCGACAGTATAGTCTGGATGGAAGAAGATACGCAGTTTTTTGCGTTTTTTCGCGCCCTGAGTGTATGCTCAGGGCGATTTTTTACGTTGAGGTGACAGAAAAAATGAACGAATTACTCTCTCAGGCCAAAGACAATGTGGGCTTTCTGCTGATCACGGTTCTGGTCATTGCGGCCCTGGCGGTGCTCTCCCGGCTGACCGAATCGAAGCTGGACCACCTGCGCCATGTAACCCCCGCCCGGCGGGTCAGCATTATCGGCATCTGCTCCGCCATTGCGGTGGTTCTGCATGTGCTGGACTTCCCGCTGATTTTCCTGGCCCCGGAATTTTACAAGCTGGATTTCTCGGAGCTCCCGGTGCTGCTGGGCGGCTTCTTTTTAGGACCCAGCGCTGCCGTTGCCATTGAAGGAATCAAGATATTGCTGAAGCTGCTTCTGAAGGGCACCTCCACCGCCTTTGTGGGAGACTTTGCAAATTTCTTTGTGGGCTGCTGCCTTGTGCTGCCGGCCACCATCTGGTATCACACCCATAAAAACAAGCATGGCGCAATCATCGGTCTGGTGATCGGAACACTGACCATGACGGTGATCGGGACCATCTTCAACGCCGTGTACCTGCTGCCGAAATTTGCTCAGCTCTATGGCATCCCCATGGACGTGCTCATCGGCATGGGCACCAAGATTCACAGCGGCATTCACGGGGTCTATTCCTTCGTAGCCCTGTGCGTGGCACCGCTGAACCTGATCAAGGGCAGCGCAGTCTCCCTGCTGACCATGCTGCTGTACAAACGGGTTGCCGGCCCCCTGTTCCGCATTCACGAATAAAGCCCCCACTTCTTGCGTACCGCTCCTTTGGGCGGTACGCATTTTTCATTCAGGGGCTTTCTTTTTTTCACGTTTCCTGTATAATGGGAATTGTGAAATGTGCCTCTTGGCAGACAGTTCCGCGGCGGATTCCCCGTTCACGGCAAGAACGCAAAAAGGAGAGAACACAATGGAATATGTAACACTTGGAAAAACCGGTCTGAAGGTCTCCCGCCTGGGCTTTGGCGGCATCCCCATTCAGCGCATTGACGCGGAGGGCACCAAAGCACTCATGCATCGGCTGGCGGAAGCCGGCATCAACTACATCGACACCGCCCGGGGCTATACGGTCAGCGAGGAATACCTGGGTTACGGCCTGGAGGGCATCCGGGAGCGGTTCATTCTGGCCACCAAGGGCCGGGGGCTCACCAGAGAGGAAATGGCAAAGGATGTAGCCATCAGCCTGCGCAACCTCCGCACGGACTACATCGATCTCTACCAATTCCATAACCCGTCCCTTTCGGACCTGGAGACAATTACGGCCCCCGGCGGCGCGCTGGAGGCACTGCTGGAAGCAAAGCGCACCGGCACCGTCCGGCACATCGGCCTGACAGCCCACTCGGCGGATGTCTTCCGGAAGGCACTGGAGCTTGACTGGGTAGAAACCATTATGTTCCCCTATAACATTGTGGAATCCCAGGGGGCGGAGCTGATTCAGCGCTGCCAGGAAAAGAAGATCGGCTTCATCTGCATGAAGCCTCTGGCCGGCGGCGCCATCGAGGATGCCGCCCTGGCCCTGCGCTATATCATCCAGAATCCCTGCGTCAGCGTCATCATTCCCGGAATGGCCGACCCCAAAGAGCTGGAGCAGAACCTGGCCGCCGTCAGCAACACCGCCCCGCTGACAGCGCAGGAGCAGGAAAAGATTCAGGCAGTTCGGGATGCCCTTGGAACCCAGTTCTGCCGCCGGTGCAACTATTGCGCTCCCTGCACCGCCGGAATCGCCATCCCCCAAGTGTTTGTCCTGGAGGGATATCTGGCCCGCTACGGTCTGGCCGACTGGGCCAATGGCCGGTACGCGGCCATGTCCGCCACCGCCTCGGACTGTGTGGGCTGCGGTGCCTGTGAGGGCCGGTGCCCCTATCACCTGCCCATCCGGGATATGATGCAGCGGGTCGCAAAGGAATTTGGCCGATAAAAGCAAAAATGCCCCGGATTTTCCGCACTGGAAAATCCGGGGCATTGCTGTATTTCTTACTTGATGACCCGTACCCGCAGCACGCCTTCAATCCCCCGCAGGCCCTCCACAAGGCTCTCGGAGGGCTTGTGATCCAGGTCCAGCATGGTGTAGGCGAACTCCCCGCGGCTCTTGTTCATCAGCCCCGCAATGTTCACATTCTCCCCTGCCATGGCCGTTGTGAAGCGGCCCAGGGAGTTGGGAATGTTCCGGTGCAGAATGGTAATCCGTCCCTCGCTGGTGCAGATACCCATATCGCAGTTTGGGAAATTGACGGAGTTGACGATGTTGCCGTTCTCCAGGTAATTCATAACCTGATTCACCGCCATTTTGGCACAGTTGTCCTCGGATTCCTCCGTAGACGCGCCCAGGTGGGGAATTGCAATGCATCCGGGCATGGCGGCGGTCTTCTCATTGGGGAAGTCCGTAATATACCGCTTTACCTTGCCGGAGGCCAGGGCCTTTGCCATGGCCTCGTCGTCTACCAGCAGATCCCGGGCAAAATTCAGGATGATCACGCCGTCCTTCATCTTCGCAAGGGTTTCCTCGTTGATCATCTTCCGGGTATCGTCCAGCAGCGGGGTGTGCAGAGAGATAATATCGCAGGTGGAGAACACCTCTTCCCTACTGTTCACCCGGTGAATCTGGCTGTCCAGGTGCCACGCGGCATCGATAGAAATAAAGGGGTCACAGCCGTAGACCTGCATTCCCAGCTTTCTGGCGGCGTTGGCAAAGGGGCCGCCCACAGCGCCCAGGCCGATTACCCCCAGCTTCCGGCCCAGAATCTCATGGCCCGCAAACTGGGATTTTCCCTTCTCCACCTGTTTGGCGATATCCGCGGTTCCGGCGATGGACTGAACCCAGTTGATACCGCCCACCACATCCCGGCAGCCCAGCAGCAGGCCGCAGAGCGTCAGCTCCATGACGCTGCGGGCATTGGCGCCAGGGGTGTTGAATACCACAATTCCCTGCTCCGCGCAGCGGTCCAGCGGGATATTATTCACCCCCGCACCGGCTCTGGCTACGGCCAGAAGCCGATCCGAAAAGGCAAAATCATGCATGGCGGCACTGCGCACCAGCAGAGCATCCGCCTGCTCAATCGTGTCGGAGACTTTATATTTTTCCGTCCAGAGGGCTGTGCCCTTGGGGGATATCTTATTCAAATAGTTGACCTGAAACATGTCCTCTCCCTCTCTTCTGCCTGGGTTAGATTCTCTTTTCAAAATCCGCCATGAACTCCGTCAGCTTCTGAACGCCCTCCATGGGCATGGCGTTGTAGATGCTGGCCCGCATTCCGCCGACGCTGCGGTGGCCCTTCAGATTCACAAATCCGGCCTGGGCGGCCCCCGCCACAAATTTTGCGTCCAGCTCCGGGTCTCCGGTTACAAAGGTCACATTCATCATGGACCGGTCCTTTTTCACCACCTGATTATGGAAGACCTTACTGGCGTCCAGATAGTCGTAGAGAATAGCGGCCTTCTTTTCGTTATACTCCCGTGTAGCCTCCAGGCCGCCCCGGTTCAGCAGCCACTTGAAAACCTTGCCGCAGATATAGATGCCGTAGGCTGGGGGCGTATTGTACATGGAGCCGTTGTCGGCGTGGGTCTTATAGCGCAGCATGGTGGGGGTGCCGGGCAGTACTTCTTCCCGGATCAGCTCCTCCCGGATGATGGCAATGACCACACCGGCAGGGCCCACATTCTTCTGTGCGCCGCCATAGAGCATTCCGTAGTCCGTCACCTTTACCGGCTCCGACAGGAAGCAGGAGGAGACATCCGACACCAGGGGCTTTCCCTTGGTATTCGGCAGGGTTTTGAACTTTGTTCCGTAGATCGTATTGTTCTCGCAGATGTATACATAGTCCGCGTTCTCCGAAATGGGCAGATCGGAGCAGTCAGGGATATAGGTAAAATTCTTATCCGCGGAGGATGCCACAGCGTTGGCCTGGCCGAAAAGCTGGGCCTCCTTCCAGGCCTTCTTGGCAAACTGGCCCGTAATGATATAGTCCGCGACCCGATTCTGCATCAGGTTCATGGGCACCATGGCGAACTGCTGGCTGGCGCCGCCCTGGAGGAACAGCACCTTATAGTCGTCCGGAATCCCCATCAGGGTCCGCAGATCTGCTTCGGCCTCATCAATGATTTTCTGGTAGGGCTTGGAACGATGGCTCATCTCCATAACGGACATTCCGGTGCCTTTGTAGTCCAGCATCTCCGCGGCAGCTTCCTGCAAAACAGATTCCGGCAGCACCGCGGGGCCGGCGGAAAAATTATATACTCTTGCCATCACAAATTCTCCTTTATTTCAGCAGTTGGTCGATCAGGCGGTAGCCGTTGGGCTCAAAAGAGCCGGTCCCGGCAGCCTCGGCCTCCGTAAATCTTGCGATCTTTTTTTCCTGACGGGTGGAATCATACAGGAGATATGGAACCGGACTGCCGGTATGGGTCCGCAGACGGATGGGCGTGGGATGATCCGGCAGAATCAGCATCCGGTAATCCGCTCCCGCCTCGTCCAGTGCCTTTTTCAGGGGGGCAATCAGGCGGGAATCCAGATATTCAATGGATTTCACCTTCTCGTCAATAAGCCCCTGGTGGCCCATCTCATCGGGGGCCTCCACATGGACATAGACAAAGTCGCAGCCGTCCCGCAGCAGCGCCTGGGCGGCAGCGGCGGCCTTTCCCTCGTAATTGGTGTCAATGGAGCCTGTGGCACCGGGGACCTGGTAGACCTTCATACCAGCCCCAACGGCGATCCCCTTCAGCAGATCCACCGCGGAAATCATGGCACCCTTCAGCCCGGTTTTCTCCTGGAAATTTTGCAGGCTGGGCTTGGTGCCCGCGCCCCAGAACCAGAGGGAATTGGCTTTGTGCTTTCCGTCCCTGGCCCGCGCCGCATTCAGAGGGTGGTCATTGAGGATCGGAAAGCTGCGTTCCATCATATCCTTCAGCAGCGCTTCCTTGGGAAGCCAGGGGCCGATGACCGTCCCCAGATGATCGTGGGGCGGTTCCAGGGGCACAACCCTTCCGTGCTTCCATACCATGATATGCCGGTAGCTGGTGCCGGTGTAGAAGGACACGGTATCGGAATCGAAGGCGTCCCGGATAGAATCCATCAAAACATCCGCGTCCTTGGTAGAAATTTCTCCAGAGCTGTGGTCCAGAATGGTTTTCTGTTCGTAGGGCTCCGGCTCGGTGACCGTCACAATATTGCAGCGGAAAATCACATCCTCCGGCTCCATATTGACCCCAACACTCAAAGCCTCCAGGGGAGATCGTCCTGAGTAACACTCCGCCGGGTTATAACCCAGCACAGAAAGGTTGGCAACATCAGAACCCGGCGCCATGCCTTCCGGCACATTCTGAACCATGCCCATACTTCCCTGACCGGCCAAACGGTCCATACAGGGGGTCTTGGCATACTCCATAGGGGTCTTGCCGCCAAGAGCGGCAATGGGTTCATCCGCCATGCCGTCTCCCAAAATGACGATATACTTCAAGATCGACTCTCTCCCTTCCAGCGTCGGCCAAATTCGCCTCCGCCGATGATTTTCCCTATCATACCACTAGACAATTCAGAATGCAATATGAAATCTTGCCGGAATGAAATTTCATTTCAGGCTCTCATCTGTGCATATTGCGGCAAATTTTGTAGCAAAAGGAGCTGTTTTTCACAGAATTGCGATTTTTTGATTCGTTTTGGCAAGAAGGCTCCCGAGAAAACAAAAAAGAGACCTGCAAAAAACAGATCTCTTTTGTTATGGAGCGGGTGACGAGGCTCGAACTCGCTACCTCCACCTTGGCAAGGTGGCGCTCTACCGGATGAGCTACACCC
>CAKTJX010000021.1 GCA_934569045.1 uncultured Oscillospiraceae bacterium
ACTCCCTTCTTCAACAACTACCGTCCTCAGTTCTACTTCCGTACCACTGACGTAACCGGCATCATCACCCTGCCCGAGGGCACCGAGATGTGCATGCCCGGCGATAACGTCGTCATGAAGGTCGAGCTGATCACCCCCATCGCTATCGAGAAGGGCCTGCGTTTCGCTATCCGCGAGGGCGGCCGTACCGTCGGTTCCGGTGTCGTTACCGAGGTTCAGGAGTAATCCTTAACTTTCCAAACAAAAACACGTCCCCTGCTTCGGCAGGGGGCGTTTTTTGTTTGGAATGGACAGTTGACAGCTGACAGTTGGCAGGTGACCGGGCAGGGAGGAACCAGGTTAAATGGATGATTCTTGAAGCAGGAATCTGTCTGGTTGAGCGTATACCCCCAATGGGAAACCAATAACCTCCTCCTTGGGGAAGGTAGGGGCTCCTTTTTTGAGGGTATACGTTCAACCGGGCACACAATTACTTCGACAAACCCCAATTTGTTCTTTCCCCGCCCCTGGCGTATTCACTTTCCTGCTCCCCATTCGCTATCCCTTTGCACCTTTCAACTATTTCCGTAGATTTTCAACTTTTATCCATGAAGAAATTTTCATGAAAACTTACAAAAATATTTACTAGATTTACCAATATAGATTATCCTGCTTTGCGTTTTTCAAATTTTGTAAAAATTGAATCAACTTGCCGTGATAGTGCACAAAACAGAGCAATTACCGTCAAAGAAAACAATGCAGAATTTGTGCGCTTTGTCAGAACTTTCTCCAAAAACGGGTTTTGAAGGAAAATTTCAATGTGGACCGATTGACTTTCTTGTTGCGAATCGCTAAAATAAAGAAGGTTTCAAGGGATTCCATTGATCGTTTGGAACAAACAAAACTTGAGGAGGACATTATGAAGAAACTGTTTGCTATGTTGCTGGCAGTCGTCATGGTGCTGGGCCTGTGCGCCTGCTCCGTGAGCGAGACGCCCGCCGCTACCACCGCAGCAGCTACCACCGCCGCCGCTACCGAAGCTGCTACCGAAGCTCCTGCTGCTACCACCGAGATCTCCCTGTGGACTTACCCCATCGGTAACTGGGGCGATCAGGCTACCGTTGACAGCCTGCTGGCTGCTTTCAACGAGAAGTACCCCAATATCACCGTTAAGGTTGAGTACCTGACCTACACCGACGGCGACGACAAGGTGAACACCGCCATCGAGGGCAACGCCGCTCCCGACCTGGTTATGGAAGGACCCGAGCGTCTGGTTGCCAACTGGGGCGCCAAGGGCAAGATGGTTGACCTGTCCGACCTGTGGACCGCTGACGTGATTGCTGACACTGTTCCCGCTGTCACCGCCGCCTGCCACGCCGCCAACGGTGCTTACTACGAGTTCCCCCTGTGTATGGTTGCACATTGCATGGCCATCAACAAGACCGTCTTCGAGAAGGCCGATGCAATGCAGTACATTGACGAGGACACCCACACCTGGACCACCGAGAACTTCCTGAAGGCTGTTGAGGCTGTTTACAACGCTGGCTACGAGAACATCGGCGCTATCTACTGCTCTGGCCAGGGCGGCGATCAGGGCACCCGTGCTCTGGTCAACAACCTGTACGGCGGCACCTTCACCGATGCTGAGCACACCAAGTACACTGCTGACTCCGAGGAGAACATCAAGGCTCTGGAGACCCTGCGCGACACGAAGGGCATCAATTTCGACCCCGCTATTAACGGCGGCGAAGAGATCACCCTGTTCCGTCAGGGCCAGCTGCAGATGGCTTTCTGCTGGAATGTTTCTCAGCAGCTGACCGGTGACCACACCGATTCCGGCGATGAGATCATGTACATGGCTTTCCCCTCTCAGAACGGCACTGACGCTCAGCTGTGCGGCGGTATCTGGGGCTTCGGTGTGTTCGACAACGGCGACCAGGCCAAGATCGACGCTGCCAAGACCTTCATCAACTATATGTGCAACGAGGAGCCCAAGGCTGCTGTTGCCGCTTCCAACTTCTCCGCTGTCAAGACCTCCGTTACCGGTGTCTATGAGGACGAGAAGGGCGCTCTGATCGACGAGTACGCCAAGCTGATGGGCTCCATGCTGGGTGACTACTATCCCGTGGTTCCCGGCTGGGCTACCGCTCGTACCGAGTGGTGGAACATGCTGCAGCGCATCGGCCAGGGCGGCGATGTTGCCACTGAGGTTGCTACCTTCGTGACCAATGCCAATGCTGCCGCTGCCGGCTAATAGCTAGCGCAAAAGCTGTAAGCAAACCTTTTGGCCCCCTTCCCTCTCTTCTGGGTGAGGGGAGGGGGCCTCTTTGTGCGCGTTCGGGCAACAGACGGTGTGCCCGGTATCCCAAAGCCGCGGACATACCGTCTGCTGCCTGAATGTATGGGCATTTCGCCCACCCCTCCGGGAATGGCCCGGAGCAAGTATTGAGAGGAGGATTTCCCCTTGGCGAATAAGCAAGTAGCACTCAACAAGAAGACCCATCGCCTGGTGCTCCAGGAGAATATCGCGGGCTACGCCTTCATGCTACCCTTCCTGGTTTTCTTTGCTGGTTTCGTTCTCTACCCCATGTTCATGTGCGTGTTTACCAGCTTCTTTGATGCCACCATGGGCCGTAGCGATATCTTCGTGGGCTTCGGCAACTACAAGGAGCTCTTTAGCGATCCCGTGTTCTGGAAGGCCCTGTGGAACACCCTGATCATTGTGGTTGTATCCGTCCCTGTGACCTGTGCGTTCTCTCTGTGGGTGGCTTCCGCCATCAGCAAGATGCATGTGGCCGCTACCTCTGCCTTCCGCTGCATCTTCTATCTGCCTGTGGTTACCGGCTCCGTGGCCGTTACCGTGGTGTGGAAGTGGATGTACAACAACTACTACGGCATCCTGAACTACCTGGGCAAGGGTCTGGGCCTGATCGATAAGAACATCAACTGGCTGGGCGACCCGAAGTACGCTCTGGGCTGCATCATCCTGATCCTGCTGACCACCTCTGTGGGCCAGCCCATCGTTCTGTACGTCTCCGCACTGGACAATGTGGACAAGTCCCTGGTAGAGGCCGCTGAAGTGGACGGCGCTACCGAAATGCAGGCATTCTGGAAAATCAAGTGGCCCCAGATGATGCCCACCACCCTGTACATCCTGGTTATCACCACCATCAACTCCTTCCAGTGCTTCGCGCTGATTCAGCTGTTGACCTCCGGCGGCCCCAACAACTCCACCATGACCATCATGTACTACATCTACTACAACGCCTTCAAGCTCTACCGCTACGGCTACGGCAACGCCATGGGTGTCATTCTGGCCCTGATCATTGCCCTCCTGTCCGCCGTGCAGTTCAAGCTTGGACAGGAAAAGTAAGGGAGGAGGTACAGCTATGAATAACATCGAAAAGAATAAGATGAAGTCCAGGATCTATCGGATCTTCTGTACCGTGGTTGTGGCGCTGTTTGCCATCTTCTTCCTGTTCCCTCTGTACTGGATCATCACCGGTTCCTTCAAGACCCAGGCCGATATCCGTGCCACCAGCCCTGTGTGGGTGCCCCTGCAGTGGGTGCTGGACAACTATGTGAACCTGTTCACCAAGCGTTCCGCCCCTCTGTTTGAGCTGCCCGTCGGCCGCTTTTTGATCACCGGACCCACCGTGCCTGCCGCCATCCGCTGGCTGGTGAACACCGTATTCATGGCGGTTGTGTCCATGCTGATCACCTGCCTGACTGCCGCTATGGCCGGTTACGCCCTGGCAAAGAAGCGCTTCTATGGCCGCACCATTATCTTCAGCCTGATTGTCTGCGCCATGGCCCTGCCCAAGCAGGTTATCCTGATCCCTCTGGTGCGGGAAATGGCCGCTCTGAAGCTGTACGACAACATCTGGGCCGTCATCTTCCCCATCGTGGGCTGGCCCTTCGGCGTGTTCCTGCTGAAGCAGTTTGCTGAGGGCATCCCCACCGAAATGACCGAGGCCTGCCGCATTGACGGCGCTTCCGAGTGGAGAACCTTCACGGACGTCATGTTCCCCATGATCAAGCCCGGTGTGGGCGCCTGCGCCATCTTCACCTTCATCAACAGCTGGAATGACTACTTCATGCAGCTGATTATGCTGACCTCCAACAAGAACCTGACCATCTCCCTGGGCATCGCCACCATGCAGGCGGAGAACTCTACGGACTACGGTCTGCTGATGGCTGGCGCGGCGCTGGCCTCCGTACCCATCATCATCGTCTTCCTGGTGTTCCAGAAGTACTTCACCAAGGGCATCACCATGGGCGCTGTGAAGGGCTAATCGCTTTTTGGTGTCCTCCGGAAATCGGAGGACACTGAAAATAGAAACTATACCGTTGTTTTCAACCGGCCGCAAGGCCAAGAAAAGGAGTAAGAAACATGAAAGATCTGAGCAAATACGCTGGCATTATCCCCGCTTTCTATGCCTGTTATGATGAAAAGGGCGATATCTCCCCCAAGGCTGTCCGGGAGCTGACCCAGTACTATGTGGATAAGGGCGTGAAGGGCCTGTACGTCGGCGGTTCCTCCGGCGAGTGCATCTACCAGACCGTCCCCGAGCGCAAGCTGCTGCTGGAGAACGTGATGGCCGTTGCCAAGGGCAAGCTGACTGTCATCGCCCACGTGGCCTGCAACGGCACCCGGGAGTCCGTGGAGCTGGCCGCTCACGCGGAGTCCTGCGGCGTGGATGCCATCGCTTCCATTCCCCCCATCTACTTCCATCTGCCCGATGCTGCCATTGCCAAGTACTGGAATGACATTTCCTCCGCTGCCCCCAACACCGACTTCATTATCTACAACATCCCCCAGCTGGCCGGCGTGGCCCTGAATCCCGGATTGCTCGCCACCATGCTGGAGAACCCCCGCTGCATTGGCGTGAAGAACTCCTCCATGCCTGTGGAAGACATTGAGAAGTGGGTCCACTGCGGCGCCAAGGTCGTGTTCAACGGCCCCGATGAGCAGCTGCTCGGCGGCGTGGTTGCCGGTGCTACCGGCGCCATCGGCGGCACCTACGGCGCGATGCCCGAGGTGTATCTGAAGATTTTCGAGCTGGCCAAGTCCGGCAAGGACCTGGACAAGGCCCGGGAGCTGCAGCAGGATGCCTGCCAGATCATCTACAAGATGTGCTCCGGCAAGGGCAATATGTACGCCATGATCAAGGAGATCCTGCGTCTCACCGGCGGCCCCGACATCGGCGGCGTTCGGGAGCCTCTGCTGAACCTGGCAGAGTCCGACAAGGCCATCGCCAAGGAATGCGTTGAGATGATCAGCGCCGTCAAGGCGAAGCTGTAAGCGAGAATCAAAAATGGGGGCTGTTGCCAGCGCAACAGCCCCCAATCTTAAATTCTGCGAACGGTTCGCACGATTGCCCGTTCCGGGTGGTTGACAAAAAGAAAAATTCGGAGTATAGTAAAGATAGCAAGGGTGCTACCAGCAGGTCGGCTCCCCCAATGCTCACAGAGAAGTAACTGATTGCTTGGAGGCTTGGCAGTTACTTCTCTTTATTTTTTGCCTGGAGAACCAGGGCAAGAGGAATCAATGACAATTAATAGTTGAAATATTTAATTGTTTGATAGATATTTGGATCGTTTTCAAACTTTTGAGTCTTGTAGGGGCGGCTACCAGCCGCCCGGAAGGTGTCGAACGTGAGCAGTAAAAACGATGCGCACAATCCCGGTCACTTCCGGGCGGCTAATAGCCGCCCCTACATGTGTTTCATTAATTGATTCTTACTCCGCTAATTCCTCCCTCCGCAGATCCGCCAAACTGTAGTCCAACTCGATAAACAGCCTGGACAGCTCCTCCTTTGGGATGGCGTAATCCGACTCGACCCAGGCGGCGGACAGGCTCATCATGCCGCCTACGTGGTAGGCGGCGAGAGCCCGCCAGCGGGGGGAGGGCTCCTGGACGCCATCTTCATAGGCGCTGATGCGCAGGTATTGCTCGATGATGAATTCCGTCAGCCTGTTCCGGAAGGTGGGCTCCGCGTGGGGGCCGAAGAACATTTCCGAGGCTACCCGGTTCTCGTCCATGTAGCTGAGGATGCTACGGAAGATGCCGGTGTAGTCGTGGAGCTCGGATTCCTTGAGAAGGTCCTGGTAAACGGCCAGAAATTTTTCCTCCGTCTGGTGATACAGGGCGTAAATATCGCTGTAGTGGGTGTAAAAGGTGGAGCGGTGCAGTCCTGCCAGCTGAACCAGCTCGTTGACGCTGATGCTGCGCAGCTCCTTGCGTTTCAGGAGCTCTGCCAGCGCCCGCAGCAGGGCATCCTCCGTCCGCCGGGAGCGGCGATCCTGTTTGTTCATATGGCGGCCTCCTTAACCGACAGAATTTTGAAAATTGGTTCTTCCATTTCGACATCACGTCTATTATAATGAAACAAAAGGGAAAAGGTCAAGCCCTTTCCCAAAAAGAATCCATGCGAATCCATATCAGAAAGCCCAGTAGGGGCGGCTATTAGCCGCCCGAAGGTGATTGGGATTGAGCGTTTGGTCTTTCACGTTTCCGCTCGATATCTTCCGGGCGGCTGGTAGCCGCCCCTACTGGCGCTTGGTGATGGATTTGCACAACAGGAGGAGAGAATTTTGAGGAAACCAACCGATACTGTGTCCCCTAAGGACCGGCCCATCTCTCTGGGGCAGCAGATTGCCTACTCCCTGACGGAGGTGGCAGCGAACCCCATCTATACCATTACGCTGACTTTTTTGACCTTTTTCTACACCGATGTGCTGGGCCTGAATTCCGCCCTGGTGGGCGCCATTATCCTGGTCAGCAAGATTTTTGACGGCATCAGCGACCTGTGGGCGGGGAACCTCATTGACCACACCCACACCAAGGCCGGTTCCGCCCGGCCCTGGATTCTGCGCAGCGCGGTGCTGCTGGCGGTGTCCTATGTGCTGCTGTTCACCGTGCCGGACTGGGGCACGGCAGGGAAGGCCGTCTACATCTTCCTGTCCTATAACTTCGCCATGACCATTGCCTTTACCATCACCAGCTGCGCCGTCAACGCCATGCCGGTGTATATGACCAGCGACTCCTCCAGCCGGGCCTCTGCCTATTCCCTGCGGATGATCATGGCGGGGGTGGTGCAGATGGTGTTCTCCATGGTGTGCCTGAACATTGTGAAGGCCCTGGGGGGCGGCCAGCGGGGCTGGATTCTCATGTCCGCCATCTTCGGCACCGTCTCCCTGGTGATGCTGCTGATCACCTACTTCTGCACCCGGGAGACCGTTACCGAAACCCAGCAGACGGAGGAAAAAATTCCCTTCCGCACGGCCATTCAGGCGGTGCTGAAGAACAAGTATTGGTTCCTGGTGTTCGGCATGGTGCTGGTCATCGTCTTCCACCAGGTGGCCACCCTGACCGTAGGCGTGTACTACGCCAAATACATCCTCTTTGACGAGACCCTGGCCGGGAGCCTGGTGACCTATCACCACATCGGCGCGGGGGTTGGCATGCTGTCTATGCCCTTTATCCTCCGGCGGAATATCTCCAAGAAGAAGGCTGTGGTGGTCTCCGCCTGGTGCATGCTGGCGGGGGCGGCCATGGCGCTGATTCGCAGCGACGGAATCTGCCTGATTCTCTCTCTGGCCCTCCGGGGCTGCGGCTTCGGCGTGACCAACTCATTGTACTACGGCATGCTGGCGGACTCCGTGGATTACGGGGCCTGGAAGACCGGCATCCGTGCCGCCGCCGTCACCACCAGCGCGGGCTCCGTGGGCCAGAAGCTGGGCTCCGGCCTGGGCACGGCCCTGATGGGCTTCGCCCTCTCCGCCGCGGGCTACGACGGCCTGGCCGCCGTGCAGACTCCGGCGGCGGTGAACTGCATCCGGCTGATCTTCATTGCGGTGCCCTTCGTGCTCTATGGGGCCCTGCTGGTGCTGATGCACTTCTATGATCTGGACGAGAAGCTGCCCGCCATTACCAAGGAGCTGGCGCAGCGGGAGGAAGCAAAATGAGCGAGGAGAATGTAAGGCGCATCGGCGCCTACCGGGTGGAGACGGTCCACCCCGGCGTGTTCGCCATTGACGATGACCAGCAGGAATCCATGTATTTGATCTGCGGGGAGAAGCGGGCATTGCTGATCGACACCGGCAGCAATCCGGAACCCCTGATGCCCTTGCTCCGGCAGCTGTGGCAGGGGGAGATCGTGCTGGCCCTGACCCACGCCCACTTTGACCATATGTACCACTGTGATGAGTTCGCCTCCGTCAGCGTGGGGGCGGAGGATATACGGGCCTGGCGGAAATCGCTGTGGCTGGTGGTGTTCCTGGGCACCGTGGGCAGCGGCAAAAAGGCCAAGCGCTACCCCATGAAGCGCTACCACCCCCTGCGCACCGGGGACACCGTCGACCTGGGCGGCAAGACGCTGCGGGTGCTGGGGGCCAAGGGCCACAGCCCCGGAAGCCTCATCTTCATTGACGAGGCGGACAAGTGCCTCTTTATTGGGGACGCCTTCGGCTGGATGTGGATGCCCGGCTGCTCGGTGCTCAGCGAGTATATCGAGAGCCTGAACGCCCTGATTCCGGCCCTGAAGCCCTATGACGGTTACCTTGTGCTGGAGGGCCACCGGCTCCAGAATACCCCGGCAGGGGTGGCCCTGGAGGATATGCCCTCGGCCCGGCAGGACGCGGAAAATATGCGCGATCTCTGCGCGAAAATCCTGGCAGGAGAATTGCAGCCCGTGAAGCAGGAGCGGTTCTTCGGCTTCCGGACGGCGGAATACGCGGGCTGCGGCACCCATGTTGTCATTCGTAAAAGCAAGCTGAAATAATGCGTTGAAGACCTGTAGGGGCGGCTATCAGCCGCCCGGAGACGACCGGGCCTGAGCGTTTGGTCTCTACTGACTGCTTTCGATCCCTTCCGGGCGGCTAATAGCCGCCCCTACGAGGCTCAAAAATTATAAAACGCCCAAAATATCCTTGGAATATGGAATATTTCAACAATTGATTCACATGAATAGACAAAGGAGGAAAAACGTGGAGGGAATCATTTGGTATCTGCCCTTTGAGGCAAATCTGATCCTCTGGCTCCAGGCTCTGGGGGCCGGGACGGGGCTGCAAAGCGCCCTGGTGCTGCTGAATAACTTCTTCTCGTTCCTGGGGGAGGAGATTTTGTGCATTGCGGTGATGGGCTTCGTCTACTGGGGGCTGGACAAGCGGAAGGGGGAGCGCATCGGCGCGGCCATCATGCTGGTCAATGTGTCCATCGGCATGCTGAAAAATGTCTTCGCCAGACTCCGCCCCTGGGCCGCCCGGGAGGATATCCGCCTCCTGCGGGAGGTGGACGGCTTCTCCTTCCCCAGCGGCCACAGCGCCAACTGCACCTCTCTGTACCCCACAACGGCCTGGGAATACAAAAAGAACCGGGTGCTGACGGTGCTGGCCGTGGCCATCCCTCTGCTCTGCGGTCTCAGCCGGTGCTATGTGGGCGCACACTGGCCCACGGACGTGGTGGTGGGCTGGCTGGTGGGCCTGGGCATCTTCGCCCTGGTGGAGGCGGTGCTGCCGAAATTTTCCAGCAAGTACGCCTTCTACGGCCTGATGATCGCCATTGGCACGGTTGGCCTGTTCTACTGCAAGACCACCGACTATTTTAACGGCTACGGAATGCTCATTGGCTTCACCCTGGGCCTCCGGTTTGAGGAGAAGCACACCCGCTTCGAGAACACCGCAAGCCCTCTGCTGGCGGCAGTCCGGACGGTGGTGGGCGGGGCCCTGTACTTTGCCCTCAGCGCCGCCATCAAGGCGTTTCTCAGCATCTTCCGGGTACAGGGCTTCGGGGGACTGCTGCTGCGGTCCGTGCGGTATGGGCTGGTGGTGTTCCTGCTGATCGCCATTTATCCCTACGCGTTCCGGATTGAAAAGAAGTTCACAAAGAAATAACGAAAGGACCGCGCTATGCGGTCCTCAAACGAAAAATCAGGGTGCGCAGATGCGCACCCTGAACTTTTTAACCCTTCACCGCGCCGGCGGCCACACCCTTGATGATGTGCTTCTGGCAGGTCAGGTAGAAGATGATGACGGGGACGATGCTGATGAGGATCAGGGCCATGGTTGCGCCCATGTCCACGGAGCCGTAGGAGCCCTTCAGGTACTGAATGTGGATGGGAATGGTCATGTACTTCTTCCGGTCCAAAACCAGGTAGGGCAGGAGGTAGTCGTTCCACACCCACATGATTTCCAGCACGCCTACGGAGATTATGGTGGGCTTCATCATGGGCAGCACCACGGAGAAGAAGGTCTTCACCGGGCCGCAGCCATCGATGGCCGCCGCCTCCTCAATGGACAGGGGGATGGACTTGACGAAGCCGGAGAACATGAACACCGCCAGCCCCGCGCCAAAGCCTAAGTAGATAATGGGGATAGTCCAGGGGGTATTCAGGTGCAGGGTGTCCGCGGTCTTGGGCAGGGTGAACATCACCATCTGGAAGGGCACCACCATGGAGAAGACGCAGAGGTAGTACACGATCTTGCTGAAGGTGCTGCCTACCCGGGCGATATACCAGGCGGCCATAGAGGTACAGACCAGAATCAGGGCACTGGACACGATGGTAATAAACAAGCTGTAGAGCACGGACTTGACAAAGGGATAGTTGCCGAAGGTCATGCCCTTGATGTAGTTGTTAAGGCCCACGAAGGACTGCTCGTTGGGGAATGCGAAGGTATCGGTGTTGACGTAGGCGTTGGCCTTGAAGGAGTTCATCAGCACCAGAAAAATGGGCATCAGGTACACAACCGCGATCACGGCGAAAATCACCGTCAGGGCGGTTTTGCCCTTCTTCTCGCTTTGCAGGGTAGCAGGTTTCTTGGCCATTACTGCTGCACCTCCTTATCATGGGTAGACTTCATTTGCAGAATTCCGATAATCGCCACCAGGATGAAGAACAGCACGGCCTTTGCCTGGCCCACGCCCTTGGTCTTGGAGGTGTTGGAGTTGACGATGTTCAGGGCCAGCATTTCCGTGGTGTGGATGGCACCCTGGTAGGGGCGGCCATTGGTCAGCGCCAGGTTCTGGTCATAGAGCTTGAAGGAGTTGGTCAGGGTCAGGAAGGTGCAGATGGTGATGGAGGGCATCACATTGGGGATGATGATGTTCCACAGGGTCTTCCACTCGGAAGCGCCGTCGATCTTGGCAGCCTCCAGCATATCCCCCGGCACTGCCTGCAAGCCCGCAATATAAATAATCATCATATAGCCGATCTGCTGCCAGCACATCAGGATGATCAGACCCCAGAAGCCGTACTTGGAGTTTAAGAGAATGGACGTGCCGTAGTGGGACAGGATGCCGTCAAAGATCATGGACCAGATATAGCCCAGGACGATGCCGCCGATCAGGTTGGGCATGAAGAACACGGTCCGAAAAATATTGGAGCCCTTGATGCCCTTGGTCAGCAGGTACGCCACCGTAAAGGCCAGGATATTGATAATCAGCAGGGAGACCAGGGCGAACATGGCCGTATACCAGAAGGCATGCAGGAAGCTCTCGTCCTGGAAGGCCTTGATATAGTTGGAGAAGCCCGTCCAGCTCCACACGCTGGTGGTTCTGAAGTCACAGAAGGACAGGAAAATGCCCTTGGCAAAGGGATAAAGGAAGCCGATGCAGAAGGCAATAAAGGTGGGAAGCAGAAACAGGGGGAAGCATTTCTGAATGGGGCGGCGGACCAGGACGGAGTTCAGGGCCGCGCCGTCGTTTTTCGGTTGTTTCAGTGCCATAGTCATCTCTCCTCTCTCGAGAATTTCAAAAAACCGGGGCGAGCGAACCCGCTCGCCCCGGTGCATCGGGTCAGATGAAGCGAAAAGCTCTTTGTTACGCGTGATCCTTGGCGTAGCAGGTAGCCCAGCCGTCCACGAAAGCGGTCTCCACAGCGGACCAGTCGCCGGTACCGGCGGTGTACTGGGTCAGAGCGTCCACAACGCCGGCTCTCCAGTCGTCCACAGCGGGGGTCCAGTTGAAGGCCCAGGTCACGGTGTAGTTACCGGCGGCAACCAGAGCGTTGGCATCGGCAAAGAACACGTTCTCAGGAGTCTTGGCGTTCTTGAAGGGGCAGGGTCCGAAGTTCTCAGCCAGCATGGTGGTGCCCTCGTCAGAGGTGACGACCCACTTCATGAAGTCCAGGGTGGCCTTCTGGTTAGCCTCGGGGGCCTTCTTGTTGACGGCCCAGCAGTTCTCGGTGCCGGAGCACAGACCTGCCTTCTCCTCACCGGGGACGCCGCAGTAAATGGGGATCATGGCCAGATCGTCCTTGTTCATGCCAAAGGTGCCGGTCAGGTTGGAGTACTCCCAGGTGCCGTTCTGATAGAACACAGCCTGTCCCTGGCCAAACTCGGCCTCGGCCTGGTCGCCGGTGGCGGTGGTCAGGTCAGCGCCGGTGGTGGCGGAGTCGGTGGTGTACAGGTCCCAGATCTGCTTGAAGTTGTCCAGATAAGCGTTGGTGATGGTGGCGGGCTGCTCGGTCACGCCGTCGTCACGGAACTGGTAGTACAGGGGCATGTTAGCCAGGTGGCCGGAGAATCTCCAGGAAGAGGAGCCGTCCAGACCGGCGGAGGTGAAGGCATCAAAGCCCAGGTCGTTGGCGCGGGCGTGGATGTCGTCAGCAATGGTCTTCAGGGTGGCGAAGTCCTTGATGTCGGTAATTTCGTAACCCGCCTGCTTCAGCAGGGCCTTGTTCACGATGATGCCGAAGGACTCGTAGCAGTAGCCGATGGACAGGATGGAGCCGTCCGCGCCCTTCAGGTTGAAGTCGTCGGTGGTCATCTCGTTGTATACATCGGTGCCCCGCAGATCCAGGCACCAGTCGCCATAGGCATTAATGGCACCCTGGTTGCCGGCCTGGAACATGGTGGGCGCTTCGCTCTTATCCAGTTCCGCGGTGAGGGTATCGTCGTATGTACCGGCGGCGGCGGTCACAACGGTAACCTTTACGCCGGTCTGCTTGGTGTAGGTCGCTGCCAGCTCCTGCCAGGCGGCGTCTGCTTCGGGCTTAAAGTTCAGGTAGTAAACGCTGCCGGAAGAAGACTTCTTGCCGCAGCCCGCGAACAGGCCTACGACCAGAACCAGAGTCAGGAGAATCGCAAAAGTCTTTTTCATTTCAGTTCCTCCAAAAATTATTTGCATAAACGGCCATTGGCCGGTAATGCCGCAGGAAAAAATACCTGCACATCGGATTTATACAAATCTTCTGTGCAGGTATTATTATACAACACGTGTATATGCAAAGTCAACAAAGAAGTGACGCTTTTCCTTAGTCGAAGGTGCCAAATCAACCGTTTTCTTTTTGTTCACATTTAACAAGACTTTACATTTTCATCGTTTTTCGGCGCCCGGTCATACCGCTGCGTCAGCTCGAAAATCTTCGCAGCCAGCGCCTTGGTATTGTAGCCCTTTTTCACCCGCCAGGTCCAGTTGGAGCCCATGGTGCCGGGGAAATTCATCCGGGCCTCGCCGCCTAAATTCAGGTAATCCTGGAGCTGCACAATGGCCCGGTCGGAGACGGAGCTCATGGCGGTGCGGATGGTGCCCCAGACGTAGCCCTCCTTCTTCGTCAGGGTCATGTAGTCCGCCGCGATCTTCACCGCCTCCGGAGAAACCTCCTGGAACCACTGGCGCATGGTCATGTTGTCATGGGTGCCGGTGTAGCAGACGGTGTTCTGGGTGTAGGTGTGGGGCCGGTACTCGCTGGGCTCCTTGGAGTCAAAGGCGAATTCCAGCACCTTCATGCCGGGATAGCCGGACTGCCCCCGCAGGTCCAGCACCTCCTGGGTCAAAAAGCCCAGATCCTCCGCAATAAAGTTCAGCTGGGGCAGCCCCTGCTTCAGGGCATTTACAAAGGACATGCCGGGGCCCTTGACCCAATGGCCGTTCCGGGCGGTCTCGTCCCCATAGGGCACGGACCAGAAGGATTCAAAGCCCCGGAAATGATCCAGCCGCACCACGTCAAAGAGCTTCCCCGCGGCACCCAGCCGCTCCAGCCACCACTTGTAGCCCGTTTCCTCCATCACGTCCCAGCGGTAGAGGGGGTTGCCCCAGAGCTGGCCATCGGCAGTGAAGGCATCCGGGGGGCACCCGGCCACGGCGGTGGGGGTCAGGTCCTCGTCCAGCTGGAAGAGCTGGGGGTCCTTCCAGACCTCCACGGAGTCGTAGGGCACATAGATAGGCACGTCCCCAATGAGCTCAATGCCCAGCTCCCCCGCCTTTTTCCGCAGGGCATCCCACTGCTTGTAGAATTCGTACTGCACGAAGCAGTAGAAGCGGATGGAATCCGCCAGGGTCTGCCGTGCCTCTTCCAACGCCTCGGCCTTCCGCAGCTTCAGCCCCTGCTCCCACTGGAACCAGGGGGCGAAGCCGTGGGACTCCTTCAGAGCCATATACAGGGCGAAGTCCGGCAGCCACTGGGCGTTGCGCTTGAGAAAGGCGTTCAGGGCCCGGTCATTGCGGAAGCGGCTGTAGGCGGTTTTCAGAATGGGGGTCCGGCCGTTGTAGAGCTTTCCGAAGTCCACTTTGCCCTCGTCATCGCCCCAGTCCACGGAGTTCAGCTCCTCTTTGGTGAGAAGATGCTGCCGCACCAGGGCATCCAGGTCGATGAGGTAGGGATTGCCCGCGTAGGCAGAGCAGGACTGATAGGGCGAGTCCCCATACCCCGTGGGCCCTAAGGGCAGCATCTGCCAGGACTGCTGGCCGGAAGCCTTCAGGAAATCCAGGAACGCATAGGCACTTTTGCCCATGGTGCCCACCCCGTAGGGCCCGGGCAGAGATGTGATGTGCATGAGAATACCGGCTTTGCGCATAGTTGACACTCCTTTTTTATGAACCTCTTCTAAGCTTCCCCTCCGGGGAAGCTGGCAGGGCGCAGCCCTGACTGATGAAGGCGGTATAGACTGAACATTTGTATAGGCTTGGGCGAATTCGTACAATGCGAATCAAAAGTTGGGGCCCGTAGGGGCGGCTATTAGCCGCCCGGAAACAACTGAGCCTGAGCGTTTGGTTTTCACTGCTCACTTTCGATACCTTCCGGGCGGCTGATAGCCGCCCCTACGAGACTCAAAAGTTTCTAAGCGTCCAAAATATCTGCGAAATTTGGAATATTTCGGCTCTTGATTCGCATTTACAATAGAGAATATAATGCAGGGCACAAAATTGCCGTCAGAATCCCCGCCACCACCAGAGACAAGCTGCTCACCGCGCCGGTGAGTTCGGAGATTTCGGAGGCGCGGCTGGTGCCGACTACATGGGAGGCGGTGCCGAAGGCCACGCCCTGGGCCACCTCGCCCTCAATTTTGAACAGCTTACACAGGCTGCTGCCGAAGATATTGCCCAGGATTCCGGTAATGATGATCACCGCCGTGGTCACCGCCGGGATGCCCCCCAGCTGCTCGCTGATGGCGATGCCCATGGCGGTGGTGATGCTCTTGGGCAGCAGGGTCGCCACCATGGCGTCCTCCAGCAGGAACACCCGGCACAGCAGCGCCACGCAGCCGAGGCTCACCAGCGTCCCCGCCAGCACCCCTAAGAGGATGGCCGGAAGGTTCCTTTTCAGCACCTTCACCTGCTCATACAGCGGCACCGCCAGGCACACGGTGGCAGGGGTCAGCAGCCAGGAAAAGGTGCCGCAGCCCGCCTGATAGTCCTTGGCGGAAATTCCCGTAACCCCCAGCACGGCGATCACCAGAATCACCGCAACCAGGATGGGGTTGCAGATGGGGCTTTTCAGCTTCTTTTGCAGCCAAAGGCCGAATTCATAGGCCCCCAGGGTCAGGACGATGGAGAAGAGGGCCGTGCTCGTCAACGTATCAGCCATGCTTCTTCTCCCCCTTCTTGACCATGAGCCCGGTGACCAGGCCGGACACGGCAAACACCAGCACCGTAGACACCGCCAGAATCACCAGAATCGGCACAAGGCTCCCGGCAATGCCCGCCCAGACCTCTACAATGTTCACCGCCGGGGACACAAACAGCAGCCCCATAATGGCAATCAGGAACTTGCTCACCGCATCCACCTGATGCAGCTTCACAATCCCAATCTGCAGCGCCAGAAACAGCAGCACCAGCCCATAAATCGCCGCGGGAATGGGCAGGGGAATGATCAGATACAAAAGCTCCCCCAGAAGGGTAAAGCCAAAAATAATTGTCGCTTGATAGATGTACTTCATAGATCTCTCTTCTTGTTGTTAAAAACTTTTGAGTCTCGCTGGATATTTCACGGATATTTTGGGCATTTTATAACTTCTGAGCCTTGTAGGGGCGGCTATTAGCCGCCCGGAAGGTATCGAAAGTGAGCTGTGAAAACGAAACGCTCAGGCCTCGTCGTTTCCGGGCGGCTAATAGCCGCCCCTACGGGCCCCAACTATTGATTCGCATTGTCAATTGATTCAGAACCACAGGTACTCCATAAACATCCGCACCTGTTTCTCCCAGTCCGCTTCACAGTGGCGGCCGCCCTCCTGGCAGTAGAGGGTTGCCATGGCGCCCTGCTTCCAGAAGGCCTCCGCGATTTCCCGGTTGGCGATGGCGGCGGGAGAGTACCTGCCCACTTTTTTGCTCTCCTCCGTGCCCCAGCTCAAATATACCCGGGTGTCCGGGTTCACCTGGCCGATGGCGGAGAGCAGCTGCCTGCGGCACAGGCGGATGGCGCTGCTGAGGCAGGCGGCTTTGGAAAAGGTATCGTTGTAAGCCGCGGCGGCGTAAATCGCCATGAGCCCGCCCATGCTGGAGCCCGCGATGCCCGTGGCCTCCCGGAAGGCGTAGGTCCTGTAGTGGCTGTCCACCCAGGGCTTGACCTCCCCCACAATCCAGTCCATGGTCTGCTTTCCCATGCCGTGGATGTCTCCCAGGGAGCCGCCGTGGACATCATAGGGGCAGTATTCATCCAGCCGTTCCCGGCCCTCGTGGCCGCACTCCATGCCCACCACAATCATCTTCTTGCTCCACTGATCCAGGAACCGCTCCAGGCCCCAGCACTTGCCGTAGGTGGCATCGGAGTCACGGAACAGGTTGTGCCCGTCAAAGAAATACATGACGGGGTAACGCTCCTGGGAGCCGTCGTAGTCATTGGGCAGGTAGATGTGCAGGGTGCGGTTCTGATTCTTGGGCGAATAGTTAAAGGGCTGCTTCACCAGCATGCCGCCTCACCTCACGCTTCGTATTTGGGTTCGCAGGTCAGATTCACGCCCAGGCGGCGCAGCATATTCACATCCACGCTGGACAGCAGCACGCTGGAGTGCATCTCGCAGCCCCGGAGCTTGTTCAGCTGCTCCATGGCCATCTCCGCGGTGGGGTTCGTTGCGGCGGAAATGGACAGGGCGATGAGGGTCTCGTCCGTATGGAGCCTGGGGTTTCGGTTGCCCAGATGGTCCACCTTCAGGTGCTGGATAGGGTCCAACACCGCCGGGGCGATCAGGTGCAGTTCGTCAGGGATGCCCGCCAGGGTCTTCAGGGCATTCAACAGCATGGCCGAGGCCGCGCCCAGCAAGGCGGATGTCCGGCCCGTGACAATCCGTCCGTCCGGCAGCTCCAGGGCGGCGGCAGGGGCGCCGGTCTCCTGGGCCCGCCGCAGCGCCGGGGCGATGACCAGCCGTTCCTCCGGCTTGACCCCAGCCTTCTTCATGAGCATTTCCAGCTTGAAGACCACATCGTCTGCCACCTTGCCCTTTTTCTGATCCTCCAGGGCGGTGTAATAGCGGCGGATGATTTCCTGCCGGGAGGCGAAGCAGGCGGCCGCATCGTCCACAATGCAGTTGCCAACCATGTTTACGCCCATGTCCGTGGGAGACTTGTAGGGACAGTGGCCCAGAATCTTCTCAAAGATGGCCACCAGCACCGGGAAGGCCTCCACGTCCCGGTTGTAGTTCACGGTGGTGGTGCCGTAGGCCTCCAGGTGGAAGGGGTCGATCATGTTTACATCGTTCAGGTCCGCCGTGGCGGCCTCGTAGGCCAGGTTCACGGGGTGGTTCAGGGGCACATTCCAGATGGGGAAGGTCTCAAACTTGGCATACCCCGCGGTGATGCCCCGCTCATGCTCATGGTACAGCTGGCTCAGGCAGGTGGCCAGCTTGCCGCTGCCGGGGCCGGGGGCCGTCACCACCACCAGGGAGCGGGTGGTCTCGATGTAGTCGTTCTTGCCGAAGCCATCGGCGCTGACCACAAAGGAGGTATTGGAGGGGTAGCCCTCAATGGCGTAGTGGTGGTAGACCTTCACGCCCATGCCCTCCAGCCGTGCCTGGAAGGCCTTGGCCGCCGTGTTGTCGTGATACCGGGTCAGCACCACGCTGGACACATAGAGCCCGAAATTCCGGAAAATATTGATCAGGCGGATCACATCCAGGTCATAGGTAATGCCCAGATCCCCCCGCATCTTGTTTTTCTCAATGTCGCCGGTGTTGATGGCAATGACCATCTCCACCTGGTCCTTCAGCTGCAAAAGCATCCGCAGCTTGCTGTCCGGCTGGAAGCCGGGAAGCACCCGGGACGCGTGGTTGTCATCATACAGCTTGCCGCCAAACTCCAGATACAGCTTGCCGCCAAACTGGGCAATCCGCTCCTTGATGTGCTCCGACTGCATCTGTAGGTATTTTTCATTGTCAAACGCCTTGGAAACCATGATAGCCGCCTCTTTCTACGCAAATTCGATCTGGCTTATTATACCGAATTTAGAGGAGAAACGCAATACGGGCGGGATGGAAATTTTGGGGAAGCCTTTGTTGAGAAAACGCAGAGGCCAGTCTCCCGGCCTCTGCGTCTATGCTCTTATTCCGCCTTCGCGTCCGCGATGATCTTGGCCTGGTTGGCCTTGGGGACTTCCTCGTAGCGCTCGAAGTTCAGCTCGAAGGAGCCTCTGGCCTGGGTCATGGCCCGCAGGTCGATGGCGTAGCTGCTCATTTCGGCCATGGGAACCTCGGCCTCCACGATGGTGTTGCCCTTGCCGTCCGGGTTCATGCCCATGACGCGGCCACGGCGCTTGTTCAGGTCGCCGATGACGTCGCCCATGTAGCTGTCGGGGATGGTGACCTTCAGAGAGCCGATAGGCTCCAGCAGGGTTGCCCCGGCGTTGGGCATGGCCTCCTTGAAGGCCAGGATAGCGGCCATCTTAAAGGCCATTTCGTTGGAGTCCACGGGGTGGTAGGAGCCGTCATACAGCACGGCCTTCAGGTTCACCATGGGATAGCCCGCCAGGGGGCCCTTCTGAACCGCTTCCTGGATGCCCTTTTCCACGGCGGGGTAGAAGTTCTTGGGCACGGAGCCGCCGAAGACCTCCTCCGCGAAGATCATGCCGTCCTGCTCCTCCTGGGGCTCAAAGCGAATCCACACGTCACCGAACTGGCCGGAGCCGCCGGTCTGCTTCTTGTGGCGGCCGTGGGCCTGGACGGTCTTTTTGATCTTCTCCCGGTAGGCCACCTTGGGAGTGGACAGCACGGCATCCACGCCGAAGCGGGTCTTCAGCTTGGAAACCAGCACATCCAGCTGCTGGTCGCCGGTGCCGGAGACGATGAGCTGCTTGGTCTCGGGGTTATTGTAGACGGTGAAGGAGGGATCTTCCTCGTTCAGCCGGTTCAGGCCGGTGCCAACCTTTTCCTCCTGCCCACGGGTCTTGGGCGCAATGGCCATGGAGTAGCAGGGCTTGGGATAGGGAATCTGCTTCAGGGAGACGATCTTTCTGGGATCGCACAGGGTATCGCCGGTTTTCACCCGATCCATCTTGCCGATGGCGCCGATGTCGCCGCAGGCCAGAGCCTTGACCTCGGTATTCTTCTTGCCGCACATGACGTACATCCGGCCCAGCTTCTCGGTGTCGCCGGTGCGGGCGTTCACCAGGGTGGTGTCCGGGGTGATCTCGCCGGAGAGGACCTTGATGAAGGAATACTTGCCGAACTGGTCGGAAACGGTCTTCCACACGAAGGCCGCGGGCACGCCGCCGGGAGAAACCACGAACTCCTCCACCTTGCCGTCGGCGGTGGTGGCCTTATGATAGTTGCCCTCTACGGGATTGGGCAGCAGATCCACAATGTGATCCATCAGCATCAGGCTGCCCAGGCAGGTCACGCCGGAGCCGCAGAACACAGGAAACAGGCTCAGCTCCTTCACGCCCTGGTGCAGGCCTGTGATCATTTCCCGGTAAGTAAAGCTGTCGCCCTCAAAGAAGCGGTCCATCAGTGCCTCGTCCGTCTCGGCCACAGCCTCCTTCAGCGCGTCATTGAACTCCGTGACAACGGACTCCTTGTTCTCCGGCACCTCAATTTCCACACGCTTCAGGTTCTGCATCTCATAGGCCCGCTTGTTCAGCACATCGATGATGCCGGTGACTCTGTGGCCGCCGTCCCAGATGGGCACGATGACCGGGGCGATCTTGTTGCCGTAGCGCTCCCGCAGGGCATTGAAGGTGGCGTTGTAGTCGGAGTGGTCCTCGTCCACCTTGGAGATGTAGATAAAGCGGGGCATATTCCGCTCCTCGCAGTAGGCCCAGGCTTTTTCAAAGCCCACGGTAATGCCGTCCTTGGCGGACAGCACCAGAATGGCCGCGTCAGAGGCCCGCAGGGCTTCCATGACAGCGCCGGAGAAGTCAAAGCCGCCCGGGGTATCCAGGATGTTGATTTTGGTATTGTGGTACTCCACGGGAATCACGGAGGTGGAAATAGAAATATTACGGCGAATCTCCTCGGGATCGTAGTCGCTGACGGTATTTCCGTCGGCGTTCTTGCCCATACGGTCGATGGCGCCGGTCATATACAGGAGGCTCTCTGCCAGAGCGGATTTTCCGCTGCCGCTATGGCCCAACAGGCAGATATTACGGATGGCATTGACAGTGTACATAGTCTAAGTTAACTCCTTTCGGGAGAGCACCGGCTCTCCAGAGGTAAATTGAGGGTGCGGTCGAACACCCGAACAGTGACATTATACACGAAACCGGTGCTAATTTCAATTCTTTTTTCGTCAAAATGCAAAATATGTCGTTTCTGTTAAGGACAGATGATTTTTACAGCAAAACACACAAAGCACATCCTCGATTTTTGGTTGATTTACCCCTTGCCAAAAGGCGAAGGCGTGCGATTGTGGAAAAGACTGTGGAAATTTTGTGAATCGCTGTGGAGAAACGGCCCTCCAAGGCCTGCTCCGGCCCGGCGGCTTTTTTCTTTTTCTTTTGCTGTTTGTATTCCTGTTCTTTTTTCGATTGCTATTATTTTTCCTTTTTCTCTTTGTATTCCTATTGGATGCCAAAAAATGCGTTTGCATGCGTTTGCATGCGTTCGCATACGTTCGCATGCGTGCGCATTCCGCTTCAGCCCTGGTAGCCAAGTCTTCTTCGAGCGGCCTCCCGGACTTCCATCACCTGCTGCTCCTCCGACGACAGTTCCCGTACTTCGGATTCGCCCTGGTTCTTAGGTTTCTCCGGTTCTTCCTCCAAAACCGGCTTCTCCTGTTCCTTATCCCAGCGTTTTCGGGCGCTCAGCCGGTTGCTGTCACACTTCCGCTCATACCGCTGCCGGTCCCGGTCATGCTGGGCACGGAGCTGGGAGAAGAGAATGGCCGTGCCGCTTTTCAGATGCTCCGGCAGCGCCCCCGTGCGGTTGTATTCAAACAGCGCCTTCAGCAGCCGCCCCGCCTCCGTATCCGACAGCATATTCACCGCCTCGGCGGAGTCGTAGTGTAAGATAAAATAAGTTCGCATGGTTGTCCCCCTTCGTTTTTTGCGGTTTACTTTATTGTACTCGTTAAGAAACGATTTGTCAACTTACGAGGGCGCGTGGAACGCATCACCGAAAGAAAAAACCCCTGCCATTCCCGTGGAGGAAGGCAGGGGGGAGTGCGCGGAACGGACGAGGAGGAAAACAAGGGGAATTCGTGCAAGCCAACTGGCTTCCCCTGGGGGAAGGTAGGGGGATTTCCACCGGGGGTATACGTTCAACCGGGCTGAATTGTCAACTGTCAATTGTCAATTTTTTACCAGCTGTCCCGTATACCCCATCTCCACCAGCGCGCGGAACGCATCCCAAACCTTTTCCGGAATCTCCTGGGGAATCTGGTAGCCCTTTTTGGCGTACAGGTCCATCCGCTGGAAGTCGCCGGCCAGCATTTCGATGGTGGCCCGGCGGGAGCGGCCCCGGCGGGCGTTTGACTCCAGGTATTCTTCCATGGTCTGCTGGTAGGATGTGACGGAAAAAGGCATCTGGGGCCAGTAGTTTTTCCAGGCGGCGTAGATCCGCCGCTCCATATAGGGCTTGTGCACCCCCAGAATGGAGTGGATATCCAGCCCCCGCTCCCGGAGCAGGTTCCGGGTAAAGGCGATGTTCTCCGCCGTGTTGGTGGATTTGCACTCTAGCAGCAGCGCCTCCTCCGGCACCCCGGCATCCCGGGCAATGGCCCCAAACCGGGCCGCCTCGCTCTGCGTCCACATCTGCGCCGTATTCCGGCCCAGCCCGCCGGTAAAGAGCACCCAGGGGGCGAACCCCTCCCGGTACAGCTGGGCGCAGCACAGGGGGATATCCTCATTGTAGCACCCAAAGCCAACAATGCAGTCGGCCTTTTCTACTTTTTGATTCAGCACCAGATAATCCCAGAGCACCTGGGCACAGGAAATCGCATCCATAGGGTTTGTCCTTTCTCGGTTGTGGGGTTATCATAGCAGAAGCAGAGGGAAAAGGCAAGGAAAGAAAAAGGGGCTGTTGCAAAATAGTAAACCCGTAGGGGCGGCTATTAGCCGCCCGCCGACTTTCGGGACAGAGCGCATCCATCAAATGCGCAATTCCGTCAGATCGCGGGCGGCTGGTAGCCGCCCCTACAAAAATGCTTATTTTGCAACAGCCCCGGCAGGGCGAAGCCCTGACTGATGAGGGCGGTCCCCCATCGCTTTTCATGGTATAGCTGCCACCGGCAGCTATGATTATTTTGATTCGCTGCGCGACGCACCGCCCAAGGGGAAGGTAGGGGGCTTCCCACCGGGGTTATACGTCCAACCGGGCAAAATTGACAATTGTCAACTGTCAATTGTCAATTCTTCATCGCGTCTCCCAGCACCTTCAGCAGGCTCTTGTCTTTCTCGTCCGCGTCACAGCCGATTTCCCAGAACATGATTCCGGCCAGACCCCGGTTTTTGGCCAGGGCTACCTTTCTGCCCAGGGTTTCCCGGCCGTTGTAGATCACGGTGCCGTGGGGCATGACCACCTCGTCCTTTTCCAGGGCATCCGGGTCGGCGGCCAGCAGGTCGCGGAAGGCACCGGGGAAGGGGCGGCCGTAGAAGGGCAGGCCCAGGGTCAGCTTCTCCGGGGGGAAGTGGCGGGTGTCCAGCCAGTAGTTCAGGCAGTTCTCCGCGAAGGCATAGGAGGAGTGCACCGGGCCGTCGCAGTCGTAGGTCATCAGATTGATCCGGTCCAGGAGCGCCACCGCCGGGGTGCCGATGGCCTCCGCCGCATCGGTGATGGGCTCGTTTTTGCTGTCCAGCCCCGCCAGGATCGCCGCCGTCAGCAGCTTTTCTCCCACTGGCAGCTGGGCCCGGAGCCGGCGCAGGAAGTCCTCGTATTGGGCCTTGCTGCCGCTGCTGACCCGGGGGTACTCCCAGTCCACATCCACGCCGTCAAAGTCGTAGGCCCGGGCCATGGCCACGATTTCGTCCGCCAAAAGCTGCCGCTTTTCCGGGGTATCCGTGGCCTGGCAGAAGGTAGCCTCCAGGGGGATTTCCTCATAGCTCCAGCCCCCCAGGGACAGGCAGATCTTCCGCCCCCAGGCGTGGGCCGCCTCCACCGCCGCCCGGGCCAGAGGCGCGTTCTCCAGGGGCCGCACATGGCCCTCCGGCGTGGGGATGGCAAAGGCAAAGTTTACGGAGGTGACAATGCTGAAATCCAGCTTCGGCAGCCCGGAGTCAGCAAACAGATAGGCAACGCATTCCATGGAATTGTTCATAGTGGATTCTCCTTGTTGTTAGTGATATTAGATTGTGCGTGTGGGAAGTAAATTGACAATTGACAATTGATAATTGACAATTGTGGTGTCCCTTCGGGACAAAATTAAAATCATTTTCCATTATTCCCGCAGGAAATACCTTCATTGTCAATGCAAATCAATCGTTAAAATGTTCATGGTTCCACAGAAATTCCGGAAACTTTGAAACTTTTGAGCCTCGTAGGGGCGGCTACCAGCCGCCCGGAAGGTATTGAAAGTGGGCGGTGAAGCTCGAACGCGCAAGCCCAGTCGTCTCCGGGCGGCTGGTAGCCGCCCCTACGGGCCTTCAACTTTTGATTCGCATCGTCAATTCAATCTACGGTCAGCGCTCCATCTTCCACCAGCTCCCCTTCACCATCCTTCCCATCAGCACCGCCGTCCTGACCGCCCACTCGGCCCACATGGCGGCCCAGAGGCCGTCCAGGCCCATCTGGAAGTGGAAGCACAGCAGCCAGCCGAGGCCAATGCGGATGCCCCACATGGAGCACAGGGACAGGACAGAGGGGAACACGGTGTCGTGGGCGGCGCGGAGGACATAGGGTGCCACGTTGGACACGGGCCAGAACAGGAGCATGGGGATGAGCAGATGGTGCAGGAGCCGCAGCACCGTCTCCCGCATGGCGGGGGTGGTGGTGTAGAGCCCCGTGAGCATGGTGGGGAGCAGGGGATAGCAGATGGCAGCGCCCAGGGCCACCAGCCCCAGAGCCAGGGCGATGCACTCAAAGCCATAGCGCCGGGCATCCCGGTGGGCTCCCCGGCCGATGCACTGGCCTACCACCGTCACGGCCAGGCTGCCGCCTGCCTGCCCCGCCGCGGTAATCACGCCCTGCAAAGAGGTGGCGATGGCGTTGGCGGTGATGGCGGTGGTGCCCAAGGGCACGGTCATGGTGGCGATGACGATGTTGCCGCCGTACAGGAAGATCTGCTCCAGGCCGAAGGGCACACTGACCCGGAGAATGGAGACGGCGGTCTCCTTTCGGTAGGTCAGCAGGGTTTTCAGGTTCATGCGGAAGGGCAGGGACCCCGGCCACAGCAGGAAGGCCAGGGCGCAGGCGGAGCCCAGGGCCCGGGCCAGAATCTGGGCCAGGGCGCTGCCCAGAATATCCAGCTTCAGTATATTTAAAAAGAGAATGCTGAAGAGAAGGTAGGCGACATTGATCACGATGGTCAGGCACAGACACTTGCCCGAGGCCCCCAGGCCCCGGAGAATGCAGAAGATGCCCGTATAAACGGTAAAGATGATCAGCGAGAAGCTGCCCTCTGCCATATAAGTAATGGCCTTCTCCAGCACCTCCGGCTCCGCCTGGGGATACAGGGCCGTGAGGATGGGCCGGGGAAAGAGGATGAGCAGCAGACTCAACACCGTGCCGGAGAGGAAGGTCATCCACAGAATGTGCCCGGCGGCCAGGGCCGTGCGCTCCATGTCCCGGCTGCCGTAGCTCTGGGCCACCTCCACGGTGCCGCCGGCGGAGATGCCGTTCATCAGGCATACAATTAAGGTAAAGATGGGGCTCACCAGATTCACCGCCGCCACAGAGGTTTCTCCGGCGGAGGAGATCAGCGCCGTAATCAGCATACTGATGAGCATGATGGACAGGCTGTCCAGGATAAAGGGGAAGGTCATCCCGGCCAGCTCCCGCCGGGTAAAGACCCGTTCTTTGTTTTCCGTTTCCATGGGGGTGCATCCCTTCTTTATTGATCCTGTCAAGAGACTACCACAGCGGCGGAAAAGTGTCAATTCGCTTTGCCGCTTTTTTTGCCGCCCTTGACAAAACCAACAACCATAGGCAATAAAAGCCAAGGCCATGTCATGACATTTGTCGGCCTTCTTAGTAAAATATACTCAACAAAGCGAAACACGCGACCCCCGTTTCGTCGAAATGAATAAGAGGAAAGCTGGTGGAATCATGCGCAGCAAGACCCAAGAGATCGCGCGCGCCGAGACCCTCCAGCAGCCAAGCGCCTTTACCAAATGGAAGAAGACGCTGGTGCTGCTGACCATGGTCGCCCCCACAGCCGTTTGGCTGCTGCTGCTGCGATACCTGCCAATGGGCGGTATCGTGCTGGCATTTAAGGAATACAAGATCAACCCCCGGAACCCAAGCTTCTGGAGCAGCCTGGTCAGCTCCCAATGGATGGGACTGAAGAACTTCAAGTTCCTGTTCATGACCAACGCCGCCTGGGTGGCCATCCGGAACACACTTCTTTACAACATCGTCTTCATCATCCTGGGCGCCATCATTCCGGTGGCCTTCGCCATCATGATGAACGAGATCACCAAGAAGTTTGTGGCCAAGGCCTACCAGACCATGATGTTCTTCCCGTACTTTTTGAGCTGGGTCGTGGTCAGCTACTTTCTGAACGCCTTTATCGACGCCCAGTACGGCATGATCCCCGCCGCCCAGCGGGCCGCGGGAGACGCGGTTTTCTCCTGGTACACCACCACAAAGCCCTGGCCCATTATATTGACCATCGCAAACCTGTGGAAGAATGTGGGCTACTCAACGGTCCTTTATCTCGCTGCCATCACCGGCATTGACTCCACGCAGTATGAGGCCGCCGCCATTGACGGCGCTTCCAAGTGGCAGCAGGTCCGGTATGTGACGCTGCCCCACCTGCGCACCATGATCTGCATTCTGTTCATTATGAACGTGGGCAAGATCTTCGCCGCCGACTTCGGCCTGTTCTACAATGTGCCAATGCAGAACGGCGCCCTGTTCCCGGTGACCCAGGTTATTGATACTTACATCTACCGGGTGTTCGTTACCACCGGCGACATCAGCTTCAGCAGCGCCGCGGGACTTCTTCAGAATGTGATCGGCTTCGTGTGCATCATGACCGCCAACTCCATCATCAAGAAGCTGGACCCGGACAGCAGCTTGTTCTAAGGAGGTATCCCCATGTCTGCACAACATCACAAGAACACGCGGCTGAACTCCGTCAGCGCGGGCACCGAGGCCATTATCCACATCATCATCGGCCTGTTCTCCCTGGCGTGTATCATCCCCTTCATCTTCGTTATCATCATTGCCTTCTCCGCGGAGCAGTCCATTCGGGAGATCGGCTACTCCTTCTGGCCCACCCAGTGGAGCACCGCCACCTTTGCCTACGCCTTCGGCAAGCTGCCCCAGATCTGGCGTTCCTTCTTCAACAGCGTCCTGATCACCGTGGTGGGCACCCTGGCAAGCACCCTGATGTGCGCCCTGTACTCCTACGCGCTGTACCGGCCGGACTTTAAGTTCCGTAACTTCTTCACCTTCTTCAGCTTCTTCACCATGATCTTCGGCGGCGGCCTGGTGCCCACCTACGTGATCTCTACGAAGGTGCTGGGCCTGGGCGAGAATTACGCGGCCCTGATCGTACCCCTGCTGGTTTCCCCCTTCAACATCATCATCATGCGGACCTTCTTCCAGAGCTCCGTACCCATGGACCTGATTGAGGCCGCCACCATTGACGGCAGCGGCGAATACTCCACCCTCTTCCGGGTGGTCATCCCCATCGCCAAGCCGGGCCTTGCCACCGTAGCCCTCCTCAATGCCCTGGCCTACTGGAACGACTGGTATCAGTCCCTGCTGTACATCAAGCAGAACAAGGTCCTGCAGCCCCTGCAGGCCCTGCTGATGGAGCTGCAGAACAACGTGGAGTACCTGAACCGGATGGCAGGCTCCATGGGCACCGCCGCCATCCAGGAGGCCGCCAAGGCCCCCACCCAGACCCTCCGCATGGCCCTGGTCGTCATCATCGTGCTTCCCATCGCCTGCGCCTATCCCTTCTTCCAGCGCTACATCGTGGCCGGCCTGACTGTCGGTTCCGTGAAGGGCTGAGAAATACCCACTCTTTGGCTCAACCAGCGAAACGCTGTTTGGCAAATACAAAAACCTAAAAAATGGAGGATGTATCATGAAAAAGCTACTGGCCCTGTTGCTGGCCGCGGTTATGGTCCTCGGACTTGCCGCCTGCGGTTCCGGCTCCACCACCCCCGCCGCTACCACCGCTGCACCCGCAGCTGCCGACGCGGCTGCTGACACCACCGCCGCTGCGGAAACCACCGCTGCCGCTGCTCTGGACCCCGTGAATATCAAAATCTGGTTCCACGGCAGCAACGTGACCCCCGATGCCTCTGCCAAGGTTATGGAGCAGGTCAATGCCTACCTGAAGGACAAGATCAATGTGACCGTAGAGCCCATCTGGGGCACCTGGGGTGACTTCGATCAGGCTTCCGTGACCGCTCTGGCCGGCGGCGACGACGTGGACATCTACTTCACCTGCAACTGGTCCGCCGACGAGTACAACAAGTACGCCCGTGACGGCTACTGGGTCAAGCTGGACGACCTGCTGCCCAAGTACGCTGCCGAGCTGCAGTCCACCATCCCCGAGGGCATCTGGGACTGCGCCAAGACCAACGGTTACGACGGCTTCGGCATCTACGCCGTTCCCGCTCTGAAGGACACCGCTACCCAGAACTGCTGGGACGTCAACGGCACCCTGCTGGCTGACATCGGCTACGATGTGGACAAGGTCTGCGCTGACGGCCTGGACTACTACTCCGATGAGTTCGAGGAAATGCTGAAGAAGGCCAAGGAGTACAAGGCTTCTCAGGGTGAGACCGACTTCTATCCCCTGGTTGTTGAGCCTGTCGTTCTCGAGAGAATGGTTACCGGCTCCTCCATCGTCACCGGCGACCTGAACGGCGCTTACATGCTGTCCTACTACTACGACACCGAGCATCCCTCTCACGACACCGGCAATAAGTTCGTCAACAAGTACGGCACCGAAGAGTTCAAGAAGTACGCCGAGCGTACCTACGACCTGGCCCAGAAGGGTTACATCTCCCCCAGCACCCAGAACGTTGGTACCTCCAATGACTACCTGTCTTCCTGCCAGGCTTCCGCTTCCTACCTGTTCGGCACTCAGTCCTACGCTTACGGCTATGAGGCCACTACCAGAGGCGTTCGCGGCGTTGATGTCCGCTACGTCCCCGCTGACGCTCCTTACATGGACGCTACCTCCGGCCAGGGCGCTATGATGGCTATCTCCGCCACCTCCAAGAACCCTGAGCGCGCGCTGATGTTCCTGAACCTGCTGAACACCGATCCCGCCCTGATGACCCTAATGAACTACGGCGTGGAAGGCATCAACTACACCACCAACTCCGATGGCACCATCACCTTCGTGGACGACACCCACGGCGGCTACATGCCCTGGAGAAACGGCATGGGCAACGTTCGTATCCTGCCTCCCACCTCTGACGAGGGCGTGACCTACTGGGATGACTTCGCTGCTTACTACGACTCCGCTGAGGCTCTGCCTTACGGCGGCTTCATCTTCGACAACTCCTCCGTCAAGACTGAGGGCGGCGCTCTGGCCAACGTTTACGCTGAGTATGCCTTCAATCTGATGTCCGGCGCCACCAACCCCGACACCGTCCTGCCCGAGTTCCTGAGCAAGATGGAAGCTGCCGGTATCGACGCCTTCGTTGCCGAGGCCAACAGCCAGCTGGATGCCTACCTGGGCAAGTAATTAAGCTACTCCACATTTCTGTTTCTCCTCTTAAATGAAAAAAGCCGGACCGAAAGGTTCGGCTTTTTTCATGGGATGCCTGGTTGAGCGTATCCCCCGACGGAGAAGGCAGTAGGCTTCTTATCCGGGTTATATAGTATTTTACAATGCAAATCAATCCTTAAAAAATTCCAAATTTCAAGGATATTAGAAACGTTTTGAAACTTTTGAGCCTCGTAGGGGCGGCTATCAGCCGCCCGGAAGGTATCGAAAGTGGGACGTAAAGACCAAACGCTCAGGCTTGGTCGACTCCGGGCGGCTGGTAGCCGCCCCTACGGGCCTTCCACAGGCTAGAATTCCTTGGGCAAGAAACCGCCCCCGCCGGAGCGGGGGCGCTGCGAACAAATATTACACCAAATCCATCACATACTTCGCCGCGTCCTTATCCAGCAGGAACTCGCAGTTGGGGGGGAGCTGGAGGACGGAGGCGGGGATGGCTTCGGTGACGGGGCCCTTGAGCATTTCCTTGACCATTTCCGCCTTGTGTTCTCCCTTGGCGATCAGGATGATGCGGCGGGAGTGCATGATGGTCTTCACGCCCAGGGTCAGGCCACCCAGGGGATAGTCCGGGGCGACCCCGGTTTCCCTGCGGACCCGGGCCTCAAAGATGGGGTCCATGGGGGAGACCCAGGTCTCGCTGCCGAAGGGGGTGCCGGGCTGCCCAGCAGATTGTCTGTGATCCGGGTGGCTCCGGCGGAGGTGGCCCGGAAGCCGTCCCCGAACCGGGTCCGCAGGATGAAGTCCAGGCCCCACTGGGCCTCCAGAGTGTGATTTTCCCGGTTCCAGAGCACCTTGCTCTGCAGCACCTTTTTCTTCAAAAACCCCGCCTCCAGGGCGTTCTCCCGGTGCAGCGGCAGGGGACGGTGGAGGTAGAGGCTCTCTTCCAGCTCTTTGGCAAATTGCGGATTCATAGGCAGATTCCTTTCGGATGATTTTGTTTGTAACCATCTTATTATGAAAACGTTTACATTTCAAGCAGTCAAATTATATAAAAAAGAATCGGTGTATATGTGAGAAAATACGGTATTCTCGAAATATGGAGAATACTGCTTGAAAATTTTTTCATAGAGGAGTATACTAGGGACAGTCAATTGGAGCCCTTCGATGCACGCATAACCTGAAGGGGAAGCCCCATAGGGGCTGTTGCAAAATAAGCATTTTTGTAGGGGCGGCTACCAGCCGCCCGCGATCTCACGGAATTGCGCATTTGATGGATGCGCTCTGTCCCGAAAGTCGGCGGGCGGCTAATAGCCGCCCCTACGGGTTTACTATTTTGCAACAGCCCCAGGGGGCTTCCCTCCGGGGGTATACGTTCCACCGGGCCGTCATTGTCAATTGTCAACTGTCAATTCTACAGAAAGGAGTCCTGTCCATGGAGAAAAGCGTGACCATTGTAGAAATCGCCAAGGAGTGCGGGGTGTCGGTGGCTACGGTGTCCCGGGTGCTGAATGGCAGCGCACCGGTGGCGGAGGAGAAGCGGGCGCGGATTCTGGAGGCCATTGCCCGGCACCGGTATACGCCCAATGCCTTTGCCCGGAGCCTGGTCAGCCGCCAGAGCATGACCCTGGGGGTGCTGATTCCGGACATTGCCAACCCCTATTTTTCCTCCATGTTCACGGCCTTTGAGGCGGCGGCCCAGGAGGCGGGGTACTCTGTTCTGCTGTGCAATACCGCCTTTTCCAGCCTCCACGCCCAGGAGAAGGCCCTCCGGGAGGCCAAGTATTTTCAGACCATGGTGGACAAGCGGGTGGATGGCGTGCTGGTGGTGGGCGGCCAGGCAGACCTGTCCCGGCCCGGGGAAGGGTATCGGGTGGCTCTGCGGGAGCTGGCGGCCCGGCTGCCGGTGGTGGTGCTGGGCAGCCCCATCGAGGGGGTGGAGTGCCAGTTCATCCAGCGGGAGCGGGGCCAGGGGGCCTTTTCCTGCGTGAACTATCTGGCAGGCCTGGGCCACCGGCGCATCGCCTTTGTGGGCGGTGAGCAGGGGGTGGATATTACGGAGCAGCGCCTGGGGGCCTACCGGGAGGCGGTGGCGGCCCTGGGGCTTCCCCGGGACCCGGCCCTGGTGCAGCTCTCGGATTACTATGCCCCAGAGGGCTTCCGGGCGGCCCAGCGGCTCTTAGGCTGCGGAGCCCGGTTCACGGCGATTCTCGCCATGAACGACAGCGTGGCCCTGGGCGTCTACCGGGCCCTGGCGGATGCGGGACTGCGGATTCCCCAGGACGTATCCGTCATCAGCTGCGACCAGTTCTACAACGCGGAGTACATGGTCCCCCGGCTTTCCAGCGTGGACCAGCACAACGATCTCTTCGGCCGCTTTGTCATCGGCACCCTGCTGGCGGCGGTGAACGGCCGGCAGGAGACGGTGCGGCTGCGCTACGACCCGGAGCTCATCCTCCGGGAGAGCTGCATGCCCCCGGCCCCGGCAGCCAAAGAATAAAATCGGAAGCCCGTAGGGGCGGCTACCAGCCGCCCGGAAGTGACCGGGACTGAGCGCTTTGTCTGTACCCGCCACTTTCGATCCCTTCCGGGCGGCTAATAGCCGCCCCTACGGTTAGAAATGTCCAGAATTGATTGAATATAAAGGAGAGATGAACCCATGAACGAACTTTTTTCGCCGGATTCCCGGTTTATGCGTTATATGAACCGGCTGGCAGACCTGATGCTGCTGAATCTGATGTTCCTGCTGACCTCCATCCCCATTGTCACCATCGGCGCGTCCCTGACGGCGTTGTACAGTGTCTGCTTCCGCCTGGGCACCGTCCGGGAGGGGGGCACGGTGCGGGACTACTTCCGGGCCTTCCGGGAGAATTTCGGGGAGGCTACCAAGCTGTGGCTCCTGGCCCTGCTGCTGGGGGGCAGCACCCTTGCCTGCGCGCTGGTATTCTACGCCATGTCCGGCTGGGTGCACTATCTGTATGTCCTGTTTGCGGCCCTGTTTGCCGTGGCGGTGCTGATGTTCAGCTACGCGTTCCCCCTGCTGAGCCGGTTTGAAAACGGCGTCCGGGCCACGCTGAAAAACGGGCTCCTGCTGAGCGTGGGGTATCTTCCCCGGTCCCTCGTCATCGGGGCGCTGAACATCTTCCCGTTTTTCCTGATGGTTACAGATTTTTACACATTCTTAAAAGCAGCCTTTTTGTGGGTAGCCCTGTGGTTCGCCGCGGCGGCCTACGCGGGTGCCCTGCTGCTGAAAAAAGTATTCGCGCCTTACCTGAAAGAAGAGGAGGAAGAAACCGTATGATCGTCCGCAAGACAACGAAAGAAGAGGGAAAACGGGTCAATGCGCTCTTTGCCATTGCCTTTGAGCAGCCCATGGAGAACGGCCCCGCCGGAGAGGAAGATTTTCAGGGCAGCCACTGGGCATCCTTTGAAGAGGCCGCCGGGGAAATGATGAGCACATTGACCGTCACGGATTTTACCATTCAGTTTGATGGCAGCCCCTGCAAAATGGGGGGCATCGGCGGGGTGGCAACCCTGCCCGCCTACCGCCGCCATGGGGGCATCCGGGGCATTTTCCAGGCGGCCCTGCCGGATATGTACCGGGAAGAGTATGATTTTTCCTATCTCTATCCCTTCTCCACCGGCTATTACCGGAAGTTCGGCTATGAAAACTGCGTCCGCAAGCTGTCTTCCACCGTGGATTTGGGCCTTCTGAACCCCAGAAGGACGGAGGGCCGTCTCGCCATGGCGGAGCTGGGCCACGGCCTGACGCAGGCCGTCCGGGCGGTGGAAGATCACTGGGAGCGCAGATACAATATGATGGTTCTGCATGACGAGAAGGATTACGCCTGGGTCTCCAAGGAGGACCCCGCCGGGAAGCAGCGCTTTACCTACGTCTATTTCGCTCCGGACGGCACCCCCAAGGCCTACACCCGCTTCCACCTGGAAAACCAGCCCGACGGCCGGAACCTGGTCAGTGACCGGTTCTTCTTTATCGACCGGGAGGGCTTTGACGGGCTGATGGGGCTTTACAAATCCATGGCTTCGGATCACCGGTATGTGAAGTTTTCCCTGCCCGCGGACCCGGCCATGGCCTATCTGCTGCCGGAGTGGTCCATGGGCGCGGCCAGCTGGAGCGTGGCCCCTGCCGGCATGGTCCGGGTGGTGAATGTGGAGCGGGTGCTGCAAAAGGCCAGATACCTGGGCTCCGGCGTGGTCACCATCGGCATCACGGACCCCCAGATCCCGGAGAACAACGGCACCTTCCGGGTAGAATTCCGGGACGGTCAGGCGGTGCAGGTTGCGAGAACGGAGGAAGAGGCGGACGTAAATATGCCCATCAACGCCTTCTCCGCCCTCATTTCCGGCGTGTGCGCACTGTCCCAGGCCGCCGCCTGGATGCCGGAGGTGTCGGTGCGGCGGGAGAACCCGGCATTGGCGGGGTGCTTCTATCAGAAGGGCATGTATTTGGTGGACTATTTCTAATGCGCTAATGCGAATCAAGAGCTGAAGTATTCGATATTTCATGGATATTTTGGGCATTTTATAACTTCTGAGCCTCGTAGAGGCGGCTATTAGCCGCCCGGAGGGGATCGAAAGTGGGCGGTGAAGACCAAACGCTCAGGCCCATTCATTTCCGGGCGGCTGGTAGCCGCCCCTACGAGCCGTCAACTTTTGATCCGCATTTCTAATGCAAACCAAAAGTTCTATCCACGGATGAAATGATTAAAAAATCCCCCTCTTTCCAATCGAAAGAGGGGGGAATTTCGCTTCTTTACGCCTTTACGCTGCCGTCCGGGTTGAACAGGGGCAGGGGCTCCAGGTAGGTGATGTCGGGGCGGGTCTGGGCACCGCCCTCTGCCAGGATGGCCATGCGGCCGCAGATGATGCCGCCGGCCTTTTCAACCAGGGCTTCCAGGGCACTGAGGCTCTCGCCGGTGGAGATCACGTCGTCCAGAATCAGGACGCGTTTACCCTTCATGAGCTTGGCATCGTTGCCGTCCAGGTACAGGTGCTGCTCCCGGTCCGTGGTGATGGAGCGGACAGCCACGCCAAAGGTATCCCGCATGTACAGTTTGGACCCCTTCCGGGCTACAAAGTACTTGGCGTCTCCCGCCTGGCGGGCCATCTCGTGGGCCAGGGGGATGCCCTTGGCCTCGGCGGTGATCAGGTAGTCATACTCCGGGGCCTTCTTCAGCAGCTCCCGGGCACAGGCCACGGTGAGCTCCTGGTCACCGAAGATGACAAACCCGGCAATGGACAGATTTTCGTTGACAGGACAAATGGGCAGGTCCCGCTCCAGGCCTGCGACGGTCATATGATAGTACATGGATGAACGCTCCTTGTCTATATAGAAGATACTTCCATTATAGTCCGCCTGGGGGAAAAGGTCAAGAAAAAGTATTTGCGCGGTATCTCTTAGAGTGCCTGTAGGGGCGGC
Source organism: uncultured Oscillospiraceae bacterium (assembly GCA_934569045.1). Classification (GTDB taxonomy): domain Bacteria; phylum Bacillota; class Clostridia; order Oscillospirales; family Oscillospiraceae; genus Faecousia. The sequence goes on from CAKTJX010000021.1 coordinate 34,854, forward strand.
TACCAGCCGCCCGGAAGGTGTCCAAAGTGAGCGGTGAAGTCCAAACGCTCAACCCCGGTCATTTCCGGGCGGCTAATAGCCGCCCCTACGAGACTCAAAAAATTTTTTTGCTTTTCAGAGTCGCTGAAGAAGGATCACTTTCTGATCTCCTCCGGCATCACGCCGCGGTTGGAGATGGTTTTGGGGGTGATTTCCCCGGCATCGGTCAGGGCGATCTTGGTGAGGATCGGGCCGACCAGCTCATAGATCAGCACGGAGAAGAGCACGATGTTGCGGATGATGGCACCCTCGGCGCCGAATTCCGCTGCCACCGTGGCGGACATGCCCAGGGCCACACCGGCCTGGGGAAGCAGGGTGATGCCCAGGTACTTGCACACGGTATGGGGGCAGCCCATGAAGCGGGAGCTGACGCTGGCGCCGGTGATCTTACCGGCGGAACGCATCAGGATGTACACCAGGCCGATGCCCACCACCGCGGCGCTGGCGAAGACCCGTAGATCCAGCTCCGCACCGGACAGTACGAAGAACAGCACATACACGGGGCCCGTCCAGCGGTCCGTCCGGTACATGATCTCATCGGAGAAGTCGCACAGGTTGCAGAACACGGTGCCGCACATCATGCACACCAGCAGAGAGGAGAAGCCCACCTCCACGCCGTTTCCGAAGCTCAGCTCCACCTTGGAGAAGGCGGTGCACAGGAACACGAAGGCCACGGCCAGGCTTAAGCGCTTGGAGCGGGAGTTGAAGAACTTCTCCACCACGCTGAACACCCAGCCCAGGGCCGCGCCCAGCACCAGGGAGGCGACAATTTCAATGGCGGGATTCACCAGCACGGACACCAGGCTGATGGAGCCGGAGGTCAGGGCTTTGGCAATGCCGTTGGAGATGGCGAAGACGATCAGACCCACCGCATCGTCCAATGCCACGATGGGCAGCAGGATGTTCGTCAGGGGGCCCTTGGCCTTGTACTGGTTGATGACCATGACCGTGGCGGCGGGGGCGGTGGCGGTGGCGATGGCGCCCAGCATGATGCAGGTGGACACCGGCAGGGTGTCGCCCAGGAATAGGTGCAGCACCACCAAGCCCAGGTCTACAAAGAGTGTGGCGCTCAGAGCCTGGAACACGGCAACTACGGAGGCCTGACGGCCGATGTGCTTCAGCTCCTCCATGCGGAACTCATTGCCGATGGAGAAGGCGATGAAGCCCAGGGACACGTCACTGATGAGCCCCAGCTTATCCACAAACTCGTAGGAGGGCAGGCCCAGATAGGGGATGCCCAGAGCCCCCAGGCCCAGCGGCCCGATCAGCAGGCCCGCAACCAGGTAGCTGGTCACGTCAGGCAGGTTGAACCGGGAGGTCAGCCGGGATAAAAACAGTCCGGCAAACATGGCCAGACCAATCGCAAGCAAATATTCCATAAAGAAATACCTCTCTTCTTATAATCTATTTCATTTGCGGAACTATTATAGCATGCCATTTCCGGGATGCAAGGCCCTGTATTTCACAAGAATTTGGGCAGCTTTCCCAATGAAATTGTGGATATTTATGGATTTTGCCGAAAAAAGAAAACACGCTTTGAAAATGTGGAAAGAAAGCCTTGAAGCCGTCCCGAAAACAGGCTATAATGCAGACAGAAGAATAGGAAAGGAGTATCCGTTTTGGAACAGATCAAATTGATATTGAAGAACTGGGCCGCGGGCGGCCTTGTGGATAAGCTGTTCTCCACCCTGATCACCCTGGTTGTGGGCATTCTGGCGGTGAAGCTGGTGCTGCGGCTGCTGAACCGGGCTCTGGAAAAGTCGAAGCTGGAAAAAGCGGCCTACAGCCTGATCCTCTCCCTGGCAAAGGTGGGGCTCTATACCCTGCTGGGGTTGAGCCTCGCGGGGGGACTGGGCATCGATGTCACCGGCGTGGTGGCCATGGCCAGCGTGCTGACATTGGCCGTTTCCCTGGCGCTGCAAAATATGCTCACCAATATTCTGGGGGGCTTCTCCCTGCTGACCACCCACCCCTTCCACTCCGGGGACTTCGTGGATATCGGCGGCCAGTCCGGCACGGTGACCCAGATCGACATGACCTATACCCGTCTGCTGACCGCGGACAACAAGATGGTCTGCATCCCCAACAGCACGGTGCTGGCCTCGGAAGTAGTGAACTACACCGCCTCCGGCACCCGCCGGGGCCAGATTCAGGTCGGCGCGGGCTACGAGGCCCCCACCCAGAAAGTCCTGGATGCCCTGGTGCTGGCGGCCACGGTGGACAATGCCCTCTTAGAGCCCGCCCCCTTCGCGGCGGTGGAGAGCTACGGGGACAACGCCATCAACTATCTGGTTCGGTTCTGGGCCAAGACCGAGGACTACTGGGATGTATATTTCCAGGTGAACCAGCGGATCAAGGACGTCTTCGACGAACAGGGCATCCCCATGACCTATCCCCATTTGAACGTGCACTTTGACCAGGAGTATCTGGATGCGCGGAGAGGGGAAAAGAATTGACAATTGACAGTTGACAGTTGACAATTGTGGTATTTCCTTCGGAAATGATTTAAAAATCGTCCCGAAGGGACACCATAATTGTCAATTTTTTCTATACAAGCCGCAAATCCACACATACAGCTGGATTTCCCCCGCCTCTGCTTGTGAAATTTCTGTGGAAAAAGATAGCTTTTGACAATTTGCCCCAGGGTTTGTATAATGGGGCTACATGATAGAAATTCGAGGGAAAAACCATGATTGCGGATGCTATTACAGTTTCGGAAACCGATATGCGCAAGCTCCTGGGGGCGGCCAGTCCGGAGGCGGCGCTGCTGTATCTGTATGTTCAGAGCGGCAATGACCCGGCGGAGGCGGAGCAGGCCCTGTCCTTGAGCGCTTCCAGGGTGTCCTGCGCCGCGGCGACCCTGCGGCAGCTGGGGCTCTGGCCGGAGGAGCGGCCCATCCGGGTGGCCCCCGGCGAGCGGCCGGACTACACGGAGCGGGACGTGCTCTCCGCCATGGATTCGGACAATTCCTTCCGGGCCCTCTATGGGGAGGTTCAGCGGCTCCTGGGCCGGAGCCTGAATACGGAGGAGCTGAAAATCCTGCTGGGCTTTGTGCGGTATCTGAATATGCCCGCCGAGGTCATCCAGATGCTTATCTGCTACTGCAAGGACCGGGCCCGCCGCCGGGGGAGCAGCCGCAACCCCAGCCTGCGGTCCATCGAGAAGGAGGCCTATGCCTGGGCGGAGCGGGGCATCGACAGCATTGAGGAGGCCTCGGCCTTTATCCAGGCCCAGAATGTCCGCAATTCCCGGCTGGCCCAGCTGATGAACGCTTTGCAGATTCGGGGCCGGAACCTGACCCCGGCGGAGGAGCGCTATGCCCAGAGCTGGCTGGAAATGGGCTTTGACAACGAGACCATTTCCATGGCCTATGAGCGCACCTGCCTGAATACCGGCGGGCTGAACTGGGCCTACATGAATAAGATTTTGCAGCGCTGGCACAGCGCCGGGCTCCACACGGCCCAGGCGGTTCAGGCCGGGGACCGGAAGAACGAGGGCCGCACCGAGCGGCGGCCCCTGGACGCGGACGAGGCCGCCGCCATCAGACGAATGCTACAGGAGGGATAACCCATGGGATACAGTGCGGAAGTGGTGCGCCGGGCCCGGCAGCGGCTGGCGGAGGCCAAGGAGGACCGGGAGTCCGAAAATCGGCAGCATCTGGCCCAGGCCTATGCCCAGGTGCCCCGGCTCCGGGAGATTGACCGGCAGCTGCGCATGACCATGGCCCATGCCGCCCGGGCGGCCTTCCAGGCCGGGTCCGATGGCCAGCAGGAGCTGGCGAGAGCCCGGCAGGAGAATCTGGCCCTTCAGGCAGAGCGGGCCCGTATCGAGCGGGAGTGCTTTGAGGAGGGGTATCTGGACGATTCCCCCATCTGCGACAAGTGCGGTGGCAGCGGCTATATTGGATCAAATATGTGCGAGTGCCTGCAGGAGCTCTGCCGTCAGGAGCAGAAGAAGGAGGTCTCCATCCTCTCCGGCAGCCGGGACAGCTTCGGGAGCTTCCGGCTGGATTACTACCCGGACCGGGTGGACCCCAACTACGGCGTGAGCCCCCGGACCATTATGGAGAAAAACCTGCGGGACTGCAAGAACTACGCCGTTTTTTTCTCGGAAAAGTCCGAAAATCTGCTGCTCTCCGGAAACCCGGGCCTGGGCAAGACCTTCCTCTCCGCCTGCATCGCCCGGACGGTGGCGGACCGGGGCTACAGCGTTGCCTATGAGACGGCGGGCCACCTCTTCACCAATCTGGAACGGGCCAAGTTCTCGGGGGACGAGCAGGCACGGCAGGAGACGGAAAAATACACCCAGTGCGATCTGCTGATTCTGGACGACCTGGGCACGGAGATGCCCGGTCAGTTCACCAACGCGGCCCTCTACAGCCTGGTCAACGACCGGCTGCTGCTGGGAAAACCCACCATTATCTCCACCAATCTGACTACGGAGGACATTGGCAAGCGCTACACCCCCCAAATCGCCTCCCGTCTCCGGGGCAGCTACCGCCGGGTGCCCTTTGTGGGAGAGGACATTCGGATGATCAAGAATGGAGGTTTGGTATGAGCATCGGCATTTTGTTTGACCTGGACGGAACGCTCCTGGACACCCTGGAGGACCTGCGGGACAGCACGAACGAAGCCTTGCGGCAGTTCGGCTATCCGGCGCGGACCCTGGAGGAGGTGCGCCGGTTCGTGGGCAACGGGGCGGCCAATCTGATTGCCCAGGCCGTGCCAAAGGGGGCGGACCCGGCCCCGGTGCTGGCGGCCTTCCAGGCCTATTACCCGGACCACTGTCAGATCAAAACCGGCCCCTACGCCGGAATCCCGGAGGCCCTGGCCATCTTGCGGGAGAAGTACCCCATCGCCATCGTGTCCAATAAGCCGGACGCGGCGGTGAAGCCCCTGTGCGCCCACTATTTTCCCGGCATCCCCGCCATGGGAGAGCACCCCGGCTGCCCCAGAAAGCCCGCACCGGACATGGTCTATCAGGCTACCCGGGCCATCGGGGCGGAGAGCTGCGTCTATGTGGGCGACAGCGAGGTGGACGTGCTGACGGCAAAGAACGCCGGGGTGCCCTGCCTCAGCGTCCTCTGGGGCTTCCGCAGCCGGGAGGCCATCGGCGGCAGCCACTACTGCGAGACCCCGGCCCAACTGGTGTCCGCCCTGGAAGAGCTGCTCCGGGAGGCAGACCATGGCCAATGAGTTTTACGCCCTCCTGGGCCGGATGCGCTATATTACCCGGTGGGGCCTGATGCGCAACAGCTTCTCGGAGAATATCCAGGAGCACAGCCACCAGGTGGCGGTGCTGGCCCACGCCCTGGCCCTGATCCGCCGGGATATCCTCCATCTGCCGGGCCCGGACCCGGATCAGTGCGCCGTGGCGGCGCTGTATCACGATGCCTCGGAAATCCTGACCGGGGATATGCCTACCCCCATCAAGTACTATAACCCGGAAATCCGCAATGCCTATAAGGCCGTGGAGCACGTGGCCGGGGAGAAGCTGCTGGATATGCTCCCCCCGGAGCTCCGGGGCAGCTATGAGCATTATGTGCTGGAGGATGACGAGGCCTTGAATCCCATCGTCAAGGCCGCCGACAAGATGGCTGCCCACATCAAGTGCCTGGAGGAGCTCAAGGCCGGCAATACCGAGTTCTCCACCGCCGCCGCCCAGACCCTGGAGGCCCTGCAAAGCGCCAACCGGGAAGAGGTGACCTGGTTTCTGAACAACTGCCTGGAGCCCTTCACAAGGAACTTAGACCAGCTTTGATTCTTGACGGAAGGATAAAACTGTGGTAATATAACTGTTACAGGCCGCCATGGTGGAACTGGTAGACACAAGGGACTTAAAATCCCTCGGCCCAAAAACCGTACGGGTTCGATTCCCGTTGGCGGCACCATTTTTAAAAGGACACTCGGAGTTTAGCCGCTCTGAGTGTCTTTTTTTGCTCCAAAATGCCGATAATTGCATTGGCAGAATTGATTTTGGAATTCTCGTCCAGGTGCGTGTAAATATTGGAGGCATTTTGGCTTAACTTAGTGACATTGGGTTCGCAATGACATTTCTTCTGTTTGGACACTTCGTCTTTTTGAGACAGCCCTGAACAACGGCCTCATACTTTGGTAGGATTTTCTTTTTTCAAAAACTGTGCTATGATACGGTCAGACTGTAAAAGAGACCCTCCGGCTTTGGGAAAGGAAGTGCGGCCATGACCAAAAAGACGGTCATAAAACCGGCAATCAGCCAGAAATTTCAGGAATTTCTAAAGAATGAACGGATATTGTTCTTTAGCGCCCCCTGCGGCTTCGGCAAGACCGCTGTGGCCCAGGCCCTGCTGGAGGGAAGGCGGGTTTGGAAGCTGGAGGGCGAGTCGGCCCGGGGGGCGGACCTGGAGACCAGGAAGGACTGGGACATTCTGCTGATGGAGGATTTCCAGCTCTTTCAGGAAGAGGAGGACCAGCAGGCCCTCTGCGCCCTCATTCGCCGCAGTCCGGACAAGCGCTTTGTGTTCCTGTCCCGGGGGAGCCCGCCCGGCTGCCTCATGGCCTTCCAGTATGCGGGGCTTATGACGGTGATCGGGCCCAAGGACCTGCTCTTCGACCGGGAGGATATTCGGCAGCTGTTCAACGCCAGCGGCCTGCCGGTCTCCGACGGAGAGATCGCCGGGATCCTGAAGGAGTCCATCGGCTATCCTCTGGGGGTGGCCATCACGGCCCAGAATATGTCCTCCGGGGCCCGGTTTAGCCAGGAGATCGTGGGCCGGTCCTACCAGGAGGTCTACCGCTACTTTGAGACGGCGATTTATCAGCGGCTGGACCTGCCCTACCGGCGGTTCCTGCTGGAGCTGTCCCCCTTTGAGAGCTTTAACCTGGAAATGGCCCGGATGGTCTCCGGCAATGCCCACGCCGGGGAGATGCTGGACTGGCTCCAGCGCTATACCACCATGCTGCTCTACGACGGTTTCCGGCAGTACCGCTTCTGGCCCCAGTTCCGGGAGTTTCTCCTGTGGGAGATGGACCATAGCTACCCGCCGGAAAAGCGGAAGGCCCTCTTTAACCGGGGCGGACTGTATTTCGAGCTGAAAGAGGACTACTCCCACGCTCTGGACTGCTACACAAAGGGCGGGGATCATGCCAAGGTTTCGGAAATCCTCATCCGCAATGCAGAGCTGCATCCGGGCATGGGCCACTATAGCCAAATGGAAAAGTACTATCGGAGCCTGCCGGAGTCAGAGATCCTGGCCTCCCCGTCCCTGATGCAGGGCATGAGCATGCTGTGCGCCCTGAGCATGGACTATGCCGGCTCCGAGGGCTGGTACAAAAAATTAAAGGACTTCGCCCAGCGGTGCGACTCTCACGACGCGGCGGGGAAGCAGGCCCGGAGCCGCCTGGCCTGGCTGGATATCTCCCTGCCCCAGCGGAAGGTGGACAACCTGACGGAGACCATCCCGGCGGTGTTCCGGCTGATGACCGGCAAGGAGGTCAATCTGCCCCCCTTCTCCGTCACCAGCGCCCTGCCCAGCATTATGAACGGCGGCAAGGATTTCTCCCCCTGGAGCAAGCGGGACGACCTGCTCTATAAGACCGTCCGCATTCCTGTGGAAGCGGTCCTGGGGAAGGACGGGGTCTGCCTGGGGGACTGCGCCATTGCCGAGAGCAAATTTGAAAAAGGGGAGGACATCGGCGGCCGGATGCTTTCCCTGGTGTCCCGCATGAGCGAGATCCAGCAAAACGGCACCCCAGACATAGAGTTTGCCGCCACGGGGCTTCTGGCCCGGAACTATCTGGCCTCCGGCCAGCCGGGGAATGCCCGCCGGGCACTGGAGTCCCTCCGGGCCAGATTTGTAGACCAGGGCCACACCCGCTTTCTGCCCAATATGGATGCGGCCCTGTGCCGCATTGCCCTGCACACCGGGGACCTGGACAGTGCCGATGCCTGGTACCGGGAAAAGGCCCCCAGAGACCCCATGCACCTGAACGTGATGAAGCGCTACCAGTACCTGACTCAGGCCCAGGTAGAGCTGGCCGACGGGACTCCCGAGGCGGCGCTGCTGACCCTGGCCCCCCTGGGCCCCTACTGCGAAAACTGCTGCCGGTACATAGACGGCATCCATGTGGATGTGCTCACAGCCCTGGCCCTCTACCGGATGCGCCGGGAGGGCTGGCAGGAGAAGCTGACAAGGGCCATGACCACAGCGGCGGAATTCGGCTTTATCCGCACCCTCAGCGTCTACGGCGCGGCCATTCTGCCCCTGCTGGCAGAGCTTCCGTGGACCGGGAACGACAGGTGGTACAAGCGGCTCCTGGCCGAGGTCCGGCTGCAAAACGCCAACGACCCCCTGTTCCTGCAGCCCCGGCTGGGGAAAAACGATGTACTGACCACCACGGAGAAGCAGATCCTGCGCCTGATCTGCGCGGACAAGAGTAACGCCGAGATTGCCCAGATGATGGACATCAAGCTGACCACGGTGAAGACCCACGTCAGCCATATTCTGGAAAAGCTGGACGTGAACAGACGCAGCGAGGCCAAAACCGCCGCCAGGCGGCTGAAGCTGATCCCGGAGGATGTGTAAGCCGCCGAATAACGGATGTCATTGCGAGCCGGTGGGAAAATAGAGGGTG
>CAKTJX010000022.1 GCA_934569045.1 uncultured Oscillospiraceae bacterium
GGTTTTCGGCTTTCAGCTGTTCGGTCACGCCGTTGCGCTTCACCAGCTCCGGCACGATCAGCTCCATGCGATTTCGTGCCGCTTCGTCAATCTTAGCGCAATACTGCCTTACGTACACCCAGCTATACGACAGGGGGCTGTTTGGCGGATTTTACGGGTTTTTAGCCGTTGCTGTGAATTTATGCCCCATCGAACGGAGAACAGAAAAAGCAATGTCAAAAATTTTTCCCTGAATGAGCGGGGAACAATATTCAGAGGCGGATTCGCCCCAGTCATCGGGGATAGAATCAAACTTGAAAATAAAATTTGAGATTAGGGACATGGAAAATTGCGTTCCTAATTCGTCTTTTATCTGGCTCTGACTGGTGATCATTACGGTTGGTTCGTCGCTGTCTTTGGGAGGATGAACGGAGGAATGATTTTCTAGTTTTACATCAAAGCTGCCCGAAGACTTTGAGAGAATAGACACGTCAAGTTTGGTGACAGTGACTTCGAGTAATTCAACATGATACTCCATTGTCTGGATAACCGGGAACTGACAGAAATCCTGAATCGCTTTCTGGCTGAGCTGCCAGATGTGCAGCGGCAGGCATTTGTGTGCCGCTACTGGTATTGCGAATCCATTGCCAAAATCGCACTTTTGCGGAAGAAACACCTGACGCTTGACTTTCCTCCCGCCACCTATTACAATAACTCCAACAACCGCCCGATGCGAACAAGGAGGAACCATGGAGAAGCATACAAAGCGATTTGCAAGCCGCTGGGGATTTATTCTGGCCTCGGTGGGCTCCGCTGTGGGCATGGCCAATGTGTGGGGGTTCCCCAATAAGCTGGGGGCCAATGGCGGCGGCGCCTTTCTGGTGGCGTATCTGCTGTTTGTGGTGCTGTTTGGTTCCGTGGCGCTGCCGGCGGAGTTTGCCATGGGCCGCTGGGCGGGCACCGGCACCCTGGGGACCTATGAAAAGGCGTGGGACGGCCGGGGGCTTGGAAAAATCGGGAGAATTTTGGGCTGGCTGCCCCTGGCGGGATCGCTGTGCATTGCGCTTGGGTACGCGGTGATTGTCAGCTATGTGCTGAAGGCGCTGGCGGATTCTCTCACCGGCGCAATGCTGACCGGGGAGACGGAAGCCTGGTTCGCCGCCTTCTCCGGGAAGCCCTGCAGTGTGGCGGTCTTCCACTGCATCGTGGTGGTGGGCACCCTTCTGACGCTGTATCTTGGGCCAAAAAGCATTGAAAAGACCAACAAAGTGATGATGCCCCTGTTTTTCCTGATTTTTCTGGTGCTGGCTGTGCGGGTGGCCATGCTGCCCGGTGCGGCCTCCGGCTATCGGTTTCTCCTGAACCCCAGCTGGGCGGCGCTGAAGGACCCGAAGGTATGGATCTGGGCCATGGGCCAGGCCTTTTTCTCCCTGTCCGTTACGGGCAGCGGCATGGTCGTGTATGGGGCGTATCTATCCAGGCAGGAGGACGTGGTGGGCGTTGCCAGGCACACCGCCATCTTTGATACGGTGGCGGCTATTGCGGCGGCGCTTGTGATCATCCCCGCCTGCTTTGCCTACGGGCTGGATGTGGGTGCGGGGCCCTCGCTGCTGTTTGTCACCCTGCCTACTATTCTCCGGGACATTCCCTTCGGGCGGGTATTCGCGGTCATTCTGTATGTGGCCATGCTCTTCGCCGGGGTCAGCTCCCTGCAGAATATGTTTGAGGCCGTGGCGGAGTCCCTGCTGCACCGGTTCCCGAAGCTCACCCGCCGGGCGGTGCTGGCCATTCTCTGCGCCGCCTGCCTGGGCATCGGTCTAGGCATGGAGCCGATCTCCAAATGGGGCCCCTGGATGGACCTGGTATCCATCTACATTATCCCCATCGGCGCGACCCTGGGGGCGGTGACCTGGTTCTATGTGGTAAAAAAAGAGGACCTGCTGGCGGCCATCAATCTGGGCACGGAGAAGCCCCATGGGGACTGCTGGTACGCGGCGGGAAGATTCCTCTATGTGCCCCTGGCCATTGCGCTGTGCGCCGTGGCCCTGATTTTCCGAATCGCGTTTTGACAAAACGGGAGCGCTGCGAAAGATTGAATCGCAGCGCTCCCGCTTTGCCGTTATTGCTTTTCCGCCAGATCACAGAACAGATCGATCTGCTTGGCAATGATCTCCAGGGCGGAGCGCCAGAAGTTCTTGTCCGTCAGGTCGATGCCGGCCACCTTGGCGGTGTCCTCCGCGGAGGCGACAGTGGTGGTGTAGAGCATCTTCTTGTACTTGGGTACGAAGGAAGCACCTTCCTTTTCGTATTGGGCGTAGAGCCCCCGGGCGAACAGCGCGCCGAAGGCATAGGGGAAGTTGTAGAAGGTGGGGCCGTAGTAATGGCTCTTGCAGACCCACATATAGGGGTGCAGCACGTTCTGGTCCAGGCCGTCGCCGTAGGAGGCCTTCTGGGCCCGGAGCATGATGTCGCAGAGGGTGTCGGCGTTCAGGAATTCCTGCTCCCGGCGCTGGAACACCTCCGCCTCAAAGCGGAACCGGGAATAGATATCGCAGATCACCTGGGTAGCATCGGACAGTTGGGACTCGATGAGCGCCAGCTTTTCCGCGTCGTCGGCGGCATCCCCGATGGCGGAGGCCATGACCACGCACTCATTGAAGGTGGAGGCGGTCTCGGCTACGGGCATGGAGTAGTCCTGATTCAGGGGGCGGTGGGCGCGGATGTTGTGGTTGTGGAAGGCATGGCCCAGCTCATGGGCCAGGGTTACTACGTCCCCCATCTGGCCGTCGAAGTTGGTCAGAATCCGGCTTTCGCCTAGGCAGGGCACATTCTCGCAGAAAGCGCCGCCGGCCTTGCCGTCCCGGGGGAAGAAGTCGATCCAGGCGCTGTCAAAGGCCTGGGCGATCATGTCGGATTCCTCTTTGTCAAACCGGGCGAAGAGATCCACCAGGTAGTCCCGGGCCTGCTGGGTTGTGAAGGTGCGGGAGGAGCGGCCCACAGGGGCAAACAGATCGTACCAGGGCAGCCCGTTTTCATGGCCCAGGAGCTTTCCCTTGGCCCTCAGATACTGCCAGAATTTGGGCAGGTACTCATCCATGGCGGCAAACATGGCGTCCAGGGTCTCCCGGCGCAGGTCGGAGTGATGGAGCGTCATAGCCAACGGGGATTCGTAGCCCCGCAGCTGAGCCATGGTGATGGTTTTCAGCTTGATGGAGTTCAGGGCGAAGGCCACGGGGTCCTTGATGGCATCGTAGCAGGCAAGCTCCGCCTCGTAGGCATCCTTGCGGACCTGGGCATCCTCGGAGTAGGCCATATTGCGGATGGCGGACAGATTGGTGGTGGTGCCCCGGTAGTGGACGGCCACGGTGCTGGTGAGCTGCTGGTGCATATCCGCCCAGGCATCGGACTGGGACAGCTTGGCGACGATCTCTTCCCCGCTGCCCGGCAGCTGGTGAACCCGGTCGTCATGGATTCGGTTCAGCAGATAGGCGTACTGGTGCAGGAAGGGATTCTGGGCGGACAGACCCGCTAAATCCTCCAGGGAGCCAATCCACTGCCGGATGGCGGCCAGGGGCGCGGCGGAAGCAGCATCCAGAGCCATGATCCGGCCGTAGGCGGACATGGCCTCACTGTCCCGGGTATTGGCGGCCTGCCGCAGAGAAGCGTACTCCCCCAGCTTGAAAATCAGCTGCTGGAGCTGCTCCTCCAGCTTCAGCGCCTCTTCCAGGGCGGCAGCCACATCCTGACGGGGCAGGGAGGCGGCAAAGCTTTCCAGACTGCGGACGGTCTGCGCGGCTTTTTCCATATCGGCCCCATACTCCGGGGCGTCAAAGCCTGTGTAAAGGGATGTCAGATCCCAGCGTTCGTTCATAGGAATTCCTCCTTTTGATTATCTCAGTCTATTATAGCGGATTTCTGGCGGGATATCAAGGGCGATCAAGAAGCAGGAAAAATGCCGGGAAAGCCTTGCAAAGTACTTTACTTTTTCACAATTTTTCGGTATACTCTTTGTAACAATGAGCGAAAGCGGCATGGATTGATGCTTATATACAAATATGGAAGGAGTCGCTCCATGAAAAAAAGAGATATTTTTTCCGGATGGGGAGTTCCGGCCCTGATCGCGGGACTTACCCTGGCGGATTTTGTCGTGATGCTGTTCTTTCCGGACAATCTGCCTGCCTGGGTGCAGGCGGGCTGGCTGCTGTTGGCCCTCGGGGCCGGGGTGCTGTGTTTCCGGAAAAAGCCCCAGGGAATCATCGAATGGCTGATCATCGGGTATTTTCTCTGGACGGTTGTGACCCGTCTGGTCCTTCAGGATTTTACCTATAAGGCCTGGATTGAACTGCTGCGGTCCGCCTCCATTATGCTGGTATTTCTGCTGGTCCACCGGATGCCGGAGGGGCAGAGCCGCCGGGTGTGGCAGCTGTTTGGCGGGTTGCTCTGCGCGTATCTGACAGTCTGGGCTGTGCAGGGACTTCGCGTGGTACTGACCGGTGGAAACGAGTTCGGCTTCTGGCGGCAGGTGCTGAGCATCGCGGAAGAAGAAGAGGTTCGCTTTGTGCAGGTTGGCTCTCTGCACCGCAATTCCACGGCGGCCTGGTTTATGATCGGGCTGTGGCTGCTGTGCATCCAGTGGAATCTCTGCGAGAAAAAGGTGTGGCGGGTGCCGATCGCCTTGGATGCCTTGCTGATGTACTGTATGATGGCCTTGCAGCGCTGCCGGTCGGTCTGCGTGGGCATCGGCATTGGCGTCGGTCTCCTGGCGGCTATGGGCGTATGGAAGGCCTGCCGGGACAGAAAGCGGGTTGTACAGGTGCCGCTGGCGCTGCTTGCCGCGGCTGTGTGCGCGCTGACGGTTTATAAGAGCTTTGATTGGACCAATGATGGACTGACAAGGTTCTCTGCCCGTGTTCAGATGAAGACTGCGTCTCAGGTGGAGGCGGGAGAAATGCGGGTGGCTCCCATGGAGACCCCCACCGCCGGGATTGTCTCCGCGGCAGAGATGATTTCCGCCCCGGAATCTGCGCCGGAGGTATCTGACACCGCCGCAATCGTTTCCCAGGCTGCCCTCATAAAGATAACAGGTTTGGAAACAGTACCGCCTCTCAGCGAGGGAAATCAGGTGGAAGACAACCGGAATTTTTTCCGGGACCTTCTGACCCTGACTGGCCGGACAGGAATCTGGCTGTCGGAGCTGTATGTTGTAAAGAGCAACCCGATGTTCCTGATCTTCGGCCAGAAACGGACAGAAATTGTGCAGAATCTGGCTATCTATGCCGGAATGACCCGGGCCAGTCACACCCACAACGGCTATATTCAGATTCTGGCCCTGTACGGCCTGCCGGGGCTCATCCTGTTCGGGCTGTTCTCTGTGCTGCTGGTGAAAAAAGTGGTGCTGCTGTTTTTCAGTGACGCATCCGTTTTCCGGAAGCTGTTTCTTATTCCGGTGATTGCGCTGCTCCTTTACAGCGTGTTGGAGCCTCTGTTCTGCTCCAGCTGTATGCCCTCGGTGTGCTTCGCCCTGTTTGCGGCGGGCCTGGATGCGGCACAAAACGAAAAACTTCATTGAAAACCGCCCCCATTTCCGAAAAACACGGAAATGGGGGCGATTTGCGCATATGTTCTTTATAGCGCTACAACCTCTGCCTCCAGGGCAGCTGCGTCCTCAGTGTCGTGGGTGATGAGGAGCAGCGTTCCGTGGAAGGTATCCCGGATGGCGGCCAAAGCTGCCGTCTTATTTGTTTCGTCCAAGCCGGTGAAGGGCTCGTCCAGCACCAGCAGCTCGGCGTCAAAGAGCAGGGCCCTTGCCAGGGCGGCCCGGCGCTGCTGGCCGCCGGAGAGGCGGACAGCAGGGGTATCCAGGCAGTCCGTGAGGGAAAGCCGACTCAGCATGGCCTGGATTTTTTCTTCCGGGAAGGCTTTGCCCAGCACCAGGCGCAGATTGCCGGGGATGGTCAGCTGTGGAACCAGGCGGCTTTCCTGAAAAACCGCGCTTTTCTTTGCTGGAACGCCGGTGACGGTGCCGCTGTCCAGCTTTTCCAGCCCCAGAAGCAGCCGGGCCAGGGTGGTTTTTCCCACGCCGGAGGGGCCCATCAGGGCATAGCGGTGTCCCGGCTGGAATGTCAGAGACACGTGGTTCAACACAACCTTGTCCCCATAGGCCTTGCAGACACTTTGCAGCTCCATCCTACCCCTCCATTCTGACGGCCCAGGCAAGCAGCCGGTCCAGCAGCCACAGAAATACCTTTTCAAACACCACACTGACCGCCACCAGCATGGCCGTCCAGGCGAAGAGGTCGCTGATCTCTAAGTACACCTTGGCATCGTACAGCATGCCGCCTACCGAGCGGCCGGTGACGCCGATGACCTCCGCCGCCACCCCGGCCTTCCAGCACAGGCCCAGGGCCACCCGGCTGCCCGCCCGAAGATAGGGGTGCAGGGCCGGGAAATAGATGCAGCGCAGCTGCCGCAGAGCAGGAATCCGGAACACCCGGGCCATTTCCAGCAGCTGCCCGTCTGCCGCCCGGAGGCCCTGCAGCGTGTTGGAATAGAGCACCGGCAGCACCATGAGAAAGGCGATAAACACGCTGAGCCGCCGGCTGGACAGCCACAGCAGGGCAATGACGATGAAGGAAGCCACCGGCACGGTCTGGATGGCCAGAATATAGGGCCGCAGCAGCGTCTCCGCCAGAGGAAACCGGTAGGAAACCGCTGCCAGCACCAGCGCCGTCAGAAAGGCCAGCAGGAAGCCTAGGCTGATGCGGCTGAAGGTAAAGCCCAGAGCCTGCCAGGTGGTCTTCTCCCCCAGCAGCGCCAGCAGCCGCTTTGCTGCCTGCCAGGGCCCCACCAGCAGCAGCCGGTTGTGGACCCACACCGCCGCCAGCTGCCACACACAAAGGGCCAAAAGGGCAGCAAAAACCTTTGCTGCCCTTCCGTTCGGTTGAAATTCCGGCTTACGCGCCATAATAGAAGTCGTCGCCGGGGAGCGCGCCGCCCACGGCGGCGGGGTTCTGCTCAAAGAGCACATTCAGGCAGCCGCCCAGGGCCTGCTTCATCTCCGCCCCGGTGATGCACACGATGTTGCACTGGGGGATGGCCTTCTTGGCAATGGGGGCCTTGACGATTTCATAGGTGCCGCAGGCATCCCCGGCCGCCTCCACATTCTCATTGACCCAGGCGGCACTCTCCGCGAAGTCCGCCAGGAACTTTTCCACCAGCTCCGGGTGCTCCTCGGCAAAGGCGGAGCGGACCAGGATGCAGGCGGTGGTGCACAGGCTCCCGTTTCCGACCTTCTCCCACTCGTCAGACAGGGACAGGGCCACTCGGAAGCCCTCGCCCAGCTGGGCAGCGGCAGCAGTGACATAGGGCTGGGGCAGCATGGCAATGCCCTTGCCCTCGGCGTTCAGGGTGGCCACCACCTCGCTGGGCTCGCTCTTCCACTCGATGGTCAGGTCCTTGTCCGCATCCAGGCCGTTCTGGGTCAGGACATAGCGCAGGAAGTATTCCGGCGTGGAGCCCTTGCCGGTGGCGTACAGGGTCTGGCCCTTCAGGTCTTCCACAGTTTTCACGGTCTCGCCGCCAAATTCCCCGATATACAGCACGCCCAGCACATTCACCGCCAGGGCCTTCACGCCGCCCTCGGTCTTGTTGTACAGCACGGATGCCAGATTGGCGGGCACGGACACGATGTCCAGCTCCCCCTGCAGCAGCAGCGGGGTCAGCTCGTCGGCAGCGCCCTTGATGGCATAGGTGTAGCCGGAGTCGGGGTTTTCGTCCGCGGTCTGGAACAGCTTGACCATGCCGATGCCGGTAGGCCCGGTCATGGCTCCCAGCCGGACGGGCACAACGGCCTCCGCGGGAGCAGTCTCTTCGGTGGTTTCCGCGGTGGTTTCGGCGGTGGTTTCTACGGTGGCTTCGGTGGCAGCCGCCGTGGTCTCCGGCGCGCTCTGCCCACACCCCGCCAGCAGCCCCAGCATGAGGGCCAGCACACAGAGGATTGCGGTCATCTTTTTCATAGAGAGTCCTTCTTTCGTAGTCTATAGATAAGTTGAAGTCCGTGGGGGGACGAATTGACAGTTGACAATTGATAATTGACAATTGTGGTGTCCCTGCGGGATAAATTTAAAATATTTTGAATCGTTTCCGAAGGAAATACCTTCATTGTCAACTGTCAACTCATTATTCCCGTAAACCCCAATTTTCTGCCTTTCCTCAAGGCATTCCTTGACATTACTCCGTCATTGTACTATACTAACCTCAGCAAATTCCGTTGCATTTGCAACGAAGATACCGGGAGCGTTTTATGAATCAGCAGCAGCGAAGCGTTTTGTACCATTGCGGACTGTTTTCCGGCATTGAACCGGAGCAGATTGAGGCCATGCTGGCCTGCCTGAATGCCCGGCAGGAGCAGTATGAGAAGAACACAGTGGTGTGGAATATCGGCGATACCCTCCATTCCTGCGCCCTGGTGCTCTCCGGCAGCCTGCGGGCGGAGTCCGTCAATGCCAGCGGGGAGCATCTGCTCATGGCGAACCATCGGCCCGGCGCCCTGGTGGGGGACGTGCTCATGGCCACCCCGGGCAGCAAAAGCCCCGTGTATGTGGTGGCCTCCGAGGATACGGAGCTGCTGTTTCTCCCCTTCCACCGGATCATGAACGGCTGCGCCGAATGCTGCGTCTGGCATACCCGGCTGCGGGAAAATCTGGTGTCCGAAATCGCCATGAAATTCTGGGCTCAGCGCCAGCGGACGCTGTACCTCTCCGCCAAATCCCTGCGCCAGCGCATCGCCATGCGGCTCTATGACGAGTACCGCCGCACCGGCAGCCTGACCTTCTCCCTGGGCGGCACCCGAGAGGACCTGGCCGACTTCCTGGGTGCCAACCGCAGCGCCCTGTCCCGGGAGATCGCCCGAATGAAGCAGGAGGGGATTCTGGACTATTATAAGGATACCTTCCGGATTCTGGATCTGGACAGGCTTTGTAAGGATGTGGGGTAAAATCCCCGCCCGGTTGAACGTATACCCTAAAAAAGAAGCCCCAACCTCCCCCTTGGGGAAGGTTGGGGGCTCCCCTCCGGGGGGATACGCGCAGCGGGGCACGCAGTCCCTTCCATTGTCAACTGTCAATTTGTCTCCCCACCGACCCAAAATAGATACAATCAGAAAGCGAGGACTCCCCATGCAATACGACTTCACCACCCTTTATGACCGCCGCGGCCAGGATGCGCTGGCTGTGGACTTTTCGGATTCCGCCCTGGGCCCCCGGCAGCCTAAGGAAGGCTTTGACCTGATCCCCATGTGGGTCGCGGATATGAACTTTGCCACTGTGCCCACGGTGACGGAGGCCATGATCCGGCGGGCCCAGCATCCCCTGTTTGGCTATTTTGATCCAAGACAGGAATACTATGATGCCATTTCCCGCTGGCACCGGGAACACAAGGGCACCCCGGATTTAAAGCCGGAGCACATCCACTATGCCAACGGCGTACTGGCGGGCGTGGTCGCCATGGCCAATGTGCTTTGCTCCAAGGGTGACAAAATTCTGGTCCATTCCCCCACCTATGTGGGCTTTACCCATGCTCTGGGGGATAACGGCTACTGCCTGGTGCATTCCCCGCTGATGCAGGATGCTCAGGGGGTGTGGCGCATGGACTACGAAGACATGGAGCGCCGGATTCAGGAGGAGAAAATTCACGCCGCCATCCTCTGCTCCCCCCACAACCCCTGCGGCCGGGTCTGGGAGCGGTGGGAGCTGGAGAAGGCCATGGAACTGTTCCGCAAATACGATGTGTTCGTCATCTCCGATGAAATCTGGTCCGACCTGATTCTACCGGGGCATACCCACATTCCCACCCAGAGCATCTCCGAGGATGCCCGGCAGCGGACCGCTGCCATGTACGCCCCCAGCAAGACCTTCAATCTGGCAGGCCTGGTGGGCAGCTACGCCGTGATCTACAACGCCTGGCTGGGGGACCGGTACGAAAAGGAAATCTCCCTGAGCCACTGTAACAGCATGAACGTGATGAGTATGCACGCTTTGATCGGCGCGTATACTACGGAGGGCAGCGAATGGCTCCGCCAGCTGCTGGAGGTGCTGGCGGGGAATGTGGACTTCGCCTGCGGTTTTATCCGGGAGAATTTCCCCGACGTCACCGTTCAGAAGCCCCAGGGTACTTATATACTCTTTGTGGACTGCACCCGCTGGTGTGAAGAACACGGCGTCTCCCTGGACACGGTGCTCTCCCGGTGCTGGGAGGTGGGCGTGGCTGTACAGGATGGCCGGGCATTCCACGGGCCCTGCCACATCCGCATGAATCTGGCCCTGCCCCGGGTGCGGCTGGAGGAAGCCTTCCGGCGGATGAAGACATACGCGTTTATCTGATGGTATGTTTCTTTTCGGTTTAGAATAAAAGCTTAAGATATGTTTAAGGATAGACTGACCCCACCAGGAAGGACGGAGCCCATGAAAAAGAAAAATTGGTTTGGGAAGTTTTTGTATGTCTCGGTGACCCTCAGCTTTGTGCTGCCCATTGTGTATCTGATCGTGCGGATGCTCCTGGGCGGCAATGGCGGCAATGTCAGCGATGCGGGGTATCATTCGGAATCCGACTATCTGTTGATGCTGATGCAGTGCGTGCTGGGGCTCATCACCATTCACCTGCCCAGCATTCTGGAGCGGAAGCTGCACTTTGAGCTGCCCAGCCTGCTCTATGGGTTCTATATTGTCTTCCTGTACTGCGCCATCTTCCTGGGGGAGGTTCGGAGCTTCTACTATCTGGTTCCCCAGTGGGACACCATCTGCCACTTTTGCAGCAGCATGATGATAGGCTTCTTCGGGCTCATGGTGGTAACCATCCTGAACCGGGATAAGCACCTGTCTGTCAGCCTGTCCCCCTTCTTCGTGTGCCTGTTCGCCTTCTGCTTCTCCGTGGCCCTGGGCTCCATCTGGGAAATTTATGAATTTACGGCAGACGGCCTCTTCGGCATGAATATGCAGAAATTCATGCTGGCGGACGGCACCCTGCTGGTGGGCCACGCGGCCCTGGCCGACACCATGAAGGATATCATTGTGGATGTGCTGGGCTCCCTGCTGGCATCCATCATCGGCTACTTCTCCATCCGCCATGGCAGCGGCTGGTATATTCCCACCCTGACAAGCGGCAAGGAGGACAACGCATGAAACAGAGAACCCTCACAGGCATCGCCCTGGCCCTGATTTCCATGGTGCTGCTGGGATGCTTCCGCCTGCCCTTCGTGCCCCAGCTCACCGCCATTCTCTTAGGCTGCGGCGCGGTGTGGGAGATTCTGGGCGCCAACGGCCTGAAAAGCAAGGGCTGCCATGCCTCCGGCTTTTTTCTGGCCATTCTTCTGCCCCTGCTCCCCCTCACCGAAAAAGCGGGCTGGATAGCCGTCATGCTGGTTCTGGCTCTGGCATTCTTTACATATCTGATGACCCGGATCGGCAGGGAAAGCAAGCCTTGGATGATTGCGGCGGAAATCTTCCTGCCCCTGAACCTGTACCGGGCCCTGGCCTCTTATGGGGAGATTCCCTACGGCGCCTTTTACCTGGGCCTGACGGGACTGATCTGCGCCCTGACGGATATCTTCGCCTACCTGGTGGGCAGCCGCTATGGCCGCCACAAGCTGGCCCCCAAGATCAGCCCCGGCAAGAGCATCGAGGGCGCTCTTGGAGGCCTGGGCACCTCCACGGTGGTGATTCTGCTGCTGTTCGGCCGGTTTTTCCGGAGCACCTGGGCGCTGGCCGTGTATACGGTCATCGTCTCTCTGCTGGGGCAGTTCGGTGATCTGTCCATGTCCGCCATCAAGCGGGTGGCAGGGGTCAAGGACTTCGGCAAAATCTTCCCCGGCCACGGCGGCATCCTGGACCGCTGTGACAGCCTCATGTACCCCCTGGCTTTTACCTGGCTGCTGTACTGCTGTCATTTGCTGATTTTCTCCTGAGAGCGCTTGCTTTTTCGGGAGAAATCCCCTATAATCGAAGCATCAAACGGAAAGGAACGATCCTATGGACAACGAAGTTCTGAACAACGAAGAGGAAGAAACCAGCATCCTGACCCTCACCGATGAAAACGGTGTGGAGACGGACTTTGAATACCTGGACTGCATTCCCTACCAGGGCAAGGAATACCTGCTCCTGCTCCCCGCCGATGAGGCCGCCACGGACGTGGTGATCCTGGAGGTGGAGCCCGTAGACGAGGAAACCGAAAACTACCTGTCCGTCCAGGACGAGGCAATCCTGAACGCCGTGTACGATATCTTTAAGGAAAAGTACAAGGACGTACTCACGTTTGAAGAGGAGTAACCCAAACCGACCCCGATGGGGTCGGTTTTTCGTTAAATAGCTTCCCCTCCGGGGAAGCTGGCTCGCGAAGCGAGACTGATGAGGGGCTGTACAGGCTGACCGTCCGTACTAGTTTGGGCGAATACGTACCAACCTCCGGGAAATTTGTACGTATTCGCCCACAGTTTCTCCGCATCGGTTCTGCGTACCGATGTTTTATGGTGCGATTGCCACTGGCAATCGATTATTTCTGATTCGCTGCGCGGAGCACCACCCTCATCCACCGCTGCGGCGGTCCCCCTTCCCCAAGGGGAAGGTAGGGGCTCCCCTCCGGGGGGATACGTTCAAACGGGCCCTTATTGTCCATTCCCATTTACCACTGTCTTGTCAAAATGACCAATTAAAGTCAACAAAAACTGTACTATTGTACCATTGCGTCCAGAAGCAAAGTATGGTATCATTGTATCATCCCGGTGGAATGGGTGCTACTCCACAAAATAGCCCCAATTCCGCTAAAATAAAGGAGGAAACCCCGCTGTGACTCGCGGTGCGGCAGTGTGGAGACCTGTCGTAAAGCGTCCGCTGTTTTACCCGGCGGAACGCGAGGGCATACATTGAGGATTCAGTATGTCCGGAGTCAGAAAACAATGGCAAGCTTAACCCTGAAGAACATCAAGAAAGTCTACCCCTTTAACGGCGACGATGCCAAGAAGAAGAAAAAGAAGAAGGGCGAGGAGCCCGCGAAGAAGACCAATCTTCAGATCACTGACGAGGGCGTTGTTGCTGTTCAGGCCTTCAACCTGGACATTAAGGACAAGGAGTTCATCGTTCTGGTCGGCCCCTCTGGCTGCGGTAAGTCCACCACCCTGCGTATGATCGCCGGTCTGGAAGACATCACCGATGGCGAGCTGTACATCGGCGACCGCCTGGTAAACGATGTGGCCCCCAAGGACCGCGATATCGCCATGGTTTTCCAGAACTACGCTCTGTACCCCCATATGACTGTTTATGATAACATGGCCTTTGCTCTGAAGCTGCGCCATGAGTCCAAGGAAGAGATCGACCGCAAGGTCAAGGAAGCCGCTGAGATCCTGGACATCACCCAGTACCTGGGCCGGAAGCCCAAGGCTATGTCCGGCGGTCAGCGTCAGCGTGTGGCCATCGGCCGCGCCATCGTGCGGAACCCCCAGGTCATGCTGATGGACGAGCCTCTGTCCAACCTGGACGCCAAGCTGCGTAACCAGATGCGTGCTGAGATCATCAAGCTGCGTCAGCGCATCAACACCACCTTCATTTACGTTACCCACGACCAGACAGAGGCTATGACCCTGGGCGATCGGATCGTCATCATGAAGGACGGCTTCATCCAGCAGATCGGCACTCCTCAGGAAGTATTCAATCACCCCTACAACCTGTTCGTCGCCGGCTTCATCGGCACTCCCCAGATGAACCTGTTTGACGCCAAGCTGGTGAAGGAGAACGGCAAGTACACCGTCAAGGTCGGCGGCATCTCCGTGGCTCTGTCCGAGGAGAAGCAGGCTGCCCTGGTCAAGAACAATGTGGCCGAGCAGGATATCGTCCTGGGCGTCCGTCCTGAGCACATTGAGCTGAGCAAGGACGGCATCCCCGCAAAGGTGGACGTGTCCGAAATGATGGGCTCCACCGTGCACCTGCACGTCACCGCTATGGATCGGGATGTGGTTTTGGTGGTCTCCACCATGAACATGACCGGTGCCGAGGTCGCTGCCCTGACCGCCGGCTCCGCCGTCCACTTCTCCTTCGGCGGCCACGTCTGCCACGTCTTCAACAAGGAGACCGGCATCAACCTGGAAGCCTGAGCTTAGACTCCATAACCACCTCCGGCGCAGCCTACAAAGGCTGCGCCGGTTTTTTGTGCAGAACGACCAAATTTGTGGATGTAGAAGTGCTCGTGTGCCCGGTTGCACGTCCCCCCCTGGACGAGAACCAAGAAAGCCTTCTCCAGCAGGAGAAGGCTTTTTGGTTTTCCCGTCAGGTTATACGTTCAACCGGGGTTGCTGTCCCCCTTAACTGTCAATATCCCAGCTCCCGGTCCACTACGTTCCCCGTCACCGCGTTGATGGTCAGCATCACTTCCCGGTGGGTCTCTCCGCCCATATAGTGGGCATCCTCCGGGTTCTGGGCTTCCCAGCGGTCCTCGCCCCAAAAGTCCCACACAGGCAGAACGGTACCTTCCAGGCAGCCCTTGTCCCGAACACGCATCAGGTTTAGGGTAATATCCGTGATATTAACTGTCCTCCGGGTGTCAAAGCCGTCGATCTGGTCGATCTCCGTCAGGGTCCGCTCCTTGGCCATGCCGCAGACCTCCGGCAGCAGGGTATCGGCAATGGACTGTATCTCCTCAAAGGGCAGGAGCTCCGCCGTCTCCGTCACCACCTGGGGCTCCGAGGTGGGCCCTTCCCAGAAGAATTGGTACAGGCCCTCGGTGCCGAAGATAAAATCCATATATTCATTATGCCAGAGCACCGAATCCGGGTTTTTCTCTTCGCTGGCATTGGCGTTTTTATAACCTACGAAGAAAGTTTCCCCATTCTCCTGGGTCGCATACGTTGCCACGCTAGACTCCGCAAAGCCCCTGACGCTGGGAACATAGTGCAGCCGCAGGGCTCCATCATATTGAATCTGTGCGTCGTCGAAGACCATATCCGTCCGCCCCAGCTTTTCCAGCAGGGCCTCTACCTGGGCCTGGGCAGTCTCCTGGTCCGGCGGGGTCTGGGTCACGCCCTCCGGGCTGTGCCCATTGCGGTAAACATCATCCCGGAGCACCTGTACCTGGGGCCAGCTCTGTGGGCTCTCCAAGCCGTTGTAGGTTCTCATGGAGATATCCCAGCGCTGGCCGTCCCGCTCAAATTGCGCCCCAAAACGGCAGATATCCCCCTCCCCCTCTATCGCTGGCTTGGTCAGCACCTGGTTCTGCCGCTGGAGGTCCGCGCCGATGTAATGCAGCTCCGCCCCCTGGGCAAATATATCCACCAGCAAATCCACGTCGTTCTGATCAAAGGGCCGCTTCCGCACCGTGGCCATAGGCAGTGCCGTCCCCTGGGGTGCGTCCACCGCCGCGTCCGCATGCAGCACCAACCGCCCCTCCTGGGTCTCCCAGTCCCCGGTGTAGCGGGCGGGAAAATCGTAGGCTGGCTGCGTCTCGGCGGCCTGGATGGCCGGGGCGGTCTGGGGTGGCGTTGTCGCTTCTATGGAATTTCCCCGCTCCGCACAGCCCGTCAGGAGGGTGCAGGCAAGAATGAGGGTGAAGATTCGCAGTTTGTTGTGATACATGGCTATTTCTCCTTGTCCTTGTTTTCAATACCCCAGTTCCCGGTCCACCACGTTCCCTGTCACCGCGTTGATGGTCAGCACCACTTCCCGCTTGGTCTCCCCGCTCATATAGTGGGCATCCGCCGGGTTCTGGGCCTCCCAGCGCTTCTCGCCCCAGAAATCCCACACCGGCAGGATTGTTCCTTCCAGGCTGCCCTTGTCCCGGACACGCATCAGGTTGAGGGTGACATCCGTGATATTGACTGTCATCCGGGTGTCAAAGCCGTTGATCTGGTCGATCTCCGTCAGGGTTCGCCCTTTGAGGATACCGCAGACCTCCGGCAGAAGGGTATCGGCAATGGCTTTTATCTCTTCAAAAGGCAGCAGCTCCGCCGCCTCCGTGATAACCTGGGGCTCTGTAGCGGGCTCTTCCCAGGAAAACTTGTACAGGCCCTCGGTTCCAAAGATAAACTCCATATATTCCTGATGCCAGGACACCGTATCCGGGTGCTCCGAATCCGCACCAATGGTGTCATTATAGCCGCAGAAGCGATATGTCCCGTCTTCCATAATGGCATACGCTACCGAGCTGGGCTCCGCAAAGCCCCGGACGCTGGGAGCATAGCCCAGGCGCAGGGCACCATCGTCCTGAATCTGCGCGTCGTTGAAAACCATATCCGTCCGTCCCAGCTTTTCCAGAAGAGCCTCTACCTGGGCCTGGGCAGCCTCCTGGTCCGGCGGGGTCTGGGTCACGCCCTCCGGACTGCCCCCATTGCGGTAAACATCGTCCCGGTTCACCGTTACATGAGACCAGCTCCATGGCCCTTCCGGACCGTTGTAGGTCATCATATAGATATTCCAGCGCTGGCCGTCCCGCTCAAATTGTGCCCCGAAGGGGCAGAAATCCCCCTGCCCCTCTATTGCTGGCTTGGACAGCACCTCGTTCTGCCGCTGGGGGTCCGCACCGAGGTAATGCAGCTCCGCCCCCTGGGCGAACACATCCACCAGCAAGTCCACGTCGCTCTGGTCAAAGGGCCGCTTCCGCACCGTGGCCATGGGCAGTTCCGTCCCCTGGAGCGCGTCCACCGCCGCATCCGCATGCAGCACCAACCGCCTCTCCTGGGTCTCCCAGTCCCCGGTGTAGCGGGTGGGAAGGACGTAAGGCGGCTGCGTCTCGGTGGTCTGGATGGCCGGGGCCGTCTGGGGTGAAGTTGTCGTTTCCACGGGGTTTCCCTGCCCGGCACAGCCGGTCAGAAGGGCACAGGCAAAAGCGAGGGTGAATATTCGCAGTTTGTTGTGATACATGGCAATTTCTCCTTGTCTTTTGATTCAGTAAATTGGCGTTTGTTGAAGTAATTGAGCGCTCAGTTGAATGTATACCCCCGGAGGGAAACCCCAACCTTCCCCTTGGGGAAGGTTGGGGGCTCCCCTCCGGGGGTATACGTGCAACGGGGCTGTTCCACAAATCCCAATTTGTCATTTCTCCCCCATCACAATCCGCACACACGTCCCTTCGCCTACCCTGCTCTCGATCTCCAACTCCGCGCCGTGGGCATCGGTGATGGCTTTTACCAGGGCCAGGCCCAGGCCGGAGCCGCCGCGGGTCTTGCTGCGGGAGGGGTCGGCGGTGTAGAAGGGCTCGGTCAGGCGGGGGATGGCTTCCTGGGGGATGCCGCAGCCCCGGTCCCGGACCTCTAGGGTACTGCCCAGCAGGGATAGGGTCACCGTCTCCCCCGGTTGGGAGGCTTTGGCGGCGTTATCCACCAGATTCACCAGGGCGGCGCAAAGTAGATCCGGGTCTCCCTCCAGTGGCGTGTGATCCCAGGCGGTTTCCAGGGTCACACCCCATTTTTTCGTGATCCCCGCGGTCATTTTCTCCACCTGATGGGCAAGGATTCCCTTCTGAATTGGCTCCCGCTGAATTGGCGCTTCCAGGGACAGGAGCTTCAGGAGCTTCTGCACCATCCGCTCCAGAAAGCGCAGCTGCTCCTCCATACTGCCCATCAGGGCCTCCTTGTCCGCCTCCGGCAGGCAGACCTCCTGAAGGGTTTCCAGATTCAGTAGGAGCGAAGTCATAGGCGTTTTGAATTCGTGGGTGACCCCGCTGATGAATAGCTTCTGCCGGGCGTTCTGCTCCGTCAGGGTTTCGATTTTCTCCTGCACCGCCTGGGCCATGCGGTTGAAGTCCTGGGCCAGGAGCCCCACTTCATCCCGATGTCGGACGGTGACCCGCTGCCCATAGTTGCCCGCCGCAATGCCAGCGGCGGAACGCTGTAATTCTGCCAGAGGCCGCAGGCTCCCCCGCACCACCGCCAGCAGCAGCAGCAGCCCCACCAGCAAAACCGCCCCGGCCCGCAGAAGGAAGCTGCCCAGCAGGCTGTGGAGCTGGCCGATCACTTCCGTCAAGTCCTCCACATAGTAAATATCATAGCGCACGGCCTGTCCCTTCCACTGGAAGGTCTCCGCCTGGGCCAGAATCAGGCAGGGGGTTCCGTCCAGGGTCCCGGAGAAGGAATCCTCCACCACAGCGGCCTCGTCCGGCAGTTCGATGTGCACCGCCTGCCTGGGGTCCAATTCCATAGGCGCATACACCAGCTCCCCCTCCACAGCCAGAGCCGCGTTTGCCGCCCCAGCGTTCACAAAGTCATAGCGCAGCTTGACATTGCGTGCCAGCGCCGAATCCATATCCCAGGCTCGATGGTGGACGCCGCCGGAAAAATCATTGCACAGCGCCCGGAAATGCTCCCGGGCCGTCTCCTCCCGGAGGGCCAGGGTCTGCTGCCGCACCTGGGCATACAGCCCAAAAGACAGGGCCAGGGTCAGGCCCGCCAAGACCAGGCCGCAGAGGGCCGTCATTTTCTGTGATAGCTTCATGATTCCTCCAATCTGTAGCCCTTTTTGGAGATGGTGCGGATTTCCTCGGCAAGGCCCAGCTTTTTTCGCAGGTTTGCCACCCGGACATCCACAGTCCGCACGTCTCCAAAATAGTCCACACCCCAAATTTCGTCCAGAATCTCGTCCCGGGACACCGTTCGGTTTTTGTGCTTCATCAGCACCGCCAGCACATCGAATTCCAGAGGCGGCAACAGGATCTCCTGCTCTCCCCGGCGTAGCGTCCGGTTTTCGGCATCCAGGGTCAGGTCCTGAAAGCGGTACACCCGGTTTAGCCGCCCGGTGCGCTCCAATACCTTTTCCATCCGGGTCAGCAGAGAGCCCATGCGGAAGGGTTTCGCGATATAGTCCTCCGCTCCCTCCTGCAGGCCCCGAATTTCGGACCCTTCGTCCGTCAGGGCCGTCAGGCAAATGACCGGGATTTGCAGGGCCCGGAGCCGCGGCAGCAGGCCGAAGCCGTCCACCCCCGGCAGCATCATATCCAGCAGCGCCAGATCGAACCCATGGTCCCCGGCCAGGGCATCCAGGGCAAGCTGCCCATTGTCAAAGCAGGTCGTTAGATACCCAGCCCGTTCCAGATTCAACCGCAGCGACTGGGCAATGGCCGGGTCATCCTCAATGATCAAGATTCGGTTTTCCCCCATGGGGCATTCCCCCTTTCTCTTGGCTACAGTATAGCATACGGGAAGCGGTCCTGGGTTACCGTTTTATTACCGCATTTCCGGCACCGAAACTTAAAGAAGCCTTAAACTTCAAATAAGCAAGCGTTAAGGACAATTTCAGAAATCCATGGTATAATCCTCTCAAGAAAAATCACAGGAGGTACTTGGAATGCTGAGCTATTACTTCACCTACTCTTCCCTGCTGCCGGCGCTGACGGCGGCCTGCATCCTGGCGTATGTGCCCTATGGCGTGTACGTCACCCGGGTGAATGGCCCGCGTTCCGGGCTGTACCACCTGGCAAAATGCCTGCTGGGGCTGTGTGCGGCCTCGCTGCTGTACCTGACCATTTTCTTTTTCTATCCCAACATCACCTTCCACCCGGCGGAGCACCACCTGAATCTGCGGCCCTTCATCTGGGTCACCGAGTGCTACACCGCAGGCCCCAGGGTCATGGCGGCCCAGCTGCTGCTGAATATCGCCATGTTCCTGCCCTATGGGCTCCTGCTCCCCGTGGCCGCCCACAAGCTCCGCAGTCTCCCCGCCACGGCAGCGGTGGTGCTGCTGACCACTGTGGGCATCGAAACGGTGCAGTATTTCATCGGGCGCAGCGCGGATGTGGACGATGTGATCATGAATTTCCTGGGCGGCCTGCTGGGCTACGGCTGCTTCTGCCTTCTGAACCGCTCCCTGGCGGACCGGCTCTGGTGGCAGAAAACCCTGGGGCTCCAGGGCGCGGGGCATCCGCTGGGCGTACAGGCGTGGATAACGGTATAAAGATCGGGCCTGCCGCGGAAGTGCGGCAGGCCCGGTGAAATCCATCCAGAGGCTGGGTGAAATCAGTCTGGGGACTGGTGAAATCCGGTCTGTGACCGGGTGAAATCGCCCGTTCCGGGCGGTTGTGGTGTCCCTTCGGGACGAATTAAAAAACTGGTGCGCCGCAATTGCGTTTTGCGGCACACCAGCTGTTTTTATCTTGGGCAGGAGATTTCCATGATGCGTTCGATGGTTTCGTGGAGGGTCTGGCACTGGGCGGTGTCGGCGGCGCGGTAATAGACCTCCTTGCCCTCACGGCGGCTGACGATGAGCCCGGCTGCACGCAGAATCCTCAGGTGGTGGGACACCGCCGGGGAGCTCATTTCCATCAGGGAAGACAGGTTGATGACGCACTCCTCACAGTGGCACAGCAACCAGAAAATTTTCAGGCGGCTGGGGTCGTCCAGCTTTTTAAACACATCCGCCACCAGGGAGAAATCCTCCGTGCCGGGCATGTTTTCCTTTCCGTGTTCAAATACCCCGCCATGGTCGTGGGGCAGACAGCACTCACACATGGGACAAACGCTCCTCACTCAAAAACTCAATTCTATCCTTCATTATAGCCGAGAAAGGCCAAATATGCAATGGATTTTTTACCGGATTTCCCCGGATTGAAACCGAGCCATCATTTCATTCGTCAGGCTGAAATCATCCGGCTGCAATTGAATGTCCTCCCGGCGGACCCAGGCGGCGTACTTGAGCTCCCCCGGGTCCATGGTAATGGCTGGGTCTCCGTCCAGCTCGCAGAAATACCCAATAAGCAGATCATTGGCAATGCCCCAGGGCTGGGTCTTGTAATAGGTGATGTTCTTCACCCGGACGCCTGCCTCCTCCATGACCTCCCGCGCCACAGTCTGCTCGGCGGTCTCTCCGATCTCCGTAAAGCCGGCGATGAGAGCGTTGTAGGAAATGCCCGTCCGGTACTTGGTCAGCAGGATGGAATCCCCGTTCTTCACGCCCACAATCACGGCGGGCATAATCCGGGGATGGGCGGTATAGCCGCAGGCGCATTTCATCGCCCGCTCCTTGGGAGAATGCCGCATTGCGCCGCCGCACCGGCCGCAGAACCGGGTATCCCGATACCAGTCCGAAAGGTGCTTGCCGGTAAAGAGGGCGAACATGATTTCCTTGGGGAATCGGTTCTCCGCCCGCAGGGTGCGGATGTCCACGAATACGCAGTCCGCCGGAATTTCTTCTTCCGAGGCCAGGAAAAAGCGGGTGTCCTCAATGCGGAAGAGGTAGGTAAAGCCGGTATTTTCCGGGTAGTCCCGGACATGAAGCAGCTGCGTAGGCTCGCCGGGCTTTACCAGGAGCTTCCCACCGTCAAAGTGGAGGGCGTAATCCTCCGGGGTGGGGGTGGCGGTGGGGTCGTATTGGTTGAAGAGGGTGTGGGGGGTGATGTCTTGAAGCATGGGTCTATCTCCTTAATTCCTAAAGATAATAATACAAATCAATCGTCAAAACTTTCAGAATTTCACAAATACTCTGGAAATTCTATAACCTTTGAGTCCCGTAGGGGCGGCTACCAGCCGCCCGGAAGGTGTCGAAAGGGAGCGGTAAAACAAAGCACTCATGCCCGGTCGCCTCCGGGCGGCTAATAGCCGCCCCTACAAGCCCTCAGCATCATCCTTTTGTGGCCATTCTCCGCCCACATCCCTACGGGATGCGTTCGGAGAATGGAGGACTCTCCCACTTATCTAAAAACAGTCCACCGGACTGTTTTTACGGCAGCGATGCTGCCGCCGCCCTTTCGAGTCCCAATCCACCCCATAAAAAAGCCCCCCTGCAAAGCAGGAGGGCTTTTTCATGGGGTGGATAATGGGACTCGAACCCACGATCTTCAGAGCCACAATCTGACGCCTTAGCCAACTAGGCCATATCCACCATATGCAGTTCGCTGAATGGTACGCCAAGAGGGACTCGAACCCCCGACCTACTGCTTAGAAGGCAGTTGCTCTATCCAGCTGAGCTATTGGCGCGTGTTGAATGGAGCGGGTGACGGGAATCGGACCCGCGTATCCAGCTTGGAAGGCTGGTGTTCTACCATTGAACTACACCCGCGTAAGCCCTTACCTGACTGATTCAGCTAGGATATTCTAGCACGAATCCTGGCGTTTGTCAAGCACCATTTTCCTGTTTTCGGAAAACGGCCCTTTCTTTCAGGGTTGGGCCCGGCGGTATTCATAATAGGCATAGGTGGAGCTCTCCGCCGCCCGGCGCTCCATGGCCTTCAAACACGCATCCCGGAGGGCCTGCTTTCGCTGGGGCAGCGGCAGGGTCTCGTCCGCGTAAAAGGGGCCGTCCAGGTAGGTGACCACCTTTGGGCGGTTGCCAATGCGGCGCTTCTGGTAGCAGCTGGTCATGGCATAGACCGGCGCGCCGTCCCGGGCCGGATAGCCGAAGGAGGCGGCGGGGAAGGGACGGATGCCCGTATAGAAAGGCCAGATATGGGCCTCCGGGTATATGGTAATAAGATCGCCCTGCCGGATATGGCCGTGGATGCAGTTCGTCATCTCCCGGCTCTGCTGTAGGGTTGAGCCCAAGGGGATGGCCCCCAGCATCTGCACCAGATTGTGAATCAGGGGAATGGACAGAGCGTCCGGCCCCACCACAATGTAGCTTCTGCCCCTGCGCCGCAGCTGGCAGGGCAGAAACGCGTCCATCACCTTCTGGGTGTGGTTGGCATAGATGTAGATGCCCTGCCCACGGGTCTGCTCCAGAACCGCCCGGTTCTCAAAGCGCTGGGCACGCCAGAGCTTCCGGAAGAGGAAGGCCACAGGCCTTGCCAGCCCCCGATAGACCACGCAGGCCAGCCCTCGCCAGGCAGGGTTCGTGTGCACATAGAGAAAGCGAGGACTCAATGCCTTCGTCTGGATGTGCGTGCCCGCGAAATCATCCCGCAGGGGGTCTGAATAGGTGATTACTTTCCGGGGCATGGCTTTTTCCCCGCGGTCTCCAGGAGCATTGCTTCCATCTTGTCCATGCACTGCTGCTGGTCAAACTGTCCCGCCGCGTTCTCGGCGTAGGTTTTGCCCCAGCGCTGCCGCTCCTCGGGATGGTCCAGCCACCAGTCGATTTTCGCCGCCAGATTTTCCGGGGAATCGAACCGGAAAAGGCTTCTGTCCGTCAGGGCATAGGCCTTGGTGGCGCAGCGGGGGGAATCGGAGATTATGGGCACCAGGCCGCAGGAGATGGCCTCCAGGCAGGAGATCCCCTCCGCCTCCATGGCGGCGCTGTGGACGTACAGATCGGCGTAGTTCAGCAGCTCCACCATCTCCCCATGGGGGAAGAAGCCGAATCTTGGGGCAATGGGCAGCTTTTTCGCCAGGGCGCGCAGCTGCTTTTCCTTGGGGCCGGAGCCCGCCAAGATCAGTTGAATCCTATCGCGATAGCGGGAGCGGTTTACTGCCTCAATGAGCACCGCCTGATTCTTCTCCTTGGAATAGCGGCCTGTGGCAACAACCACGAACCGATCCCGGTAGGCTGCGGGCTTTTCCACAGGCCGGGGGCGGAACTCCGCGTTGACCCCGTTGGAGATCACATAGCCATTGGTGGGGCCGTACATCCCCTCGTACAGATCCCGCAGGAACTGGGTGGGATAGTGGATGGCGTCCACCTGGCTGTACTCCTTGGCGAACAGGCAGTAGGTCAGCCGGTTGGCCGGGTAACAGTTCTGCAAAAAGATATGGCTGGTAAAATTCTCCGCCATGGCGTGAAAGCCGGCGCTGACGGGAATTCCCATCTGTTTGGCAAAAAAGGTCGCCCGGCGGCCCAGGATAAAGGGCAGCATCACATGAACGATATCCGCCCCCGCAATGGCCCCGCGGATAACCCCATCATCCGGCTTTGCCAGCTGCACGCCGTTGCTGGCCACATATCCATTAAAAATTCCCAGATTCCGGGTGGGCACCACGGCATAGCCGGGGACGCCCCGTTTCTCCTGATCCGGGCACAGGATGGTTACCTCATGGCCCTTGGCCTTCAGCGCCCGGATCAGATTCATTGCCGCCAGGGTTGTGCCGTTGTTTTCCTCTCCCAGGACATCACAGACAATGGTGATCTTCATAGCGGTTTCCTCTCTCTTTCCCGTTTTTTCCACAGTAGGGAGTTATTATACGGGAAATGGGCGAAAAAGTAAACAAGTATTTCCCGATATCTGCGCAAACATAAGCAAACGGACGGTTTTGATAAAATACTTCAGCGCTCCCAGGAGAAGCCGGAGAAGACGGGCTCCCCCGTATAGGTGTTGGCCTGCCGCTCGCCCCGGAGTACTGCCAGCACCGCATCCGCCATGGCCTCCTGCTCGCACTCGCCGGGGTACACGGAAACGGGGGCAATCCAGCCGCAGCGCTGCTCCACGCCCTTCAGAATATCCTCATAGCGCATCAGCCCGCCGGTCAGCAGGATGCCGTCCACCCTGCCCTCCAGCACGGCGGCCATGCCGCCGATGGACTTGCAGAGCTGATAGATCATGGTATTCCAGATGGTCACGGCCTTGGGGTCCCCGGCCTCTACCAGAGCATGGACCTTTGCCGCGTCCGAGGTGCCAAAGTGGCTGACAAAGCCGCCGGAACGGGACAGCATGGCCCGCATCTCCCCGGTGGTATGCCCCTCGTCCAGGTATTGCAGCACCTCCATAACGGGGATGGAGCCCAGGCGGGTGGGGGTGAAGGGGCCGTCGCCGCCGGCGCCCTCGGTGCTGTCAATCATCTTCCCTTTGGCGTGGGCGGTCACGGTGATGCCGCCGTCCACATGGCAGACGATGAGGTTCAGGTCTTCATAGCGTTTCCCCAGCTTCTTGGCGTGGATGGCCGCGATGCCCTTCTGGTTCAGCACATGGGTCTGGGCCCGGCGGTACAGCCCCGCAATGCCCGTGGGCCGGGCATAGTCGCAGAGCTCGTCCACATTGGTGGGGTTCACGGTGTACATCTTTCCCCCGTAGCTCCGGCACAGGTCGTAGGCCAGCATAACCCCCAGCTTGGCCGGGTGGTCGCTGCCGCCCAGGTCCTTGGCAGTGTCCTCCACCAGCCGGGCATCGATGGCCATGACCCCCGCTTTCTGGGAATAGGCGCAGCCGCCACGGCCAATGAACACATCCATATCCCCCGGCTTCAGACCGTGCTCCTTCAGAAAGTCCAGGATCACCTGCCGCCGCATGGGCAGCTGGTCATTGGTGGTGGGGTATTTCAGCAGCTCCGGGGCATCGTGGAAAATGCTCTCGGTAAATACGTTTTTCTCGTTCTCAAAGCAGCTCACCTTGGTAGAGGTGGAGCCGGGGTTGATAACCAGCATTTTGTAAATCATGTCTGTCTTCCTTCCTTATTGCTTCGCGATCTGCTCTGCCAGATCCGTTAAATACATCCAGCGCTCTTCCTTCTCTTCCAGCTGCCGCTCCAGCTCCTCCTGCTGCCCCATGAGCTCCTGGAGCCTCGTAAAGTCGCTGCCGCTCGCGTCCTGCTGGCGGTGGTTTTCCGCCAGGGCCGCCTCCAGAGCGGCGATATCCGACTCGATGGTGTCAAACTCCCGCTGCTCCTTGAAGGTAAACTTCAGCTTCCGGTTCTTGGGCTTCTCTGTGGTGTTTTGGGGCTTTTTCTCTGTCTTTTCCGTCCGCTTCTCCGCGGCCTCCAGGTAATCGGAATAGCCGCCGGGATACTCCCGGACGACTCCGCCGGGCTCCACCGCAAAGACCCGGCTGCACAGCCGGTCCAGAAAATACCGGTCATGGGACACGGCGATAATGGCCCCCGGGAAGGTTTCCAGATAGTCCTCCAGCACCGTCATGGTGGGGATATCCAGGTCGTTGGTGGGCTCGTCCAGCAGGAGCACATTGGGTGCCGCCGCCAGAATGCCCAGCAGGAACAGCCGCCGCCGTTCCCCGCCAGAGAGCTTGCCGATGGGCCGGTGCTGCAGGGGGCCGGAAAACAGGAATTTATCCATGAGCTTGGAGGCGGTGAGCGTCCCTTCCGGTGTCTCGATCCGGTCTCCCTGCTCCTTCACATAGTCCAGTGCGGTCTGGTTGGAGTTCAGCTCCGCGGCGTGCTGGGAGAAATACCCCAGCTTCACAGTGTCCCCCACCGTCACCGTGCCCTCGTCCGGGGACAGCACCCCGGCAATCAGATTTAGCAGGGTGGACTTTCCCGCGCCGTTGCCGCCGACTATGCCGATGCGGTCTGTCCGCTGCAGGAGAAAATCGAAGTGCCGCAGCACCCATTTCCCGTCAAAGCACTTGCCAGCGTCCCGGAATTCCACCGTCTTTTTGCCCAGCCGGGAGGAAAGGGCCTGAATGGAGCCCAGGCTCTGCTCCGTCTGGGGCGGCTGGGCGGCCTTCAGCGCGGCGTACCGCTCCAGCCGCTCCCGGCTTTTCGTTCCACGGGCGCAGGGGCCTTGCAGCACCCATTGGAGCTCCCGGCGCAGGACGGATTGGCGCTTGCGCTCCGAGGCGGCGTCCATCTCCTCCCGGCGGGCCTTGCCATCCAGATAGGCGGAATAGCCGCCCTCATAGAGGTAGAGCTTTCCGAAGCTCAGCTCCGCCGTCCGGTCCGCCACCCGCTCCAGAAAATACCGGTCATGGGTCACCAGCAGAATGCCGCCGGTGAAGCGCTGCAAATAATTTTCCAGCCAGCCGATCATCTCCGCGTCCAGGTGGTTGGTGGGCTCGTCCAGCAGCAGTAAATCCGCCGGATGCACCAGGCAGGCAGCCAGAGCCACCCGCTTGCGCTGGCCGCCGGACAGGGTGCCCATTTTCTGGGTCGTATCCGGGATGCCAAGCCTCGTCAGAATCTCCACCGCCTCATACCGGGCGATCTCCCGGGCCGTGGGGTCCAGCCCCGCCTCCACCTGCTCCATCACCGTGTTCTCCGAATCAAAGGGCGGGTCCTGGGGCAGGTAGCCCAGGCGCACATTGGGATCATAGCTGACGCTTCCCTCGTCCGGCCGCTCTTTTCCGGCGGCAAGCCGTAGGAATGTGGACTTTCCGCAGCCGTTGACACCGACCACGCCCACCCGGTCCCCGGCCTTCATATAAAACGTCACCTGATCCACCAGCGTCCGGTCCCCATAGGTCTTACGGACACCCTCCATATTCAACAGCATGTCTTCTGCTCCTTCGACAGTTTGGCCCTATCATAGCACATTTTTTTCCGGAATTCCATCACGAAAAATGCCGCCCCAAACGGGGCGGCAGAAAAGAGTTGGGGCCCGTAGGGGCGGCTATCAGCCGCCCGGAAACGACCGGGCCTGAGCGTTTCATTTTCACAGCTCGCTTTCGATACCTTCCGGGCGGCTGGTAGCCGCCCCTACGAGGCTCAAAAGTTCTAAAATTCCCAGAATATCCGTGAATTTTTTGAATATCTCAACGATGGATTTGCATTACAGCTTCACCTTAAAGACGCACTTGCGGACCTGCTGGGGCTTGCTGACGCAGATGCCGGGTGCGTGGGCATCTCCCGGGAACAGCACAGCGAATTTGCCGGGCTTCAGGGTGATATAGTCCATAGGCCCGTGGTAGAACCAGATATCCCCCTCCGGCTTGGCCTGAACCTCCTCGGTCATCTCCTCCAGAGCGCCGACACCCATCTTCTCCTGGCCCTCCAGGACCATCTGGATGTCTGCATAGACCCTGTGGGCCTCCGGGGTATCGTTGTCCGGCTTGTTTTCGTAGGTCTGCACAAAGTAGAAGAGATTGCTTCCATCCACCTCTACTTTGGTATCCGGCACCTTGGAAAAGTCCGTATCCCGCAGCACCGTCAGAGCCTTGTACAGGCCGGGGTGGGTGGTTTTGTACTGGTCGATATGCTCCAGGCTGTCAAAAATCATGGTTGGTTCCTCCTAAGCATTGTATTTGTATATGCTCTTTCTGATTATACCTGATTTTCTTTCCATCGGCAAGGTTTTTGGAAAGTTTTTTCATTGTGGACGGATTGGTATTTGCTTAACAGATTCCAGGCACGTTTTGTATATCGCCTGATTGCGAACTGTCTTTTCTTATGTATTTACAGTCCCGTCCCAATTTCCGATCTTTCTTATATACCCGTACCGCTAAGCTGTGACAAGGTGGTATCCTCCCGGCACTTGATCCCATGTTCTCTTGCGTAGGCCATCGCCGTCGAACCCGCTGTACAATTGTCTTCCAGCTTGTTCAGCGTATTTTTATGATAGAGATTCAGTGAGGAACGGCCTCCGGGAACGAGAAGCCAGGCGCTGTAGCCGTTGGTAACGGAGAGAATCCCCCGGGATAAGGTCAGGTTTTGGCCATACTCTGCTGCCAGACGCTCGATGTCCTTCCGAGCCGTGCGGTACTGAACGGAAACCGGGGAGCAGAACTGGCAAAACCGGTACTGTCCGCTGTACAGCATGGCAGGCTCCAGCTCCATAGATTCCGCCTTATCCGGATGGCCGCCAAGATAGGGGCAGAACGAATAATGGGCAACAGTGCTTCTTTTCGTCCGGTAAAAGCGCTCTGTTTTCAAAAGGAATCCCTCCTTTACGACTTCATTTTCGATTACATATACTGTACCACATTCTGTATCCAACACGCAAGGGGCTTTTTCCCCATAATCGGGAAGCGGAACTCCCGTCCGTCCCCGCAAATCCCTCCCCGGGCATATTGACAACCCCTGATTTGGCGGGTAAAATGATTCTAGAATTAACCTATTATGAACAAGGGGAAATGCAATTGAGGAAGCAAAATGAAAATGATCTGCTGGAGGAAACCCTGGCCATTGCCGAGCAGGGATACGCGGAGGCCTATTCCTTTTTGCGCAATGCCTACGAGCGAAACGCCGAAAATCTGGGGCCCCAGGCCTTCTATTTTCTCGCCTGTCTGGCAGGCGGGGCGGGGATGCCGGAGGCGGCTCTGGAGTGGCTGCGAAAGGCCATTGCGGAAAAGGGCTGGTGGTATCGCCCGGAGGTGCTGGAGGACGATGATCTGGCGGCGCTGAACGGAAATGCCGCTTTTCTCGCGCTGAAGGCCCTGTCGGATGCCCGCTACGCCTCCGCCAGCGGGCAGGCCCGGGCGGTGTTCTCCTGGGAACGAAAAACCGCGGACAAGGTGTTTCTGGCTGTGCACGGCAATACGCAGAACGCGCAGACGGCACGGGCGGATTGGGCCCCGGTATTTGCGGAAGCGGATTCCTGGCAGATTGAAACCATCCAGAGCGCCGAGCCGGATGGGTACGGAACCTATCGCTGGAGCTACGACAGCACCGCCTATCTGCCGGTGGCAGAGGCCATGGAAAGGCTGCGGGGTGCAGGCTATTCGGAAATCGTATGCGGTGGATTTTCTGCCGGATGTGATATGCTGCTGCGCGCCGTCACCCTGACCCCAGCCCGATGCGGCGCACTGATTCTGCAAAGCCCATGGCTCCCGGTGCTGGAAGCCCAAGGGGATGCCGTGGTTTCCGCGCTCCGGCAGAAGGGCATCGCCCTGCGCCTGCTCTGCGGCTCGGAGGACGAGGACTGCCTGCCCATGGCGAAGCAGCTCTATGACGCTGCCAAACGGGAGGGTCTGGACGCAAAGCTCACCATTCAGGCGCACACACGCCATCAGTTCCCCGCGGAACCGTATCCGTTCTCCTGCTTATAAGAAAGGAGAAATGGCCATGAGCGAATCGCGCGCAAGAGTGATCTCTCAGGAAAAGGGAATCTATAAAATCAGCAACGGAACGGAGGTAAAGCCGGCATCCGTTTCCGGGAAATACCGGTATGAAGCCCAGACCGTTTCCGACTATCCCGCCGTGGGCGATTATGTCCTGGCGGACTGGCCGGAGAGCGGCGATCCGGCGGTGATCCGCAGTCTTTTCCCCCGGAAAAGCTGCTTTCTCCGAAAGGCTGCCGGAACCGGGAAGCAGGAGCAGGTCGTTGCCGCGAATATCGATACGGTGCTGATCTGTATGTCGCTGAACCAGAATTTCAACCTCCGGCGGCTGGAGCGCTATCTCTCCATTACCTACGACAGCGGGGCCGCGCCCGTTGTGGTGCTTACCAAGGCGGATCTGTGCCGGGATGTGGATGACAAAGTGGCCGAAGTGCGAAAGGTTGCCCCCGGCGTAGAAATTCTGGCGGTTTCATCGCTGGGCGGGGATTATGCCGCAGTGCGGCAATACCTTCTTCCCGGCAAGACCGTTGCCTTTCTGGGCTCCTCCGGTGTGGGGAAATCCACACTGATCAACAAGCTCACCGGAACCGACAGTCTCGCCACCGGTGCCATCGGCAATGATGACAAGGGCCGCCACACCACTACTCACCGGGAGCTGCTCCCACTTTCCAACGGCGCGTTTGTCATCGACACGCCCGGTATGCGGGAGCTCGGAATGTGGGACAGTGGAGACGGAATTGACGCGGCATTTCGGGATATCGAAGCGCTGTCCCGCACATGCCGGTTTTCCGACTGCACCCACACCACCGAACCCGGCTGCGCCATCCGAAAGGCCCTGGCGGACGGAACGCTGGATGCCGCCCGGTGGGAATCCTTCCAGAAGCTGAACGCGGAAAACAAAACCTCCGCGGACAGCAGCCGTTATCTGGAGGCCAAGCGGGAAAAATTCAAGGAGATCTCAAAGATCAATAAGGCAGGAAGAAAAAGCGGACGGCTGTAGGCGGTACTTGCGGTAAATTGGGGTTTGTCGAAGTAACTGAGTGCCCTGTTGAACGTATGCCCCCGGAGGGAAACCCCAACCTTCTTGGGGAAGGTTGGGGCTCCTTTTTTGAGGGTATACGTTCAACCGGGCACACAATTACTTCCACAAACCCCAATTTACATATCTCTTCCCCCGTACAAAAAGCACACCCCTTCCTTCCATCCGGAAAGAACGGGTGTGCTCTTCTATTCCTCTGTTACAGCTTCTCCTCCCGGAAGCCCTTTTCTTCAAAGAACCTCTGAATCCCCTCCGGCCCCGCCGCAAGCCGACCCTGCTGAAAGTTGGGCTTGCCGCCGCCGCGGCCGGACAGGGCCGCATTCATCTCCCGGTTCAGTGCCCGCAGGTCCCCGCCGGGCTGGGCTAGGCAGTAGCCGGTGCCGTCCGCCGAGGGTGAGAAGGCCGCCGTCACACCGCTTCCTCTTCCCGCCGCCGCATCCGTCAGGGCCCGGAGGCTGTCCGGTGCCAGATTCTCCGCGAAGAAGAAGCAGTCGCCTTCCTTGGGCAGCTTTTCCGCCTGCATGGCGAACAGCTGCCGCTCCAGCTGGCCCGCCCGGTACTTCCAGTCGTTCATGGCGGCAAGCAGCTGCTCCGCCGCCGGGGCGGTCTGGGTGATCTGGGCGGACAGGAGTCGGGATACCTGCCGGTTCTGGTCAAAC
The DNA here is from genome assembly GCA_934569045.1 of uncultured Oscillospiraceae bacterium. Classification (GTDB taxonomy): domain Bacteria; phylum Bacillota; class Clostridia; order Oscillospirales; family Oscillospiraceae; genus Faecousia. The sequence goes on from CAKTJX010000022.1 coordinate 31,231, forward strand.
ACCTGGTTCATCAGCTGGAACGCCGCGCCGCCTGCCGCCATTTCAATCCGGGTGCCGCCCCGGCAGGGGATGGCGGAGAGAAGCTTGATAAGCCCCACCTCCCCGGTGGCCGATACATGGGTGCCGCAGCAGGCACAGATATCATAGCCCGGAATCTCCACAATCCGCACCGGCCAGGGCAGGGCCTTCTTCGTCCGGTAGGATAGCTTCGCCAGAGTCTCCGGGTCCGGCGTATAGATGCGCAGGGGGATATTCTCCCACAGGGCCCGGTTGGCCTCCGCCTCGATTTCCGGCAGACGCTGGGCCGGGATCACCGCGTCAAAATCGATGACGATACCTGTGTCATTCATATGGAAGCCCGTGTTGTGGCACCCATAAATCCGGTGCAGAATGCCGGAGACAATGTGCTCGCCGGTGTGCTGCTGCATCCGCAGGAAGCGGGCGTCATAGTCGATCTTTCCCTTCACAGAGCAGCCAGCCTCCAGAGGGCCGTCGCACAGATGGACGATTTCCTCCCCCCGCTCCCGGGTGTCCAGCACCCGGACCGTGCCCAGGGTCCCCGTATCCGCCGCCTGCCCGCCGCCCAGAGGATAAAAGGCGGTCCGGTCCAGAATAACCTCCCACCCTTCCTTCGTCTCGGTACAGCTGAGGCACCGGGCCTCAAATTCGGACAGATGACTGTCAGCGTAATAAATTTTTTCAGTTGTCATAACATTACGCATTCCTTTCTGTTTTCTTTGGACTTTTCCAAAAGTGCGGAATATTCGATTTGTTTTGCATTATAACACAACTGATTTTCCATTGCAACGGATGGAATGTACGATCCCCGTAAGCAGGATTTTACAAAAAAGCCTCTGGTGTTTCGCCCATTTTTGCGCTACAATGGCAGTATCCTGTTTTTTACGAGGTGAACATCAATGCCCTCTGCCTATGCCCATCTGCGCTTTGGCTGGGCGGTGACTCCGGTACTTCCCGGGAAATACCGTGCCCTGGTCAAGGCTATGAATCAGCTGTACAATGTCGGTCTGCAAGGGCCGGACCCTCTGTTCTTTTACAATCCCCTGGCCGCCAACGCGGTAGAACGCCAGGGCCATAGCTGCCACGGCCAGACCGGACAGGAATTTTTCGCCGCCGCATTGAAGCGCTATCGTCAGGCCCCCTCTGATGGGGCCGCCGCCTATCTCTTTGGGCTTTTGGCCCACTACTGCCTGGACAGCCACTGTCACCCGCTGATCAACGCCGCCGTTCAGGAGGGAAACCGGAACCACATGGAGCTGGAGACGGAATTCGACCGGTTTCTTCTACAATTGGACGGCAAACTGCCGCCCCACCAGCAGGCGATCTATAAGTACCTGGCCCTGACCCGCGGGGAACGGGCCACCGCCGCCGGGCTCTACGATGACCTATCCCCCGCCGCCTTTGGCTGGGGCGTGCGGAACATGGCCAATGTATACCGGGTATCCACCTCCCGGAACCGGCGCTTTGCCAAGACGCTGCTGGGCCTGGGGGGCCGGAAGGGGCGGGCCTTCCTCATGAGCGTGGGGCCCAACCCGCTGTATGCCCATCTGGACGAGCCTCTGCTGGAATGCTACGAAAAAGCCCAGGCAGACTTTGCCGCCATGGCGGCGGAGCTGGCCCGGGCTCTGGAAACGGACACACCCCTGGGCGAAGCCTTCGCCCCCACCTTTGGCTAGAAAGGAAGAAGACTATGGAGAAGAAATTCAAGCTCACAGCCCTGGAAAAACACTGGATTCTCTATGATGTGGGCAATTCCGCCTTCATTCTGCTGGTATCCACCTTAATCCCCATTTACTTCAATTCTCTGGCCAAAGCCGGCGGCCTGAACGAGAGCCAGTACCTGGCCTTCTGGGGCTATGCGGGCTCCATTGCCACCCTGCTGGTCGCCATCATCGGCCCCATCTGCGGCACCCTGGCAGATCAGAAGGGCTTTAAGAAAAAGCTGTTTCTGGCCTCCGTGCTGCTGGGCACCGTGGGCTGCGCGGCCCTGGGGGCCGCCTGGAGCTGGCTGTCCTTCCTGGTGATTTTCGTGCTGGCCAAGGTGGGCTATTCCTCCAGCCTGGTGTTCTACGATGCCATGCTGCCGGAGATCGCCCCGGAGGACCGGATGGATAATGTGTCCTCCCTGGGCTATGCCTATGGCTACATCGGCTCTGTCATCCCCTTTGTGCTGTGCCTGGTGCTGGTGCTGCTGGGGGGCAAAATCGGCCTGTCCGCCGGCACCGCCATGGTGCTCTCCTTCCTGCTCACCGCCGCCTGGTGGCTGCTGTGCACCCTGCTCCTGCTGAAAACCTACCGGCAGCGGGCCTATGTAGAGCGAGCCGCCCATCCCGTCCGGGATACCTTCCGGCAGCTGGGCCGCACCTTCCGGGATGCCAGCAAAGAAAAGCATGTTTTCCTGTATCTTATCTCCTTTTTCTTCTTTATTGACGGCGTATACACCATCATCGACATGGCAACGGCCTACGGCACCGCCCTGGGGCTGGACAGCACGGGACTGCTGCTGGCGCTGCTGGTGACCCAGCTGGTGGCCTTCCCCTGCGCCATTCTCTTTGGCCGCCTGTCCGCCACCCAGGATACCGGCAAACTCATCAAGCTGTGCATTCTGGCCTACACCGGCATCACCCTCTTCGCCGTGTTCCTGAAGACCCAATGGCAGTTCTGGCTTCTGGCAGTGCTGGTAGGCATGTTCCAGGGCGGCATCCAGGCCCTGAGCCGGTCCTACCTGGGCAAGATCATCCCCCCGGAGCGCAGCGGCGAATACTTCGGCCTTATGGATATCTGCGGCAAGGGCGCAGCCTGCCTGGGCACCACCCTGATCGCCGTCATCAGCCAGCTCACCGCGGGAACCACGGTGCACCTCTTCGGCCAGGAGCTGCAAAACGAGAGCATCGCCGTGGGCGCCCTGGTGATTCTCTTCGCCATCGGCTATGTGCTCTTCTGCAAGGCGGACCGGCTGAACAAGCAGCGGCGCTGACATCGGCGAATCCTGTATTCTTAATATGCAAAGCGGGAGCGCGGCGAATCGGAAAAACCGAAACGCTGCGCTCTCGTTTTTGAAAAGAAAGTATGCGGATTCCTTCTGCGATGGCTTCAGAAGCAGGTCCAGCCGCCGTCACAGGTAACGGTGGTGCCGTTTACAAAATGAGATTCATCGCTGGCCAGAAACAGTGCCGTGTTGGCGATGTCCTCCGGTACGCCCATTTCCGGAGAATGGGCCAGCAGAGAGCCGGTGCGTCCAAAGCCAAATTCATTTGCTTTTGGCATGACCAGAGGAATGTCCGTCAGAATGCCGCCTGGAGAAATGGCATTGCAGCGGATGCCCTGGTCGATGTACATAAATGCGGTATTCTTGGTAGCGGATGCAATTGCCGCCTTAGAGGCGCAATAGGCAACGCCTGCCGTCTGATGGGCCGCACCCACAGAGGTAATGTTGATGATATTTCCGCCGTCCTCGCCCTGGGCCAGAAATACCTGAACAGCCTTGCGCATGGTGTACAGCGGGCCGTAGGTATTGACCCGGAACAGCCGTTCGATCATCTCGTTGGACACATCGCCCACAGCGGTATTGTCATCCATGATGCCCGCATTATTCACCAGCACATCCAGCCGCCCAAAGGCTTCCACAGCGGCATCAATCATGCCGTCACAGGCGGCGGGGTCAGATACGTCACCGGTATAGGGGATAACCTTGCCGGGGGCATCCCGTAATGACTCTGCCAGAGCTTCCAACCGTTCTTGCCTGCGGGCAACGGCAATGATATTCGCGCCTTCCTGTGCAAACAGTGTAACAATTGCTTCGCCCATTCCGGCAGACGCACCTGTAACCACAATGGATTTGCCTTCCAGTTTCATAGCTTCGCTTTCCTCTCTTCCGCGTTAATTCAGCCAGTTCTTTTCGGTGATCACGCAGTCGTGGCCGTGGATTTTGATTCTGTCGCCAACCTTTAGCGCGCCTTTTTTCGCCAGAATATAGCCGTTATTGACTTCCTTCACATAGGAGTAAACCAGCTTGGAGACCCGGCCCACCTCTTCCTCCTCGGAGTCGATGAACACGGCCTCGCCGGGGCCGCCATACTGCTTGGAGCGGATGTAATAGTCATCATCCAGCACTTCAAAACCGACCATTTCCCGGGCAGGGCCATTTTCCTTTGCCTTCATCAGAGCTTCCCTGCCGATAAAATCCTTGTCCCACTTGATGTTTTTATCCAGCCCCACCTCGATCGGGTTGGTGTGGGCCAGATCCCGCATATAGAAGATACCGGCCTCTGTGGGCAGCGTCCAGGCCATGATCTGGAATTCCGTCACCCGTTTGCCGCCGTTCTTCACAACCTCCGCATCCACCAGGGCTTCGATGGCTTCCAGATCGTCCGGGGACATATAGATTTCGTAGCCCCACTTTTCGCCGGTGTAGCCGCCCCGGTTGATCTTGACCGAAATTCCGTTTATTTCATTGTCCCGGATCTCAAAGAACTTCTGATCCTCTACGGAGTTCGCGCACAAGGCTTCGATAACATCCTTGGACTTGGGGCCCTGAACCGCCAGCATCTGCCAGTCCTCGGTAATTTCGCTCCACTCCACGTCAAAATCCCCCTGATGGAAATACCACCAGTCATCGGCCTTGGTGGCATACAGAGTGGAGACCCAATAGGTATCCTCGGATATGCGCATAATCACCACATCGTCGATGATTTCCCCCTGTTCGTTCAGCATGGTGGTGTAGCGGTCCCGGCCCACGGCCAGAGAAGCGATATTGCCGGTATACAGATGATCCAGGAAGGGCACCACATCGGGCCCGGTGATTTCCAGCAGCTGATGGGTCCAGAAGTACCAGCCTACGCTGTTCCGCACAGCCATATGCTCGCTGCGCTTCATATCATCATACTTGAAGATATTTTTATTCATAATGCTTCCTCCCCATTACGCGAATTTATCAATTTTCTTGGCGATCTTAATGCGCATCTTCTTTGCGGGAGAATCCTCCTCCCAGCAGGACCACTGCGCGTTGATCAGTGTCTTGGACATACCGTACCATATGGCCAGATGTGCCTCCGGCACGTCCTTGGTTCCGGTGATTTCCAGGCCGCCGCGGTCAATGACCAGAATGCACTCCTTCTCGTTGAAGGCTTCCACCTCGTAAGCGCAGACCAGAGACTGCAGCTGGACCTCAATCAGGCCGGCCAGCAGACGACCGTCCTCACCGATGGAATTGGGAACGCCCATCCAGTCCCGCAGGGCCTTGATGGCATACCGCTCGCCAAACATGGCTTTCCCGGCAGCCTCCAGCACGCACCGCAGAATATGGTCCGCCTGCTCCCGGGTGACAATGCCCCGCTTGACGGTTTCCGCAATGGCGGGAAGAATGTACAGGGATGCCGCCGTGGACAGATTCATCATTTGGTTGGAGGAATCCGTCTCGTTGTTGGTGCCATTGACGAAGTGATAGTTGCACTCCTCCCGGAACATCATGGAATCCTCAACCGTATCCTGCTCCTCGGTATATTTCTTGTAGTCATCGGTGACGGCGGGTCCGAAGCTCTCCCACAGCTCATGTTCAGGAGCGGGATATTTTTCCCGGTTCTCCGCAATGATTCGGCAGTGCCGATCACCGCAGCCCTTGGCCTCCACCATCATATAGTCCAAAGTGGGACCAGCCGGGCGGCGCTCCGCGGCAGCCTTGGCCTGCCCCTGCAGGGACATGGTGGTGGTGCGGCAGAGTTCGGAGCCGACTATATCCCAGTCGCACACGTCCAGCTCCTTTTCGCAGCGGTAGGTTCCGAAATCCTGGCAGCGCCCGCACATCAGCAGGGCATCGTCGCCCTTGTCGCCAATCAGCGCACCGGGGTACTCGCCGCACATGAAGGGATGGATGCCAAAGCCATCGTCATTGCCGTAGTATTTTCCGGTCATGTACTGCCGCTGGAAGCCGTCCTCACACATCAGCTGGGCCCGCTCCCGATAATCAGGAATCATAATCCGAAGGGCCTGCTGGGTGGCAGCGGACAGTACGGACTCAAAGCGGCTGATATAATGCATGGCCTCGTAATAGCTGATCAGCTTGTTCCAGGGTGTCTGGACGGCCACATACTGCTTGATGTTGGCCCCAACACCGGAATCCTGTGGAATTCTCGCGTCAATTTTCTTGCTCATGGAAAAGCTCCTTTCTTATTCCTCGGGTGGATATTGTTCAATGGCGGGCTGGAAGCGGAAAATATTGTGGCTGGCACCGGAATCCGCAACAACACATTCGCCGGTAATGCCGTCACCCATGGGAGTGGCTAAGGCATAGGCGATGATCGCTACCTCGTCCACCGGCTGCTGGCCATCCGTCTGCCAGACCATGAGCTCGTCATAGAATTCATCCTGCTTCTCCTCCGGCAGCAGCTCGGAGGCCAGATTTCCGGCAGCACCTGGGGTGACCATGCCGCCGGGGGCCACAGCATTGACCATGATGCCGTAGCGCTTCAGTTCCTTGGCAGCCTGGGTTGCCAAAGCAACCACCGCGCCCTTGCTGGCTGCGTAGTGAGAATAGCCGCCGAAGACGGGATAGGGCATCCAAGGGCTGTTGGAGGCAATGAATACCATCTTGCCCGCGATTTTATTGTCAATCATATAGCGGCTGACATATTTCACCAGATAAAACGCACCGTTTACATTGGTATCCATGACCTTTTCCAGATCCTCTCTGGGAAGATCCCGCAGGTGGGCATAGTTCCAGGTGGCCGCGGAGTTGATGAGAATGTCCAAAGAACCGAAAGCTTCCACGGTAAAGTCCACCAGCTTTGCCACCTGTTCCTCACCCCGGACATCGCAGAAGCAGAACTTTACGGAATCCCCAAAGCCGTACTTTTGCAGCAGGTCCATTGCCGCCTCTTCCTCCACTGTGGAATTGGAAGCGATGACGACCTTCGCGCCGCCCTGGAGCAGCCGGTAGGCAATATCGAAGCCCAGGCCGGAGCTTCCGCCGGGAACCAGCGCAACCTTTCCCTTTACAGAGAACATATCCTCCAGTGGCCGGGCAACCTGAATATAGCCCTCCAGCATCGCTTTGTCGTTGGGTTGAAACGCCATAGATAAATCTCCTTCCTGTATTTCCCGTCAATTTGACTGGCAGTTGTTTTCTTGTCGCTGTTCCTAGGATAAATGCTGTGATTATTGTATCGCGGAGCAAAGAATGTGAATATACACAAAAATCAGAAATATTAAAGGCAAATTCCCTGCGTTTTGACGGCATGCCCGTTGACATTAGGGGCGGGTATGCCTATAATAAAAGCAAACGAGAGGGGATGGGCCGGAGCATGAAACTCAATGCTGATATTGTCTACGCGGAATTGAAAGCGAAATATCCCGTTACTATGATGGGCCCCAAAACCACCAGGATGGTGATTTCCAGGCCGGAACTGTACCTGGACCACGAGGTGACCTTTTACGCGGATCACCTGTATCTCGCGACAATTGACCATCTCCCCGCGCGCCCCCAGCTGCAGGAGGGGGCCGTCATTGTGGTGATCGGAGAGGGGGCGAAGCTGGTCCATTATCGGGATCGGTGCTGCCTGATCGTTATTCAGGGAGACGCCGATTTCTTTGAGGTAAACCGCTGCCTCTGCCAGCTGTTCGACAGGTATTACGCCTGGGAGCAAAAGCTTTTTGACATTTTCCTGGACACGGCAGATCTGCAGCGAATCGTGGATTGCAGCGAGCCGCTGTTCGGCTGCTCCATCTTCGTTCTCGATGCCTCCTTTCACTACATCACAAAGGCAGAAAGCAGACTGGAACCGGAGCAGATTGGGGCGTATCTGACGGAATTTGACCTGCGGACGGACAAAAAGGGAGCGTTTCTGCTGAAGCTGAAGGAGATAGAATATCTCTGCGTTAATTTGTTTGACATAAACGGCGCGTATATCGGATGCGTTTATTTCAGCGGGAAGCCCCAATTCAGCGAAGCGGACCTGACTCTGGCAGAATTCATGGCCCGTCTGATTGAAAAATCCATAGAACGGGACCCCTCCATTCTGACCAACGAGCAATCCGCCCTAAAAACCGCCTTTTCCGGCCTTGTAAGCGGCTATCCCCTGACCGCGAACCAAAAATGGGCCCTCAATCTTGCGCGGGACGGCAGGCATTTTGTCTGTATCACACAGCACAGCGCTAACCGGTTTTCCCGGCTGCCAAGGGACTATATCTGCGGAACCTTTGAGCAGGAATTTCCGGAGTCCTATGCGTTCCCAAAGAAAAACATTATCGTCTGTTTCCTGAATGTTTGCCCATTGATGGACAAACAGGGAGAATATTATGCGTCACTCAACAGCCGAATGAGTAAATTCCTTCGGGAGACAAACGGTGTAGCCGGAATCAGCAATGCCTTTACGGACCCCTACGGTGCGCGTATCGCCTATATCCAGGCGGAGGCCGCCATTGAAAACGGGCGAATCACCAACCCGGATACCAAAATGTACTATTTTAAGACCTACGCACTGATCAACATGGTCATCAATTCCATGGGGAATCTCCCCGCGGAGGCTTATTTTACAGAGCGGCTGCAAAATCTGATCCGCCACGACAAAACAGGGCCCATCTCCTATCTGGAAACCCTGCGTGTTTTCCTGCGAACAAGCATGTCCTTCTCCCAGACGGCAGAGGAGCTCTACGTTCACCGCAGCACCGTTGTGGACAGAATCAGCCGAATCGAGCGGGAGCTGGATATCAGCCTCAAGGACCCGGATACCCGTCTTCAATTGGAGATCATTCTAAAAGCCATGGAGATAGAAGACATGGTTCACAACGCAAAAACCGCCGCGGAATAATCCACGGCGGTCTGCTGTATATTTCGGTTTAGCGGGAGCACTTTTTCAGATCTTCGTCGATCTGATCTGCAAACTTTGCGACCTCGGCGGATTCGGGATAGGACAGCAGCTTCCGATAAGTCAGCGCGCCAACCAGCTTCATGCGGGGGTCATTGCTGGTGCCGGGAGCGTACTTCTCCATAACCGCCTTGCCCTCCGGGCTGCGCAGAATATCACGAATTTTGGAATCCAGAGACAGTGCCATAATTGTATCCTCCTTAAAACTTTGTAAGTATACTATAGGGTTCTTTCTCTCTGAAGATTGGAACCAGTTGTAGTATAGCGCATCTTTGCTTTTTGCAAAATCCACAAAACAGAGATTCTTTTTGCCCCGTAATACGACACAATGACGGTCTCCATTTCCCACTCCTCCTCCGTTTCCTGTCACACCCCGGTTTTCAGGCAGGGCGTTTCTCCCGCGCGCTGTGTGCTTCGCGAAGCAGTGAACGATCTCCGTTTCAAAAATATGCACAATTTCCATTCCGCCGCATGCCGCATCAGCTGTTGAACATGTAACATATTATGAAAATGATCTTGAAGTATTGACACGGGCAGTAAAAAGTGTTATTCTTCTATCAGTACGAAAGTACCGAAAACGTGCGGGGCGCTAAACTCACGGCAAGCCGCATAAGTCCTGTATGCACCCGAGCCAAACTCACGGCAAGGGAGCCGATTACACAATACAAGGAGATTGATGAACATGGCATTCAAAACTGACATCGAAATCGCGCAGGAAACCGTCATGGAGCCCATCACCGAGATCGCGAAGACCGCCGGTGTGGACGAGAAGTACCTGGAGCAGTACGGCAAGTACAAGGCCAAGGTAGACTACCAGATCCTGAAGGACAAGGCTGACCGTCCCAACGGCAAGCTGGTGCTGGTAACCGCCATCAACCCCACCCCTGCCGGCGAAGGCAAGACCACGACTACTGTTGGTCTGGCTGACGGCATGCGCAAGCTGGGCAAGAACGTTCTGGTCGCTCTGCGAGAGCCCTCTCTGGGCCCCGTGTTTGGCGTCAAGGGCGGCGCTGCCGGCGGCGGCTACGCACAGGTCGTCCCCATGGAGGATATCAACCTGCACTTTACCGGTGACTTCCACGCCATCGGCGCTGCCAACAACCTGCTGGCCGCCATGCTGGATAACCACATCTACCAGGGCAACACCCTGAACATCGACCCCCGCCAGATCGTATGGCGCCGCTGCGTGGACATGAACGACCGCCAGCTCCGCTTCGTAGTAGACGGCCTGGGCGGCAAGACCAACGGCATGCCCCGGGAAGACGGCTACGACATCACCGTGGCCTCCGAGATCATGGCTGTTCTGTGCCTGGCCTCCGACATCAACGACCTGAAGGCCCGCCTGGCCCGCCTGGTGGTTGCCTACACCCGGGACGGCAAGCCCGTTACCGCCGGTGACCTGAACGCCCAGGGCGCTATGGCCGCCCTGCTGAAGGATGCTCTGAAGCCCAACCTGGTTCAGACCCTGGAGCACACCCCCGCTTTCGTCCATGGCGGCCCCTTCGCCAACATTGCCCACGGCTGCAACTCCGTCACCGCCACCAAGATTGCCCTGAAGCTGTCTGACTACACCATCACCGAGGCCGGCTTCGGCGCGGACCTGGGCGCTGAGAAGTTCCTGGACATCAAGTGCCGCATGGCCGGCCTGAAGCCCAGCTGCGTGGTTCTGGTTGCCACCGTGAGAGCCCTGAAGTACAACGGCGGCGTTCCCAAGGCCGAGACCGGAAACGAAAATCTGGAAGCTCTGGAGAAGGGCCTGCCCAACCTGCTGCGGCATGTGGAGAACATCACCAAGGTTTACAAGCTGCCCTGCGTGGTCGCCATCAACCGCTTCCCCCAGGATACCGAGGCCGAGCTGAAGCTGGTGGAAGAGAAGTGCAAGGAGCTGGGCGTCAACGTTGCTCTGTCCGAGGTTTGGGGCAAGGGCGGCGAAGGCGGCATCGAGCTGGCCAAGGAAGTCATCCGTCTGTGCGATCAGCCCAATGACTTCACCTTCAGCTACGATGTAAACGCCTCCATCAAGGAGAAGATTGAGGCCATTGTCAAGAAGATCTACCACGGCGACGGCGTGACCTTCACCGCCAATGCCGAGAAGCAGATCAAGACCCTGACCGAGCTGGGCTACGACAAGATGCCCATCTGCATGGCCAAGAC
>CAKTJX010000023.1 GCA_934569045.1 uncultured Oscillospiraceae bacterium
TGTACGGTCTGCACATGACCCATTGCAATACGGTTCTGCCGATCATACTTCGCACTTCGTACGGGCCACATCTTCTTGACCATCTGCCCGCCCACGGAGCCGGCCTCACGGGAGGTCAGGTCGCCGTTGTAGCCCTGCTTCAGGTTGACACCCATCTCCTGGGCAGCCTGCATCTTGAACTTGTCCATCGCCTCCCGGGCCTGAGGAACGTTGATCTGATTGCTGTTCTTCATAGTGTTTCTCCTTCTTTCCGTATCATTTCGCGGTTTCGTCCGCAGTCATAGTATCACCGGAATTTGAGGGGAAATGTCAGTTATTTTGCGGAAAAGGTGGGGGAGAATGGAAAATAAGAATTCTGTTGACTATCAATGCCAACAAGATATAATTATGGTTTGATTCTTTACATTGTATAATGGGGTGAAAAGAAATGCTATTTGGCCCACAATTGCAAATTGGACAGATTATCTCCAATAGCGAATTATCCACGATTTTTAAATGTGGAAATATGGGGGGAATGCGTCGCTCCCATACAACAGAAATCTTGGTTATTATTTCAGATTACACAAAGGGGCTATATCAAGATAAGTGGATTGGCGGAACACTCCATTACACGGGAATGGGAAAGCAGGGAGACCGGGATATCCACTGGGCACAAAATGCTGCACTGGCAGGCTGTGATCAAAATGGTGTAGATGTCCACCTGTTTGAAGTAATTGATCCTGGAGCGTACATCTATTGCGGCCGCGTTCAGCTTGTAGGGGAACCATATACCGAGACGCAGTTAGACGACAACGGGACGCCACGACTTGTCTGGATGTTTCCCGTGCGTCCTGTACCGGATAATGATGTGCGGAAGCCTGAAATGTTTGTATTTAAGGACCTTGAAGATTACAAGGAAAATGGAAAAGACGTCGACACACGCTTTGCGGAACAGCAGATGCAGAGAAAACGGTCTCTTCCAGGCCCTAAAAAGCAAAAGAAAAGCAGCGGCCTGATAGGCAGGACGGTTACCCACAAGACAAGCGGAAAAGGTGTTGTAAAAAATTTTGATGGTACTGTTCTCACGGTGAAATTTCAGATCGGGGAAACCAAGACATTCAATTATGCCATTTGCCTGGAGAAACAGCTTTTACAGATTGATGAGGTAACGGATTGAAAACGATAAGAGTAGTGGCGGCGGTGATTCATACTCTCCAGCGCCCGCTTCAAATCTTTGCCACGGCCCGGGGGTATGGGCCATACAAGGGGCTTTGGGAGTTCCCAGGCGGAAAGGTGGAGCCCGGGGAATTGCCGGAGCAGGCGCTGCAGCGGGAGATTATGGAAGAGCTGGATGCGAACATTCGCGTTGAAGAGCTGATCAAGACGGTTGAGTATGATTATCCGGAGTTCCACCTAATCATGGACTGCTATTGGTGCGAACTGCTGGATGGCCATTTTGTTCTCAAAGAAGCGCTTGACGCGAAATGGCTGGACCAGTCGAAGCTGTACAGTGTACGGTGGCTGCCGGCGGATCAGATGCTGCTTCCGGAAATTGAAGGCCGCCTGTATCGGATGAATGAGCAGCGGAGCTGTCCAACGGATTCGCCCAAATGAGGAATATCCTATTGACTTTTGGAAAAAAACTGATATAATCTTATTAATTGTCGATTTCTGTCGAATCGACGTGAAAATTTTATATTTAGCAAAGCAACCGAAAGACTGTGACGCAAAGCTATAGGGCCTTTCATCTGGCAGCCAGTTGCATTTTTGTGGTATGAGGGGCGGACTGCACGTTTTTGCGGGTCTGCCCTTTTCTTCGCAGGATTCCGGGAGCGAGCTTTGACCGATGGAGCTTGCTCCCGCGTCCGCGGGCATCGGGGCCGGATTCTGCCTGTGGGGCACCGGCTCCGATTTTTTGCGTGCTTCCGGCGGCTTGAAGAAGGAAGGTTGCCATGAAGAAAAAACGGAAAAGGAAGGTGCCGTTCTGGCTGCCGTTGCTTCTGTTGGCCCTGCTGCTGGCGGCGCTTCTGTCGGCCTGTGCCGGGCAGGGGGAGGCGCTGCCGGAGCTGGTGATCGGCGTGGACGAGTGCCGTCCCTATATCTACACCGATGAGGAGGGAAACAGCGCCGGGATTGACGCGGAGCTGGCAAAGGAGGCATGCAGGCGCATGGGCTATACGCCGGTTTTCCGAAAGATCGACTGGAACGACCGGGACACGCTGCTCTCTGACGGGGAAATTGACTGCCTGTGGAGCTGCTACTCCATGGATGACCGGGAGGCGGACTATGCCTGGGTTGGCCCCTATATGTACGCGAGACAGGTGGTTGCGGTTCTGGAGAAGAGCTCCATCACGTCTATAGAGGCCCTGGAGGGGAAGACCATGGCGGTCAAGGTATCGTCAAAGCCGGAGGATATTTTCCTGAAGCAGCCGGGGATGCCGCGGCTGGCCCGGCTCTACTGCCTGATGGACATGGACGAGGTGACTGCCGCGCTGCGCAATGACTATGTGGATGCCTGCGCGGGCTACAACGCGACGCTGACGGAGCTGCTGCAAAATGCCGATGTGGCCTACCGCACCCTGGAGGAGGACCTGGACCAGGCTGCGCTGGGTGTTGCCTTTGCCAAGGACAGCGACCCCGCCCTGAGAAACGCTTTGACCGAAGCGCTGGCGGAAATGTACGCGGACGGGACCATGGACCAGGTGATGGAAAGCTATCACATCAACCCGGACCGGGCATTGGGGAGGGTACGCCATGGGGCTCGCTAAGTACCGAAACCTGAAAAACTGGAAGCTGAAGCTACGCCAGATTATTCCCCGGGGACTGGTTCTGCTGGCGGGCATTCTGCTGCTCTGCGGGGCCAGAGATGTCCGCAGAGCGCAGACCCGCACGGACAACACCATGGATACCCTGAAGCAGCAGTGCGTCAGCTTCAATAAGCTCCTGGCGGCGGACCGGACAAAGAGCCTGTTCCGCCTGACGGACATGATGCTGGATTTGAGAGAGCATCTAAACGCGGACAATGTGAATGACCGGACGCTGGAGACGTATGTAGACAGCTACCGCCTGTCCGGTGTGGCGCTGCTGAATTCCCGGCTTGCGCTGGAGGCCTCCGGCTACACCCGGGGCTTCCGGGATTCCAGATGGGATGTTACGGAGATGGGAAGCCGCATCGCGGATATTCTGGAATACCCGGAGAAGATTTTCTCGGAGCGGGTGGAGCGGGATGGGCAGTACTATGATGTCTGCGCCGTTGCGCGGAAGGATGCCCCCGGCATTCTGGTGGGCTTTTACCGCCAGCCCACCGGCCTGATTTCCGGCATGGAGCGGGATATGGAGAAGCTGCTCAGCGGCCTGCGGCTGGAAAATGAGGGCAGCTATGCCATTGCCCGGGACGATGCGGTGCTGGCAACGGGAAACACACAGCTGCAGGGGGCGGAGATACCCGACTGCGCCGTTTTGGCCCAAATGACCCAGGGCCCCCAGGACGGGCGGCTCCAGCTGGTTCGCAGCGGACTGCGGCTCTACCTCGGCCAGCACTCCGGTTGTGAAGGGTATATGATCTATATCTATTACCCGTTTTTTGGGCAGTTCACCTTTACGCTGATGACGGCGGCCGTCTTTGTTGTCCTGTACGCGATTCTCTGGCTGTTCCTGTTTGCGGTCCGCAACCAGACGCTGCTGGAGAATCAGCAGGCGCTGCTGGAGAGCAACCGGCATCTGACGGAAACGGTGCAGATGCTGAAGTCATTGGAGGCCGTCTATTTTACGCTCTTTTATGTTAACTTAAAAGAGGACAGCTACCGGGCCATCTACATTGCGCCCTGGCTGAAGCCGACGATCCCCGAAAGCGGACGTTATACCGAGTTGAAGCGCATATTCCTGGACACCATGGTGGTGCCGGAGGACCGGGAGAACGTAGACCATCGGATGTCCCCGGCGTTTATTCAGGAGACGTTGGACCGGGAGAATATTACGGAGGTCCGCAGAAGCTTTTATACAGATTATCGGGCCATTCGGGGCGGTCAGACCCCCTGGTGCCGGGTGACGGCCACGGTGGTGGATTTTGATGAGGCGGGCACACCCAGACACATGATGGCCTTGATCCAGGATATCGATGTGGAAAAACGCAAGGAGGCCGCCTATCAGGACGGGATTCTTCGGGAGGCAAGGGAGGCGAAAATCGCCAACAACGCCAAGTCGGAGTTCCTGCGGCGCATCAGCCATGATATTCGCACTCCCATCAACGCGGTTCAGGGCTATCTCCGAATGGGCGCGGCCTACCCGGAGGACTTTGCGCTGCAGGCGGACTGCCGGGATAAGGCAACCGCGGCCCTGGGGACGCTGCTGGAGCTGGTAAACAATGTGCTGGATATGAGCAAGCTGGAAAGCGGGGAAATCCTGCTGGAGGAGCGCCCCTTTGATCTGCAAAAAACGCTGGACGAGGTCAACGCCCTGACCGCCTCCCAGGTGAACCGGCGTGGGGTCCACCAGCAGAGCCTGCAGACAGGCCCTCTGCCGGAGCGCTTCCTGATTGGCAGCCCGAAGCATCTGCGGCAGGTCCTGTTCAACCTTGCCAGCAACGCGGTGAAATACAGCCATCCGGGGGGCACGGTGCGGGTCGATACCCGGCTGATTTCCCGGACGGCGGAAGAGGCTGTCTATGAATTTGTCTGCGCGGATGACGGCGTGGGCATGTCCGAGGAATTCCAGAGGCATATGTTTGAGCCCTTCGCCCAGGAGGCGGAGAACGCCAGAACCACCTACGAGGGCACGGGACTGGGGCTTTCCATTGTGAAGCGGCTTGTGGACGCCATGGGCGGCACCATCACCTGCGACTCGAAGAAGGACGTGGGCACAACCTTCCGGGTACGTGTTCCCTTCCGCATTGACCAGGACCGAAAGGCGGCGGATACGGCGGAGAAAAGGCCGGAGATTCTGCGCGGAAAGCAAATCCTTCTCGTGGAGGACAACGAGCTGAATATGGAGATCGCGGAATTCCTGCTGACCTCCCACGGCGCCGGTGTGACCAGGGCCTGGAACGGGAAAGAGGCTGTGGCGCTTTTCGCACAGTCGGAGCCGGGGCATTTTGATCTGATTCTGACGGATATCATGATGCCGGTGATGAATGGCCTGGAGGAGGCCCGCACCATCCGGGCCCTTCCCAGGGAGGATGCGCGCTATATTCCGATCGCTGCCATGTCTGCCAACGTGTTTGAGGACGATATCCGGCGAAGCCTGGAAGCAGGCATGAACGCCCATCTACCCAAGCCCGTCAATGAGGAGCGCCTGCTGGCCGCTGCGGCAGAACTCCTGAGCTGACAAAAAAGGGGCTGTTGCAAAATAAGCATTTTTGTAGGGGCGGCTACCAGCCGCCCGCGATCTCACGGAATTGCGCATTTGATGGATGCGCTCTGTCCCGAAAGTCGGCGGGCGGCTAATAGCCGCCCCTACGGGTTTACTATTTTGCAACAGCCCCTTTTGGCTTATTCCAGCTCAAACGCGCCGGTGTAGAGCTGATAGTAGGTGCCCTTCTGGGCGATCAGGTCGTCGTGGGTGCCGCGCTCGATGATGCGGCCGTGGTCCAGAACCATAATGCAGTCGGAGTTGCGGACCGTGGACAGGCGGTGGGCGATGACGAAGACCGTGCGGCCCTTCATCAGTGCGTCCATACCGGCCTGAACCAGGGCCTCCGTGTGGGTATCGATGGAGGAGGTGGCCTCGTCCAGAATCATCACAGGGGGATCGGCCACGGCGGCCCGGGCAATGGCGATCAGCTGCCGCTGGCCCTGGGACAGGTTGCCGCCGTTGGAGGTCAGCATGGTGTTGTAGCCGTCCGGCAGGCGGGTGATGAAGTCGTCGGCGTTGGCAAGCTTCGCGGCGTGGATGCACTCCTCATCGGTGGCATCCAGCTTGCCGTAGCGGATATTGTCCATAACCGTTCCGGTGAACAGGTTGGTCTCCTGCAATACAATGCCCAGGGACCGCCGCAGATCAGGCTTGCAGATCTTATTGACGTTGATGCCGTCATAACGGATTTTGCCGTCCGCAATGTCATAGAACCGGTTGATCAGGTTCGTAATGGTGGTCTTGCCCGCGCCGGTGGCACCTACAAAGGCGATCTTCTGGCCGGGATGGGCATAGAGGGTCACATCGTGCAGCACCGTCTTCTCCGGCACATAGCCGAAGTCCACGTGCTCCATGGTGATATCGCCCTTCAGCTCCGTATAGGTGACCTGACCATCCGCCTGGTGGGGATGCCGCCAGGCCCAGTGGCCGGTGTGCTCCGGGCACTCGTGGACGGTGCCGTAAGCGTCCACATGGGCATTGACCAGGGTGACGTAGCCCTCGTCCTGCTCCGGCTCCTCGTCCATCAGGGCGAAGATGCGCTCCGCGCCCGCCAGGGCCATGACAATGGCGTTGATCTGGTTGGAGATCTGGGAGATGGGCATATTGAAGCTGCGGGACAGCACCATAAAGGCCATCAGATTGCCCAGTGTCAGAAGACCACCGTCGGACTTGATGCAGATGAGGCCGCCCACCACCGCCAGCACGGCGTACTGGACGTAGCCCAGGTTGTTGTTAATGGGGCCCAGCATATTGGAGAATTTGCCCGCGTTGTAGGCGTTGGCCCGGAGGTTCTCGTTGAGCTCGTCAAACTGCTCCTTGCAGACCTCCTCGTGGTTGAAGATTTTGACCACCTTCTGGCCGGAGATCATCTCCTCAATATAGCCGTTTACCGCGCCCAGGGCCTTCTGCTGGCCGATAAAGTAACCGGCGGACTTGCCCGCCAGAACCTTGGTCACATAGATGATCAGGGCCACGGTGAAGAACATGACAATGGTCAACAGCCAGGAGGTGTCGATCAGGTTCCACAGCACCACAATCAGCGTCACCGCCGAGGAAACGCACTGGGGAATGGACTGGGAGAGCACCTGCCGCAGGGTATCGATGTCGCTGGTGTAGCGGGACATGATATCACCGGCGGCGTGGCTGTCGAAATACCGCAGGGGCAGACGCTGCATCTTGGCGAACAGGTCGTCACGGATGGTTTTCTGCACGCCCTGGGTCACGCCTACCATCAGGAAGTTAAAGAGGAAGGTGCCCACAATGCCGAAGGCAAAGATGCAGGCCAGCTTCACAAGATAGGCTTTCAGGGGGCCAAAATCCGTAGAGCCGGAGGTCACCATGGGCAGGATATAGTCGTCCACCAGGGGCCCCAGAGCCCGGCTGCCCTGGGCCTGGGCAACGGAGGTTGCGATAATACAAATGAAGACGAAGATCAGAAGCGGCGTATAGTTTTTCATATAGCTGAGCAGCCGAAGCAGGGTTTTCTTCGGATTTGCCGCCTTGCGGCCGTCGCCGCGCATTCCACCGGGACCGGGCATCAGTCTTCACTTCCTTTCTGCTGAGATTCATAGATACCCCGATAGAATTCGGAGTTTTTCATCAGAGTGTCGTGGTCGCCGACGCAGGCCACATGGCCGTTTTCCATCACCAGGATCAGATCGGAATCCTGGATGGAGGAAATCCGCTGGGCAATGATCAGCTTGGTGGTGCCGGGAATCTCTTCCTTGAAGGCCTTGCGGATCATGGCATCGGTGTGGGTGTCCACCGCGGAGGTGGAGTCGTCCAGAATCAGAATTTTGGGCTTTTTCAGCAGGGCCCGGGCGATGCAGAGCCGCTGCTTCTGGCCGCCGGAGACGTTGCTGCCGCCCTGCTCGATGTGGGTATCGTAGCCATCGGGGAAGGAGCGGATGAATTCATCGGCACAGGCGAGCTTGCAGGCGTGAACCAGCTCCTCGTCCGTGGCATCCGGGTTGCCCCAGCGCAGATTTTCCCTGATGGAGCCGGAGAACAGGGTGTTCTTCTGCAGCACCATGGCCACATTGTCCCGGAGCACTTCCAGATCGTAGTTCCGTACGTCCACGCCGCCCACCTGGATGGTGCCCTCGGTCACGTCATACAGTCTGGGAATCAGCTGCACCAGGGTGCTCTTGGAGGAGCCGGTGCTGCCGAGGATGCCCACGGTGGCGCCGGAGGGAATGTGCAGGTTCACATCCTGCAATGCCGGACGCTTGGCCTTGGCGGAGTAGCGGAAGGACACATCCTCAAAGTCGATGGAGCCGTCAGCCACGGTCTTCACCGGGCTTTCAGGAGAAACCAGGTTGGGCTCCTCCTCCAGAATCTCATAGCAGCGATGCATGGGGGCACGGGCCATGACCATCATGACAAAGACCATGGACAGCATCATCAGACTGGTGAGAATCTGGGTGGTGTAGGTGAACATAGAGCTCAGTTCGCCGGTGGTGAGACCGAAGGCGGCGTTGTTGCCGGAAGCCACCACCATCCTGGCACCCACCCAGGAAATCACCAGAATGCAGGCGTAGACGCAGATCTGCATGGCCGGGGAATTCACCGCCAGAATGCGCTCTGCCTTGCAGAAGTCCCGGTAGATGGAATCGGAGACGGTCTTGAATTTGCTGACCTCTTTGTCCTCTCTTACAAAGCTCTTGACCACCCGGATGCCGTGGACGTCCTCCTGCACCACGGTGTTCAGCTGGTCATAGGTCTTGAAAACCCGGTCGAAGAGCTTGAACACCATGGGCACGATGGCAGCCAGCACCAGCACCAGAATGGGAATGGCGACAAAATACACGGTGCTGAGCCGGGGGCTGATCCGCAGGGTAGAGGCCATGGCGAGAATCAGCATCATGGGGCAGCGGATGGCCATACGGATCATCATCTGGAAGGCCATCTGCAGCGTTGCTACGTCCGAGGTCAGCCGAGTGACGATGGACGCGGAGGAGAATTTGTCGATGTTGGAAAAGCTGTATTCCTGCACCCGATAGTACATATCGTGGCGCAGATTTTTGGAAAAGCCGGTGGCGGCCTTGGAGGCGTAGTTGGCAGAGGCCACGCCGAAGACCAGGGATACCACGGCGCACAGAAGAAGCTGCAATGCCTTCTGCCACACCACGGTCATATTCCCGGCGGCAATGCCGTAGTCGTAGAGGTCTGCCATGACCAGCGGGATGGTCACTTCCATGGCGACCTCGCCGATCATGCACAAGGGGCTCACCAGGGCTGCCCACTTGTATTCCCGGATGCACCGGGCAAGTCGTTTGATCATTGATGGGATTCCTCCTTTTTGAGTTCTGCTTCAAATTCCGGGGCGAGGTTCCGCATGGCCCGGTGCAGATACTGCCGGAACTGGGCTTCCTCTTCTTCTGAAAAGCCCGCCAGGAGCTTTTCATCGCCGCGCCGGATCATGGCGGCCATGGTTTCGTTGCACTGCTGCCCCTTGGGAAGAATATAGACGAGCTTCCGCCGCCGGTCTTCCGGGTCCGGGCACAGGGCAATAAATTCCTTCTTTTCCAGCCGAGCCAGAAGGCCGGATACGGTGGGGTGGCTCAGGTGAAACCGATCCTCAATATCCTTGGCACAGGGCGGCGTTTCACAGTGGGACAGATACCCCATAATGTGCCCCTGGGAAAAGGTCAGATCCATGGAAGACAGCGCCTGATCCATGGCATGCCCCAGGGCGCAGTCCAGACTGCGGAACATACGGCCAAAGGTCAACAAGAAATCACCTCCGTTAATTAGGTAGCAAGCTACGCAATATTCTAGCACGATTTTTTCAAATTGCAAGCGGGCGGATTATTTTTTACAGTTCGTTCAAAAATGAAGCACCCCGCGCCGGAGGCACGGGGGAGGGGAGACACAAACCCCAATTTTTCGTTACTCCGCCTCAACCTCCACGCCCTTCTCCTTCAGCTCCCGGCGCAGGCGCGCCGTGTCGCCGCGGAAGATGATCCCGTCCATGCCGGTGCAGAGGGCGGCCTCGATGTTGGCGGGGGAGTCGTCAATGAAGACGCACTGGGCGGGGGCTAAGTGGAAGCGGTCGTAGAGCCTGCGGTAGATTTCGTACTGGGGCTTGATCATCTGCTCCTCGGCGCTGACCATGAGCCCGTCAAAGCACTCGGCGCCGGGGATGCGGTCGAAGTATTTGCGCAGATCCACGCTGGCATTGCTCAATAAATAGATGCGGTAGTCCTTCTGCTTCAGCTCCCGCAGAAGCTCTGCCATGCCCTCCATGGGCCGCAGCGGGCGGCGCCACCAGCCCATGACGATTTCCTCCACGGCGCTGTGGAGCTTCTGGGGGAGCCGGGCGTTGACCCGATCCACGATCTCCGTCAGAGCAATGGTGCCGTGGTCTGACCGAACCCACTCCACACTCTGAAAGAGCTCCGTGCTGAGCAGCTGCTTCTCCGCCTCGGTCAGCCCCATGTGCTCGATCAGGGGCATGGGCTGCC
The DNA here is from genome assembly GCA_934569045.1 of uncultured Oscillospiraceae bacterium. Lineage (GTDB taxonomy): Bacteria > Bacillota > Clostridia > Oscillospirales > Oscillospiraceae > Faecousia. The sequence continues at coordinate 10,296 of CAKTJX010000023.1, forward strand.
AATGGATCAGCACCTGGCCCATATCAAAAACGACGGTCGTGATTTTCTTCTGCATAAGGATCTTCCTTTCTGCCATTTTTCACAATTTTACCACAGCCCCCGGGGACAATGCAAGCGGGTTTTCACAGACTTTTTGCATCTGCCCCAAATGCGCAAAAAGACTATTGACATTTGTCCCTTTGGGGAGTACCATAAGGGCACAAATTGAATCGCTTATGGTAGAGGCGCGGCACGCAAGAGTCGCATCCACGCAAGGGCCTTACAGCCCGGGGTGCAAAAGGGTATGCCGCCGAAGTGGGACAGCATTGTAAGGCGCTTTCCTGCTGGGCCGTCAGAGAATATCTGCCGGACTGTCACGTTTATGTGGAGCGCTATCGTAGGATCCGGCAGCAAGCAGCATTGCCTCGTCGTATTTTACCTGGATCGCCTGCATAGGCGGTCCAGTTTTTTGTATCCGACAATCTTCGGAAAAACAGAAAAAGAGGTAAAAGAAAATGAGAAGAACCGTAACCCTGCTGCTGGCCCTGGTGCTGGCCCTGTCCCTGGCCGCCTGCGGCTCCGCATCCACCGCATCCACCACCGCTGCCGCCGCGGCGCCCGCCGAGGAGACCACCGCCGCCGCCGGAAACACCGGCGTGGAGGACGGCGTCCTGACCATCGCCATGGAATGCGCTTACGCCCCCTATAACTGGATGCAGGGCGATGACTCCAACGGCGCGGTGCCCATCTCCAATGTCCCCGGCTCCTACGCCAACGGCTATGATGTGATGATCGGTAAGAAGATTGCCGAGGCCAACGGCTGGCAGCTGGAGGTCATCCAGGCCGACTGGGATTCCCTGGTGCCCGGTGTTCAGTCCGGCATCTATGACGCGGTCATCGCCGGTCAGTCCATGACCGCCGAGCGCAGTGAGCAGGTGGACTTCGCCGGCCCCTACTTCTACGCCACCATCGTCTGCGTCACCAAGAAGGACAGCGCCTTTGCCTCCGCCAAGTCCATTGCCGACCTCTCCGGCGGCAAGTGCACCGCCCAGATCGCCACCATCTGGTATGACCAGTGCCTGCCCCAGATCGAGGGTGCCCGGGTCATGACCGCCGCCGAGACCGCCCCCGCCATGCTGATGGCCCTGGAGACCGGCAGCGTGGACTTCATCTGCACCGATATGCCCACCGCCCAGGGCGCTGTTGCCGCCTACCCCGACATGACCATCCTGGACTTCTCCGGCACCGATGGCGACTTCCAGTTCTCTGACGAGGTTCGTGCCGAGAACGTCAACATCGGCGTGTCCGTCAGAAAGGGCAACACCGAGCTGAAGAACAGCATCGATGCCGTGCTCTCCACCATGACCGCCGACGATATGAACGCCCTCATGGAGCAGGCCATTGCTATCCAGCCCCTGAGCGAGTAAGAAGTTAAAAGGAGATATTTGCTTTCATGGAAATTCTGATTCAGCTTGCCTCCGATATCGGTAAGCTCTGGTCCAAATATGGCAGTTCCTATTTGGCCGGTATGCGTTCCACCCTGATCCTGGCGCTTGTTGCAACGGCCATCGGCTGCGTCATCGGCTTCATCTGCGGCGTTCTGAATACCATCCCCTGCGCCCCTGGAGACTCCGGGCTGAAAAAGTTTTTCCTGAAGCTGATCCGGATCATCCTCCGGATCTATGTGGAGATTTTCCGGGGGACCCCCATGGTGCTGCAGGCCGTGTTCCTATTCTACGGTCTGCCCTATTTCACAGGCGGTGCCCAGCGGTTTGACAACGTCTGGGTGGCGGCCATCCTGGTGGTGTCCATCAACACGGGCGCGTATATGGCCGAATCCGTCCGGGGCGGCATCATCTCCGTGGACCCAGGCCAGACCGAGGGAGCCAAGGCCATCGGCATGACCCATGTGCAGACCATGCTGAATGTGATCCTGCCCCAGGCCCTGCGGAACATCATGCCCCAGATCGGCAACAACTTTATTATTAATGTAAAAGATACCTCCGTCATGTTCATCATCGGCTTCCCGGACTTCTTCTCCGCCCACCGGGCCGCGGTTGGTGCCAGCTATCTTTACTTCCCCTCCGCCACGGTGGAAATGGTCGGGTATCTGACCATGACCCTGATCGCCTCCTTCCTGCTGCGGGCGTTGGAAAAGAAGATGGACGGCTCCGGCGACTACGAGCTGGTCCAGGTGGACCCCCTGGTGATGACCGCCGGGACCTACAGCCACCCGGACAAGGGAACCCCCTTCGACGAGCAGAACAAGGAATACCGGGAGGCCCGGAATGGAAGAAACGGAGGCGCACGCTGATATGGACGATTTGATTTTGCAGGTCAACCACCTGTCCAAGAGCTTCGGTACCCATGAGGTGCTGAAGGATATCGATTTTACTGTCAAAAAGGGCGACGTGACCTCCATCATCGGTGCCTCCGGCTCTGGCAAGAGTACGCTGCTGCGCTGCATCAACCTGCTGGAGACGCCTTCCTCCGGTGAAATCCTGTACCACGGCCAGAACGTGGCGGGCCGGGGGGTAAACCAGCCGGAATACCGGAGCCATGTGGGCATGGTGTTCCAGTCCTTCAACCTGTTCAACAATATGACCGTGCTGGAAAACTGCATGGTGGGCCAGATCAAGGTTCTGAAGCGAAATAAGGACGAGGCCCGGAAGACCGCCCTGGAGTACCTGGACAAGGTGGGCATGGCCCCCTATATCAACGCCAGACCCCGGCAGATTTCCGGCGGCCAGAAGCAGCGGGTAGCCATTGCCCGGGCCCTGGCCATGAATCCCGAGGTGCTGCTTTTCGACGAGCCCACCTCCGCCCTGGACCCGGAAATGGTAGGCGAGGTGCTGTCCGTTATGAAACGCCTGGCCCAGGAGGGCATGACCATGCTGGTGGTTACCCATGAGATGGCCTTCGCCCGGGACGTGAGCAACCATGTGGTCTACATGGCAGGTGGCGTTATCTGTGAGCAGGGCGCTCCCGCCGAGCTCTTCGGCAATCCCCAAAAGCAGGAGACAAAGGACTTCCTTTCCCGCTTTACAAAGGCATAATTTTTGGGCCGCTGCGCAATGCAGCGGCCCAAAAATTATCTCGCGCGAAGCTCCCAGAACGCCACCGCGCTGGCGGCAGCAACGTTCAGAGAGTCCACCCCGTGGAACATGGGAATTTTTACGGTGTAGTCGCAGGCTGCAATGGTGCTCTCTGCCAGACCGTCTCCCTCGGTGCCCAGCACCACGGCCAGCCGGTCCTGCTGCCGCAGAATGGGGTCATCGATGGACAGACTGTCGTCCGTCAGCGCCATGGCCGCCGTGGCAAACCCATGGGCCTTGAGGATTGCCTGCCAGTTCTCCGGCACATAGGCCCAGGGCACCTGGAACACCGTGCCCATGCTGACTCTGGCGCTGCGGCGGTACAGCGGGTCCGTGCAGCCGGAGGTCAGCAGCACCGCGTCCATGCCCAGTGCCGCCGCGCTGCGGAAGATGGCCCCCACGTTTGTGGGATTCATCACGTTTTCCAGCACCGCCACCCGGCGGCAGCTGCTGAGAATCTCCTCCGCGCTGGGCTGCTTTGGCCGCAGCATGGCGCAGAGCATGCCCCGGGTCAGCTGGAACCCCGTGAGCTTTGTGAGAATTTCCATGTCCGCTGTGTAAACCGGAACGTCTCCGCAGCGTTCAATGGCCGCCTGGGCCTCCACGTTGCAATGGCTCCGCTCTACCAGCAGGGATACGGGCCTGCACCCGGCATCCAGGGCCCGGCAGATGACCTTGGGGCTCTCCGCAATCAGCATCCCCTTCTTCGGCTCAAACCGATTCAGCAGCTGCGCCTCCGTCAGCCGGGCATACACGTCCAGCTCCGGAGCCTCAAAATCCGTAATTTCCGTAAAGTGAATCATGTTTCGTCTCCATGGGTTTTCTTTTTATTATACTGTGGAAGGATTCCTATGTCAAAGGGGTATCTTTTCCCTTGCATTGCGGGGAAGCACAGGGTATAATGGGCGGTAGAGTTTATGTGGGACAGATGCGGAAATCGAGGCTTGCGGGGAAGACAAATTGACAGTTGACAATTGATAATTGACAATTGTGGTGTCCCTCCGGGACGAATTTAAAAATTTTTTGAATTATTTCCGAAGGAAATACCTTCATTGTCAACTGTTAATTGTAAATTGTCAATTCATTCCTCCACGGGCTTTGATTAATCCACCTTTCCCCGATAAAAAAGGATGGACTGCGATGAACGTTACGTTACAGCACCTGACCAAGAAATTTCCCAATCGGAACAAAAAGCAGGGCGGCGAGGTGGTGGCCGTGTCTGACTTTACCTATGAAATCCCAGATGGCAAGCTGATCGGCCTGCTGGGGCCCTCCGGCTGCGGGAAGAGCACCACCCTCTATATGATCAGCGGGCTGCAGGCCCCCACTTCCGGAAAGATTTTCTTCGGAGACAAGGATGTGACCCAGCTGCCCACGGAGAACCGGGGGGTGGGGCTGGTGTTCCAGAATTACGCCCTGTACCCCCATATGACCGTGCTGCAAAACATCCTGTTTCCCCTGGAAAATCTGAAGGGCAGGGACCGGCCCGGCAAGGCGGAAATGCTTCGGCGGGCCAAAGAGGCCGCGGCCCTGGTGCAGATCGATGGCCTGCTGGACCGGAAGCCCAGCGAAATGTCCGGCGGCCAGCAGCAGCGGGTGGCCATTGCCCGGGCTCTGGTGAAAATGCCGGGGGTGCTGCTGCTGGACGAGCCCCTGTCCAACCTGGATGCCCGCTTGCGGCTCCAGACCCGGGAGGAAATCCGCCGCATCCAGCGGGAGACCGGGATTACCACCGTCTTCGTCACCCACGATCAGGAGGAGGCCATGAGCATTTCCGATGAGATCGTGGTTATGCGGGAGGGCGTGGTTCAGCAGACCGGCAAGCCCCAGCAGGTCTATGACGACCCCGCCAATCTGTTTGTTGCCAAATTCTTGGGTACGCCCCCCATCAACCTGTTTGACGGCACCGTCCGGGGGGAGACGCTGTACCTGGGGGAGGACGCGGTGCTGCCGGTGCCGGGACTTTCCGATGGCCCCGTCACTGTGGGCATCCGCCCGGAGGGCTTTTCTCCGGAGGCAGATGGCCCCATGTGCTGCGGCCTGAACCGGATGGAGGTAATGGGCCGGGACGTAAGCTTCCTGTGCACCCATCCCGCCTGCCAGACACCCACCCTCCGGGCCATCCGCCAGTCTGACGGCACGGAGCTGCCCGGCGGCGGCACGGTGCGCTTCCGCCTGAAGCCCCGGAAGGTGCTGCTGTTTGACCCCGCTACCGGCGCGCACCTGCGGCCCCAGGAGGCGTGAACATGGAGCGGAACAATCCGAAAGGGTATCTCTATCTGCTGCCCGCCTTCTTATTCCTGGGCATTTTCCTGGTGTACCCGCTGATCGATGTGTTCGTCTACTCCTTCCAGGAAAACTACAATTTCGCCTCCCAGACCTATACCGGCCTGGGACTGTATAACTTTTCCTATGTGCTCCACGACCCCTACTTTTTGCAGGCGCTGAAAAATACCTTCCTGCTGGTGCTGGTGACGGTGCCTTTGTCCACGGGGCTGGCCCTGCTGATCTCCCTTTGCCTGAGCTCTATCCGGAAGCTGCGGGATCTTTTCCGGACCATTTTCTTCCTGCCCTACGTCACCAACACCCTGGCGGTGGGCCTGGTGTTCATGATTCTGTTCCGCAAAACCGCCTATTCCGATGGCTTTGTGAATCTGCTGCTGAACGGCCTGGGCTTTGCCAGCGTGGACTTTCTCTCCGGGCCCTATTGGGCGAAAATGCTGGTGCTGTGCCTGTACACGGTCTGGATTGTCATGCCTTTCAAAATCCTGATTCTGACATCGGCCCTGGCCTCGGTGGACGAGACCTACCGCAACGCCGCCCGGGTGGATGGGGCGTCCCGGGGGCGGATTTTCTGGCGCATCACCCTGCCCATGATCTCCCCCAGCCTCTTTTACCTGGTGATCACGGGCTTCATCGGGGCCTTCAAGGCCTATTCCGATGCGGTGGCCCTGTTCGGCACGGACCTGAACGCCGCGGGCATGAATACCATCGTGGGCTACGTCTACGATATGCTCTACGGCAATGCCGGCGGCTATCCTTCCTATGCCTCCGCCGCGGCCATTGTCCTGTTTGCCATTGTGCTGACCATTACCTGCATCAATCTGCTGGTAAGCAAGAAGCACGTCCACTATGTATGAGGTGCCTGCTATGGACTACGCGTTGATCGAACAAAGAGAACGGAAGCGGCAGGCCCTGTATCTCGCCGCCATCGGACTGGTTCTGGTGATCTGGGCCGTGCTGGTGCTGTTCCCCTTCTACTGGATGCTGCTGACCTCTGTCAAAAGCTACGGCAGCTACAACAGCGAGTATATCCCTAAGCTTTTTACCACCAGTCCCACCTTAGAGAACTATGCCAGCGCCTTTTCCCAGGTGCCCCTGGCCCGGTATTTTCTGAACACCGCCATTTTTACGGGCATCACCACGGCGCTGATGCTGTTTGTCACCGTTCTCGCGGCCTTCGCCTTTTCCCGGTTGCGGTTTCCGGGGCGGGATCTGATTTTTGCCGCGTTCCTGGCACTGATGATGATTCCCTCGGAGCTGGTGGTCATTACGAACTTTGTGACCATTACGGAGCTGGGGCTGCGCAATACCTTCTTGGGGCTGATCCTGCCCTCCGTCACCTCGGTATTCTATATTTATCTGTTGAAGGAGAACTTTTCTCAGGTGCCGGACGAGCTGTACTATGCCGCCAAGGTGGACGGCACCTCAGACTTCAAGTACCTGTGGAAGGTGCTGCTGCCCATCTGCCAGCCCACGGTGGTGACCATCACCATTCTGAAAATCATCGAGTGCTGGAATAGCTTTGTCTGGCCCCGGCTGATCACGGATGACCAGAATTATTTCCTGGTGTCCGTGGGCATCCAGGAGATTCGGGAGAACGGCTTCGGCCGGGAGAACATCCCCGCCATGATGGCCGCCGTCACGGTGATCTCCCTGCCGCTGATCGGGCTGTTCCTGGTATTCCGCAAAAAGATCATGGCCGGCGTGGCCAGAGGAGGGACCAAGGGATGAAACGATGGCTTGCCCTGCTGCTCCTGGCCGCCCTGCTGCTCACCGGCTGTCATGGCCGCCTGGTGGAGGATTCCACAGGGGCTGTGGAATCCTACACGCTGCCGGAGACCTTCGATACCTCCCGGCACTATGAAATCACCTTCTGGGCCAAGAACGACACCAACAAGGTTCAGACCGCCATCTACCAGAAGGCCATCTCGGACTTTCAGACCCTTTACCCGAACATCACCGTCAACATCCGGCTCTACACGGACTATGCCCGGATCTACAACGATGTGATCACCAACATTTCCACAAACACCACCCCCAACGTCTGCATCACCTACCCGGATCACATCGCCACCTACTTAACGGGCGAGCGGACTGTGGTGCCCCTGGACAATCTGATGGACGACGCCAATTTCGGCCTGGGGGGCAGCGCCCTGCGGTTCGACAGCCCTACCAGGGATGAAATTGTGCCCCAGTTCCTGACGGAGTGCGCCATCGGCGGCGTGACCTACGCGCTGCCCTATATGCGCTCCACGGAGGCCTGCTATGTAAACAGGGACTTTGTGGAAAAGCTGGGCTTCACGCTGCCGGAGACCCTGACCTGGGATTTTCTCTGGCAGGTCAGCGAGGCGGCCGTGGAAAAGGACGGGGCAGGGAACTTTAAGCTCAACGGCCAGAAGGTGCTGATTCCCTTTATCTACAAGTCCACGGACAATATGATGATCCAGATGCTGCGGCAGCTGGACGCGGGCTATGCCCGGTCCGACGGCACCGTGGAGCTGTGGAACGATCAGACAAAGGAGATTCTGGAGACCGTAGCTCAGCACACCGCCACCGGGGCTTTTTCTACCTTTAAAATCTCCAGCTATCCCGCCAACTTCCTGAATGCGGGCCAGTGCGTTTTCGCCATCGACTCCACCGCCGGTGCCACCTGGATGGGCACCGAGGCCCCGCTGCTGGACATCAGCGAGGATGCCCTGGTGCATTTTGATACGGCGGTTTATCCCGTGCCCCAGTATGACCCGGAGTACCCCCAGATGATCTCCCAGGGCCCCAGCGTGTGCCTTTTCTATAAGGACGACCCCCAGGAGGTGCTGGCCTCCTGGCTGTTCACCCAATTCCTGCTGACCAATGACGTGCAGATTGCCTACGCCGAAACGGAAGGGTATGTGCCCGTGACGGAGAAGGCCCGGCAGGACGAGCGCTATGTGGACTATTTAAGCCACGAGGGCGAGGACAACGACACCCACTACGCCGTGAAAATCCAGGCATCCAAGATTCTGCTGGAAAACAGCGAGAATACCTTTACCACCCCTGTTTTCAACGGCTCTGCCTCCCTGCGGCAGGCCGCGGGGCAGCTGATTGAGGAGACCGCCAAGGCCGTCCGCCGGAAGCGGCCCACGGACAGCGCGGCGCTGGACGCCATCTATGAAAAGGTGGCCTCCCTGAACCGGCTGGACCAGATTCAGCGCACCGCGGGTTCTTCGGACTTAGGCCCCCTGCCGGATGCCGCCAAAGCCCTGCTCTGGGGGCTGGGGGTATGCTGGGTGGGCATTGCCGTTGCCTATTTCTGGCCAAAATTCAAGAGAAACGGCAAAAACCATTGATTTTTCCGCCGGGAGAAAGTATAATGGGTCCCAGTCTGCGGAAATACCTTCGCAGTCAACTTTCATCCGATAAGGAGATTTGAAAATGAAAAAGATCATTGCCCTGCTGCTTGCCGTCTGCATGATCGCGGCGTTCGCTGGCTGCACCAAAAAGGACGAGCCCGCCGCCACCACGGTCACTACCGAGGCAGCCGCCACCGAGACCACGGAAGCCGTCACCGCGCCCCAGGAGGCGGAAGGCGAAATCATGACCCACGCCGACTACATCGCCGCCCCTGTGGACAGCCCTGTGTGCATTGAGACCTATGTGCAGGCCCATCAGTCCTGGTGGGACAACAAGATCACCGTATACGCCCAGAGCGAGGACGGCGCCTACTTCCTGTACAACATGGAGTGCAGCGAAGAGAATGCCGCCAAGCTCACCGAGGGTACCAAGATCCGGGTCAACGGTTTTAAGACCGAGTGGTCCGGCGAAATTGAGGTTGCTGAGGGCGCTACCTTCGAGATCCTGGAGGGCTCATACATTGCCCCTGCCCAGGATATCACCGGCGGTCTGGGTGCTTCCAACCTGATCGACTGGCAGAATGAGAAGATCAAGGTCACCGGCCTGACCGTGGAGCCCGCCAACGATGAGGGCGCGGCTTTCCTGTACAACTGGGACGGCTCCGGCGCTGCCGGCAACAACAATGACCTGTACTTCAACGTCTCTGACGGCACCAACACCTATACCTTTACCGTGGAGAGCTACCTCTGCGGCGAGGGCACCGATGTCTACACCACCGTCACCAATCTGAAGGTGGGCGATGTCATCGATGTGGAGGGCTTCCTGTACTGGTACAACGGCCTGCAGCCCCATGTGACCTCCGTCACCGTGCAGTAAGATTTCCAATGCTCTGCCCCGGCACGTCCGGGGCAGATTTTTATTCAAAGGAGGAAACCCCATGAAAGAAGCCATGCGAGTCCTGAAATTCACCTTCTTCTCCATCAGCGCCGGACTGATCGAAATGGGCGCCTTCGCCCTGCTGAATGAATTTACGGGCCTGCCCTACTGGCCCTGCTATCTGATCGCCCTGTGCCTGTCTGTGCTGTGGAATTTCACCCTGAACCGGAAGTTCACCTTCCAGTCCGCCGCCAATGTCCCCGTGGCTATGGCCAAGGTGGCGGCTTACTATGTAGTATTCACCCCCCTGTCCACTCTGCTGGGCAATTATCTGAACGCCGGGCTGGGCTGGAACGAATACCTGGTGACGGTCCTCAATATGCTGCTCAATTTCTCCACGGAGTTTTTGTACCAGCGGTTCTTTGTGTTCGGGAAGAGCATCGACAGCGCGAAGAAGGAAGGATAATCAGGAAAATGCCTTCCCCCAGGGGCAGCCATAAACGCAAAGAAAAAGGAGACACCCCATGACCATTGATGAACTAAGACAAAAGCTGGACGAAAGCAGCTATGTATACGATGAAAAAATGCTCACCACCCTCTATGTCGCTCTGACCCTGGGCCGGCCCCTGCTGATTGAGGGGGCGGCTGGCGTTGGCAAGACGGAGGTCGCCAAGGTGATGGCGGCGGCGCTGGATCGGGAGCTGGTGCGGCTGCAGTGCTATGAGGGGCTGGACGAGAGCAAGGCCTTGTATGAGTGGAACTACCAGAAGCAGCTGCTGACCATCCAGATGAACCAAAACAGCGAGGATAAGCGGGCCCTCACCCAGTCCATTTTCACGGATGACTTCCTGCTGGAGCGGCCATTGCTGCGCTCCATCCGCTCCGAAAAACCCGTTGTGCTGCTGATTGACGAAATCGACAAGGCGGACGAGGAGTTCGAGGCCTTCCTGCTGGAGTTGCTGTCGGAGCTGCAGGTGACGGTGCCGGAGCTGGGAACCATCCGGGCGAAAACCGTGCCCTTCGTGATCCTGACCTCCAACCGTGCCCGGCCCCTTTCGGAGGCCCTGCGCCGCCGGTGCGCCTATCTGCACATCGACTACCCGGATATGGACAAGGAGCTGGCGATTCTGCGCAGGAAGCTGCCCTATGTGGATGACCGGCTGGCGGCCCAGGTGGCGCTGGCGGTGCAGCGGCTCCGCTCGGCGGAGGCCATTCTGAAAAAGCCCTCCATTGCGGAGACCCTGGACTGGGCCGCGGCCCTGGATGCCCTGGGCATCCGGGAGCTGACGCCGGACGCCATCCGGGCCACCGCGGGGTTTGTGCTGAAAAACAACGAGGACTTGCAGACCCTGGAGGAAATGGAAGAGAATCCCCAGACCCACTGTGGGGCCTGCCAGGGGCACAGCCATGGCTGATGGGGCGGTCTATTTAGAGAAGCTCTCAGCATTTGCCCGGATTCTGCGCCTGGAGGGGCTGCCCGTTTCCCCCAGAGAGACGGAGGACGCGGCGAAAATCCTGACGGTGCTGGGCTTTTCGGATCGGCAGACCGTCAAGGATGCCCTGCGGACGGTCTATGCCAAATCCCGGGAGGAGCAGGGGAAATTTGACGCCGCCTTTGACGGCTTTTTCCTGCCGGAGGAGGCCATCCGGGCCCAGGCCCGGGAGCAGATGGAGCGGGAGCGGCAGCAGCAGGCCCAGTGGGAGCAGGCCAAGGAAGAGCTGGAAAGTATGCGCGGCCGGGTTAACCTGGACGAAAAGGAACAGCGCAGCTACCAGGAACTGCCAGAGGAGGCCCGGCAGAAGCTCCGGGACTTCCTGGACCGGTACAAGGGCAATGTGGACAGGAGTCCCCAGCTCTACAGTGAGTTTATCCACTCCGTCTTCGCCAAAACCATGATGGAGCAGCAGATGCTGCTGGAAAACGCGGGGGTAGGGGCCGAGGAGCTGGACCCGGAGCTGGGACTGCTGTGCCGGGATATCGGCGCGTTCCGGGATACGGAGATTCCCAAGGCCATCGAGCTGATTCAGACGGTGGCCCGGCAGATTAACGGGGAGCTCTCCGCCAAACGCCGCAGCAGCGCCGCCTCCGGCAAGCTGGATTTCCGGCGGACCATCCGGGGGAGCCTGGGCAGCGGCGGCAGCCTGCATAAGCTTCGCTTTCGTCAGACCCATGCCCGGAAGCGGCGGCTGGTGATTCTCTGCGATGTGTCCGGGTCCATGGTCCAGTTTTCGGAGTTCGCCCTGCGGTTCATCCAATCCCTGAACCAGGTGGCGGAGAGCTCCAGGACCTTCCTGTTCTCGGAAACGATTGTGGAGGCGGATGCCTTTCAGTTGCAAAATATGGACCGTTTCCGGGATACGGTCCGGGCCTCCGGCATCTATGGCCGGGGAACAGACCTGGGGCTGGCTCTGAAAACCCTTACGGATGCCCGCCCGCCAATCTTAAGCAGCGCCTCTACGCTTCTGATTCTCTCGGACACCAAGACGGTGGATACACCCAGAGCGCTTGTGTATCTGCGGGAAGCCAAGCGCCTTTCCGGCAGAATTCTCTGGCTGAACCCGATCCCGGAACGGAACTGGAAATACATCAAGAGTGTGGGGGCCGTGCAGTCCCTCTGCCCCATGATTCCCTGCTCCACCCTGGGAGAGCTGGCAGCGGCCTGCAGAAAATTGGTATAAAAATACCAAAAGAAATTGTAGCAATCCGACAAAATGTGAACACAACTACGGGACTGCGTTGACAACCTATTCAATACCTGTTATACTGATTGACGAAGAGCTCTTTCTGCCCACGGCAATGCAGAGGGAGAAAAAAGGAAGCTCTGAATAAATCGGCAAGAGCTGGGAGCGAGAGATTTTTTGACCGGTCGAAGCATCCAAAGCAGGGGAATACTTTGTGTATTTCCTGCTTTGGATGCTGAAGAGCGGGCGAAAAAGATCCGCTCTCCAGCCGCAGGCGATTTATTCAGAGTTTCCGTAGATAAACAGGAGGCAAACGGTATGTTATTCCAAATCTACGGGGACAAGGCCGGTTTCCAGCTTTTGGGCTGGCTGCTGGTATTTCTGGGGCTGATTCTCACCAATGAGCTGGCACGGCGGACCAAGAAGGGCGGCATTTTCTTCTTCTTTCTGCTGCCGGGGGCGCTGACGGTGTACTTCATCGCCGTGGCGGTCGGCGCGGCCACGGGGGCACAGTGGGCGCTGAACAATCCCACCTATCTCTACATGAACAGCTGGTTCCACTACGCCAAGCTCTATGCCGCCACCATCGGCTGCATCGGCTTTATGATGATCAAGTACGGCTGGGGCATCGGCAAGAAGAACTGGTTCAAGCCCTTCCCCTTTGCCATTGTTGCCATCAATATCTTGATTGCTGTGGGCAGCGATTTCGAGTCCGCCATCAAGGGCGCGCTGTCCGTGGACGGCTGGTGGCTGTCCAGCGAAAATGTCTGGCTCTACGGCGGCTGGTGGAACTGGCTCAACGGCTTCGCGGGGCTGCTGAACATCCTCTGCATGACGGGCTGGTGGGGCATCTACTCCTCCAAGAAGAAGGACGATATGCTCTGGCCGGATATGATCTGGCTGTACATCCTGGCCTATGACGTGTGGAACTTCCAGTATACCTATCTGAACCTGCCCACTCACGCCTGGTACTGCGGCCTGGCCCTGCTGCTGGCCCCCACCGTGGCGGCATCCCTGTGGAATAAGGGCGGCTGGATTCAGAACCGGGCCAACACCCTGGCCATCTGGTGCATGTTCGCCCAGGTTTTCCCCCTGTTCCAGGATCGCAGCGTGTTCACTACCATCCCCGTGCTGTACGCTGACGGCTTTATGGACGCGGCCATCCGTCCCACCGCGGTGAATCCAACCGCCCAGGGGGTCCTGTCCGTGGCCTCTCTGGCCATCAACGCGCTGGCGCTGGCCATCATCATCCGCCGGTCCATCCAGCAGAAGAAGAACCCCTATAAGAACGAAATCTTCACAGACACCCGCGACTTCCAGCTTGCTATGGAGCGGGCGGAGTAAACAAATAGCACTGAGGCCCTTCTTCGGAGACAACCCGAAGAAGGGCCTCTGTTTTTCATTATAGTTGTATTGCGCAACAGATGAACGTATAGCCTGCCGGGGAAGCCCTTACCTTCCCCTTGGGCGGTGCATCGCGCAGCGAATCAAAATAGGATAGCTGCCGGTGGCAGCTATACCATGAAAAGTGATGGGGGCCCGCCTCAGCGGGAAATGAGGGCGGTACAGACTTACCGTTTGTAGAAACACGGGCGAATGCGTACCAACCAAGCTTCCCCTGAAAGGCAATGTCATCAACTTAAGGCTTTCGCAAGTGAAAGATGTATGTACACCCTCAATGGGAAGCCCAAAAAGCCTTCTCCGGCTGGAGAAGGCTTTTTTGGGCTTCCCAGTTAAGGCATACGTTCATCTATGCCCTGGATTAAGTTGATGGCATTGCGCTTTCGGTGGAGAACACCACGCTCACAGAAAATGCATTTATGCATATGAAAAGCTGCAAATAAGAGACATGACCAAACAACGCGATCTGGAATAAGAAGTGGATATAGCTGAATAACGCTAAAAGATACAGAATGAAATTGTATAATATGCCATAATTGTAAATAAAGCTTGACTTTTCCTATGAAAGTGCTATACTCTCGTTATTCAAATTATTTAGCACGATAAAGTGTTAATGTACTAAAGCGGGAGGAATGCGACAATGGACGCACAAAAGGTATTGCAGGCGGCGCTGGCGATTCAGCCGGAGATTCAGGCGAACCGCCGGGAGCTGCATAAGCACCCGGAGCTGGGGCTGGATATGGCGTTTACCAAGCCCTATGTCAGGGCAAAGCTGGAGGAGATGGGCTATGCGCCCATGGACTGTGGCAGCGGCCTGGTGGTGCTGGCCGGGGGGAAGAAGCCCGGCAAGTGCTTCCTGATTCGCGGCGACATGGATGCCCTGCCCGTGGAGGAGCAGACCAACGTGGAATTCCGCTCCCAGAACCCCGGCAAAATGCACGCCTGCGGCCACGACACCCATACGGCCATGATGCTGGGTGCGGCCAAGCTGCTCAAAGGCATGGAGGACGAAATCCAGGGCACGGTGAAGCTCATGTTCCAGCCTGGCGAAGAAAACCTGGAGGGTGCCAAGGATATGCTGGCGGCCGGCGTGCTGGAAAATCCCAAGGTGGACGCAGGCCTCATGATCCATTCCATGACCGGAATGCCCTTCCCGAAGGGCATGATGGTGATTCTGGATGGGGGCCGGGGCATGGCCTCCTGCGATCAGTATAAGATCACGGTTAAAGGCAAGGGCGGCCACGGCGCCATGCCCCACCTGACCATTGATCCCATTACGGCGGCGGCCCATATCCAGGTGGGTCTGGCGGAGCTCCACAGCCGGGAGCTGGAACCGGGCACCTTCGGCGTTGTGACCACCGGTATGTTCCACGCGGGCGGCGCGCCCAATGTGATTGCCGACAGCGCGGTGATGGAGGGGACCATCCGCACCGGCGATATCAAGGTGGAAAAGATGCTCATGGACCGTCTCACCGAGATTGCCACGACCATTGCCAAGGCCTACCGCTGCGAGGCGGAGGTGAAATTTGTGAAGCATTGCCCGCCCATGATCGCGGACAAGGAGGTGGGCGCGGCCACCACCAAATATATGAAGGAGCTCCTGGGCAGCGGCGCGGTTCCCATGTCTGTGGTTTCGCCGGACTCCAAGGTGGGCGGCGGCAGCGAGGACTTTGCCTTTATCAGCAATGAGATTCCCGCCTGTGCCCTGATGCTGGCTACCGTAGGTGACGATAAGGAAAATTATGCCTATCCCCAGCACCACCCCAAGGCAAACTTCAACGACGAGGTCCTCTATGAGGGCACCGCGGCCTATGTCTATGTAGCCACCCGCTGGCTGGAAGAACACGCAGATTAAAGAACACGGAAAGAGAGGAAAGAAAATATGGTAACAGGATCGGTTGTGGCGAACAGCCCGCTGCTCTATGGCCTGATTGTCATTGGCCTGGGCATCATCATTACTTACGCGATTATGAGCGTCAAAAAGGCCAGCAAACGCTGCGAGGAGCTGGGCATCGGCAAAGACGTGGTGGCGAACGTGGTCAAATCCACGGTGGCCTCCTCCATTGTTCCCAGTCTTGCGATTCTGCTGGGCTTCATCACCCTGACGGTATCCCTGGGGCCGGCCCTGCCCTGGTGGCGGCTTTCCGTCATCGGCTCCCTGTCCTATGAGGCCATGGCGGCCTCTTACGCGGCCAACGGCCTGGGGGTGCAGCTGTCCGATGTTCTGAGCTCCGACGCCACTGTGTTCGGCGCCATCATGATCGTTATGTCCATCGGTATTTGCAGCGGCCCCATTATGGTCACACTCTTCGCCAAGAAGTATTCCACCGGCATTATGAAGGCCAAGAGCGGCCAGAGCGAGTGGGGACAGATCCTGTCCGGCTGCTTCATGCTTGCCATGTTCGCTGTGTACATTCCCATTATGGTCTTCACCGATCTGCCCACCACCATGACTCTGGTGGTCAGCCTGATCGTCACTGTCTGCTGCGGCCTGATCGCCAAGAAGCACCCAGGCATCAACGACTTCACCATGGCAATCGCCATGATTATCGGCATGGCATCCAGTGTACTCTGGGTCAGACTGTTCGCCTAAGGAGGGCTCTGTCATGAAAAAAGAAAAAGAAATTGTGAAACTGGACCCCTTTACGGACTGGGCCCACAGATCCGGCCGGATCTTTATGATTATCTTTACCGTGTACATGGTGGCGATGCCCTTTATTCTCTGCGCGGTGTACGGCTGTATGCCGGATATCAAGATGTGCATTCCGGGCCTTGTTTCCATTCTGGTGATCATGGCGCCTATGAGCGTTGCGGAGATCGGCAGCTATACCCCAATCCTGGGCTCCTCCAGCTACCTGACCTTCGCCTCCGGCAATCTGATGAACCTGAAGATGCCCTGCATCATCAACGCTCAGAAGATCGCCAAGGTGGAGCAGAGCACCGTAGAGGGCGACGCCATTGCCCTGATCGCTACGGCGGTCTCCTCCAGTGTGACCATTGTCATTCTGGCGCTGGGCATGCTGCTGCTGTCCTTCATCCAGCCTATTCTGGAAAATGAGACCTTCGCCACTGCCAGCAACTACCTCCTGCCTGCCCTGTTCGGCTGCATGAGCCTGGGGCTGCTGGGCAAGGGCAGCGGCAAGACAAAGGTAAAGAACAAGCTCCTGCCTGCCGTGATCCCTGTGATCCTGGTATCGGTACTGACGGTTCTGGGCATTGCCAGTACCGGCATCGCCGGAATCCTGATGGTGGTCATGATCCCCATTCTGATCCTGATCTCCCGCATTATGTGGAAGGCAGGCATTGTCAAGGTCGTGCCCAACGATTAAACAGCCGTGATTTCGGAAAGGGGACTGCCTTTTATGGGGCGGTTCCCTTTTTCAATACCCGAAGAAACCATATATATTCAAATATTCTTTCAGAATATGCGTTCTTTCGATGGAAATACGCCTGCTTTGAAAAAATATGTGAATTTTTCGTTGACAACTGGAAATCACAGGTGTATATTAGTGCAGAACAGCTCCACCAGTGGAGCACAAAAGTTCGCAGAGAAAACACGAAGGGAAGAAAATGAAATGAAGAAAGCACTTGCGCTTGCGCTGGCAGCTCTGCTGCTGGTATCGATGGCGGCCTGCACGGGTACGGCCCCTGCTGCCACCACCGCCGCGACCACCGCTGCCGCTGAGACCACAGCCGCCGCGGAAACCACTGCCGCTGCCGGGACCGAGGCAGCCAAGACCTATACCGTTGGCATCTGCCAGCTGGTGCAGCATCCCGCGCTGGATGCCGCCACAGAGGGCTTCAAGGCTGCCATTACCGAGGCTCTGGGCGATGCCGTCACCTTTAACGAGCAGAATGCCTCCGGTGAGAGCACCAACTGTGCCACCATTGTCAACGGCTTCGTCTCCTCCAATGTGGATCTGATTCTGGCCAACGCCACCGCCCCCCTGCAGGCGGCTGCTTCCGCTACCGCGGATATCCCCGTGCTGGGCACCTCCGTTACGGACTATGCCTCCGCTCTGGAGATTGAGAACTGGACCGGCACCGTGGGCGGTAACATCTCCGGCACCTCCGACCTGGCACCTCTGGATCAGCAGGCGGCTATGCTGCAGGAGCTGTTCCCCGATGCCAAGACCGTGGGCCTGCTGTACTGCTCCGCTGAGTCCAACAGCAAGTACCAGGTGGACGTGATCCGGGGCTATCTGGAGGCTGCCGGCCTGACCTGCGCCGAGTTCGCCTTCACGGACACCAACGATGTTGCCTCCGTGACCCAGAAGGCCTGCGACAGCAGCGATGTGATCTACATCCCCACCGATAATACTGCCGCCTCCAATACCGAGGCCATTGCCAACGTGGTGTTGCCTGCCGGTGTGCCTGTCATCGCCGGCGAAGAGGGTATTTGCACCGGCTGCGGTGCGGCCACCCTGTCCATCAGCTACTACGATCTGGGCTACACCACCGGCAAGATGGCGGTGAAGATTCTCACCGGCGAGGCGGATGTTTCCACCATGCCTGTGGAATATGCCCCCCAGGTTACCAAGAAGTACAACGCCGCCAACTGTGAGACGCTGGGCATCACGGTTCCCGACGGCTATGTAGCCATCGAGCAGTAACAACGTGCGTTTTCTCAGGGACAGGGCCCCATCGCTCTGCCCCTGAGTTTGTGTTATAGTATAGCGGAAAGATTTGAGGTACATCATATGACATTTTTCTCCTCCCTTTTGAACGCCGCGCCCGGTGCCATTGCCCAGGGCCTCCTCTGGGGCATTATGGCCATCGGCGTGTATATTACCTATCGGATTCTGGATGTGGCCGACCTGACGGTGGACGGCACCCTGGCCACCGGCGGCGCGGCGTGCATCATGCTGATGCGCGCCGGGGTCAATCCCTGGCTGGCCCTGGCCTGCGCCTTTCTTGCCGGAATGCTGGCGGGCCTGGCCACGGGCTTGCTGCACACCCGCTGCGGCATTCCCGCCATCCTCTCCGGCATCCTGACCCAGCTGGCTCTGTACTCCGTGAATCTGCGGATCATGGGCAGCAAGGCCAACCAGCCCATCTCTGTGGATAAGTACAATCTGATTGTCTCCCAGCGGTTTGTGAAGGAACTGTCCTTCCGCAATCCCCTGGTGCCCGCCATTGTGACCCTGGCGGTGCTGATTGCCATTCTCTACTGGTTCTTCGGCACGGAGTACGGCAGCGCCCTGCGGGCCACCGGCGCGAACCCCCGGATGGCCAGCGCCCAGGGCATCGATACCCGCATCACGGTCACCGTGGGCCTGATGCTCTCCAATGGCCTCGTTGCCATGTCCGGCGCGCTGCTGGCCCAGTACCAGGGCGCGGTGGATGTGAATATGGGCCGGGGCGCCATCGTTATCGGCCTGGCCGCCGTGATCATCGGCGATGTGCTGTTGGGCAAGATCTTCCGCAACTTCGCGCTGAAGCTGTGCACGGTGGTCGTCGGCGCGGTGGTGTACTACATGGTTCTGCAGATCGTGCTGCAGCTGGGCCTGAACACCAACGATCTGAAGCTGTTCGCAGCCCTGATCGTGGCGCTGTTCCTGTCTATCCCCTATTGGAAGGGCAATCTCTTCCGCAAGAAAGCGGCCAAGACGGCAGGAGGCGAACACAATGCTTGAAATCAAAAATGTATCCAAGACCTTTAACCCAGGCACCGTCAACGCCAAGACGGCGCTGAACGGCCTGAATCTGACCTTGAACGACGGGGATTTTGTCACTGTCATCGGCGGCAACGGCGCGGGCAAGTCTACCATGCTGAATGCGGTGGCGGGCACCATCCAGGTGGACACCGGCTCCATCGTGCTGGACGGCAAGGACCTGACCAGAATGCCGGAATTCAAGCGGGCGGCCTACCTGGGCCGTGTGTTTCAGGACCCCATGATGGGTACTGCCGCCACCATGCAGATTGAGGAAAACCTTGCCATGGCGGACCGCCGGGGCAAGCGCCGGACCCTCCGCCCCGGCATCACCCAGGCGGACCGGGAGCGCTATATTGAGCAGCTGAAAATTCTGGACTTAGGGCTGGAAAACCGAATGACCGCCAAGGTGGGCCTGCTTTCCGGCGGCCAGCGGCAGGCGCTGACCCTGCTGATGGCAACGCTGCAAAAGCCGGAGCTGCTGCTGCTGGACGAGCACACCGCGGCCCTGGACCCCAAGACCGCCGCAAAGGTCCTGGAGGCCACCCAGCGCATCGTGGAAAAGAACCACCTGACCACCATGATGATCACCCACAATATGCGGGATGCCATCGCTTACGGCAACCGCCTGATCATGATGTACAACGGCCATGTGGCGGTGGATGTGTCCGGCGAGGAGAAAAAGAAGCTGACGGTGGAGCAGCTCCTGGAGCTCTTCAGCCGCGCCTCCGGCTCCGACGAGGCCGACGACAAGCTGCTGTTGTCTTGATCCTGAAATTACGAAGAGGACGCTGCAAAATCTCGCAGCGTCCTCTTCCAATTTCAACCGTCCCGCGGGGACACCGCTTCCGCCCGGAACGGGCGATTTCACCCAATCGCAAATCGGATCTCACCTGTCCCCAGACAGGTTTTGCCCAGCCGCAGGCTGGATTTCGCTGGGAATTGTTGACTCCTTTTGCCACAGGTGCTACGATGACGTAGAGATAACCAATTTGATGTAGAAAAAGGAGAGGAGCGCGGCAGCCATGAAAAAGAAACTGGGTTCCATTGCCTTTCGCAGCGTGGCCGTGTTCCTGGCGGTTTTTCTGCTGCTGACGGGCTTTGCCCATATGCTGATGCTGAACCAGAAAAACGGAGAACGGCTGAAGGCGGCCTATACCGCCGAGACCACGGTTCGCCGCATTGAGGGACAGCTGAACAAATACCTGGCCAAATCCGAGCTGTTGAAAAATATTGTGGAGCGCCGGGGCGCTGCTGTTTGACCCTATCTATGCGGGCGGAATCCGGGAAAATTTCTGGGGTCTGTCCATCCTGGTCATTGACTGGGGCGCGTTTATTGAACAGGCGGATCTGGACAGCCTGGAGAATGCCTCCTACCATTACCGGATCTGGCGGGAGGACGCCAAAACCGGAGAGCGGAAAATCATTGCCCAGTGCGGGAAGCCAACCTGGTGGATGCTCTGGAGGTGCCTTGTCAGGTGCCCAACGATGCATGGTATGTGGAGCTGGCCCCTCAGGGCGGATGGCTGGCAAAGCATCTGGATGATCCGGCCGCGGCCAGGGACTATGTGGAGAAGATCCGCTCTTCCTGTGCCTTCCTGCTGTCCATCATCAACCACGTTCTGGAGATGGCCCGGATTGAAAGCGGCAAGGTGACTCTGACGGCGCAGACCGTCTGCATAGATGACTTAGCGTCTTCCCTGGAGGCGGTTTTTGAGCCGGAGGTTCAGAAAAAGCGGCTGAAAAGCGATATGAAGGTTGCTGTGCGCAACCGCTATATTCTCTGTGACGAGACAAAGGTCCGGGAGATTTTCCTGAATGTGATCAGCAATTCCATCAAGTATACCCCGGAAGGCGGCACCGTCCGGGTGGCGATTGGGGAGCAGCCCCAGCAGAAGGCGGGCTTCGCGGACTATGAAATCCTGGTGGCAGATACCGGCATCGGGATCAGCCCGGAGTTCCTGCCTCATATTTTTGAGGAGTTCGCCCGGGAGAATACCTCCACCAAGAGCCGCCAGAACGGCACGGGCCTGGGCCTACCCATCGTCAAGTCCCTGGTGGAGTTGATGGGTGGTACCATCCAGGTGGAGAGTCAGCCGGGGCAGGGGACGAGAACCCGCATCTGCCTTTCCTTCCCCATCGTGCCGGAAGAAGCCCGGGAGGAGGACCAGCGGCAGGAGACGGAGCGGCATCAGGCACAGCTTCGGGGCAGACGAATTCTGCTGGCGGAGGACAATGCCCTGAACGCGGAGATTACCCAGACCATCCTGGAGGAAAAGGGCCTGAAGCTGGAGACCGCGGAAAACGGCCGGATCTGCCTGGATATGCTGCAAAGCGCGCCGGAGGATCGGTACGATCTGATTCTGATGGATATTCGGATGCTGGTGATGGACGGCCTGGAGGCCGTCCGGAGAATCCGCGCCCTGCCCGGGAAACGGGGCAAAATCCCCATCCTCGCCATGACGGCAAACGCCTTCGAGGAGGACCGCCGGGCTGCCCTGGACGCAGGCATGAACGGCCACATCGCCAAACCCATCCAGGTAGACACCCTCCTGGATGCTATGGCCGAGGCCATCGCGGCCAGAGAAAACCAATAATCCATGCCCCGGCCGCCTGGAAACAGCGGCCGGGGCGGTTTTTGCGTGATGAATTAGGGGTTACCGGACCGCCCTGTTGCATGTATACCCCCGGTGGGAAGCCCCCAACCTTCCCCAAGGGAAGGTTGGGGCTCCTTTTTTGAGGGTATACGTTCAATCGGGCGCTCAATCACTTCAGCAAACCCCAATTTGTAAAAGTACCAGCGAACAAGAAACATACACAACAATATGAATATTATACAGAATAAACGAAAATAGAATTATTCAATTATACAGCATGATCCCGAATATAAATCAGCGATATACGAATATTCAGCAGCAAAATGAATGACATATACGACATATACAGATGATGACCAAGAATTTCCACTTTACTTTGTGTATAATATCAATTGAAATTGAATAATATTCGCGCTATAATACAGCCATCAATCAAGCAACCCGCAAAGGAGAGAATGAAAAATGAAAAAGACCGTATCTATGATTCTTGCCGTGCTGATGCTGGCCGCCATGCTGGTTGGCTGCGGAAGCAAGTCCTCCACGGAAACCACCGCCGCTTCGAGCATCAAGACTGTGACCCCCGGTGTCCTGACTGTGGCCACCTCCCCTGACTTCGCCCCCATGGAGTTCACCGACCCCACCAAGCAGGGCCAGGATATGTATGTCGGCTTTGACGTGACCCTGGCAAAGTACATTGCCCAGAGCCTGGGCCTGGAAATTTCCATCATGCCCATGAGCTTCGATGCCTGCCAGACCGCTGTTTATGCCGGCACTGTGGACATGACTATCTCCGGCTTCAGCTGGACCGAGGACCGGGCCCAGAATTACAACACCTCTGACTACTACCACGCCGGTGACAACGAGGACGAGCAGGTCCTGATCACTCTGGCCTCCAACGGCGACAAGTACGCCACCGCCGAGGGCCTGAAGGGTGCGAAGATCGGCGCCCAGAACGCCTCCCTGCAGCAGTCCCTGACCACCGAGCAGCTGCCCGACAGCGAGCTGGTTCTCTTCACCGACCTGGGCACCGGCGTGCTGCAGCTGAAGAACGGCGACTTCGACTGCATTGCGGTTGCCAAGGGCAACGGCGACGCCATCATTGCCAACAATCCCGAAATCGCAAAGTCCGGCTTCAACTTCGTGGTGGACGAGAAGTACACCGGCAACGTGATCCTGCTGCAGAAGGGCAACGACGCGCTGACCGAGGCCGTCAACACCGCACTGGCTTCCTCCAAGGATCAGTGGGACACCTGGTACAAGGAGGCCAAGGGAATCTCCGGTATCGAGGTTTCCTACGACGATCAGGGCAATGTCGCCGGCTGAGTTCTGAAATGCAAGGAACCGGCAGCCCGCTTGTGGCTGCCGGTTCTCCCCGCAAAGCGGGTGCTTTTCTTTTGAACGCAGCGCCGCCGCGCTGAAAAGAAAAGCATCCAATATGATTTTTTGAATTGAAAGGATAAAAAACATGGATTTTAGTTTGTTTCTCCCCAATATGGCGAAGATTTGGTGCCAGTATTGGAAGCTCTTCCTGTTCACCGGCCTGAAAAACACCCTGATTTTGACCTTTATCTCCGTGGCTCTGGGCACCGTCCTCGGCACCCTGGTTGCCATGCTGAAAATGTCCAAGCTGAAGATTCTGCGCTTTATCTCCTCTGTCTATGTGGAGGTCATCCGCGGTACGCCTATCCTGCTGCAGCTGTATGTCTTCTATTTCGTACTGCCGAATATCTTCACCTTCCTGAAACTGAGCCAGTTCATGTGGGTGTCCATCTCTCTGTGCATCAATTCCTCCGCTTACGTCTCTGAGGTCATCCGTTCCGGCATCCAGGCTGTGGACAGGGGGCAGACCGAGGCGGCCCGGTCCCTGGGCCTCAGCGAGGGCCAGACCATGGTCAAGATTATCCTGCCCCAGGCCGTCCGCAACATCCTGCCGGCTTTGGGCAATGAGTTCATCATGATGCTGAAGGAGACCTCCCTGGCATCCACCTTCTTCCTGGGCGATATCATGACCTCTTACCTGGTGGTCAAGGGCGTGTCCTATCTGACCCTGGAGCCGCTGACCATTGTTGCCATCATCTATCTGTGCGTGACCTATCCTCTGAGCAAGATTGTAGACCGGTTCGGCAAGAGAATGGCAAATCCCAACAGCTACAAGAACCACAGCAAGAAGTCCAAGTGAGAGAGGAAGGCGTAACAATATGGAAATGATCAAAACCGTTGATTTACATAAGAGCTTCGGCGACCTGCACGTCCTGAAGGGCGTGAACCAGACCATTGAAAAGGGCGAGGTCGTCTCCGTCATCGGCCCCTCCGGCGGCGGCAAGAGCACCTTCCTGCGGTGCCTGAACCTGCTGGAAAAGCCGGAGAGCGGCAAAATCTACTTTGAAGGGGACGAGATCACCGGAAACCTGACCAAGGAGGAGAAGCAGCTGATCAAGGAAGGAAAGCTGCCCAAGCCTGCCAAGGTCAATATCGATCTCCACCGCCAGAAGATGGGCATGGTGTTCCAGCACTTCAATGTGTTCCCCCATCTGACTGTGGCGAAGAACATCACCCTGGCCCCCATGATGCTGAAGGGTAAGTCCGAGGCAGAGGCCAACCAGATGGCAAAGGACCTGCTGGCCCGGGTCGGCCTGCTGGAAAAGTATGACGAAATGCCCGGCAATCTGTCCGGCGGGCAGAAGCAGCGCCTGGCCATCGTCCGGGCCCTGGCCATGGAGCCGGATGTGATGCTGTTTGACGAGCCCACCTCCGCCCTGGACCCCGAAATGGTTGGCGAGGTGCTGGATGTTATTAAAGGCCTGGTGGATACAGGCATGACCAGCGTCATCGTCACCCATGAAATGCGCTTCGCCAGAGAGGTGTCCGACCGGGTGCTGTTTATGGCCGAGGGCAATATTCTGGAGCAGGGCAGCCCGGATCAGGTGTTCAACCATCCCACCCATCCCAGACTTCAGGACTTCTTAGCAAAGGTGTTGTAAGATCATGGATAAAAAAGAACTGTACCAAACCGTCGAAACCAAAAAGACGGAGATTCTGGAGCTCAGCGACAAGATCTGGGGCTATGCGGAGCTGTCCATGCTGGAGTTCCAGTCTACGAAAGCCTATGTGGAGCTGCTGACCGCCGAGGGCTTCCAGGTGGAGACCAATGTCTGCGGCATTCCCACTGCATTTACCGGAACCTATGGCTCCGGGAGCCCCCGCATCGGCATTTTGGGCGAGTACGATGCTCTGTCCGGCCTGTCCCAGCAGGCGGGGGTTCCGGAGAAGAAGCCTCTGGTAGGGGATGGCTGCGGCCAGGGCTGCGGGCACAATCTGCTTGGCGCGGCCAGCGTGGCGGCGGCAATCGCCATCAAGGATGCCATCGCCGCCGGGAGGCTGAAGGGCACCGTGATTTTCTATGGCTGCCCCGGAGAAGAGGGCTGCGCCGGCAAAACCTTTATGGCGAGAGATGGCCTGTTTAAGGACCTGGATGCCGCCATCACCTGGCACCCCGGCTACACCAATGAGGTGACCACCGGCTCCAACGCGGCCTGCCTGCAAATGGTCTATGAATTCGCGGGCACCGCCGCCCACGCCGCGGGCAACCCCTGGGACGGCCGCTCCGCTCTGGACGGCGCGGAGCTGATGAACGTGGGTGTACAGTTCCTCCGGGAGCATATGGAGCCCAAGTGCTCGGTGCACTATTCTATTGCGGATGCCGGAGGCATCTCTCCCAATGTGGTGCAGCCCAAGGCGAAGCTTGTCTACATGGTCCGGGCGGAGACCGTCCGCAAGGCCAAGGCCCTGCTGGCCCGGGTGAACGACATTGCCAAGGGCGCTGCCCTGATGACGGGCACCACGGTGACCTGGCACCAGCTGGACGGCACCGCGGACACCCTGTCAAATACGGTTCTCGAGCAGCTGCTTTATGACAATCTGGTGGAAGCGCCCATGCCGGAGTACACCCAGGAGGAGTGGGATTTTGCGGCCAAGCTCCGCGCCACCTACCCCCACGAGGGCCTGCCCGGAGACAATGTGGACACAAACCCGGTGCTGAAAAAGCAGATTTCCCGGCTGTCCAACAAGGGAGCCAAGGATATCAATGATTTTGTGGTGCCCTACTATCCCGCCAACCCTTACAGCCCCGGCTCTACGGACGTGGGCGATGTAAGCTGGCTGACCCCCACGGCTCAGTTCAACACGGCCACCTGGCCCTCCAAGATTCCCGGCCACAGCTGGCAGGTGGTTGCCACCGGCAAAACCGGCATCGCTTATAAGGGCCTGCTGTATGCCGCCAAGGTTCTGGCCGGCGCCGCCGCGGACCTGATGGAGAAGCCGGATATTCTGAAGGCCGCCCGGGAAGAATTCAACGAAACCGCCGCCGAGGGCTACGACTGCCCCATCGGCCCGGAGGTTGTGCCCAGCGCACAGTAAACAGAATTGCTGTCGCCCACTCGAAAGAGTGGGCGGCTTTTGCATATTTGACGCAAAAGGTGGAATGCTACCCCGGAGGTGAGGCGGATGTATTCTGGGGAAATGAACAGGGAGAATATCGAGCGCCTTTTTGCCGGGGCGGCGGATTTTATCATCCGGGAGCTGCGGTGCGGGGATTTTACCCTGTATGCCTATGCCATTGACGGCCTGACCTCCGGTGCGGATACCTCGGAATATGTAATCCGGCCTATTACGGACAACCTGACCGGTGAAAGTATGCAGGCACTCTATGACCGGGCCCTGCTGGGAAATGTTTACAACAGCGTGGCGGACCCCTGCCGGGACTTGGACACCGTGGCAAAAAAGCTGGTCAATGGCTTCTGCGTGATTCTCTTCCCGGGGGCAGGGGCCATCGCCTTTGAGGTCAAAACCGGGGAGAAGCGGGGCATTTCCGCCCCGGAGGTGGAGAATACCGTCAAGGGGCCCAAGGATGCCTTTGTGGAGACTGTGCGCTCCAATACCAGCCTGATCCGCCGCCATCTGCGAAGCCCGGACCTGCGGCTTTGGGAGACCCAGGTGGGACGCCGGTCTCTGACCAACGTCACCGTTGCCTACCTGGAGGGGATTACGGACCCAGCCCTGGTGGAGCGGATGCGCCGCCGCCTGGAAAAGCTGGATATTGATGGCTTCCTGGCCCCCTCCGCGGTGGAGGAATATGTGACCGGCTCCCGCAAAACGGCCTTTCCCCTGATCCAATATACGGAGCGGGCGGATAAATTCTGCGCGGGGCTTCTGGAGGGCCGGGTGGGCCTGCTGGTGGATGGGCTGCCCCTGGGCTATCTGGCCCCGGCGGACCTGGGCTATCTGATGGAGAGCCCGGAGGATTGGAGCCGGGACTATCTCAGCGCCTCCTGCCTGCGCGTGCTCCGCTATGGGGCGCTGCTGCTGAGCCTGCTTCTGCCGGGCCTCTATATCGCTCTGGCGGCCTTTCACCAGGAGATGATCCCGCTGCCGCTGCTGCGATCCATTATTGAGAGCAAGAAAAATGTGCCCTTTTCCTCCACGGCGGAGGTTTTGAGCCTGCTGATCGCTTTTGAGCTATTGCAGGAGTCGGGAATTCATCTGCCTCAGGCGGTGGGACAGTCGGTTTCCACCATTGGCGGCATTGTGGTGGGTACGGCGGCGGTGGATGCCGGGCTGGTGTCCCCCGGGGCGCTGATTGTTGTGAGCATTGCGGGGGTATGCGGCTTTGTACTGCCCAATCGGGATCTGGCGGAGGCAGTCCGGCTGTGGCGGTTCGGCCTGGGGCTGGCGGCAGCCCTGGCGGGGCTCTTTGGCGTGACGGTGGGGCTAATCCTGCTGGCAGGGCATCTGGCGGGACTTCAGTGCCTGGATGTGCCCTATCTTGCCCCTTTTCACGCCGGTGGAGCCTCCGTGCTGCGCTTCCGCATGACAGAGGACAAATACAGAGACCCGCTGCTCCACCCCCGGGATGGGAGAAAGCAGCGATGAAGAGGAGATCGGCGGCCGCTCTGCTGGCGGCGGTGGTTTTGTGGAGCCCGGTCAAGGGAACCGATGTGGGGAAGCTCCTGCCGGTGGAGCTGGTGCAGATCAGCCGGACGGAGACGGGCTATGTGGTGCGAACCGACACGGAGAATATGGGGGAGGGAGAGAGCCTTCCTCAGGCGCTGGCAAACCTGCGGGAAACGGCCCAGGGGAAGATTTTCCTGGAGACCACGGAGTATGTGCTCCTGACCCGGGAGACGATGCAATGCCTTCCTGATCTGCCGGAATTCTTTCGCCCGGGAACGGAAGTTTATGTGGCGCCCCCTATGGAGAACCTGGAACAGGCGACTGCCTTTTTAAGGGCCCATAGCAGACAGTCGCCCTTATTTCGACTGACGGAAGGGGAACCAGAACTGGCGGAGCTGCAAACGGAGGAGGGGAGAATCTTTTATGCAGACCAAAGGAAATAAGGAAAAAGGCTGCTTCCCGGCATCCCTTTCCGCGGGCCTTCTGCAAACGGCCGTGGGTGCGCCCTGGCCTACGGTGCTCGTTACGGGTCTTGCCGCAATGTTTCTGCGCCGCCTCCCCAGGGCGGAAGAAAGTCCCCGCTGGCTGCGTTTTGCACAGGCCCTGTGGAGCATTTTCGTCATGGCGCAGGCTATGGCCTGGTCCCGGAACTGCTGGCCGGCGGCACCAACAGGCTTCTGGATTCCGCCGATTCTTCTGCTGGCGGCACTCTGGATCTCGAACAAGGGGAGAAAAGCAGCGGAAACCACTGCCAATGTGCTGGGGATACTGGAGCTGGGATTGCTTGCCGCTGTACTGCTGGCGGGGCTGGGGGAAATTCGCCTGGAAAATCTGCGTCCCCGCTGGCAGATGCCGGATGGATGGCTGATCGCGGTGCTGCTTCTGCCGGGCCTCACCCGGGGAGACGGGAAGGGCTGGCCCTGGGCGGTGCTCTACAGCGCCGTCACGGCAGGGGTGCTGGGCGCGTCTCGGGAAAACACTTTTTTTGAAATGAGCCGAAGCGTTTCCCTGCTTGGCTCGGTGAAACGGATGGAAAGCCTGGCGGCAATGGCGCTGACCATCGGCTTTGCACTGCTGCTGTGCAGCCTGCTGGCGGATATGGATAGAGGCAGAGAAACGCTGATCTGCTGTGCCGGGGCGTTCGGCATCTACGCCTGGGGCATTCCGGTGCCTGGGGTGGCCGCGGCGGTGGCGAGCATTCTTTTGTGGACTCTGCTCCCGGCTTGGAGTCAGCGGAACACAAAGAAAAGAGAACAAAACAAGGAAAAAGACGCACAATAAAACGGGAAGCAGAAAAGATTAAGATTTTTTGAAAAAGTTAGCAAAAAATGCTTGACAAATTCCGCATTCAATGATAATATCATGGAGCTTTCTGCGGGGGCTTCCCAAGAAAGCGGCTGTACCTTGTAAATTGAATAACGTAAAGACAAACTAAAACACCTTGGACAATTAATGGAATTGTTTAAGCG
>CAKTJX010000024.1 GCA_934569045.1 uncultured Oscillospiraceae bacterium
AGAGCATTACCTACCTTTCCCAGCCCGCCGTGCGCTCCGCGGAAAACACCGCGGGCGGCGTGCTGGTGAAGTGGAACACGGTGCCCGGTGCCGCCAAGTACCGTGTGTTCTATAAGACCGCGGGCAGCAGATGGAAGGTTGCCGGAGATACCACCGGCACCGGCTACACGGTGACGGGCCTGAAAAGCGGCACGGCCTATACCTTTACCGTCCGCTGCGTCACCGCCGACGGCAAGGGCTTCACCAGCTCCTACGATTCCAAGGGTGTTACCCTGACGGTGAAATAATACAGCCCCCCCAGCTGCTTTCATCGGCGGCTGGGGGGCTTGTGGCAGGTGGACAAATTGGGGCTTATGGAAGGAATTGAGAGCCCGGTTGAACGTATACCCTGACGGGGAAACCCCAACCTTCCTCAAGGGGAAGGTAGGGGCTCCTTTTTTGAGGGTATACGTTCAACCGGGCACACAATTAGTTCTGCAAACCCAAATTTTCAAGAAATCCCCCTGGGAGTTCCGCAAAAAGGACTCCCAGGGGGATTTTTTCAGAAATACAGGTCGGCGGCCAGATTGCCGTGGACGTAGAGGCAGACGGCCTTGCGCATGAAGGGCTCGGTGACGCCGAAATAGTCGGCCAGCTCCCACAGCTCCGTGTAGCCCTGGGCGATGGCATCGTCCAGGCGGTCTACGGGGATCAGGTGGTGGATGGCCCATTTGTCGGCCTGGTTTTCGTGGCGCTGGCGGCAGTCCACCGTGGCATAGACATTGTAAAAGCTGCCGGTCATGCAGTGACCCAGCTCGTGGCCCAGGTGCATCCGCTCCTGGGTGCCGCCGTCCAGAACCCGGTCGTCTACGCCGATGTAGCAGGTTCCGTCGGGCTCCATCAGGGACATGGAGCCGTTTTCCTTCATGGGGTACCGGAGGACGGCAATATTTTGCCTGGAAGCCAGGTCATACAGTTCCGGTACCTGCGTCATGGCTTACTCCTTTTTGGTCCGCGTCTTTTTGTGCTTTTTCGCTTCCCGCTGGCGGACGAAGGCGGCGAAGCTCAGCACCTCATCGTACATGGCATCGGTGATCTCGCCGCTGCCGCCGAAGAGGGCGAATTTGATATCCTGCTGGCTGACGGGCCGATGGGGCTCCTCTGCCGGCTGCTCCTCCGGGGGGCCCAGCAGGTCCGACACGGAGACGCCGAAGTAACGGCAGAGCTTCTCGATGACGTTGCCGGAGGGCTTGGTTGTGGGGTCTTTCTTCCATTTGGTTACGGTGGATTTGCTTAAGCCCGCGTCAATGGCGGCTTTCGAGGTGCTGACACCCCGCTGCTTGCAAAGCAGGACATAACGCTCGTAGAACATACAGGGACACCCTTTCCTGATGACTCTCGGGAAAAATTCAAAAAAGTAAACCATCCCTACTTGACAAGTTCAAACAAATGTACTATAATGCAGACAGTTGAAATTTAAGAACGCTCCCGGATAGGAATATAGCTGCAAACCCGTGGGACGGTTGCGCATGAAACCTATATCTAGCTATATACTATCACATATGTTTTCGATTTTCAACTACCGGACCGATCTTTTTTCAAAAATAGGATAACAGAGATCATGTCCAATAATTCGGACTAATGGAGGTGTTGGGGAAAATTGTTGGAAAAAACACGAAACGGTCCCCCAAGGGGGCGGCGCGGATGACGGAGCCCTGGCTTTTGGAGCAGCAGCGGCAGGACCGCTGGGACGCGATTTTGGCCCGACGCCCCCGGTGCTGCCTCTGCGGGGAGCCCATCTTAGAGCCGGAGGCCCTGGTTCTGGAGGAAAAATTCTACTGTGACCGGTGTGTCAGCCGGTGCAGGCGGGAGGTGGAAGGGACGTGACGCCGGACTGGAACGCAATCCGACGGGAGTACGAGCAGGGGGCCAGCGCCTACCGGCTGCAAAAGCGCTATGGGGTGCCGGACACGACCCTGCGCAGGCGCATCGCCCGGGAGGGCTGGAGCCGGACGGAATCGCCGAAGACAGTTCAAAAGGAAGAACGTCGACCGCCCGGCCCCCGGGAGACGGCGGCAGGCCGGGACCGGATGGACCGAGTGTCCGCCCTGGCGGACGATCTGCTGACCTGCCTGGAGCGGGCGGTGAAAGAATTGGACGCGGTGACGGAGAACGTCCGGGAAAAGGCAAAAAAGGAGGACGGCGGCGAGGTGACCACGGACTATGCAAGGCTCCTGCCCACGGAAAAAGGCATCATCGACCGGGGCGGGCTGAAGCAGCTCACGGGGGTGCTGAAGGATATCAAGGAGGTGCTGGTGCTGCGCTCTGACGCGGATACCCGGGAGCAGGAGGCGCGGATTGCCAAATTGCAGCGGGATCTGGACCGGGAGCAGGAGCAGTCCCAGGTGACGGTGCGGCTGGAGGGGGAATGCGAAGGCTATGCGGAGTAAAGCGCTGATTCTGCCCCAGCCCAACGAGAAGCAGAAAATCGCCTTTCAGGAGCGGCACCGCTACGTGGGCTACGGCGGGGCCAGAGGCGGCGGGAAAAGCTGGTTCGTGCGGTGGAAGGCGGTGCTTTTAAGCCTGCGGTATCCCGGCATCAAAATTCTCATCACCCGCAGAACCTATAAGGAGCTCTACAACAACCACATTGCCCCCTTGCAGCAGCTCCTTGCCGGGGTGGCAGAGTACCGGAGCACGGACAAGCTCTTCCGCTTCCCCAACGGCAGCACCATTTCCTTTGGCTACTGCGCGGCGGAGACGGATCTGGGCCAGTACCAGGGCGCGGAGTACGATGTGTGGTTTGCCGACGAGGCGGGGCAGTTTCAGGAAGACTGGCTGACCCAGATTGATGCCTGCGTCCGGGGGGTTAACGACTTTCCAAAGCGGACGTACTACACCTTAAATCCCGGGGGCCCCGCCCACGGCTATTTCAAGCGGCTGTTTATCGACCGGCGCTACACCCCGGACGAGCACCCGGAGGACTACGCATTTATCCAGGCCCTGTGTACGGACAATAAGGCACTGATGGCCTCCCAGCCGGAATACCTGCGATCCTTAGAAAAGCTGCCGCCCAAGCTGCGGGAGGCCTGGCTCTACGGCCGGTGGGATGTGTATGAGGGGCAGTTTTTCGAGGAATTCCGGGACGATCCCCAGCACTACCGGGATCGGCGGTTTACCCATGTCATCGATCCCTTTGAGATTCCCAGGGACTGGCCCATCTACCGCAGCTTTGACTGGGGCTATCACCGCCCCTTCTCCTGCGGCTGGTGGGCGGTGGACAGCGACGGCGTGGCCTACCGGATTCTGGAGCTCTACGGCTGCCGGGAGGAACCCAACGAGGGCCTGAGGTGGCCCCCAAACCAGGTGTTTTCCAAAATCCACGCCATCGAGACGGAGCATCGGTTCCTGGCGGGGAAACGGATCATCGGCATCGCCGACCCGGCCATCTGGGACGGCTCCACCGGCGAGAGCATTGCGGACACCGCGGCCAAGCACCAGGTATTCTTCGCGCCGGGGGACAACAAGCGTATCCCCGGCTGGATGCAGCTGCACTATCGGCTCAGCTTTGACGAGGAAGGGTTCGCAAGGCTGTATGTGTTCCGCAATTGCAGGCATTTTATAAGAACGTTGCCGCTTTTGCAGTACGACGGGGCAAACTCCGAGGATCTGGACACCGAGGGAGAGGATCACGCGGCGGACGAGGCCCGGTACTTCTGCATGGCCCGGCCCATCGCCGCCCGGAAGGAGGCGGCAGTCCGGGAGAAAAGCGCCGCGGAGCTCCTATTGGACATTGACGAGAAAATGACGGTCTGCCGAAGACCGGGAATGGAGATTTTGTATGGAGAAAACGAGCATCGGCCCGGAGCAGCTGCGGCAGGCCCGGGTTACCCTGAACCGCTACCGGGAGGGCAAGGCCAACCTGGAGCGGCGGGTGATCGAGAATGAGCAGTGGTATCAGATGCGCCACTGGGCCTGCATGCGCAGGGGCGCGGCCAGTCAGGTAGAGCCCAGCTCCGGGTGGCTCTTCAACGCCATTGCCAACAAGCACGCCGAGGCCATGGACAATTTTCCCAGGCCCAATGTACTGCCCCGGGAGGAGGGGGACAAGGCTCTGGCCACGGCTCTGGGCAGCATCCTGCCGGTGATTTTGCAGCAGGATGACTTTGAGGAAACCTACGATCAGGTCATGGACGACAAGCTGAAAACCGGCACCGGCATCTACGGCGTGTTCTGGGACCCGGAAAAGCTCAACGGCTTGGGGGATATCACGGTGCGGCGGGTGGATGTGTTGAACCTCTGCTGGGAGAGCGGCATTACGGACATTCAGCAGTCGAGGAATATATTCTACCTGCGGCTGTGGGATAATGATCTGCTGCTGGAGCGCTACCCGGAGCTGGAGGGGCACCTGAGCGGCAGCGCTGAGGCGGGGAACCAGTACTTCTATGAGGACCGGGTGGACACCACGGACAAGTCTGCCGTCATCGACTGGTACTATAAAAAGCGCCAGAACGGCAGGACGGTTCTGCACTACTGCAAATTCGTGGGTGACACGGTGCTCTACGCCACAGAGAACGATGAGCGGCTCCGGGAACGGGGCTGGTATGACCATGGGCTCTATCCCTTTGTGCTGGACCCCCTGTTCCGCACGGCGGGGAGCCCCTGCGGCTTTGGCTATATCGACGTGGCCAAATCCGCCCAGGAGTATGTGGACCGGGGCAACCAGGCGATTTTGCAGAATATGCTGGCCAACGCCCGGCCCCGACACTTCATTCGGGCGGACGGCGCGGTGAACGAGGAGGAGTATGCCGATTTAAGCCGGGACTTCGTCCATGTGGACGGCAACCTGGGGGACGACAGCATCAAGCCCATCGCGGGCAAGCCCCTGAGTGACATCTATGTGGCCGTAGTCAACCAGAAGATTGACGAATTAAAGGAGGTCACCGGCAACCGGGACGTGTCCAACGGCGGCACGGTGTCCGGCGTGGTGGCGGCCTCGGCCATTGCCGCCATGCAGGAGGCGGGCAGCAAGCTGAGCCGGGACAGCAATATGGCCTCCTACCGGGCCTTCCGGAAGGTGTGCCTGATGATGGTGGAGCTGATCCGGGAATTCTACGAGCTGCCCCGGTGCTTCCGGATTCTGGGGGAGCAGGGCAGCCAGGAATTCATCAGCTTTACCAATGCCGCCCTGGGGAGCCGCCCCCAGGGGACGGAGATGGGGGTGGAGCTGGGCAGCCGGGTGCCGCTGTTTGATGTGGAGATCGGCGCGGAGAAGCAGAGCCCCTATTCCCGCCTCAGCCAGAACGAGATGGCCATGCAGTTCTACACCGCGGGCCTCTTCGACCCCGCCCGGTGGGATCAGGCCGTGGGGGCCCTGAACATGATGGACTTTGACGGCAAGAACACGGTGCTGCAATACATCCGGGAAAACGGCGGGCGGTATACGGCCCAGCAGGCAACGGCTCCGGCGCGGCTGGAAAATCAGAATGAACTCCGCGCCCGCATGGCCGCGGCAAACGGGGCAAGCCCGGTGTAGGCCCGGTTGAGCGTATACCCTAACGGGAAAACCCCAACCTTCCCCAAGGGGAAGGTAGGAGATTTGATTGGAGGTTAATTATGATCCATACAAGCTTTTTCAAAAACCCCGCCGATGGGTCTGTGCGGATGGAGATGCAGGGGCATGCCATGACCGCGCCCAAGGGGGAGGACCTGGTGTGCGCGGCGGCGACCATGGTGGTGTATACCCTGGCCCAGGCGGTGCAGTTCCTGTATGAGCAGGACCGGCTTACGGAGAAGCCCCGGCTGCAAATTGTGGATGGGTACGCCAATATTGTGGCGATCCCCAAGAAAACCGCGTTGGCGGAGACCCTGATGGCCTTCTGGGTGGCCCAGGCCGGGGCTTATGTGCTGGAGCGCAACTACCCCAGCGCCGTGAGCCTGATGCCCATGGAGGTGTGACATGGGGAAACTGAACTTTGACAACTTCCTGGACCTGCAGCTTTTCGCGGAGGCTGCCGGTTCGGAGTCGGGCGTAACGGAGGCCGACGCCCAGCCTCAAGCCGAAGAACCCTCCAACGGCCCGGAGGACTTCGAGAAACTGATCAAGGGGCCCTACAAACAGGCCTACGATGCCCGGGTCAAGAGCATTTTGCAGCAGCGGCTGAAAAACAGCCGGGAAACGGCGGAGAAATACGCCGCGGCCCAGCCCACGCTGGACTATCTGCGCAAGACCCTGGGCATCGAAGGCGAGGACTTCGGCGCATTGGAAAAGGCCCTTCGGGAGCGCCTGCCGGAAAATCCCACCCCTGCCGAGCAGCAGCGGCAGGAATCGGAAATTCAGGCGGGGGCGGCCCGGATGGCGGCGGACTGGCAGCGACAGGCGGAGAAAATCCGGGAGACCTATCCCGCGTTTACTCTGGAACAGGAGATGCTGGACCCCAATTTCCGGCAGCTGCTTCGAGCCCGTGTCCCCATGCAGACGGCCTATGAGATCCTCCACAAGGACGAGATCATTCCCGCTGCCATGGCCTACGCGGCCCAGAGGGTCGAGCGGAATCTGGCGGAAAAAATGCGCACGGAGGGGCTGCGCCCCGCGGAGAACGGCACGTCCGGCTCCGGGGCGGCGCGGCTGGGCAGCCGGGTGGCCCAGATGTCCCGGAAGGAAATTTCCGAGCTCTGCCGCAGAGTGGAGCGCGGGGAGAAGGTAAGTTTCGGATAAAAAAGCAAATCAGGAGTGGAGGGCCTGTAGGGGCGGCTATTAGCCGCCCGGAAACGACCGGGCCAGAGCGTTCCGTTTTCACCGTTCCATTTCGATACCTTCCGGGCGGCTAATAGCCGCCCCTACGGAACTCAAAGGTTTTCGTATTCTCAGGGTATCCATGAAATGATGAGAAATTTAACTGCTGATTGGCATTAAAAGAAAGGAGAAACCTATGGAAATCAAATCTTTGCAGCTGTTCGCGGAGGCCCCTAAGGTGAATGTGACCACCGATCCGGGCCTTTCCGCGGAGAACAAGACCTTTTATGACCGGGCCCTCATCGAGGAGGCGGGCCCCAATCTGATTCACGGTCAGTTCGGCCAGAAGCGGCCCATTCCCAAGAACGGCGGCAAGCGCATCCAGTTCCGGCGCTACGCCTCCCTGCCCAAGGCCCTGGAGCCTCTGACCGAGGGCGTGACCCCCGAGGGCCGGAAGCTCAGCGCCACCGCCGTGGAGGCGGAGGTGAACCAGTACGGCGACTTTGTGTGCCTGTCCGATGTGCTGGACCTGACCGCCATCGACAACAATGCGCTGGAAGCCACCAAGGCCGTGGGCCGTCAGGCTGGGCTCACCCTGGACACCATCACCCGGAATGTCTTGCAGTCCGGCACCAACGTCTACTACTGCCCCAAGGTAGCATCTGACGGCAAGCAGACCCCGGTGACGGACCGGGCCCAGCTGGACAAGACCTGCACCCTGACCGTGGACGTGGTGAAGAAGGTGGCGGCCATGCTGAAGGCGGCCAACGCCCCCAAGATCGCGGGGGACTATGTGTGCATCCTGCACCCCTATGTGGCCTATGACATCATGTCCGACCCCCGTTGGGAGGAGATGCACAAGTACGCCACCCCGGACAATATGTACGAGGGCGAGATTGGCCGCATTGCCGGAGTCCGCTTCGTGGAGACCTCCGAGGCGGCGGTGTACAAGGGC
The DNA here is from genome assembly GCA_934569045.1 of uncultured Oscillospiraceae bacterium. Classification (GTDB taxonomy): domain Bacteria; phylum Bacillota; class Clostridia; order Oscillospirales; family Oscillospiraceae; genus Faecousia. Next base: position 7,671 of record CAKTJX010000024.1, read on the forward strand.
ACGGAGAACGACTGTCCCGAGGGCCTGGCTGTCTTCGGGTGCCTGTTCCTGGCGGAGGGGGCCTACGGTGTTACCGAGGTCACCGGCGGCGGCCTTCAGACCATCATCAAGCAGCTGGGTTCTGCCGGCACCGCCGACCCCCTGGATCAGCGCAGCACCGTGGGCTGGAAGGCCATGCAGACCGCGGAAATCCTGATGGAGCCCTACATGGTGCGGGTGGAGTGCTGCTCCGCCTTCTCCCCCACGGCGGAAGCGAACTGACAATTGAATCGGAGGGATGTTTATGGAAGAGAAGACAACTGTGACCATTCGTATGCCCCTGACGCGGGAGCAGCGGGAGGACGTGTTTGTGGGCATCAACGGCAGAACCTGGCTCATCAAGCGGGGCGAGGCGGTGCAGGTGCCCTGGAATGTGGCAAAGGTGCTCTCCCGCCGGGAGCAGAGCCTGGCCAAGGCCATGGCCTTTGAGGCCCAGGCGGCCCAGCCTCTGGAAGCACTGGAGGCCCGGAGATGACAGTGGGCGAGGTGCTGGAAGCCACGGACCGCCGCCGCCCCAACCTCTACAGCCGGGAGGAAAAGCTCCGCTGGCTGGAGGAGGCGGAGAGCATGGTGTGGGGGGCTCTGGAAGCCTTCCACGCCGTGGCGGGCCCCTTCCCGGGGCTCCGGGCGGAGGACTGGCCCGGGAAGAAGCTGGTGCTGCCCAGGGCCTATACGGGGCTGTACTTCCTGTGGCTGGAGGGGTCCATCTACTACGCGGACCAGGAGTATTCCCTGTACAACAACGCCATGAGCCGGTTCAACGCCCTGTGGCGGGAGTTCTTCGCCTGGTGCTGCCGGACCATCCCCCAGCCGGGGAAGAGCCTGCGCTACCTGTAAAGGAGGGATTTTTGTGGAGATGCCCACGCTGAAGCGGGTCTGGACCCGCCGCCAGACCGTGGAGAATTTCGGCGGCCTGAACCGGGGAACCCGCATCGGGGAGGGGGAATTTGCCGATATGGAGAACCTGTGCGGCGATTTTGCCCCCACCCTGGGGCCCCGGCCGGGGCGGGAAAAATTTGCGGCGGCGGGGGTTACGGGCCTGGGAGCCGGCGAGGCGCTGTACTACACCCAGGGCACGGCCCTGGTGTTGCCGGACAGGCGTGTGGAGCTGAACCTGACGGCAGGGGAAAAGCAGCTCGTGAACATGGGGGCCTATGTGCTCATCTTCCCGGATAAGAAGTATGCCAGCACCCTGGACCCTGCGGACTTTGGGGATCTGGAGGTCCGCTTCGGCCCCGATATTCCGGTGACGATGACCCCCTGCGATCTGGAGGGGGCGGACCGAATCCCGGACTTCGTGCAGAGCATGGAGCCTAAGGGGGTGGAGAACCGGTGCCTGTGGCTGGATACCTCCGTAAGTCCCAACATTCTCAAGGAGTGGTCCGAATCCGCCTCTCTGTGGGTTACGGTGCAGACGGCCTATGTGCGGCTGTCCGCCCCGGGGATTGGCCGGGAATTCCGGCAGCATGACGGCGTGACTCTCTCTGGTGCGGGGAGTCTGGACGGGGCCAATGTGATCTGGCTGGCGGAGCCGGACGCGGTGGTGGTCTCCGGGGTGCTGGATGGGAAACAGACCGTGGAGACGGGCCTCACCGTTTCCCGGACCGTGCCGGACATGGATTATATCACGGAGTGCGGCAACCGGCTCTGGGGCTGCCGGTTCGGCCCCGGGGCCGACGGGAAAACCGTCAACGAGCTCTACGCCTCCAAGCTGGGGGACTTCCGGAACTGGAACTGCTTCATGGGCCTGTCCACGGACAGCTACGCCGTGGGGGTGGGCAGTCAGGGCCCCTTCACCGGGGCGGTGACCTACTTAGGCACCCCCGTTTTCTTCAAGGAGGACTGCCTGTACAAGGTCTACGGCAGCTACCCCGCCGCCTTCCGGGTTCAGAGCACCGCCTGCCGGGGTGTCCGGCGGGGCAGCGGCGAAAGCCTCGCCATTGTGGGCTCCACCCTCTATTACCAGTCTCCCATGGGCATCTGCGCCTATGACGGCTCCCTGCCCGCCGAGGTGGGCAAGGCCCTGGGGGAAGGCCCCTTCTCCCAGGGGGCGGGGGCCGGGTACGGCGGAAAGTATTTTTTGAGCCTGCGGGGAGAGAACGAGGACGCCATTTATGTCTTCGACCCCGCCTATGGACAGTGGCACCGGGAGACGGGGATCGGGGCGCGGCAGCTGCACTTCTGCCGGGGAAAGCTCTATGGCCTGTCAGAGGCGGGAGAGATCACGGTTCTGCGGGGGGCGGCCTCGGAGGAGAAGGTGTGCTGGATGGCCCAGACCGGGCGGATTTCCGGCTGGGACGGCCGGAACCAGGTGCTCACGGGGCTGGAATTGCAGCTGCTCCTGGGCCAGCGGGCCAAGGCAAGGGTGCTGGTGCGCTATGACGATCTGGGGCCCTGGGAAGTGATTGGCACCATGACGGGTACGGACCGACGGTTCCTGCTTCCGGTGCGGCCCAGGCCCTGCAGCCATCTGGAGCTGCGATTGGAGGGGGAAGGGGACCTGCGGCTCTATTCCCTGACCCGTGTGTTCCGGCAGGGGAGGAGCGGCGGATGAGGGGCTGCGATTGGATTCGTCTGCCCAATCTGCCGGAGGGCCCGGCGGAGGAGCAGCTGCGCGCCATCCGGAACTACCTCTACCAGCTGGCGGAGCAGCTCCGGCTGGCCCTGGATGACGGCGGGGAGGAAGGGCCAGACCTGGAGGTCCTGGGGAACCGGCTCCTGGAATCGGAGGCACTGATTCAGAAATTTCTGGCCCTGACGGGCAGACGCTTTGACAGCCGCTACATTGGCGCGGACAGCTGGGAAGCAGACAGACGCGGTGCGGCGGCCCAGGCGGCGGAAATCCAACTCCGGCTGGCGGGGCTGGAGGACCGGCCACAGGAGAAAGCGGCCCCCTGCCCTGTGGCCCTGCGGCAGGCAGGAGCCCTGGGCATCCAGCGGCAGGCGGAGGAGAATATCTTTTTTTCGCCGCTGGCGGAGCCAGAGGGCCCTCTGAAGCGGGCCGGGGACGGACATTGGCGCATGGAGTAAGGAGGAACAATGGCAGAAAAGAAACAGCGGGACTACGCCCCCTCGGAGGAGGCGGAGCAGGCCCGGCAGGAGGCCCTGCGTTCGGACGCGAAAAAGCCGGGGGAGTACGTCTCCCAGTGGCAGAAGCAGCTGGACGCGGCCATGGAGAAGATTTTGAACCGGGAGAGCTTCTCCTACAATCTCAACGGGGATGCCCTGTACCGGCAGTACCGGGATCAGGCCATGCGGGCAGGGAAGCTGGCCATGCAGGACACCTTGGGCCAGGCGGCGGCCATGACCGGGGGCTACGGCAGCTCCTACGGTCAGACCGCGGCCCAGCAGTCCTACCGGCAGCACATGGACGACCTGTCCGACAAGGCATCCGCTCTCTATGACAAGGCCCGGGCGGACTATGACCGGCAGGGGGAGGCGGACAAAGAAAACTACCAGTTGCTTTTGCAGCGGGAGAATGCCAGCCAGAGCCAGTACAAGCAGGCCCTGGCCGCCTGGCAGGCGGAAAATCAGCGGCTGTGGAGCCGGTTCGACCAGACCAAGGCCGCGGACTACGAGGCCTACCGGGACGAGATCAAGGACCGCCAGTGGCAGCAGGAATTCGACGCGGCCCAGCAGCAGTTCTATGAGCAGCTGGTGCGGCGGTTCGGCTGGTAAGGAGGAAGCGCATGGTCTTATCCAGCCTGACCTGCCCGCTGACGGTGGAGGGGGACACCCTGGGAAGGGAGCTGACCCTGAAGCTCCCCACCGGCGGGAGAGCCCTGGGGGTCCGCTACCGCTGCGGCAGCAAAAGCGGCGGCGTTGTGGAAAGAACCACGGAGCAGGTGTTTTCCTGGACGCCTGCCATCGAACTGGCGGCGGAATATCCGGACCGGCAGAGAATCCCCGTGACGCTGGTTCTGGAAATTTACAGGGGATTGGACGTGGTGGAAACCCGGCAGGAGCAGCTGCTCCTGAAGCTCCCGGAGGATTTGCTGCCGGAAATCGACCTGGAGATCAGGGACGCGGGGCCGGGAATGGCCCAATGCGGCAGCCTGGTTCAGGGAGTATCCCGGGCGGCGGTGGAGGTCACGGCCAAGGGCACCGCCGGGGCGGAGATCAAAACCTGCGCCGTCACCTGCGGCGGCCTGACGGGGACGGGGCTGCGGACGGTATTTGATCTGCCCCAGGCGGGGAATCTGACAGTGACGGCCCAGGTGACGGACAGCCGGGGAAGAAGTGCCCGGTGCAGCCGCGTAATTCCGGTTCTGCCCCGAAAGCGGCCCTGGGGGCAGATTCTCTCGGCCGTCCCCTGTGACGCTTCCGGCGGGGAGGACCCCCAGGGGGCCTGCCGAAGGGCGGCGGTGCGGGGGGAGGCCATGGCCTTTGGGGAAAACGGGGGCCATTTCTCCATCCGCTGCCTGGACGCCCAGGGGCAGGCCCAGAGTGTAGATTTGGGAACCGGGACGCTGCTGGAGCAAACTGTGGTGGTGCCGGGGGAAGGAGAATTGGTGCTGGTGGCGGCGGATGCCTTTGAGACCCTGGAATTTCCCTACCGGCCTCACCCCCTGCTGGATATGAGCCCGGAGGCGCGGGCCATCGGAATCGGCTGCCGGGGGGACCGAACGGGCAGCGTTTCCATGGGGCTGCCCCTCCACATGGGCGGCAACGCCCTGTCGGGGCTGCCCAGGGCATCGGGTCAGACCGATGCCCTGCCCCTGGGGCAGGCGGAGCACCAATTTTTCAGCCTGACGCTGCTGTGGGAAAATCCCAACCCGGACCAGGCCTTTGAAGCCCAGGATATCCCGGCGGCGGGGAGCCTGCTTCTGATTGAGGCCCGGGTCAATTCCGGCGGCGGAACAGTCTGGACGGCGGCGGGGGCCTCCGGCACCATTCAGGTGTGCATGGCGGGGGAGACGGCGGCGCGGCCCGTAACCCAGGAGAGCGGGGCGCTGCATTTTGACAGCGCGGACCGGGGGAACGATTGGGCGGTGCCCCTGCGGGTCTTCCGCTTGCTGCCCTGAAACATACAATAGATGCGGTGGGCCAAAGAAAACCTTGTCATTGCGGGACAGTGCGCACTGCTCTGCGCTAAGAGCCGCCTACGGCGGTTGCGCTCTGCACAGCGCTGCGGCGCTAGACTGTCGTGGCAATCCCCCGGATTTTCAAAACGCGAATTGCAGCCGCCGCATCCGGCGAAAGGAGGAGACTATGAGCGCAACGGTGGCGGCCTCTTTGATTACGGGACTGCTGTCCCTGGCGGGGGTCATGCTCAGCAATCTCCTGTCGGACCGGCGGCGGGAAAACGCCCTGCGCACCGCCCAGGCGGTGACGGACGAGCAGCTGCGGCAGCTGACAAGAGAGGTGCGGGAGCACAACAATTTTGCCCGGCGGATGCCGGTGGTAGAGGAACAGATCAAGGTCATCAATCACCGATTGGAGGACCTGGAAAAAGGAGGAAACAAGGGATGATCAACTGGAAGGTACGGCTGAAAAACGTGAATTTCTGGCTGGCGCTGGTGCCCGCCGCCCTGCTGGCGGCCCAGAGCGCCGCGGCCCTGGCCGGGGTGAATCTGGAGGTGACGGCGCTTCAGGGCAGGCTCCTGGATTTCGTCAACGCGGTCTTCGGGCTGCTGGCCATTCTCGGCGTTGTCAACGACCCCACCACCCGCGGGCTCTCGGACAGCCAGCGGGCCATGGAGTACCGGGAACCCAACTAAGGGCTTGACATCTGCCTGGGATGTAAGTAATCGCATTTACACTGCCGGATAAGATGCTGGGGGCGCCCAGAATCTTATCCGGCTTTTCCATGGGCCTGATGGTGCTGATTGGCCGGGTCACCACCGACCTCTTCGCCATCGGCCTCGCCACCCCGGCCTCCTCGCTGGTGCAGATTCTCCTGTGCGGCGGATTTTTGGCGTATAGTATACGGAAAGAGAAAAGATAAGAGAATCCCCCAGGCTGGCTAAGGCCTGGGGGATGGTTTTTGGAATTTACCGGGAGGCTTTGTTGAACGTATCTCCCCGGAGGGAAAGGGGCTGTTGCAAAATAGCAAACCCGTAGGGGCGGCTATTAGCCGCCCGCCGACTTTCGGGACAGAGCGTATCGATCAAACGCGCAATTCCGTCAGATCGCGGGCGGCTGGTAGCCGCCCCTACGAAAATGCCTATTTTGCAACAGCCCCGCTTCCTTTTTAGGTTATACACACAACCGGGCGCACAAATCCTTCAACTGTCCATTGTCAATTGTTTTCCGCAATCGCCTTGGCCCCCTGAAACTCCACGTGCAGGGGTAGAATCTCCCAGTTGTGCTCCGTGATGTCGTGGAGCTTCCGGGAGAGCTTTTCGGAAAGGTTCGGGTCTCTCGTCATGCAGAGCAGGGTGGGGCCCGCGCCGGAGAGGCAGAAGGCCGCGCCGGTGGTGCGGATCAGGGCCTCGATTTTTTCGTAGTCGGGGATCAGCTTTTTCCGGTAGTTCTGGTGGAGCCGGTCCTGCATGGCGGTGCGCAGCAGCTTTTCGTCCCCCAGCTCCAGGGCCTTCAGCACCATGGCGCCGTGGGCGATGTTGTAGATGGCGTCCGCCCGGGACACCTGCTCCGGCAGCACGGAACGGGCCAGGGACGTGGGCAGGTTGAAATCCGGGATCAGGGCTAAAAATTCCCAGGCCGGGTGCAGGGGGAAGCTGACGGTCATGGGCAGTCCGTTGTCCACCATGGAGGCGGTGAGCCCGCCGTAGAAGGCCGGGGCCAGGTTGTCCGGGTGGCCCTCCATGGCGTTGGTGATGTTCAGCAGCCCCTGGGTGCTGAGCTTATTGCCCCGGAGCACATTGGCCCCCATGGCCCCGGCCACCAGCAGCGCGGCGGAGGAGCCTAACCCGCGGCAGATGGGGATATGGGCATCGATGTGAATTTTCACGCCCCTTACCTCCTCACTGAGGGAGGCCAGCACGGCGCAGTAGGAGGTATAGGCCAGATTGTCCGGCCCCGTATAGGCCTCGTCACAGCCGGTAATCTCCAGCCCCGCCTCGGTCTCCTCAAAGGTCACGTCGGTATACAGGCTCAGCGCGCACCCAAAGGCATCAAACCCCGGCCCTAAGTTGGCCGTGGTGGCGGGCACACGGATGGTAACTCGATTCATGGGAAAACTCCTTTTCATTTACTGCCCAGCACAAAATCCAGCATCTTTTCCTTTCCAATCACCCCGGTGTGCCGTTCCGGCTTGCCCTGGAGGGAGGCCAGGTTTTTTGGAATGGGAACCCCGGTGATGGCGTTCAGGCGGGCCATGCGGTCATATTCGCTGCCGCTCAAATCGCCGCCAATGGCGGTGAGGACGGCGGTGGAGAACTTATAGGGGGAGGCAGTGGAGAGCACCACCATGGGATTTTCGCCCTTCTGTGTTTCGGCCACGGCCCAGCCGCAGGCGGTGTGGGGGTCCATGAGGTAGCCGTAGTCCCGGTAGACCTTCCCGATGGTCTGCTCCGCCTGGGCATCGTCACAGCAGCCTGCGGCGAACTCCGCCTGGATGGCCCGGAGCAGATTCTCCGGCACCCGGTAGAAGCCCTTGTCGGACAGATCCTTCATGAGCCCGGCAACCAGCGCCGTATCCCCGGACAGCAGGTACAGGAGCCGCTCCAGATTGGAGGACACCAGGATATCCATAGAGGGAGAGGTGGTCTTCAGCAGGGGGCGGCGGCGGTCATAGGTGCCGGTGGTGAGAAAATCGGTGAGCACATTGTTGGCGTTGGAGGCGCAGATCAGCTTCCCCACCGGCAGGCCCAGCTTCTTCGCCAGGTAGCCCGCCAGAATGTCGCCAAAGTTTCCCGTGGGCACGCAGAAGTCCACCTTGCCGCCCAGGGCAATGACCTTCCGGTCCAGAAGATCCCGGTAGGACCGGAAATAGTACATGATCTGGGGGGCCAGCCGCCCGATATTGATGGAGTTGGCGGAGGACAGCAGGAAGGGAAGGGCTTTCCCCTGGCAGTCCCGGAAGATGTTCTTCACCCCGGTCTGGGCATCGTCAAAGTTCCCTTCCACGGCGCAGACGGCCACATTCTGCCCCTCCTGGGTCACCATCTGGGCCTGCTGGACCTGGGATACGCCGCCGTAGGGGTAGAACACGCAGATGCTCACCCCCGGCACATCCTGGAAGCCCACCAGCGCCGCTTTGCCGGTGTCGCCGGAGGTGGCGGTGAGGATGCGGATTTCCTCCCGGATGCCCTTTTCCGCCTTGGCGGCGGTGAGCAGCTGGGGCAGCATGCTGAGGGCCACATCCTTAAAGGCGGAGGTGGGCCCCCGGAAGAGCTCCAGCACCTGGAAGGGGCCCACGCTTACCGTGGGGGTCAGGTCCTCCGTCTCGAATTTTCCGGTATAGGCATTCCTGACCAGCGTCTCCATATTGGGAATATCCGGCAGCAGGGCGGAGAGAATGGCGGTGGACATCTGCTGGCTGGTGCCCTTCAGGCAGCCCTGCCAGTCAAAGGGCGGGATTTCTTTCGGCACATACAGCCCCCCGTCGGGGGCCAGTCCCAGCAGCACTGCCTGGGCGCTGTCCACAGGGGTGCTGCCGCCTCTGGTAGAAATATACTCCATATCAATACCTCCTACAGGGTGAAATGCACAAAGAAAAGGGTTTTGGGGCAGGATGCAATTGCGGTTTGTTTCAATTGCAATTTGCGTAAGCATATGATATACTGACTATTACAAAAAAGCAAGTGTTTTTCCCACGGAAACAATCGTGGGAAGGGGAAATAGAGAGAACGGAGAGAAAATCATGCGAATCGGACTATTGGGCTTCGGCACCGTGGGCAAGGGCGTGTATGAGATCGTGGCGGGCCGGGAGGACATGACCGTTGCCAAGGTGCTGTGCCGCCGGGACTTAGAGCTGCCGGATGCCAGCGTGACCCACGACTTTGCGGACATTCTGAACGATCCCACCATCGATACGGTGGTAGAGGCCATCGGCGGGCTGCACCCGGCCTATGACTATGTGCGCAGCGCGATCTTAGCGGGCAAGAACGTGGCCACCGCCAATAAGGCTTTGATCGCCACCTGCTTTGACGAGCTGATCCCCCTGGCAAAGCACCAGGGCGTCCACCTGCGCTGCACCGCCTCCGTAGGCGGCGGCATCGGCTGGCTCAGCGAGCTGGAGCGGGCCCGGCGCATTGAAACCATCCACCATGTGGGCGGCATTATGAACGGCACCTGCAACTATATTCTCGACTCCATGACCCGCCTGGGGCTGGGCTACAGCGAGGCCCTGCGGCAGGCCCAGAGCCTGGGCTATGCCGAGGCGGACCCCACCACCGATGTGGAGGGCATCGATACCTGGCACAAGCTTATTGTCTCCGCCAACATCGGCTTCGGCGTGAGCCTGGATATTGCCGGGGTTCCCGCCGCGGGCATCTCCCGGATTGGGGCGGAGGACGTGGCGAATTTCAGCGCCAACGGCCTGGTGTGCAAGCTGGTGTCTACCGCGGACTGCGACTCCGGCATCTATTCCGCCTATGTGCAGCCCACCCTGTACCCCCTGGGCCAGCCGGAGGCGGCGGTGCCCGCCAACTATAATTTAATTACCCTGGAGGGCAATGTGTCCGGCCGACAGAGCTTCTTCGGCCAGGGCGCGGGCCGGTTCCCCACGGCCTACAATGTGGTGCAGGACTGCGTGGACTTCACCCAGGGCAGAGGCTTCTACACCGAGCCCGGCCGGAAGGTTCCGGTGGACAACAGTGTACGCCTGCGCTACTACGTCCGCACCGCCCAGGAAGACCCCTGGCTCCGGGAGAACACCGAAAAGCACTGGGCCGGCGCCGTGGTCACAAAGCCCGTGGAGGTCAACCTCATGCACCAGTGGCTCAAGGCCCACCCGGACGCGTTTATGGCGGCGTTCGCCTGAAAGAAGGTAATGATATGAAAGTAGTCAAATTCGGCGGCTCCTCTATGGCGGATGCCGGACAGTACCGGAAGATCCGGGATATTCTGCTGGCAGACCCGGAGCGCCGGGTGGTGGTGGTTTCCGCCGCCGGAAAGCGGAACAAGCAGGACCATAAGATTACGGACCTGCTGTACCTGTGCTATGCCCATACCCAGTACGGCGTGGACTGCTCCGGGGTCTTTGAAATGATCACCTCCCGCTACCGGGAGATTGCCCAGGATTTGGGGCTGAAAACCGACCTGGAATCGGAGTTCGCCGCCCTGAAATCCAAGCTGGACAACAAGACTGTTACCCAGGACGAGCTGGCCAGCCGGGGCGAATATTTCTCCGCCCGGCTCATGGCGGACTATCTGGGCTTCAAGTTCGTGGACGCGGCGGACTGGGTGAAATTCCGCTTTGACGGCACCGTGGACCAGGAGAGCAGCTACGAGGCCCTGCGCAATCAGGTTACGGGCCCCGGCGTGGTAATTCCCGGCTTCTACGGCCAGCTGCCCGACGGCAAGATCAAAACCTTTACCCGGGGCGGCAGCGACATTACCGGCGCTTTGGCCGCGGCGGCCCTGGATGCCGACGTGTACGAAAACTGGACGGATGTTTCCGGCATCCTCATGGCGGACCCCCGGATTGTGGAGAATCCCCAGACCATCCCGGAGGTCACCTATGACGAGCTCCGGGAGTTGAGCTACTCAGGAGCCCAGGTGCTCCACGAGGGCACCATCTTCCCTGTGCGGGAGAAGAACATCCCCCTGAACATCCGCAATACCAACGCCCCCCAGGACCCCGGCACCATGATTCAGGAGCGGTTTGAGGGGGATTCGGACCCCCACCGCTTCATCACCGGCATCACCGGCAAGAAGGATTTCTCCATCATCGCCTTGACCAAGCGGGGTATGAGCAGCCAGGTGGGCGTGCTGCGGAAGGTACTGACCGTGCTGGAGCGGCATAATATATCCGTGGACTATGTGCCCAATGGCATCGACAATGTGTCTGTGGTGCTGCCCACGGAGGCGGTGGCCTCCAGCCTGTACACCATCCTGGGGGAGATTCAGAAGGAAGTGGAGCCCGACAGCCTGACGGTTTACGACCAGATCGCCGTGGTGGCCGCGGTGGGCCGGAAGATGGCCTTCCGCCCCGGCATTTCCGGCCAGATCTTCGCCGCCCTGGGCCAGGCGGGCATCAACATCCGCATGATCAACCAGGGTCCTGACGAGCTGAACATCATCTTCGGCGTGGACAACCGGGACTTCTCGGAGGCAATCCGAGTGCTGTATAACAGCTTTGTGAAGTAAAAGGAGGCAAACACCATGAAAGAGTACACCGTTGCTGTTCTGGGCGCTACCGGCGCTGTGGGGCAGGAAATGATCAAGATTTTGCAGGAGCGGAATTTCCCTGTGGGCAGGCTCCTGCCCCTGGCCAGCGCCAGAAGCGCCGGCAGAACCCTGAAATTCAAGGGTCAGGACGTGGCCATTGAGGAGGCCCGGGACGAGGCCTTCCAGGGGGTGGACATTGTCCTGGGTGCGGCGGAGAACGACATCGCCCAGCGCTTCGCCCCCGCCATCGTCAAGGCCGGGGCCGTCTTTGTGGACAATTCCTCCGCCTTCCGCCTGGACCCCAAGGTGCCCCTGGTCGTGCCGGAGATCAACCCGGAGGACGCGAAGAAACACCAGGGCATTATCTCCAACCCCAACTGCTCCACCATCATCACCGTTACGGCGGTGAATGCCCTGAATGCCCTGTCTCCCATCCGCACCATGACCGCCTCTACTTACCAGGCTGTGTCCGGAGCCGGGGCAGGCGGCCCCATTGAGCTCATGAACGAGGTGGAGGCCATCCGGGAGGGTAAGCCCTACGAGCCCAAGGTGTTCTCCCACCAGATCGCCTACAACCTGATCCCCCAGATCGGCGGCGAACAGTTCGAGGGCTACACCAGCGAGGAAATGAAGATGCAGAACGAGGGCAGGAAGATCATGCACCTGCCGGAGCTCCGGGTCAGCTGCACCTGCGTCCGGGTGCCCGTGGTCCGCAGCCACTCCATTTCCGTGAGCCTGCACTTTGATAAGAAGATCACCGTGGAAGAGGCCAGAGCCGCCATTGCCAAGGCCCCCGGCTGCAAGCTGGTGGACGATTTGGCCAACAAGCAGTACCCCATGCCTCTGGACACCAGCGACCAGGATATCGTATTCGTAGGCCGCATCCGTCCCGACCTGACGGACGACAACGGCCTGTGCCTCTGGTGCTGCGGCGACCAGGTCCGCAAGGGCGCGGCCACCAACGCAATTCAGATTGCGGAGCTGCTGGTAAAGTAGGGGGGCAGCTGCCGCGCCTGGTGAAATCCGGCCCCAGGCTGGATTTCACCGGGCTGCCGCCCCGGCAGCCCTACCGGTCTCCTCGGTCAAAGGCCGTCAGGTCCTTCACCACTTCGCCTGCCAGAATCATTCCGGCGGCGGCTACGGCGAAGGCGGTGGAGCCGGGGATATCCCGGCGCTCAGTGCATTTCCGGGCTGTGCCCGGGGGGCAGACGCAGTGGGCCCGGCAGGAGATGGACATATCCTCCAGGGGCCGGATGGGCTTCTCCTCGGAGTAGACCACCTTCAGATGGTCCACTCCGTTTTGGCGGCAGATTTTCCGCATGACCCGCGCCAGGGGGCACACCTTGGTCTCATAGATATCGGCCACCCGGAAGGCGGAGGCCTCTACCTTGTTGCCCGCGCCCATGGAGCTGATCACCGGCACCCCAGCGGCCCGGGCGCAGAGGATGATCTCCTTCTTGCCGGTGACGGTGTCGATGGCGTCCACCACATAGTCGTACTGGGAAAAGTCGAATTGATCCTTGGTGTCCGGCATGAAAAAGGTCTGATGAATCGTGACATTGCACTTGGGGTTGATGTCCAGAATCCGGTCTCTGGCCACCTCCACCTTGTATTTGCCGATGGTGGACCGGGTGGCGAAGAGCTGCCGGTTCAGGTTGGTGAGGCATACCTTATCATCGTCAATAAGATCCAGTGCCCCCACCCCGGAGCGGGCCAGGGCCTCTACCGTGTAGCCCCCCACGCCGCCGATGCCAAACACAGCCACCCGGCTGCTCTGCAGCCGCTCCATGGCCTCCTGGCCGAATACAAGCTGCGATCTGGAAAACTGATTTAACATAGGTTTCTCCTGTTTCGTAAAAGTAAGGCCATTATACTACCATTTGCATAGGTAATCAAGGCAATTCTGCGGGGCTTTTTCACAACAGCTTCGGGCGGAAATTGACATTCCGCAAAATCTCTGATAAGATAATCCCGGTTCTTCGGAACCGGGGTGCTGCCCTCAAAAACGGTAGGCGGTTCTGCTTCTCCTTTGGTTTTCCTACAGGGGGTGCAGAAGCTTTTTCGCCCCCTGTCCTTTTACGGAAGGGGGTGACTGGTATGACGACTTCTGAACTTTATACGTTTTGTCTCGTACTTATCGGTCTTGCCGATCTGATCATTCAGATTATGAACAAGAAAAAGTAACCGCCCACAGCCTCCCAAGCTAAGCGATTACTTTTTCGTAGCGCAAGGAGGAGCAAACCGTCTATCGGCAGCACCCTCTTTTCATGTTTACTATACCACGCCCCGCCCGGTTCGTCAAGGCGGGGTTTTTACGCGGTTTCCGCCGCCAGGGCCATGGCTCTGGCGGCCTTGCTTTTTTCTTCCGGCGCCAAACCGTATTCCGCGGCGATGGCTTTCCCGAAGGCCAGCGCGTCCGCTTCCAGGCCTTCCTTCAGCTCTGCCTCCACCTCGCACAGCGGAATTTCCTTTCCGCCCCCCAGCAGGATTCCCTGGTCAAGAGCCAGCTCCAGAGTAGACGTGCCAAAGCGCACCTGGGCGGCCTGCCTTACAAACCGGGCGGCGCAGCGCTCCACAATTCCCCCCGCGGTGAGCCCTTCCAGCTCCGCCGGGGCCCCAAGGGCAAGAAGCATGGGCACGGCCTCCCGGATATCCGGGCAGCGGACCTCCCATTCCCCCCGGGCCAACCCCTGCCCCGGGGTTTTCAGGGTGCAGACCGATACCCCGTTTTCCAGCCGCCGCCGCAGGGTCCATTTCCGCATCGAAAGGCTGCCGTTCAACGAATCGTAGTAGACGGTCTCCATGGTGATGGGGGTGCAGGGGCCGAAGCGGGCGGCCAGGGCGGCCAGCGTCTCCGGGGAAGAACGGTATTTTACCTCAAATTCTTGTGCCATAAGTCCTCCTGTACGGAAAATGTGGATTTCCAAGTATTATACATCGGAGAATTTCCCATTGCAAGGGGCAGGCTTCTGACGTTTTTCCGCTCCACGCTGTGGTAGAGTCTGCCTTGTAAAGGCGGCGCGTACCAAGGATATGAAAGGGGACAAGGGGTTATGACGGTTGCGGGGTATTTTTTCAGGGGCAGGCGGCAGCTTTCTCTCCTGGCGGCGGAGCCGGGGGTGGAGCGGATATGCAAGGCGGTGCTCTATTGCGGCGGGGCCCTGCTGCTCTGCGCCATTCCGGCGGAGGAGAGTCCCCTGCCCCTGGGGGCTGCGGCGGTGGCGGCGAGCCCTTTCGGCTGGGCCCTGGCGGCAGCCCTGGGGGCCGGGGCCGGATACTTCCTGTTCTGGGGAGCCGGGGCGGGGCCGGGATTCCTCTGGACGGCGGCGGCCCTGCTTCTGGCCCTGGGCCGCAGGCTCACGGGGGAGCAGCGGCTTGGGGTTCCGGCCCTGTGCCTGGGGCTGCTGGCGGGCAGCGCCGGGGCGGTGTTTTCCAGGGACCCGCCGATGCTTCTGATCTGGTCCGCAGCGGCCTTTGCGGGGGTGCTGCTGCTGGGCTGGCTCCAGAAAACCATGCATCCCCTGGCCCTGTGGATGACCTTCTCCCTGGGCATCCGGGCCCTGGCCGCGGCGGGGCTGCCGGTAATGGCCTGCCTTGCGGCGGGGGCGCTGGCATCATCCGGGCCCCTCCCGGCGGCGGCCCTGGCGGGCACGGGTCTGGAGGCGGCGGGGCTGCCCGGCATGACGGCGGGGCTCTGCGCGGCCCACTTCCTGCGCACTGTTCCTCTGAAGGAGCCCTGGCGGCGGATGATCGGCCCCTGCGCCGGATGCATCCTGGGCATGACCCTGGGCCGCAGCTGGAATATCGGGGCCTGGCTGGGGGTGAGTACCGGCGGGCTTCTGGGGGCGCTGATTCCCTGGGCCTGGCTGCTGCCCTCCGGGAGCCGGGGGGTCAGCGGGGCCCAGGTGCAGCTGGAGCAGGCTGCGGGGGTTCTGAGCCGTATGCAGCATCGGCTGCTGGAGATGCCGGGCAGGGCACTCCCGGAGACGGACCGCATGGACCGCCTGAAAAGCATGGCCTGCGCCGACTGCCCCAGAGAGGGGAGCTGCGCCCAGAAGGACGCTATGGATGAAACTGTGTTTACCGACCCCTTGTCCTTCTCCTGCCCCCGGACGGGCCGGGTGCTGCGGGAGGCGGCACGGCTCCGGGAGCGGGAGCGGCTGCTGGAAATGCAGCAGCGCCGGCGGGAGGAATACCGCATGGCGGTGGCCCAGCAATATGGGATGCTTTCCCTGTATCTGCGGCGGGTGGCGGACGGGCTGCCCCTACACATCACTGTGGACCAGATCCGCTATCGGGTATCCGTCTCCGTGCGCTCCAGGGAGAAGGGGACCGTGGACGGGGATCGCTGCGCCGCCTTCCCCGGCCAGGGGCCCAGGTTCTATGTGCTGCTGTGCGACGGCATGGGCACGGGGGCGGCTGCCGCGGTGGAGGCCATGGAGGGCATCCGGCTCCTGAAGGGGATGCTGACGGCGGGGCTCCCGCCGGGACTGGCCCTGCGGAGCCTGAATGCCCAGCTGCTGCTCACCGGCGGCAGCGGGGCGGTGACGGCGGACCTGGCGGAAATCCGGCTGGATACGGGCTTTGTCTCTCTATATAAATGGGGAGCCGCCCCCAGCTGGCTCCTGGGCCGCCATACGGTCCGCCCCGTAGGCGGCCCGGGCCTGCCGCCGGGGGTGGAGCTGGGGGCCGCCGGGGAGCGGATTTCCCGGCTGTCCCTGCGCCGGGGAGAGTATCTCGTGATGGCCACGGACGGCTGCGTCTTCGACCCGCCCCCGGAGCCCCAGCCGGAAATCCGCACCACCGGCGACCTGGCGGAGACCCTCCTGACCCGCACCGCCGCCGCCGAGGATGACGCCACCCTGGCAGTCATCCGCCTGGGGCCTTTGGCGGGGTAACTGTAATGTAGATCAATCACTGAAATATTCATAATTTCGTGGGGAATTGGAAAATTTAAGAACTTTTGAGCCTTGTAGGGGCGGCTACCAGCCGCCCGTCTGCCGTCGGGATTGAGCAGTTTGTTTTTACCGCGCTTGCCCGTTACCTTCCGGGCGGCTGGTAGCCGCCCCTACGGGCCTTCAACACTTGATTCGCGTTTGTAATCAACGTATCTCCCCGGAGAAAAAACTTTACCTTCCCCGGAAGGGCATACGTTCCACTCGCCCGCCCAATCCTTTATACAATCTTA
The DNA here is from genome assembly GCA_934569045.1 of uncultured Oscillospiraceae bacterium. Lineage (GTDB taxonomy): Bacteria > Bacillota > Clostridia > Oscillospirales > Oscillospiraceae > Faecousia. Next base: position 24,136 of record CAKTJX010000024.1, read on the forward strand.
AAAAATTGCTCATTGCAAACGGTTGTTATTTGTGGTAAAGTAACTGTAGAAGGAGTTCCAAAACCCGGCGGAAAACAGGCGGCCTGCCCCGTCTGCTTTCCGGCGTGTTTTGAAAAAATCATGGAGGGATCGATGATGAAAAATACATCTGTTCGCAGAGCCCTTGCCTGGGCCCTGGTGCTGGTGATGACCCTGTCCGCGGTGCCCGTTGGAGTCTTCGCGGAAGAGGCGGAGCCGGTGGAGAAGTGCCTCTGCACGGAAAAGTGCACGGAGGATACCCGCAGGGAAGACTGCCCCATCTGCGCCCCGGAGGACGCGGATGTGGACGCGGTCTGCCAGGGTAAGGAAAAGCAGGAGCCCCAGAGCGCGAAGACTCCGGCAGACGAGGAGGCCGACAAGAAGGCTGCTGAGGAAGCCGCTGCCAAGGCAAAAGTTGCTGCGGAGGCAAAGTCGCAGGAAGCCCAGGACGGGGGAAATGCCGTCACTACTGTTCATATTATACTGAATTACAATGGCGGCGTTTATTATAGCCTCTTGAGGGAAGAACGGGATTTACCAAAGGGCGAACCGTTTAGCACAGACTATTATCCTATGCGTCCGGGTTATGTTTTTAAGGGCTGGTCGACGAATCAAAATGCAACACCAGCGGATGCATCGTTTGAAATCATCCCCACGAAGGATAATACGACGTACTATGCGGTCTGGCATAAGCCGATAATCACCTTTAACCTCAACGACGGCAGCGGAACGTCCACCAGCGAGCAAGTCAATAATTCTCTACAGCTGAGCTCTCTGCCCACTCCCACCAGAGACGGCTACAAGTTTGACGGCTGGTATCAGGACGAGGAATGTAACGGCGACATTGTGACAGCAGATGGAACCTATTTTGTGGATGATACCATCCTCTATGCCAAATGGACCCCTATTAGTAAAGTTACTTTTAACGGCAACGGCGGCACGGTGGGCGGTACGGCTGATTCTGCCAGCGTGGATGTTCCGAAGGGGCAGAAGTATACGCCGACACAGACGGCAACCCGCAAGGGGTATGTCTTTGTAGGTTGGGCGACGGACCCCGATGCGACAGAAGCGAATACGGATATCACACCCAACGAGGACATCACCCTCTACGCCATCTGGCGCAAAGCAGTGGTCACCTTCGACCCCAACGGCGGCAGCGTAACGCCCACCGACGCGGAACTCAACGACGTGCAGAAACTGGACTCCCTGCCCACACCTACCAGAGACGGCTACATTTTTGACGGCTGGTATCGGAATCAGGACGGCTCCGGCGAAAAGATTGATAAGGATACGATTTTTGAGGGTGACGCAACAGTTTACGCTGCCTGGACCCCCATTACCTACACCGTCACCTTTAACGGAAACGGCGGCACGCTGCGGGATAGCGGGGCTGCCGTAACGGAGCCGGTTTCGGTGTCCTACGGTGCGAACGTTGACGGGCCGACCTTTGAAAGAGAGAACTACACCTTCAACGGCTGGGCCCGGAACGCCGACGGCACGGACCCGGTTACAGACCTGAATAACCTGACGACCACGGACGGGGCCTCTGTAACCCTCTATGCCCAGTGGACCTACGATGTCCGGACAGTCACCTTTGACGCAAAGGGCGGCACGGTCTCCGGAGAGCCTACCGTGACCCGTATGACCCGGCAGAACCCCGCCAACACCCTGGAAGAATTGCCCATCCCCGATGCGCGGAAGGACTACCGCTTCCTGGGCTGGTATCTGAGTGACGGAACCAAGGTCACCACGGAGACCGTGTTTGATAAGGACACCACCGTCACCGCAAGATGGTTTGAGGCGATTATCCCCGATGGCGTGGAGGTTCCGGACGCGTTCTTTGACAGCGATGCTATGAAGGACGCAAGCGGCCTGGAAATCCGGATGGAACAGTCGGACAATCCGGCTGTGAAGACCCTCCTGGCGCTGCTGAAAAATTACGTTCAGGACAACGCCGGGAAGGACGCCGCCAATCCCCTGCTGAACCTGTCCCCGGATCGCCTGGACGAGATCGACAGAAACGTGATCGAGATGGCTGTCTATCCCAAGAAACAAGATGGCCAGCCATATGAGCTCAAGCAGACGGGCACCCCGCTCTCCTTCTACATCGATCTGGCCCAGGATTGGGACAAATTCGAGAACCGGGAGCTGATGGTTGCCAGAGTTCACGAGGGGGCCCTGGATTTCCTGAATCTCTCCGACGGGAACGGAGAGGGCTACTCTGTAGATCGAATCAATCATCTGGTGAAAATCCACGCCAACAAGTTCTCCACCTACGCGGTTCTGGCCGTGCCCTATACCGTCCACTTTGACCCCAACGGCGGCTCCATGAAAGCCAAAGACGTGCTGACCGGAACCGACGGCAAGCTGACGGAAAACCTGCCGGACCCCGGCACCCGGACGGGCTACACCAGAAACGAGGACCTGAACAAGGTCTGGAAGAATGGAAGAAATTATGTAAACCAGAATACGGTCTACACCGCCAACACCACCCTGGTTGCCCAGTGGACCCCCATCACCTACAAGGTCACCTTCAACGGCAACGGCGGCAATGTGAAGAACACCCTGAAAACCACCGACACTGTGACCGTGGCCTATGATGTGGAGATCACCCCGGCCACCTTCGTCCGGGACTACTACAAGCTCACCGGCTGGGCGAAGAACGCCGACGGCACCGAGGCCATGACGACTCTGAAAAACCTCACCACCACCCAGGGCGAGGAGATCACCCTCTATGCCCAGTGGGAATACGTCCCCCGGAAGGTAACCTTTGACGTGGGCGAGGGCTTCACCGTCACCAAGGACGGCAAGGACGTGCGCACCGTGGACGTGCTCACCCAGGAGGACCCCATCAACACGGTCAAGGCAAAGGATATCCCCGTGCCCAACGAGCGGGAGGGCTGGGTGTTCCAGGGCTGGTACACGGAAAAGGACGGCAAGGGCAGCCTGGTGGTCCCCGGCGGTGCCAGCAAGGCGACGGTCTTCAAGACCGATGCCACTGTCTACGCCTACTGGAAGGAGTTCGAGCCCATCACCGTCACCCTGAACGCCAAGGGCGGCACCATGCGGCTGAACGGCAAGAACGTGAGCTCCACCACCATGGAAACCAAGTGGCCCGGTGTTCTGGACGGTGCTCTTCCCACCCCCGGCCGCACGAACTATAAGTTCCTGGGCTGGTACACCGGCGCGGGCATCAAGGTAGACGAGGATACGATCTTCCTGCGGGATACCACCATCTACGCCCGCTGGCAGCGTGCCGTCTCCCGTACAGGCAACCCCAAGACCGGCGATCAGGTCCGCCTGGGCCTGGCCATCGGCATCCTGGCCGTGGCCGCGGTCGGCTTAGGCGCGGCGGTTGTGATCAAGAAGCGGAAGAAGTAAGATAAAACGCAGCAATCCCCGGACGGCAACCCGTCCGGGGAGTTTTGCTGTCAGCGGTAAGTAATTACAGATTCGGTTGAACGTATACCCCCCAGCTTCCCCTCCGGGGAAGCTGGGGGGTATACGTTCAACGGGGCAAATTGTCCATTGTCAATGCGAATCAATCGTTAGAATGTTCATAATCCCATGGCTATTCCGGGGACTTTAAAACTTTTGCGCCTTGTAGGGGCGGCTATTAGCCGCCCGGAGACGACGGGGTTAGCGTGTTTGGTCTTCACAGTTCCCTTTCGATACCTTCCGGGCGGCTGGTAGCCGCCCCTACGGGCCTTCAACATTGGATTCGCATTGTTAACTGTCACTTGGAAATCGGCACGATTTCCCTGCACACTGCATGCACCGCCAGCCGTTCTACCCCGCCCATGCAGGTGGAGAGGGTTAACACCTGATCTGCCTCCGTCAGGGTGTCCTCCGTCCGGTGCTGGGAGGCCTTTTGCGTTTCCAGCAGGGCGGTTTTCCAGGCCTCATCCTGGGTGTAATCCGCGGTGTAGACCCGGGTGTCCAGGGCGTTGATCCGCTCCACGGCGAAAATCTCATAAACCCGGGTTTCCTGGGGCAGGAAGAGCAGGACGGTTTTGTCCTGGGTGCGGAAGAACTCCGGGCCCTCCCATTTGCCCAGGGGCTGGAACATGGTTCCGTCCTTCATGCAGTGGCCGTAGAGAATGTTGTGCGGCTGGGAAAAGTCCCCGGCGTTCCGGTAGTCCAGGAAGATGGCCCCGTTGTCGCTCTTCTGGTTGTCCCAGCTGTGAGTGGTGTAGTAGGCGTTGTCCTCTCCCAGGACGATGGGGTAATTGATATTTTCCAGGGCGGGCATCTGAAGCCAGGCCACCACATCCCCGTTTTTCGCCCGGAGGCCGTCAAAGTCGATGGTGGGGAACCTGGGGGGCTCTGTGGGCGGGGCGGTGGTTTCGGCGGGCTCGGTGGCCGCCGGGGCTGTGTTCTCCGGTGCAGCCGTTTCCGGGGGCACGGTTTCCGTGGCTGCCTGGGTGCTGATCGGGGTTACATAATTCTCCACCGTCCGGCGGCTGTCCGAGCGCACTCTGGCACCCTGAAGCAGGAATTTTCCAAAAAGAAATGCCGGAATCAGCGCCAGCACACAGCACAAAATCCCCACCCACAGAAAGGGGCGGGGCGTTGCCTTGCGCTGATATTTTCCGCGTTGTCGGGACATAGGGTTCCTCTCTTTCTTCCACTATCACCAACGGAAGCACAGGGTATACATACAATGCGAATCAAGATCTGAAATGTTCCAAATATCATAGATATTTCGGGGAATTTCAAAACTTTGGAGTCCCGTAGGGGCGGCTACCAGCCGCCCGGAAGGCATCGAAAGCGTATGGTGAGGTTGAAACGTTCACTCCCGCTCGCTTCCGGGCGGCTAATAGCCGCCCCTACAGACAGTCCTATTTTGATTCGCGCGGATATTGCCTTTGGAAAAGTTATCCCGCTTTCCGCTTGCAGTCCACCAGGAACGCTGCGCAGGCCATGGCGCTGAGGGCGCCCAGGGAGGTGACGATCAGCTCCATGGGCCGGTTGTCGCCGGTGGCGGCGGTGGCCTTGGGGTCGATGGCGGTGTAGTTTACATACAGGTTTTCCAGCACTTCATTGCCGTTCATAACCAGGATGCTGGCCTGATAGTGGCCCTGCTTGGCATCGAATTCATTGGCCGGAACGGTTTCGTAGTTGCTGCCTGTGGCGGAATACTTAATGCCGGGCTCCTCGGAGACGGTGATCCCCTCCGGCAGGGTGTCCCAGCCGCCCCATTTTATAGGCGTATGGTAGTCGGCGGGCAGAGTGATGTCGGCGGTCTCCAGGAATACGTTGAAGCGCACATCGCAACCGGTGCACTTTACCTCCGTCTCGGCCTTCTGGGTGCCGTTGCCGGTGGTGGTGACGGTCCAGCTGTGGGTATGGGCAGGGGTTCCGCCGGAAACAGTGGAAACGTCCTCCTGAATGGTGGTGGTGATACTTCCGGTCACCAGCTCATTGGTGAGCAGGAAACCGCAGCCCTGGGCATTGGAGTAGTTGTCACCAATGAAGATGGTTGCAACATCAGAACGGGCCGCAATGCCGCCGTAGGCGATATGCGCGCCGTCTCTTGTGAGCTCATAGACCTGCACCTGGGTCGGTCTGACACCGTAGGTCTTGGCAAGGCTGCTGATGATGCTTGTAAAATAGGTGCCGCTGCCGGACAATGTACCTGTATACAGTCCCATGGGGGTCAAAACCCAGTTGGCGGCGGACTCACACTGCACCCCGTTTGCGCCGTAGGGTTTGGAAATATTATAGAGCGACACGGAATCGCCGGCCTTGGGAAACGCGGGGGTTCTCCAGCAGTCCTGGGCGTAGAGGAAAGTCAGCGCTCCCTCTGCGGAGGCCTTCACCGGGGAAACGCACACCAGGCACACCAGCATGGCAACGCTCAGAAGCATGGCAAACAGCCGCTTGGAACCAAAATTCTGTTTCATAGAAATGTCCTCTCTTTCTGCCCCGGAGGGGGCTTCCGCTTCAAGCACTCCATCAAAATGTCGCTTTAAGCGTCTTTCTGTCGGTATCATAGCATATCGTGAGGGAGAGAAACAAAAATCCGCCCGAAATGCCGTTTTCCGGCCCCGAAATGCAGAGGGACGTGCCGCGTTCTGTGCGGCACGTCCCGATTTTCAGTTAAAGCTGCTCTGGTCATAGGTGATGATGGGGTAATACTTTACCCCGCCCTCCCGGTTCAGCTCCTGCTCCAGAATCTCCTGAATTTTTTCCTCCTGGCCCCGGAGGTCGGAGGGGAGCACGACGTCGAAGATCAGGTTGGTGTGCTCCTTGCCGGGGACCATGCGGAAATCGTGGACCCCCAGGCGGATATCCACGGTATGGAGAATCTGCTCCACCCGGACGTGCATCCGGTCCAGTTCCGGGTCATTCGTGACCACGGGGTCATAGTGGATTACCAGGTGGACGCCGTGGCTGCGCAGGCACTCCCGCTCCAGATTGTCGATGATCTCGTGGCACTCCATGGGGTCCTCCTTGCTGTCCATCTCCACATGGATGCTGGCGAACCGCTGGCCGGGGCCGTAGTCATGGACCATAAGGTCGTGGAAGCCCAGCACCTTGGGATTGGCCCGGATGTAGTCCACGATCTTCTCCCGCAGCTCCGGGTCCGCGTTTTCACCGAGCAGGGGGGAGATGGTGTCCTTGGCCAGCCCCACGCCGCTGTAGAGGATGAAGGCAGACACCGCCAGACCCATAAAGCCATCGGCCTGAAAATAAGTAAAGTGCTCCACCAGGGCGGCCAGAAGCACGGCGGCGGTGGTGATCACATCGTTGCGGCTGTCCGCGGCGGTGGCGGCCAGGGTGGCGGAGTGAATCTTCTCCCCCAGCTTGGCATTGAACCGGGACATCCACAGCTTGACGCCGATGGAGGCCAGCAGCACCAGGGCGGTGACGGCGGTAAATTCCACCGGGGCGGGGCTTAGAATCTTTTCGATGGAGGACTTGCCCAGTTCCACGCCGATAATCAGAATCAGCGCGGCCACCGCCAGGCCCGACAGGTATTCGTACCGGGCATGGCCGAAGGGGTGATCCTCGTCCGCCGGCCGCTCCGCCAGCTGGAAGCCCAGCATGGTCACCACGGAGCTGGTGGCATCGGAGAGGTTGTTCATGGCGTCTGCCGTGATGGAAACCGAGTGGGTCAGCAGTCCCACCGCCAGCTTCCCGGCAAACAGCAGGCAGTTGCAGAAAATCCCCACAATCCCCGACATCCGCCCCACAAGGGCCCGGACCTTCGGGTCCTCCGGATGGTCGGAACCCGGGACAAAGGTGCGAAGAAGCCAGTTAGTCATAACAAATCCCCCCAAAACGGAAGCAGCACCGCATTAACCGGGAAAACCGGAATGCGGTGTTGCGAACATTGCGCTGTGTTTGGAAGTATTATAGCCCATTCCATGGGAAATAGCAAGGGGAAAAAAGGTAAATAAATGCCCTCCCCCAGGGGAAGCCTTTTTATCTTATAATTCACAATTCGTTCAGAAGTATTTTAAGCTTCTTTTCAGATTTCGGTGGTACAGTATGGGTGTAAAGAAAAGATACCAGCAAAAGGAGCTGTAAAAAACCATGAGTGAATATTATGACGATTCCATCTACGAAACCACCGGTACCTCCGAACCCTCCGCACCCCAGCAGGACAATACCATGCCTCCCCTGAACAGCAGCCACAAGAAGGAGAAGAAGAGCGGCAAGGGGGCTGTGGCTCTGGTGCTGTGCTGTGCCCTGGTTGGCGGCGGCTGCGGTGTTGGCGGGGCCTTCCTGGGGAATTCCCTGGCCGCAAAGAACCAGCCCACCACCGTATACTCGGACGGCGTGTCCACCATTATGAAGGGCGTGCGGGAGACGTCCGTCCTGCAGATTCAGGAGATTGACTCCTCCAAGGAACTCACCGCCGCGGAGGTTTACGCCGCCAATGTGAACTCTACCGTGGGCATCGTCACCAGCCTGGTGACCACCAACTTCTGGGGCCAGCAGACCACCGGCGCGGCGGCAGGCTCCGGCTTCATCTTCACCGATGACGGCTATATCCTGACCAATTATCACGTTGTGGAGGGCGCCACCTCCATTACCGTCTCCACCTATGACGGCACCAGCTACGATGCCACCCTCATCGGCTACGATGAGAGCAACGATGTGGCCGTGCTGAAAATCGATGCCGAAGGCCTGACCCCTGTGGTCATCGGCGACTCCGACAAGCTGAATGTGGGCGACAATGTGGTGGCCATCGGCAATCCTCTGGGCGAGCTGACCTTCTCCCAGACCTCCGGCATCATCAGCGCCCTGGACCGGGAGGTCACCATGTCCTCGGGTACATCCATGGACCTGATCCAGACCGACTGCGCCATCAACTCCGGCAACTCCGGCGGCGCGCTGTTCAATATGTACGGCGAGGTCGTTGGCATCACCAACGCCAAGTATTCCAGCTCTTCCTCCTCTTCCAGCGCCTCCATCGATAACATCGGCTTCGCCATCCCCATCAACCATGTGTACAGCATTGTCACCAGCATCATTGAGAATGGCTACATTGAGAAGCCCTATATCGGTGTCAGCGTCCTCACCGTCAGCGAGGAGACCCAGAAGTACGGTCTGCCCGGCGGCGCTTCCGTCCAGTCCGTCACCAAGGAAAGTCCTGCCGAGCAGGCGGGATTGCAGGTGAACGATATCATTACGGCCGTCAACGGGGAGGAGATCACCTCCAGCAACGACCTGGTGAAGGCTGTCCGGGCCTGCAACCCCGGTGACGAGCTGAAGCTCACCGTCTACCGTCAGGGCGAGACCATGGAGCTTACCATCACCGTGGGCCGTCAGATTCAGTCCGCCAACGAGGAGCAGGCCACCGTCCAGCAGCAGAGCAGCCAGAGCAATCAGGGCAGCCAGGGCTACCGCGGCTTCCCCGGCTGGGGCTTCGGCTACGGCGGCTGAGCGCGTTTCCTGTTTCCTATCTCAGAAATAAACCGCATCGCCCGGTTCCAAAATGGACTGGGCGATGCGGTTTTCCTCTTTGCCACAGGGCGAAGGAATCAGATAAGCCGGATGCTCACCATAGGTAAGTCCTATGCAAGCATCTTTTTTCGGTATTTTACTTGGGGGAAAACGTCAGATATACTATTCCTGTAAATTTTTTTGCCAGGAGGTTATTATGAACATTCCCTTGATTGACCAGAGCGCCGTTGCTGGGCGTGGAATTTTCTATGTGGGCGGCCGGGAGACAGAGGACGAGCGGGGCCGCTACATCTGCGACCAGATGTATGTGGAGGTGCTCACCCCAAAAGAGCCGCGGCATCCCTACCCCATCATCCTGTTCCACGGCGCGGGCCAGACCAATGTGGGCTGGATGCTCACCCCGGATGGGCGCGTGGGCTGGGCGGATTATTTTGTATCCCAGGGCTATGTGGTCTATTTGGCGGAGCAGCCTGCCAGAGGCCGCTCTCCCTGGCATCCCGCGGCCAATGGCCCTACGATCCACCATCCCATCGAAGCACTGGAACGGTTTACCACCAATGTGGGCAGATGGCCCCAGGCCGCGCTGCATACCCAGTGGCCGGAAGGGAAGGAGGCGCTGGAGCAGTTTCTCAAATCCCAGGTGGAGTACCTGCCCAGCAACCGCGCCGCTCAGCAGCTGATGCTGGATGCGGGGAGCGCGCTTCTGAAGCTGACTGGCCCCGCCATCCTGCTGACCCACTCCCAGGCAGGTCCCTTTGGCTGGCTGCTGGCGGATGCCCAGCCGGAGCTGGTAAAGGGCATCGTGGCCTTGGAGCCCTCCGGCCCTCCCTTCTCCACGGATTTGTCCCAGGCGAAGGCAAAAAATTTCGGCATTGCCGACCTGCCTATGCATTTTGAGCCCCCGGTTTCCGACCCGGAGGAATTTCCGCTGGAGCTGTATCCGGCCCCGGCATCGGGGCTGAATGACGGCTGGATTCTCCGGGAGTCCCGGTGGAAGCTGCCCCGGCTGGCGGGTATCCCCATTGTGCTGCTGACCAGCGAGGCATCTTACCACGCGGGCTACGACCATCTGACCTCCCTGGTCCTGAACCAATTCGGCGTTCCCCACGATTTTGTCCGGCTGGAGGACGTGGGCATCCACGGAAACGGCCACATGATGATGCTGGAGAAGAACAGCCTGCAAATTGCTGCGTGGATCAGAACCTGGCTGGAGCGGCACGAATGATTTCCTGCTGCTGAAGGGGATTTACCGGAGCCGCCGCTTTTCGCGGTCCCGTTTCAGACACTCCAGAAAGGCTTCTAGGGCGGGGGCCCGGCGGGTTTGCGCAGGGTACACCGCCGCGCTGCGCCAGTAGGCGTGATACTGCGCCCCAATGGAAAACACCTGCATGGGCGCGTCCGGCCCGACCTGGGCGCGGACGTAGCCTTCCGGCAGAATCGCCGCCCCCAGGCCGCTGGCGGCCAGCTCCAGGGCACTTGGGAAGCTGTAGGTCGTGATGGCCGCAGGCGGTTGAAAGCCTGCCTGATCAAAGACGAAATCGCAGATCTGACCGATGCGCTGCCCCGGACTGAAGCGAATCAGGGGAATACCTTTCAGCGCTTCCGGCGGCAGAACCGGGTATGGCTTGCCTGCTTCCTGGCCGGACAGCGCAAATTTCCGGGGGAGTACAATACAGAATGGTTCCTCCCCCAGCGGCAGCCGCAGCAGACCTGTATCTCCCGCGTCATACGGCGCGGGATACTCTGCCGGATATTCATGGACCAGGATCAGGTCCAGCTCCCTACGCTCCAGCCGTTGAAGCAGATCGGCGCTTTTCTGCTCCGTCAGCTGTAGATTTACCAGAGGAAATTGCCTCCGGTAGTCCGGAAGCATGGGGGTCAGCACCAGAAGCGTATGATACCAGGAGGCACCGATTTTCAGGGTGCCTCCTTTTTGCGCGTTGTTCTGTTCCAGCTGGGAAAGCAGCGCCTCCCATTCCGAAAGGATTTTGCAGGCGGTGTCGTAGTAGAGCTTTCCAGCCTCCGTCAGGAACAGCCCGTTCTTTCGCCGGTCAAACAGGGTGCAGTTCAGTGTTTTCTCCACCCGCTGCAAACTCTGGGTCAGCGACGGCTGGGCCACGGAGAGCTTTTGGGCCGCATGGGTGATGTTGTGGGTTTCCGCAATGGTTTTGATATACAGGAGCTCCCGGTTTGTCATAAGCGCGCCTCCATTCCTGTCTTTTATTCTATCATTATTTTGCCGGGAGGGCAATGGCGTGGGGAGATTTTGCAGGCTGCAGGTGTATGCATACGCCGGGGAAGGTCAGGAGCTACCTTTTTCAGGGCGCTTTACTACGAGCCTCAATTCGCGCCTAAAAAAACAGCCCCTCCGCCCTGCCGCGGAGGGGCAATTCTTTTTACAGGACGTGTACGCTGTCCGGGTTGAAGATCAGGCGGCACTTGTCGCCGACCTGGTAGATTTTTTTGTTCTTGGGGTTGGGGTCCGTGAGCTTGACCACGGTGTCGCCTACCTGGACGTGGTAGTTCTGGTAGCTGCCCATGAAGCAGGAGAGGATCACCTTGCAGGGCAGGCCGCCCTCCTCGGCAAGGCCCGCGGCCTCTGGGCGCAGGACGATGGTATAGTCCCTGCCCACCTGCATGTCGGGCTGGGCCTCCACGTGGCAGATGTCGCCGGACACATTGATCTGGGCCCGGTTTCCCTCCAGCTTCTCCAGTTTCCCCTTCAGGAAGTTGGCCTCGCCGATGAAGTCGGCCACGAACTCGTTGACGGGGTGGTAGTAGATCTCCTGGGGGGAGCCCATCTGCTCCACCACGCCGGAGCGCATGATGATGATCCGGTCGGACAATGCCATGGCCTCGCTCTGATCGTGGGTGACGTAGATGGCGGTGATGCCCACCTCCTGCTGGATGCGGCGGATCTCCGTGCGCATGGTCACCCGGAGTTTGGCATCCAGGTTGCTGAGGGGCTCGTCAAACAGCAGCACGCTGGGCTCAATGACGAGAGCTCGTGCCAGGGCCACCCGCTGCTGCTGGCCGCCGGAGAGCTGGTTGGTCATGCGGCCCTCCATGCCACTGAGCTCCACCAGGTCCAGAATCTTCATAACCCGCTCTTTGATCTCATCCTTGGGCACATGGCGCAGCTTCAGGCCGTAGGCCACGTTGTCGAAGACGTTGTAGTGGGGCAGCAAAGCGTAGCTCTGGAACACCATGGCGGTGTCCCGCTTGTTGGGGGTCAGGGCGTTGATGGGCTCGTCACCCAGGTAAATTTCGCCCTCGTCCGGGCTTTCAAAGCCCGCGATCATCCGCAATGTGGTGGTCTTGCCGCAGCCGGAGGGGCCCAGCAGGGTGACAAATTCGCCGGGCTGGATGGTCAGGGAGTTGTCACGCACGGCGTAAAAGTCCTTGCCGGTTTTGGGGTCCTGGTAGATTTTGGAAATGTGCTCCAGGCGCACACCTTTTTTCACTTTTTCCATGGCTTACTTGCCCTCCTTGATTTTTCTGCTGGTGCCAAAGTACTTGGTCACCAGATTCATCAGCAGCACGCTGCCGTAGGTGATGCCGATGAGGATGGTGGCGAAGGCGCAGGCCAGGCTGTAGGAGCCCTTTTCCGCGAATTCGTTGATCTGCACGGTGATCAGCAGGAACTGGGGTGTCACCAGCAGGATGATGGCGGAGATGGCGGTGATGCTGCGGACAAAGGCGGTGACAAGACCGCTGAGGAAGGAGTCCTTGATCAGCGGCAGCGTCACGGTCATAAACACCCGGAAGCTGTCCGCACCCATGTCGTAGGCGGACTCCTCAATGGATTTGTCGATCTGCCGCAGGGCGGAAATGCCGCTGCGGGTGCCGGTGGGCAGGGAGCGGACCACAAAGACGATAATCAGAATCGCGGCGGTGCCGTAGAGCCCCTGCATCAGCCCCGTGTGGAACAGGCCGCCGGAGAAGCCCCGGATATAGCCCACGCCCAGCACCGTGCCGGGCACGGCCATAGCCAGCATGGAAACCGCCTCAATAAAGCCCTTGGCCCTGAATTTCCGCTTGACCACCAGATAGGAGATGATCATGCTCAGCAGCGCCGTAATGGGGGCGGAGATCAGGCTCAGCACGAAGGAATCCCGGAAGGCCTGGAGGCCATGGTAGCGGGAGAATACCAGCTTGAACCATTTGCCCGTCAGGGGGAAGAACTTAAAGCCCCAGGTGGGGAAGCAGGCCCCGATGGGCACGCACAGATACATGAGGATGACGAACAGGGCCACCAGCGCGCACAGCACCGTCAGCGGAATCTTTACGCTCCGGTCTGTAATCAGCATTCTGCCCCGGGAGGCCTTGCCCGTCAGGGTGGCGGCGGTCTTGCGCTCTAAGTAATACTTCTGAACCATGAACATGGCCAGGGTGATGCACAGCAGCACCACGGCCATGGCGGCGGCACCGGCCTTGTCGTAAGCGCCGGTGATCTGTAAGTAGATGGTGGTAGCCAGGGTATCGTAGGAGCCGCCGATGATCATGGGGTTGGCGAAGTCCGCGATGGACTCAATAAAGGTCACCAGGAAGGCGTTGCCCAGGCCCGGCAGCATCAGCGGCAGGGTCACGCTGGTAAAGACCTTCCACCGGGAAGCGCCCATATCCCGGGCCGCCTCCTCCAAGGAGGGGTCGATGTTTTTCAGCAGGCCCTTCAGCATCATGTAGCACACCGGGAAGAAGGTCAGGGTTTGCACCACGGCGATGCCCCAGAAGCCATAGACGCTGTTGTCGTAGATGCCCAGCAAAAACCGGGTGATGATGCCCGCCTTGCCGAAGAGCATGATCATGGAAAGGCTCAATACGAAGGGGGGCGACACCACAGGCAGCATGGAGACGACTTTGAAAAGCCCGCCCACAAACTTATCCATCTTCACATACACTTCCACATAGGCGAACAGCAGGCCCACCAGCGTGGAGAGAATGCCAACCAGGAAGCCCACCTTCAGGGTATTGGTAATGGCTCTTGTAAAGGAGGGCATGTCAAAAATGCGTTGGAATACGCTGAACGAAAAGCCCCCGTCCCCTACAAAGCTGTCCACCAGCAGGATGGCCAGGGGGTAGAGGATAAACAGTGTTAAAAATGCGATCAGCACGACAATGGTGGTCACCAGAATGGGGTCAGCCATCAGCTTTTTCCGGTCCAGCGCCGCGCTCTGGTTCTTTGCCATAGGCGGGTCCTCCTAGATTTTTTTCAGAAAGAAAGAGGCGGCGGCAGAAGCCGCCGCCTCTCGTTGGCTATTGGGGGCTTGGAATTACTCGGTCTTGAACCGATCCGCGCCGGTGTCCGCGCCGCCGGCGTTCAGGGCGTTCATAACTTCCTCAATGTAAGTGCCGATGTTGGCCTTGGCGTCTTCAAAGTCGTAGTCCATCACGTTGTCGGGGTCCAGGCCGAACTGCATGGCAACCTCGGGCTGGGTGGCGTTGTCGATGACCAGGAACTGGTAGGAGCCGTTCTGGGCAGCCAGGTTCACGCACTCGGGGGACAGAGCGTACTCAATCCACAGCTTGGCGGCGTTCTCATGGGCAGCGCCCTTGAAGATGGCGGTGGCGCCCACCTCGAAGGAGGTGCCGCTGGAGGGGATTACCAGCTCCACGTTGGTGTAGCCGTTGTCCACAATCTGGGTAATGCCGTCATGCAGGAAGCCGATGCCGATGACGCACTCGCCGGTGCCCACATTCTTGGAGGGGCCGGAGCCGGACTTGGTGTAAACCTCAATGTTCTTATCCAGGTCTACCAGGTACTGGATGCCCTCGTCGTGGCCGTACTTCTGGATCATGGTGTTGATGACCAGCTTGGCGGTGCCGGCGGTGTTGTAGTTGG
>CAKTJX010000025.1 GCA_934569045.1 uncultured Oscillospiraceae bacterium
TTGTACTGGATTTTTCTATGAGTTGCTACTTTTTTATTTACTGTTGCACTTGATATGATAACACAAGAAGGGGAAGGCTGAGGCCTCCCTCCGGGGGTATACGTTCAACCGGGCTGTCCGACAAACACAAGTTTACATACGACAAACATATACACAGGAGGTAACAATATGGTACACTTTGTCGGCGCCGGGTGCGGCGCGGCGGATTTGATTACGGTGCGGGGGGCGCGGCTCCTGTCCGAAGCGGACGTGGTGATCTATGCCGGGTCCCTGGTGAATCCGGAGCTGCTGAACAACTGTAAGGAAGGCTGCGAGATTCACAACAGCGCCAAGATGACCCTGGAGGAGACCACCGCCGTCATTGTCCAGGCGGAGGCCCAGGGCAAAACAACTGTGCGGCTGCACACCGGCGACAGCAGCATTTACGGCGCGGTGCGGGAGCAGTTCGATGAGCTGATTCCCCGTGGGATTGAATACGATGTAACCCCCGGCGTCAGCGCCTTCTGCGGGGCTGCGGCCTCTCTGAAGCAGGAATTCACCCTGCCGGAGGTGAGCCAGACCGTGATCATTACCCGGCAGTCCGGCCGGACCAAGGTGCCGGAGAAGGAGAGCATCCGCTCTCTGGCGGCCCACCGGGCCACCATGTGCCTGTACCTCAGCACCCGGCTGACGGAGGAGCTGCAGCAGGAGCTCATGGAGGGGGGCTATCCCGGCTCTACCCCCGTGGCGGTGGTGTTCAAGGCCAGCTGGCCCGATGAGCGCATCTACCACTGCACCGTGGACACCCTGCACAAGACCGTGACGGAGAACAACCTGACCCGCACCAGCCTGATCATCGTGGGCGACTGCATGGGAGAGAACTACGCTAAGTCCTTCCTCTATGACCCCAGCTATGAGCGCCCCTTCCACGAGGCGGCGAAAAAATGCGACTGAGCATCCTGGCCTTCACCCGCCGGGGCTGCGTCCTGGCAAGAAGGGTAAAGATTACCCTGGGGGCGGCGGAAACCCGGATGATGACTATGGAAAAGTTTGGCGAGCCGGACTTTGAAACCTACCATCCCCCGCTGACAGAGGCGGTGGGCCAGCTTTTCGCCTGGTGTGATCAGATGGTTTTTATCGGCAGCACCGGCATGGCCGTCCGGGGTATTGCCCCCTGGGTGAAGGATAAGAAGCAGGACCCCGGCGTGCTGGTGATTGACGAGGGGGGAACCTTCGTCATCCCGCTGCTCTCCGGCCACATCGGCGGGGCCAACGCCCTGGCCCGGGTTTTGGCGGCTGCCCTGGGAGCCCAGAGCGTCGTCACCACGGCCACGGACGTGGAGGGAAAGTTCTCTGTGGATACCTGGGCGGCGGAGCGGGGGCTGCACATCGGCAGCATGGCTTTGGCCAAGGCGGTGTCCGCCGCCATTTTAGAGGGCCCCGTGCCTATCCGGTGTGAAAAACAGATGCCGGGCAACCTGCCCGCCGGACTGGTGCCGGGGGATACCGGGGCGCTGGGTATCTATGTGGGGGTCCACAGGGCAGCGCCCTTCACCAAAACTCTGTGTCTGACGCCGAAGGTGCTGCTGCTGGGTCTGGGCTGCCGCCGGGGAACGCCCAGGCAGGCCATTGCCCAGGCGGTGGAGCGGGTTCTGGAGGAAAACAACCTGAACCCCGCGGCCCTCTGCGCCGCCGCTTCCATTGATTTAAAAGCGGACGAGCAGGGACTGCTGGACTGCTGCCGGGAGCTGAATATTCCCGTTCAGTTCTTCTCTGCCGAGGAGCTCCGGGCGGTGCCCGGGGAATTCACCCCCTCTCCATTTGTCACCTCCGTAACCGGGGTGGACAATGTGTGCGAGCGGGCGGCGGTGAAGCTGGGCGGAACACGGATTGTGAAGAAAACGGCCTGCCAGGGCGTGACCGTGGCGGTGGCCGAGAAAGATTGGGAGGTATCCTTTTGAAGCTGTATATTGTGGGCATTGGCCCCGGAAATTATGAGAATATGACCATTCGGGCCGACCGGGCCTTGCAGGAGTGCCAGGTGATCGTGGGCTATCCCGTGTATGTGGATCTGGTGAAGGACCGGTATCCCAATAAGGAATATCTGTCCACCCCCATGACCCAGGAGGCTGACCGGTGCCGCATGGCCATTGAAGAGGCCCAGAAGGGCAAGACCGTTGCCATGGTCTGCTCCGGCGACAGCGGCATTTACGGCATGGCGGCCCTCATCTATGAGCTGCTGGGGGAGGATACTTCCATCGATACGGAGGTCATCCCCGGCCTCACCGCCGCCTGCTCCGGCGGCGCGGTGCTTGGGGCCCCGCTGACCCATGATTTCGCGGTGATCAGCCTGTCGGACCGGCTGACCCCCTGGGAGAAGATCGCGGCCCGGCTGGAGCACGCCGCCCAGGCGGACCTGAGCATTGTTCTCTACAACCCCAAGAGCCACGGACGGCCTGATCATCTGGCCCGGGCCTGCGACATTCTGCTCAAGACCATGCCGGAGGACCGGCCCTGCGGCGTGGTGCGCAATATTGGAAGAGACGGCCAGAGCAAGACCATCCTGACGCTGAAGGAGCTTCGGGATTTTGACGCGGATATGTTCTGCACCGTGTTCATCGGCAACCGGATGACCAAGGTGCTTGCCGGAAACCTGGTGACCCCCAGAGGATACCGGGATGTATAAGCTCTGTGTCTTCGCCGGAACGGCGGACGGGCGGGCCCTGGTAAAATGGCTGGCAGGGCAGGCGGAGGTTCTGGCCTGCGCGGCCACGGAATACGGCGGGGAGCTCTTAGAGGAGATCCCCGGCGTGGAGGTCTCCGCCCAGCGGCTGGACGGGGCCGCCATGGAGGAACTGTTCCGCAGCCGGAAATTCGACTGCGTGGTGGATGCCACCCACCCCTACGCCCCCATTGTTACAGACAATATCCGTGCCGCCTGCGAGGCGACCCAGACCCCCTATCTGCGGCTGCTGCGGGACGGCGGCGTGCCGGAGAACTGCCTCTGGGCGGACTCCACGGCGGAGGCTGTGGCGCTGCTGGAAAAGCTCCCCGGAAAGATTTTCCTGACCACCGGCAGCAAGGAGCTGAAGGCCTACGCCGCCCTGACGGACTATGAAACCCGGGTTTACGCCCGGGTCCTGCCGGTGGAGAGCAGCATTGCCGCCTGCCGGGAGACGGGGCTGCCCGCGGCCCATATCTACGCCATGCAGGGCCCCTTTCCGGAGGACCTGAACATTGCCATGCTCCGGGCCTGCGGCGCGTCCATTCTGGTGACCAAGCAGACCGGAGCCCGGGGCGGCTTCTGGGAAAAGGTAGAGGCGGCGAAAAAGGCCGGGGTGACCCTGCTGGTCATCGGCCGGCCGGAGAGCGCACCGGGGCTTTCCTTCGGGGAGGTGGTCCGGGAGCTGCGGCAGCGGTTCGCCTTCCGGGTTCAGCCGGAGATTGCCGTTGTGGGCATCGGCCCCGGAGATCGGAACCATCAGACTCTGGCGGCCATGGAGGCCATCGCCCAGGCGGACTGCCTGATCGGCGCGGCCCGGATGCTGGAGGCGGTGGCCGCGCCGGGACAGCTGAAGGTGGAGGCCATTGCCCCGGAGACCATCCGGGATGCCATTTTCAATCACCCGGAGTGCGGTAAATTCGCCGTGGTCATGGCGGGGGACGTGGGCTTCTACAGCGGCGCGAAAAAGCTGCTGCCCCTGCTTTCCGGGCAAAAAGTCACGCTGGAGCCGGGGCTTTCCAGCCTGGTGATGCTCTGCGCCCGGCTGGGTGTCTCCTATGAGGATGTGTACTGCATGAGCCTCCATGGCCGGGAGGGGGACATTGCGGGAGCCGTTCGCCGGAATCCCAAGGTGTTTGCCCTGGTGGGCGGTGCGGACGGGATGCAGAAGCTCTGCCGCAGTCTGGCGGATGCCGGGCTGGGGGCGGTGCAGGTTGCCGTGGGCGAACAGCTGGGCTACCCCCAGGAGATGATTACCCAGGGCACGGCCCAGGAGCTGGCTCAGCGCACATTTGATAAACTAAGCGTTGCCCTGATCACCGGCGGCGGCTTCGGTGTGGTGACCCAGGGCCTGCCGGACAGCACCTTCCACCGGGGCAGCCATGCCGATGGCACGGTGGTGCCCATGACAAAAAGTGAAGTGCGGGCCGTGGCCCTTTCCAAGCTGGGGCTGACCCGGCAGTCCGTCTGCTGGGACATTGGCGCGGGCACCGGCAGCGTATCCATTGAGATGGCCATGCAGGCGGACCTGGGCCACACCTACGCGGTGGAGAAGAAGCCGGAGGCTCTGGCCCTGCTGCGGGAGAACGCGGCAAACCTCCATGTCACCAATCTGACGGCGGTAGAGGCCCTGGCCCCCCAGGGCTGCGAAAGTCTGCCCGCCCCCACCCACGTCTTCATCGGCGGCAGCTCCGGCAATATGGAGGCCATCCTGAACGCGGCCTGGGACAAAAACCCCGCCGCCCGCATCGTGGCCGCCGCCGTGGCCCTGGAAACCGTGGCGGAGCTGGCAAGGCTCAGCAAGCGATACCCTGCCGAGGTGCTCACCCTCACCGCCGCCCAGGGCCATAAGGTGGGCCCCTACACCATGATGCAGGGGCAGAATCCGATTTATTTGTTTACCTTTATCGGAAGATAGATTGAATGCTTGGGGCATGACAGAGGACGAATTGACAATTGACAATGTGAATCAAGAGTTGACGGCCCGTAGGGGCGGCTACCAGCCGCCCGGAAGGTATCGAAAGTGAACTGTGAAGACCAAACACGAAACCCCGTCGTCTCCGGGCGGCTGGTAGCCGCCCCTACGAGACTCAGAAGTTTTGAAGTTTCCGGAATTTCCGTGGAACCATGAACATTTTAACTATTGATTCGCATTGACAATTATTTGTTGACTGCAAGCTCCGGCGAAAGAAACGAAGGAACCAACCATGCAACACGAAATTTTTCTCTCCCTGATCATTGGCTTTCTCCTGGACTGCCTGCTGGGGGACCCCCATTCCATGCCTCATCCGGTGGTGGCCATCGGGAAGCTGATTTCCGCCCTGGAAAAGGGGCTGCGGGCCCTGCTGCCCAAGACCAGGGCCGGGGAGATGACCGCCGGGGGCATCCTCTGGGTGCTCACCGTGGCGGTGAGCTTCCTGGTGCCATTGGGGCTTCTCAAGCTGGCGGGGCTGGTGCATCCCTGGCTGCGGCTGGCGGTGAGCAGCATCCTGTGCTGGCAGGTTCTGGCGGCAAAGAGCCTGAAAACCGAGAGCATGAAGGTCTATACCGCTCTGAAAACCGGCACCATCCAGGATGCCCGTTACGCCGTATCCATGATTGTGGGCCGGGATACCCAGGAATTGGATGCTCCGGCGGTGACCCGGGCGGCGGTGGAAACCGTGGCGGAGAACTGCTCGGACGGGGTCATTGCCCCCATGCTCTATTTTGCCCTGGGCGGGGCCCCGCTGGCCATGGCCTACAAGGCCGTGAACACCATGGACTCCATGCTGGGCTACGTGGAGATGCCCTATAAGAATATCGGCTGCATCCCCGCCAAGCTGGACGATGTGTTCAATTACATCCCCGCCCGCATCAGCGCCCTTGCCATGCTGCTGGCAGGATGGATTCTGAAGCTCAATCTCCAAAACGGCTGGAAAATCTTCAAACGGGACCGCTACAACCACGCCAGCCCCAACTCCGCCCAGACGGAGTCGGTCTGCGCGGGGCTCTTAGGCCTGCGCCTGGCGGGCGATGCCTATTACCACGGCGTGCTCCACAAAAAGAAATACATAGGCGACCCCCTGCGGGAGATCACCCCGGAGGATATCCCGCTGAGCTGCAAGCTCATGTACGGCACCACGGCGGTGATGCTGGCGGTGTGCTTGCTGTGCCGACTGGTTTGGCTGCTGGTATGATCCGGGCTGGAGGGAGATACGAATTGTCAATTCGTTCCCCTTTACAACTTTAGAAATTCGAGGAAACCCAAATGCTTTACGAAACCCCCAACCCCCACGGCGGGGACCTTTATTCCAGGGAAATCCGGCTGGATTTTTCCGCCAATATCAACCCCTACGGCACCCCCCAGGCGGTGAAGGACGCGGTGGCGGGCAGCGTAGAGGCGCTGCGGTGCTATCCGGACCCCTATTGCCGGGGACTGGTGAAGGCCATTGCGGCGTTTGAGCAGGTGGACCCCAGACGAGTCCTCTGCGGCAACGGGGCGGCGGAGCTGATCTTCTCCTGCTGCATGGCCCTGCGGCCCCGGAAGGCCCTGGTGCTGTCTCCCTGCTTCAGCGAGTATGAGACGGCGTTACAGGTCTTCGGCACGGAGGTAGACCATTACCTGCTGCGGCAGGAGGCGAACTTCGCCCTGACGGAGGAATTCCTGGACGACCTGGAGCGCTTTGACGGGGAACTGCTGATGCTCTGCAACCCCAACAACCCCACGGGCCAGGTGACGGAGCGTCCGCTGATGGAAAAGATTCTGGAGGTATGCCGCCGGAAGGGCATCTTCCTCTTTATCGATGAGTGCTTTTTGGATTTGACCCAGGGCGGGGAAGGGGTCAGCATGAAGCCCTTCCTGGAGAGGACGGAGAATCTGCTGCTGCTAAAAGCCTTTACCAAAAGCTACGGCATGGCGGGCCTCCGCCTGGGCTACTGCCTGACGGGAAATGAACGGCTACTGAAAACCATGGGCCGCCAGGTGCAGCCCTGGAATGTGTCCATTCCCGCCCAGGCGGCGGGTATCGCGGCGCTGGGGGCGGGGGAATTCCTGCAAAAGGCCAACGACACCATCCACACCCAGCGCCCCATTCTCTCGGCGGCCCTGGAACGGCTGGGCTTTACGGTCATCCCATCCCGGACGAACTACATCCTCTTCCACGCGGACCGGGAGCTCCGTGCCCCCCTGCTGGAGCAGGGCATCCAGATCCGCAGCTGTGCCAACTATATTGGTCTCGGTGAGGGCTGGTATCGGGTGGCGGTGAAGCTGCCGGAGGAGAATGAGCAGCTGATAGAAGCGTTGGAGCGCGTAATAGAAGGAGGAAACACGCTATGGCAAAGAACATTATGATCCAGGGCACCATGTCCAACGCGGGCAAAAGTCTGTTGGCGGCGGGGCTGTGCCGGATATTCAAGCAGGACGGCTATCGGGTAGCACCCTTTAAGAGTCAGAATATGGCCCTGAATTCCTTTATCACCGCCGCCGGGGGGGAGATGGGCCGGGCCCAGGTGGTGCAGGCGGAGGCGGCGGGGATCGCGCCGGATGTGCGGATGAACCCCATTCTTCTAAAGCCCACCACCGATGTGGGCAGCCAGGTTATCGTCAACGGCGTGGCCATGGGCAATATGCGAGCCATGGAATACTACCGGCGCAAGCGGGAGTTTGTGCCCCAGGTGCTGGAGGCTTATCACTCCCTGGCGGCGGAGAACGATATCATCGTCATCGAGGGCGCGGGCAGCCCCGCGGAGATCAACCTGAAGGAGCAGGACATTGTGAATATGGGCCTGGCGGAGCTGGTGGACGCGCCGGTGCTGCTGGTGGGGGACATTGACCGGGGCGGTGTGTTCGCCCAGCTCTACGGAACCATCGCCCTGCTGGAGGAGTCGGAGCGCCGCCGGGTGAAGGGCACCATCGTCAACAAATTCCGGGGAGACCGGGCCATTTTGCAGCCGGGCATCGACATTCTGGAAAAAATCTGCGGTGTTCCCGTAGCGGGTGTCATCCCCTATACCCATGTGGACATTGACGATGAGGACAGCCTCTCCACCCGCTTTACCCGGGAGACCACCCGCAAGGCCATCGACATTGCGGTGATCCGGCTGCCCCGGATCTCCAACTTCACGGATGTGAGCCCTCTGGAGCGGTTCCCAAATGTGTCTGTGCGCTATATCGAGCGGCCGGACCAGCTGATGGAGCCGGACATGATCCTGATTCCCGGAACCAAGAGCACCATCGCGGACCTCTTGTGGCTGCGGCAGAGCGGCCTGGAGGCGGCCATTCTCCACTGTCACGACCGGGGCAGCGTGATTTTCGGCATCTGCGGGGGCTTCCAGATGCTGGGCACCACCGTTTCTGACCCGGACCAGGTGGAGGCGGCGGGCATCACCAAGGTAAACGGCATGGGCCTGTTGGAAATGGATACGGTGTTCCGGGGGGACAAGGTGCAGCGGCAGACCTCCGGTGTGTTCCCGCAGGTTGCGGGCGTGCTGCACAGTCTGTCCGGCCTTGCCTACCGGGGCTATGAAATCCACATGGGCCGGGACGAGAACGGTACGCTGCCCCCGATCCTGAATGCGGGCACGGTCTACGGAAGCTATATCCACGGCATTTTTGACGAGGCGGGCATTGCCCAGGCGGTGGTAGCGGACCTGTGCCGCCGGAAGGGCCTGGACCCGGCGGAATCCGAGAGCTTCGATGCCGATGCCTACAAGCAGCAGCAGTATGACATCCTGGCGGATGCCGTGCGGAGCGGCCTCAACATGGACTTTGTGTACAAGGTCCTGGATCGGGTGGTTTGAGATGATTCATATTTACTGCGGCGATGGCAAGGGCAAAACCACCGCCGCCATGGGCCTGGCCCTGCGCATGGCGGGGGCAGAGAAGCAGGTTTTGATCGGCCAGTTTTTCAAGGACGGCTCCTCCGGGGAAATCAAGGTGCTGAAAACCGTCCCCGGTATCGAAACCCTCCACTGTACAACGGTTCCGGGCCGGTTTTCCCGCATGACGGAGCCCCAACGGCAGCAGGCGCGGCAGGATTACAGCCGGTATCTTCTGGAGCTGCTGGAAAAGGGGCGAAATGTGGATTTGCTGGTGCTGGACGAGGTTATCTCCGCCCTGAATCGGGGCATTGTCCCCATGGAGCCGGTGCTGGAATATCTGAAGGCCCAGGGGGAAAGCCAGGAGATCGTCCTCACGGGCCGGGACCCCGCCCCGGAGCTCTGCACACTTGCGGACTACATAACGGAAATGCGGAAGGAAAAGCACCCCTTTGACCGGGGAATCCGGGCCCGAAAAGGGGTAGAATTTTAATGGTTGCCAAGAAAACAAAACCGTTGTATACTAGGGCCTATCTAAAAACTGTCAAAACGCCCAAACAGCGGCTCTTTTTGCCCTGTGCTGCACCATTTTCCCTTGAAATACATCCGGTATTCCTGCGGAAAAATGGCTTGCACAGGACAAAAATCCCTCGCTGTTGGGCATTCTGCCAGTTTTCAGATACGGCCATTCCGGCAATTTTTGAAGGCAAAGGAATTCGGAAGCATGACGGAAGTATTGGTTGCTTTATTTGATCTCATCGGTACCATCGCCTTTGCCATCTCCGGGGCCCTGGTGGGGGTCAACAAGAAGATGGACTTGTTCGGCATCATCGTGCTGGCGGTGTCCACGGCCTGCGGCGGCGGTGTGATCCGGGACATGGTGGTGGGGAATATCCCCCCCAATATGTTCCGCAATCCACTGTATGTGGGCATTGCGGCGGTGGTTGCCACCATCGTATTCGTGCTGTGCTACCTCCACACGAAAATGCCCAAGGGCCTGGCCCCGCTGTATGACAAGATGCTCTTCTGGTTCGATACCTTGGGGCTGGCAGCCTTTACGGTGGACGGCATCATGGTAGGGGTTCAGTGCGGCTACGGGGACAACGCGTTTTTACTGGTGTTCTTGGGCTTTCTCACCGCCGTGGGCGGCGGAACATTGCGGGATGTACTGGCGGGCAGAATCCCGGATATTTTTCTCAAGCACATCTAC
Source organism: uncultured Oscillospiraceae bacterium (assembly GCA_934569045.1). GTDB lineage: Bacteria > Bacillota > Clostridia > Oscillospirales > Oscillospiraceae > Faecousia. The sequence goes on from CAKTJX010000025.1 coordinate 9,708, forward strand.
GCCGTGGCGGCCATCGCCGGCGGCATCCTGCTGATTCTCACCAGAGGTCTGGGGGACCGGGCGGCCATGATGCTGGGCTTCTCACTGGTCATCGCCCTGCGCTGCCTGGCAGCCCACTACCGGTGGAATCTGCCAAGAATCCGGGAATAAACATTCCGCGGGAAACCCGGCGGGGAAGGGGGCAAAAATGGCTTGGTTGGCACTTCATTATTACAGCGAGGTATTGGGCATGCAGCGGGAGCTCTATGCCGTGGTTCCGCAGCGCAGCCGCACGGGGGAGATCGGCACCCAGGGAGGAAGGACTCTGGAGGGGAAATGCCTGTTTCTGCTGCATGGCCTCAGCGATGATCACACCATCTGGCTGCGGCGCACGGCCATCGAGCGGTATGCCGATGAATATGGCCTGACCGTGATCATGCCGGAAGGGGACACCAGCTTCTATACAGACATGAAGCACGGCGGCAGATACTATACCCACATTGCCCGGGAAGTTCCCCAGATTGCCCGGGAATTCTTCCATATCTCGGACCGGCGGGAGGACCTTTTTGTGGGCGGGCTTTCCATGGGCGGCTATGGCGCGCTGAAAATCGCCCTGCGGGAGCAGGGAACCTACTGTGCCTGCATCGCCCTGTCCCCGGTGACGGACCTGCGTTTCCTGGAAACGAAGCCCCAGCTCTATGACGCCATTCTGGGCCAGGGTGCGCCCATCCCGGAGCAGGAGGACCCCACATGGCTGATTCAGAACCATGCCGGGGACCCGGAAAAACCGGCAATTTATATGGCCATCGGCACGGAGGACGGCCTCTACAAATCCGCTGCCCGGTTCCGAAAGAAGCTGGAAGCGCTGCCCTACGACTTTACCTACCGGGAGGCCCCCGGAGAGCATAACTGGATTTTCTGGGACCGGTGGATTCAGGACGCGCTTGCCTGGCTGGCACAACAATAAAATTCGGACCCGAAAAGAAAACACCCCCGCAAACCAGGAAAACCGGTTTGCGGGGGTCGCTGTTATCTTTGAAACCTTACTTCCGAATCTCCGGCAGGCTGGCCGCGGCTACGGACTGGCCTACCCGGCGGGTCTTCTCGTCGGGCAGCATGACCTGGCAGTGCTTGGCAAGCTTGGGGTGCTCGTCAGCAAGGACCTTCTGGCACACATCCAGGATGATGTCGCCGCCCTTGCCGGACATGACGCGGCCCATGAGCATCAGGTGCTCAATGTCGTAGAAGTGGGAGTACAGAACCACGGCGTTTGCCAGATACACACCGATATCGTGGTAGATCTTGGCGGCTCTGGGATCGTCCTCGGCCATGAGCTTCTGGACGACCTTCAGCTTCTCGGCGGGAGAAAGGGCGGGGTCCAGCTCAATCCCGGCTCTGGGCGCCAGCTTGATTACAGCGTCCTGGGAGAAGTACTTGCAGCCCACGCCGAAATCGGTGGACCACTCGTCCTGCATGGCGTCCTCGTTCAGGTCCACAGGGGCGAAGGCCAGCTCGGTGATCCAGCCCAGCACGTTTTTGTCGGCATCCACATAGCCAACGGCCTCGCTGGTGCCCATGGCCAGACCCATGATGTTGCCGGTGTTCAGGCCCATGGCACCGGCCAGGGCGGAAACATCGCCGTCGTTGGCAACCACGATGGGCACGTCACCGATCTCGGCGGCAGCCCGGTCAAAGCAGGTCTTTACCTCGTCCCAGCGGTCACGGGGCACCTTATAGAAGATGCTGGAGATCATGGGAGCGTTGCCGATGAAGGTGCCGGCGGAGGAAACGCCGATGGCATCTACCCGGGGCATCTTGGAGGCGGCGGTGCGGAAGGCGGTGAGAATCTCATTGTACTGGTAGGTGGGGTCCGGGTTCAGCTTGGGGAACCAGACCACTTCCTCGGAGTAGACGCACTCGCCGTCAATCACCGCGGAAACCTTCCGGTCAGAGCCGCCCGCGTCAAAGCCGATGCGGCAGCCGTCCATGTGGCCGCCCAGAGGCTGGGTGGACTCGTGGGCCTGGGGGCACTGGGCCAGGGGCAGATCGATGATCTCCAGGTTCACTTCATACAGCTTGTGGAAGAAATCGTAGTCAAAGGCCCGCTTGCCTTCTGCGGAATAGTCGGCCTGGAGCTGCTTTGCGATGTCGGAGCAGCCGCAGACATAGACCTTGAAGCCGCCGATGGACCACAGCAGGAACTTCACCAGCCGCTCCACATAGCGGTAGTCAGCCTTGGCCATGTCAGGGGTGCCGTGGATGAAGGTGTGCCGCACGGACACCTGGCCCCGGTCCCGCTCAATGGCGATGGCGATGGGCTGCTTGGCATCCTTCAGGTAGGCATCCATCCAGACACCGAAGGGAATGAATCCGGGGTCAAGCTCGGGCTTGGCCTTGATGGAGTAGTTTACACCAAGATAATTCATGTTCGATTCCTCCAAAAGCTCATTAATTGTAAAATGAAAGAAAGACAGTGATGCGAAAAAGATTGGAATAGGATAAGCGTATACGACAAAATGGTAAATGCGCTCTCAAAACCCCTACTTTTTCATTAAAATTATACCATAGAAACCACCCTTTCGCAAGGATGCAATCGTGTGAAATATGCACAAAAACGGATGGTTCATATTAGACGAATTTTACAAACTTGTGCATTCAGAGACAAAAATGCCAAAAATACGCAAAACAATCGTTGACATTCTGTTCATACCTGATATAATTTATTTGTGCAAAGCAAATCCGCCGTGCATCGGATTTGTGCAAATGAAAAACAGGAGGAGAAACCAAAATGAAAAAGTTTATGTCCCTGCTTCTGGTTTTGACCATGGTGCTGGCTCTGGCCGCCTGTGGCTCCAAGACCGAGACCCCCTCTACCACCGCCGCAGCCACCACCGCTGCGCCCGCAGCCACCGAGGCGCCCGCAGCCTCCGGTGAAAAGGTCACCGTAACCATGATCACCGCCCAGTACGGCAAGCAGACCGCCCAGTGGTGGGCCGACTTTGCCGCCAAGTTCAATGCCGAGCATGACGACATTGAGGTCACCGTGGACTGCGTGTCCTGGAATGATATCTACACCGTGGTCAACACCCGTGTTGCCAACGGCGAGGCTCCCGATCTGCTGAACATCGACGTGTTCGCGGACTACCAGGCTGACGGCCTGCTGCTGCCCGCCAAGGACTGGGTTTCCGAGGAGACCTACGCCAAGTTCTACCCCTCCTTCCTGGAGCAGTCCGTTGTGGACGGCACCGTGTGGGCCGTGCCCGATCTGGCTTCCGCCCGCGCTCTGTACTACAACAAGGACATCCTGGAGGCTGCCAATGTAGAAGTTCCCACCACCTGGGAAGAGCTGAAGGCTGCCTGTGAGGCCATCAAGGCTTCCAACTCCGATATCTACCCCTGGGGCGTTGACATGACCACCGATGAAGGCCAGGCCTGCTTCGCTTACTACGCCTGGAACAACGGCGGCGGCTTCGTAGATGCCGACAACAACTGGAACCTGAACTCCGCTGAGAACGTGGAAGCCGTCAACTTCGTGGTTGACCTGATCAAGTCCGGCCTGACCAATGACGATCCCACCAACCAGACCCGTTACGACCTGCAGGAGCTGTTCGCTGCCGGCAAGCTGGCCATGATGATCGGCCCCAACCAGATCTCCAAGTACTGCGAGGAGAACGGCGGCGTGAACTACGGCGTTGCTTCTCTGCCCACCAACGGCGATAAGGCCGGTGCTTCCGTCGGCGTTATGGACCGCTTCATGTGCTTCGACAACGGCTACACCGATGCCGAGCTGGCTGCCATCTCCACCGTGATCGATGCCTTCTATGATGACGAGCCCTACGCTGACTGGGTTCTGATGGAAGACTTCCTGCCCGCAACCTCCACCGGCGCGGAGCTGTGCGCCAAGGCCAACCCCGGCATGACCGCCTGGATTGACGTGGTCGGTTCCTCCAAGTTCTACCCCACCGCCAAGGCGGAGTGGGCCTCCGTGAAGCAGGGCGTCATCGACGTAGAGCAGCAGGTTCTGCTGGGCGGCGACACCCAGTCTCTGCTGGACGGTCTGCAGGCCGAAGTGACCGGCGGCTGATCTCCCACACCATATCTCAAAACCCAAGCGGGCCGAGCTGCAAGGCTCGGCCCGCTTTTTCCGGAAACCAACGCCGCAGGGACGGCAGTCTGCCGCCCGCCGGGGAGCAGTGTGTAGCTTCCTTAGGATTTTCGGACGGCCGTCTGCCGCCTCTGCGGAAGAAACAGGAACCCTTGTTTCTTGAAACGCCAACAGGAAGGGCGTTTGAGGGGACAAGCATTTAGAAGGAGGCTGCCCTGTGAAGCAACAAAAACCCCGCCGCCTGCATGGCGCTGTGGAGCCCTATATCTGGATTCTCCCCAGCGTCATTCTGATGGCAATTTTCATCATTGTCCCCATCGGCTTTGTATTCCGCATGGCCTTCAGCCAGGTTACCAAAACGGGCCTCATCAAGGGCTTTGCCGGCTTTGCGAATTTCAGCAAGGTTCTAGGCAGCGCCAAATTCAGCATGGTGCTGAAGAACACCATCATCTGGACGGTGCTGGTTGTGGTGCTGTCTACGGTGCTGGGCTTTATCCTGGCGCTGCTGCTGAACAATCAGTTCAAGGGCCGCAAGATTGCCCGGGCTATTGTGGTGTTCCCCTGGGCCACCACCCTGGTCATCCAGGCCAGCGCCTGGAAGTTCATCATCGATACCAACTACGGCGCGCTGAATACCCTGCTGAAGACCCTGGGCATCATCCAGACCAATATCAACTGGACCCCCACCCCGGAGGCTTACTTCGCCTGGGAGATCGCCTGCGGCATTTTCGTCACCATTCCCTTCGTGTGCTTCACGGCCCTGTCCGGCCTGCAGAGCATTGACAACACCCTCTATGAGGCGGCCACCGTGGACGGCTCCAGCTACTGGCAGAAGCTGTTTCACATCACCCTGCCTCTGGTCAAGCCCAGCCTGACTGTTGCCACGGTTTTGAACATCATCTATGTGTTCAACTCCTTCCCCATCGTCTGGACCATCACCAAGGGAGACCCTGCCAGCCGCACCGATACATTGGTTACCTACCTCTACAAGCTGGCCTTCTACAATGGCAAGCAGGGCGAGGCCGCGGCGGTTTCCGTCATTGGATTCCTGATTCTGCTGGTCTGCGCCAGCTGCTACATGGTGTCCACCCTGAAGAAAGGAGAGGAATAAGCTATGCGGGATGATGTACAAATTAACTGGAAAAAGCTCCTGAGCCGAATCCTTCTCTATTTTGTGGTGGTGCTCATCTGCCTGTTTATCCTCTACCCCTATTTTGTCATGCTCTGCACCGCGCTGAAGAGCCGGGAAGAGATTTTCAGCATCAACGGTACGGTTCTGCCCATCAAGTATATGTGGTCGAACTTTATCGACATCTGGTCCCGGGCGCCCATGGCGAAGTACATGCTGAACTCCATTGTGATCGCCGCCGGTTCCACCATCATTGCCATGCTCTGCGGCATCCCCGCGGCCTACGCTCTGGCCCGTATGAAGTTCAAGGGACAGACCGCCTTCCTGGGCTTTATCATTGTCTCCCAGATGTTTGCCCCCGTGGTGCTGCTGATTGGCATTTACAAAGTCATGCAGATTCTGAACATGACCAACAGTGTCCTGGGCCTGATCTTCATTAACGCGGCCTTTAACCAGGCCTTTACCATCTGGCTGCTCCGTGGCACCTTTATGAGCATCTCCGCGGAGATGGAGCAGGCGGCCACCATTGACGGCTGCAACCGGATTCAGGCCATGCTGCGGGTGCTGCTGCCGGTGGCCGCGCCGGGCATCGTCACCACCCTGATCTTCATTTTCATCAACGCCTGGAATGAATACACCGTGGCTCTGTGCCTGATCTCCACCGATACTTTCAAGCCGTTGACCGTTGGCATCAACATCTTCAACGGCTACAACATGATCGAGTGGCAGTATCTGTTCGCGGCTTCCATCTTTGCGATTGTGCCGGTTGTGATCCTGTTCATGTCCATTGAAAAGAATCTGACCAGCGGCCTCACCGCGGGCGGCGTAAAGGGCTGAGCAATACCTGAGCCACCTGCGGTAAGCAGGTGGCTTTTTCCCTCTTTACACATCCTACATTTCCTGCTATATTCATACATCGAAAAGGAGAAACACTATGGAACCAATATTGCAGCAAGTGCTGTCCAGCTTCGCCCTGGAGGGACGGCCCATCTCCTGTGAGCGCTATGGCTGCGGGCACATCAATGAGACCTATCTTGTGACCGAGGACACCGGCCGCCGGTATATTCTGCAAAAGCTCAGCAACCGGGCCTTCCCGGATATCGCGGGCTTGCAGGAAAATGTGGCCGCCGTTACCCGGCATCTGCACAGCAAAACCGAGAACCCCTACGGGGCCCTGACCCTGATTCCCACGAAGGACGGGAAGACCTGGGTGCACCTGGGGGAGAACAGCGACTGGCGGCTGTATGACTATGTGGAGGGCAGCATCTGCCTGCAAGCCCCGGAATGCCCGGAGGACTTCTACCAGAGCGCCATTGCCTTCGGCACCTTCCAGCAGCAGCTGTCGGATTTCCCGGCGGAGACCCTGCACGAAACCATTAAAAACTTCCATAACACCCCGGACCGCTACCGCCTCTTCCGGGAGGCGCTGGCGCGGGACCCCCTGGGCCGGGCCGCCTCGGTGCAGCCGGAAATCGACTTTGCCCTGGCCCATGAGGAGATTGGAGGCAGGCTAACAGCCATGCGCAAAGCCGGGGAGCTGCCCCTGCGGGTGACGCATAATGACACCAAGCTGAACAACGTCATGCTGGATGCCAAAACCCGGACCCCCCTGTGCGTCATTGACCTGGACACCACTATGCCTGGGCTCAGCGCCTATGACTTCGGCGATTCCATCCGCTTTGGCGCGGCCACCGCGGCGGAGGACGAAAAAGACCTCAGGAAAATGACCATCGATCTGGACCTCTACCGCATCTTTACCCGGGGCTTCCTGACAGCCTGCCCGGGCCTGACGGAGAACGAGCGGAAGGCACTGCCTCTGGGGGCGCTGACCATGACCCTGGAGTGCGGCATCCGGTTCCTGACGGATTATCTGGACGGGGACCATTATTTCGGCATCCACTACCCGGAGCACAATCTGGACCGGGCCCGGACCCAGTTCAAGCTGGTCTCTGAGATGGAAAAGCACTGGGACGCCATGGCAAAAATTGTGGAAGAAGAAACAAAATAAGGAGAAACGACAATGGAAAAACCCATTTTGGTTGTTATGGCTGCGGGAATGGGCAGCCGGTACGGCGGACTGAAGCAGATTGACCCCGTGGGCTGCGAGGGAGAGGCCATCCTGGACTATTCCCTGTACGATGCCCACGAGGCGGGCTTTGAGACCGCGGTGATCATCATCAAAGAGGCCATCCGCAAGGACTTTATGGAGACTGTCGGGGCCAGACTGCAAAAGGCCCCCATGGAGATTCGCTATGCCTATCAGGAGCTGGAAAAGCTGCCGAAGGGCTACACGGTGCCGGAAGGACGCAGCAAGCCCTGGGGCACCTGTCACGCGGTGGTCTGTGCCAGAGAGGCCATTGGAAACGCTCCCTTTGCCGTCATCAATGCCGATGATTACTACGGCAAGGCGGCATTCAAGGAAATCTACAACTACCTGTCCGCCCATGGGGACGATGACAAGTACCGCTACTGCATGGTGGGCTATGAGCTGGGCAAGACCGTCACCGACAACGGCTCCGTGGCCCGGGGCGTCTGCCAGGTCAACGGGGAGGGGTACCTCACCAGCGTCATCGAGCGGACCAAGATCGAGAAGTACGACGGCGGCATTCATTTCACCGAGGACGATGGCAAAACCTGGACCGATGTGCCGGAGACCACCACCGTATCCATGAATATGTGGGGCTTCACCCCCAGCTTCGCCGCCGAAAGCGAGGCCCGGTTCCCGGCCTTCCTGGACAAGGCCCTGCAGGAAAATCCCATGAAGGGCGAATATTTCCTGCCTTCCACCGTCACCGCCCTGCTGACGGAGGACAAGGCCACCGTGAAGATGCTCTACTCCCCGGACAAGTGGTACGGCGTGACCTACGCCGCCGACAAGCCCGTGGTGGTGGCGGCCCTGAAGGACATGACCGACCGGGGGCTGTATCCGGACGGGTTGTGGAAATAAACCAGCAAGCCGCCTTTCGGGGCGGCTTTTCTGCTGTACATTTTTGGAGAATTATGCTATAATATCCAGGAATCAAGAACATAAGGATGGTGTTCACCATGAATTATCAGGAAGTAATGGCACAGGCCCGGGGGAATATGGGCAAGTGCAAGGCCTGCCCTGTGTGCAACGGCCTGGCCTGCCGCAATACGGTGCCGGGGCCCGGCGCCAAGGGCGTGGGCGATACGGCGATCCGGAACTACGAGGCCTGGCAGAAAATCCGGGTCAATATGGACACCCTGTGTCCCGTGGGTACGGCGGACACCCGCTTCACCCTGTTTGGCCGGACCTTCGCGGCCCCGCTGTTTGCCGGCCCCGTGGGCGCAGTGACCATGCACTACAGCGACAAATACAATGACGAGACCTACAATGCCGCCCTGGTCAGCGGCTGTGCCCAGGCGGGTATCGCAGCCTTCACCGGCGACGGCCTGGATGCCAACGTCATGGTTCAGGCCACCAAGGCCATCGCCGCCGTAGATGGGCTGGGCGTGCCTACGGTGAAGCCCTGGAATCTGGAGCTGGTGCGGGAGAAGATGGCGTTGGTGAAGCAGAGCGGCGCCTTTGCCGTGGCCATGGACGTGGACGGCGCGGGCCTGCCCTTCCTGAAGGGCATGGAGCCCCCTGCCGGAAGCAAGACTGTGGAGCAGCTGCGGGAAATCAAGGAGATGGCGGGCAGACCATTCATCGTCAAGGGCATCATGACCGTCAAGGGGGCCCTGAAGGCCCTGGATGCCGGCGCGGATGCCATCCTGGTATCTAACCATGGCGGACGGGTGCTGGATGGCTGCGCGGCCACGGCAGAGGTGCTGCCGGAGATCGCGGCGGCGGTAGAGGGCCGGGTGCCCGTGCTGGTAGACGGCGGCATCCGCACCGGCACGGATATTTTCCGGGCCCTGGCCCTGGGCGCCCAGGCCGTTGTGGTGGCCCGCCCCTACGTCTGCGCGGTCTACGGCGGCGGCGCCGAGGGCGCGTCCCTGCTGACCCAAAAGCTCCAGGCCGAGCTGGCGGACACCATGGAAATGTGCGGTGTGCATTCCCTGGCGGAGATCACAAGGGAATGCGTGAGATAATTGACAATTGACAGTTGACAATTGACAATTGCTGGCTCGCTGAACGTATAACCCCAAGGGGAAGCCTCGCTTCACTCCAATGTCCACTGACTGTGGCCGGACGTCCCTTGACTATGGAAAAATTTTATTTTTCTCTTGACAAACCGTAAATTCTGCGGTATTATGCACTCACAGTTTCACATCCCACCAAATGTGTTGAATCAGAAGAGTAAGATCCCGATTCCGCGTCCAGAGAGCTGCCGGTTGGTGCGAGGCAGTCGTGTGACCCGATCTGAAAATCCCTGAGGAGCAGCCGGCTGAACCCGATCGATAGTAAGCTCGGACGCAGGGCAAGCGTTATCGTGCCGCACGTTTAACTGACAAAGGCGACGTGACAGAGGGGCCGGATCTCCGGCAAATTGAGTGGTACCGCGGAGCATAAGATTTCTACAGCTTCGTCTCAAGAAAAACTTGGGACGTAGCTGTTTTTTTTATTCCAATTTTGACAGAGGAGAAATGGACATGAACACCTACACCAACTGCCTGCCCGCCTGGAGCGTGGGCCCTGACTGCTACAAGGAAGTTTACAATGTGGTTCGCCGCTACGGCAGGACCGCCGCGGTGGTGGGCGGCAAGACCGCCCTCAGCAAGGCCTATGACAAGCTGGCCGCCGCGGTGGCGGGCACCGGGCTGGAGCTGACCCAGCCCATCTGGTACGGCGGCAACTCCACCTATGAAAACGGCGACATGGTGGCGGCCATGAAAGCGGTTCAGGACGCGGATATGCTCTTCGCCGTGGGCGGCGGACGGGCGGTGGACACCTGCAAGTATGTGGCCGAGAAGCTGGACAAGCCCCTGTTCACCTTCCCCACCATCGCCTCCAACTGCGCCCCCGTCACCGCCATCGGCGTGTTCTACAATGCGGACGACACCTTCAAGAATTACTTCTATCCCTCTCGCTGCCCCCTGCACACCTTCCTGGATACGCAGGTGATTGCGGAGGCCCCGGAAAAGCTGCTGTGGGCCGGCATCGGCGATGCCCTCAGCAAGGAGTGCGAGGTGGAGCTGTGCACCCGGGGCCGGGACCTGCCCCACACACCCCTGATGGGCCGGACCATGGCCGCCTGCTGCACCGATCCCCTGGTGGAATACGGCAAGCAGGCCCTGGAGGAGTGCCGAGCCAACCAGGCGGGGGATGCCCTGGCCCAGGTGGCCCTGTGCATCGTGGTGTCTACCGGCATCGTGTCCAACTTCACCACCACCGCCAATGACTACTATTACAACAGCAGCCTGGCCCACTGTGTCTACTACGGCGCGACCATGGTGCCCGCCTCCGGGCGGAACCACCTCCACGGGGAGATCGTCTCCTTCGGCGTGCTGACCCTGCTGACCTACGACAAGAACTTCGTCCGCCGGGATCAGCTGCTGGAATTCAACGCCTCTGTGGGCCTGCCGGTGACCCTGGAGGAGATCCAGCTGACGGAGGCCGACCTGCAGACCGTGGCGGACAAGGCCGCGACGGTTGTGGAGTGGACCTGCTCCCTGCAAACCTTCACCAAGGAGGCCTTTATGCAGGCTATGCTTGACGCGGATGCCGCCGGCAAGGCCTATCTGGAAGCCCATAAGTAAGCAACAAGAGAAAAGAGAATAAGGAGAAAATCATCATGAACAAGACCAAATCCTCCTGGGCCACGGCCCTGAGCATCGGCTTCACCGCCTTCGCGGCCCATGCGGGCGGCGGCTTCGCCACCGGCAACCAGGCCAACACCAACTTCGTCTCCCTGGGCTGGGTGGGCATTTTCAGCGCCGTGTTGGCCATGGTTCTGCTGGCCCTCAGCACCCGCGAGGCCCAGCTGCTGTGGAACACCCACGGCTGCAAGAGCTACAAGGATCTGTTTTCCGCCCTGTACCACCCCTACGACAAGCTGTGGGTCACCTTTGACATCTTCTATGACATCATGATCCTGATGGTGGTGGCCTCCTGCATCGCCGGCGCGGCCAGCGCTTTGAACCAGTACCTGGGCGTGAACTATTACCTGGGCGCCCTGGTGGTTGGCGTTGTGATCCTGCTCCTGTCCATCTTCGGGGCCAATCTCGTCCGCATGGGCAGCTCCTACATGGGCCTTGCCATCCTGGTGCTGTCTCTGGTGATCTATTTCTACGGCCTCATGAAGGGCGTCAACCTGTTCGATGCCATGAAGCAGAGCTTCCAGATCGATGGCTTTTCCAATGTGCCCAAGGCGCTGTTTAACGGCGTGAACTACGCCGCCTTCCAGTGGGTCACCATTCCCGGCCTCCTGGCCTGCGGCACCGTGCTGAAAACCAGGAAGGACTGCACCCGGGGCATGAGCTGTATGCTGCTCTTCAATGTTCTGGGCCTGGGCCTGTCCGTGCTGATGCTCACCGCCTGGAGCGGCTACTTTACCAGTGTCACCGGCGGCACCACCCTGCCTACCCTGACGGTGCTCATGAGCCTGGATATGAACTGGCTGGTGGTGCTGTACTGCCTGGTGCTGTTCCTGTGCATGATCTCCTCTGGCGTGGTGGTGGTCTTCGGCTTCATCAACCGGTTTGAGAACGCCAGCTATCTGCAGTTTGTCAAGAATACCCATGTCCGCCGGGGCACCATCGCCACCGCCATCATGGCCGTGTCCATGTTCATCTCCTTCGCGGGTCTGACCAACATCGTGAAGTATGGCTATGGCTACTGCGGCTATTGGGCCATCGTCTTTGTCATCGTCCCCCTGCTGACCATCGGCTACCGGAAGAACCGCCGCTACCTGAAGGGCCTGCCGGAGGAGGACGCGGAGCTGGCCCAGCCCACCGAGGCCGCGGTGTAAGGGCCTGCCTGGGGCAATCCCGGTGAAATCCGGCCAGGGGCCGGGTGAAATCTGCCGGGTGGCAGATGAAATCCGGTCGCTGCCCGGACGAAACCGCCCTTCGGGCGGATACGGTGTCCCTTCGGGACGACTCCAATGGAAAGGGTGCGCTGCAAAAGAACCGCGGCGCACCCATCGTATTTTCATTGTCCCACAGGGACACAACAACCGCCCGGAACGGGCGATTTCGACCAATCGCGGATTGAATTTCATCTGTCTTTAGACAGATTTCGTCCAGCCGAAGGCTGGATTTCACTGGGGCTGTTGCATTTTGCAACAGCCCCTTTTTATCAGCTCTCCATCTGCCTGCCCAGAAAGCCCGCGACGGCCCGGGTCAGGTTTTGATCGCTGGGGTCCAGGGGCAGATCGTTCTCTCCCAGCAGCAGAAGCACGCTGCCCATCAGATCCCCCTGGGACAAAATGGGGCTGGCTGCCCCCAGATGGTATTTTTCCTCCCCCTGGGCCGGGGAAATGGGGCTGTCGCCGGATTTAAAGAGATAATTTTTTCGCTGCTCCATCAGCTTCTCCAGCTCCGGGGAGTTGGGCTTGTCCAGCAGCTCCTTCCGGGGCACCCCATGCAGCGCAATAATTCCATCCCGGTCCGCAATGGCCGCAATATGCCCGGTCGCCGTGGAAATCGACTCACACATCTGCGCCGCAAATTCCTGCAAATCCCCCATAGGCGAGTACTTCCGAAAAATCACACCCCCGTCCTTCTCCGTATAAATTTCCAGGGGGTCACCCTCGCGGATGCGGAGGGTCCTTCGGATTTCCTTGGGAATGACGATGCGGCCTAAGTCGTCTACCCGTCTGACAATGCCAGTTGCCTTCATGCTCTCTTCTCCTTTAAAGCGCGTCAAGCGCGGTTTCGTCCGGTAGAAGTATTTGCAGGAAAAGGGGAATTATGTAATGGGGCGGAAAATAAGCGTGGGGAAAGCGTATGCTTATCGGGGGCGCCTCTTTTTCGGCTTGAAAAGAAATTGATACAGGTGCACAAAAAATGAGAGTTTTTTTCGTGAGTACTCCTAATTGAAAACGGGTTTTCTTCGGAATAGAATGAACGTGATTACATATAGAAGGATGCGTCAAATTGGGGGTTGTTGAAGTAATAGAGTGCCCGGTTGAACGTATACCCTCAAAAAAGGAGCCCCAACCTTCCCATTGGGGAAGGGGGACCGCCCGTGGCGGTGGATGGGGGCGGTACGCAGAACCGACGCGGAGAAACTTTAGGCGAATTCGTACTATTTTCCATGCCAGACTGTACGAATTCGCCCGGGGTAGTACAGGCGGTAAACCTGTACCGCCCTCATCCGTCACGGCTACGCCGTGCCACCTTCCCCAAGGGGAAGGTAGGGGTGCCCCTCCGGGGGGGTACGTTCAACAGGGCGGTTTTACAACCCCCAATTTACACTAAAAAAGAGAGGTGTTCCCATGACAGCGGAAGAAATCGAGGCCCTGGGCGGCTATCTGGGTGCCACGCCCATGCCGGAGGACTTTGAAACATTTTGGAAGAAACGGATGGCGGAGGCGGACGCGGTACCCCTGCGGTATTCCATCACCCAGGCGAAGGGCGTCCCCAGCACGCCCAGGTGCGAATTTTTGGACCTGTGGTTTACGGGCATGGCAGGGGAAGAGGTCTATGCCAAATTCCTGCGGCCTCGTTCGGAAATGCCGGTGCCCCTGGTGCTGCAATTCCACGGCTATCCCGGCGCGTCCCGCAGCTGGGCGGAGCAGTCCAGCTTTGCGGGCATGGGCATGGCCCTGCTGGCCATGGACTGCCCGGGCCAGGGCGGCATGGGCTTTGACGCGGGGGGCTTCCATGGCACCACCGTGGCGGGCCATCTGGTGGCGGGGCTGGATGGGTCTCCGGAAAAGATGTATTATGTGCGGCTGCACCAGAATATCCGCATTCTCTGCCGGATCGCGCGGCAGCTGGAGGGTATCGACCTGGGCCGGGTCTTCGTCAACGGCGCGTCCCAGGGCGGCGGCCTGGGCCTTGCCTGCTGCGCGCTGAACGCGGAGCTTGTGAACCGGGCTGCCATCCTCTATCCCTTCCTCAGTGACTTCAAGCTGGTGTGGGATCTGGGGGCGGACGAGATCGCCTACGAGGGTCTGCGCTATTATTCCCGCTGGTTTGACCCGGACGAAAATCAGCAGGACCGCTGGTTCCGGCAGCTGGGCTACATCGACAGCAAGAATTTTGCCACCATGATCCGCTGCCCCGTGCTCTTCGGCACCGGCCTTGCGGATGTGGTATGCCCGCCGAAGACCCAGTGCGCGGTGTATAACAATCTGCACTGTCCAAAAAAGCGTTACCTGTTCCCGGGCTTCGGCCATGAGGAAATTCAGGAATTTGACGACATGCTGCTGGACTATTTCACCAGAGAGGAGGCGGGGCTATGACCATCACAGAGCGGAAGGCTTTTCTGGAAACCTATCAGGGCCTGACCCCGGCAGGGAAAGGGTCCGCGGAGGCCCTGCGGGCCTTCCTGTCGGACTGCCGCCCGGAGGTATCCGCCGAGACCGTGGCGCTGGGCAATCCCCAGGGCATTTATGAGGCGCTCACCGTCCGCGGCGGCGGCCGGACGGTCAAAGCCCGCTCCATCCGCCCGGCCGCGGCGGGAAAGCAGCCCTTGGTGCTGCTCTTTCACGATCTGAACCGGGGCGTCCGGGGCTGGCACCACATGACCCGCTTCCTGGCCCTGGGCTATGGCGTAGTAGCCCTGGAGGCGGCCCCCTTCCGGGAGGACTGGACAAAGCAGCCGGAGGCGGCGGACTTCCCCGACCGATACCGGGATGCATTGCTGCTGGCCAAGGCGGCGCTGGCGCTGCCCTGGGTGGATGCAGACCATGTGGTCACCTGCGGCGAGGGCTTCGGCGGCGGCCTGGCCATCTTGACGGCGGCCCTGCTGCCGGGGGCCCTTCGCTGCGCGGCCATCAACCCCCTGCCTGGAGACTTCCGGGGCCTGGGGATTGACAATATGGACGATGTGGACCTAACCCGCTTCGCCCCCCTCTGCCGGGGCAAAACCCTCATGGGCACCTGCCTCATGGACACCTACGCGCCCCCCAAGGGCCAGGCGGCCATTTACAATCACCTGAAGTGCGAAAAGAAATGGAAAATCTACCCCAAATACATCCACGAGCGGGTCAATTTCTTTGAAAACGAATTCGTGGCCTTTTTGTTGGAGAGAATTACCAAATAAAAACACTCCCTTGGAAAATGCGTGAAAGCCACGAACTTCTCCAAGGGAGTTTGTCTCATTTTTACGGAGGCGAGAAAGAGGGCTGTTGATTCAGTCCAATTCTTTAATATCTAAAGTCAAACATCTTTGCGGGGGATACTTCAAGTATATCACAGATGGCAAATATAACATCCATCGAAACGGCGCAGTCAGCCGTTTCAATGCGACTCATATGCGTCCTACTTATATTAATTAGCTCAGCAAGCTGGCTTTGTGACAATCCTTTTTCCTTGCGGTAGTAGGCAATGTTTAAGCCGTGGAAATGTGACTGGCGTTGGATATGGCAACGCGGTTATAACCTGTACGGCTGCGGATGATGAGTATATTTTTGCGGAAGCGTCCGTTCAGGTGGTATTGCCGGTGACAAAGGTTTCTTTGGACGCTGCAGAAGCAACGCTTCTATTAGCGGAGAGAGACCCGGCGGCAGCAAATACTACATTGAATTATTCTGTTGGGCCGGAGAATGCATACATCCAAGATGTTATGTGGTCATCGTCCAATGAGGATGTTGCAATTGTTGACGAAAATGGTAGGGTTAGCGCAGTAGCGCCGGGTACCGCAACGATAACAGCGGTATCTAAGGATGATCAGCCTGTACCGCCCAGCGCAATGTGCAAAGTTACGGTATTACAAGCAGTTTCGACAATCGAACTAGACGAAACAGATGTCACGCTAAATGTCTTTGGTGGCCAAAACTTGACCGCTGTTATTTTACCAGATACTGCCAGCAAAAAGGATTTGATCTGGGAGTCGTCTGCACCTGAGATTGTAACTGTTTCTTCTAATGGCAGAATTTCTGCTGTCTCTACAGGTACGGCTAAGGTGACTTGTACTGCCGCAGACGGAAGCGGAAGCATGGCGGAATGCACGGTTACAGTGATTCAAATGGTTAATGCGCTCAAAATTGAAGCAGCATCTAACACAATTACAGTGAACAAGGGGGAGATTGTGGCCCTAAAAGCTACAGCAACCCCAGAAAATGCAACAAACAAAGACGTGACATGGGAGAGCTCTGATACTTCGGTTGCTACGGTTAATGCCAATGGTAAAGTGAAAGCTGTCAATGGCGGTGCGGCAACGATCACCTGTACTGCGGTTGACGGAAGCCAGAAAACTGCAAAAATAAATATCTACGTTCCAAGTATTGCGGTGGAAAAGCGCGAATATACCGTTGTGTCTAAGGATGGCCTGAAGATTCCTTTTAAATATTACGGAAAGTACAATGATTTTTCCTTTACCCCAGAAAAATGTACATTTTTCAATGCGGAAGTTGAGAGAAATGGGGAGCAGGCCACTTTAACGATTATACCGGACAAATACGGCACGGCATCCATTACTTTGACAGATAAATCGGATAGTCGGAGTACAACGATTCTCACGATTCATGTGGAACACGGTGCCTGCTATGACTCCACGTCTTATCCGGTAGGGGACTACACGAGCATTATGCGTTCTCCGAGCACCTATAAAGGGGAAGCTATGTCCGTGTATGGACGTGTCGTGCAGGTTTCGGATGGACTGTTTTATAAGGTTATGCGTGTTGCTACCCAGGGTAGGTGGGATAATATTTTCTATGTTACCTGTCTTGGAAATACCGCAGAAGGTGTTATTGAGGGAGACTATATAACAATTTACGGTGAATGTGATGGAACAGAGACCTATACCACTGTAATGGGGGCATCTGTGACCATCCCCTCTATTGACGCGGAAAAGGTTTTTATAGGAAGGCATTAAATGTTAAGAAGGATATAAGGCGTTTGACGCTATATGGCAGTTTGTGTAGTGTTAAATGAGCCTGCTACGATGACCTAAAAAATACGACAAGTAGAGAAAAATATATATCCTGAATAGTAAGGAGCGCGTTGCAAAATAATCGCAACGCGCTCCTTTTTAGAATTCGTCCCGCAGGGACACCACAACCGCCCGAAGGGCGATTTCACCCGGTCGAAGACCGGATTTCACCTGTCTCACGACAGATTTCACCCAGCCCCCAGGCTGGATTTCATCCCCTACAGCGATCCAGCCACGCAGACCTTCCGGCCCAGCTCCTCCAGATAGAGGATGTGCAGGTCGCTTTCGTAAATTTTCCGCAGCAGGGGCTCCTGGAGAATGTCCGCCGAGGTGCCCACCGTCAGGCAGCCGTCCCGGTCCAGCACCGCGGCTTTGCCGCCCAGCAAAATGGCGTGATCCGGCATATGGGTGGTCATCACCACGGCGTAGCCCTTGTCCGCCAGTTCCTTGACCATGCGGACGGTCCGCAGCTGGTTGCCGTAGTCTAAGTGGTTGGTGGGCTCATCGAACATGATGATCTTCGGCTGCTGGACAATGACGCGGGCGATGCTGGCCTGCTGCCGTTCGCCGCCGGAAATCTCCGTATAGGGCCGATCCGTCAGCTTGGAGATGTTCATGGTGTCCAAAACCTGGTCTACCAGGGCGTAATCCGCCTCGGAGGGCTTTTGGAACATGCCCAGGTAAGGGGCCCGGCCCATGACCACAAAGTCCCGAACGGTATAGCCGTAGGCGGGGGTGTGGGTCTGGGGCACATAGCCGATGACCCTGGCCACCTCCTTCAAAGGAATCTGGCGGATGTCCTTCCCCTCCAGCAGCACTTTCCCCGAGGAGGGGGTCAGTAGATTGGTCATGCAGTTCAGCAGCGTGGATTTTCCGGCGCCGTTGGGGCCCAGAATGGTCAGGATTTCCCCGTGATCCAGGGAGAAATTCACATCTTTGAAGATGGTTCTGCCATGGTGATAGGAAAATTCAAGGTCTTGTACTTCCAGGATCATGTCATCTTCATCCTTTGCTTCACCAGAATGTACAGATAGAACGGCGCGCCGATCAACCCTGTCAGAATGCTCAGGGGAATCTCCAGCGTTGTGGCGCTCCGAGCCACCGTATCGATCAGCAGCATGAAGATGCTGCCCAGAACGCAGGATACCGGAATGGATTTCACGTTGTCCGGGCCCACCAGAATCCGGGACAGATGGGGAATCACCAGACCGACCCAGCCAATGGTGCCGCACAGGCATACGGCGCAGGCGGTCAGCAGGGTGGAGCAGAGAATGATGACATTCCGGGTCAGCCCGATGCGGATGCCCAGGGTTTTTGCCTCCCGGTCCCCCAGGGACAGCAGGTTAATCTGCCAGCGAATGGCAATCAGAAGCGCCGCCGCTGCGACGATCGGGAGAATGATTGCCAGAACGTCACTCTGGGTGACCTTGGCAAGACTGCCCATCTGCCAGTAGGTAATGTCGGCCAGCTCGGTTTCCGGGTCCGCGATGTACTTGATGACGCCCATAATGGAGCTCATGATGCCGCCTACAATCACGCCGGAGAGCACCAGCATGGTGACGGAATCGTTTTTCATCAGCCTCGGAATGGAAACCGTCAGCCCCACTGTCAGCATACCGAAGGCAAAGGCAAGCAGCTGAATGCCGGTGGCATTCAGGTGCAGCAGAATCGCAATGGCCGCGCCCACACAGGCGCCCGTGGAGACACCCAGCAGATCGGGGCTTACCAGGGGATTCTTAAAAACGCCCTGGTAAGCCACGCCGGACAGAGACAGAGCGCCGCCCACCAGAATGGCCGCGACAACCCGGGGCAGCCGCAGGGTATAGATCACGCTTTCTGCCATGGCATCCCAGGTTCTGGGCAGCTCCGGCAGTCCAAGCAGCTTTCGCAGGCCGGAGTACAGCACCAGCACCGCATCCTTGAGATGAACCGTATACCGGCCCGAACACAGGGCGACCAGCGTACAGCCAATCAGACATAAAATCACCATCAGCAGAAACGCGCGGTACTTTGCGCTGCTCATGGTCCGCCCGCTCATCTGGCTTGCTCTTTCTTCTGATCCAGTCATCCAGCGTTCCCTTTATTCATACATATCCGCGTGGAATACGTAATCCAGCTGCTCTTCCGTCAGGGTAACGCCGAAGTACTTCTGGATAAAGTCGCTTTCTTCCTGGCGCATATCAATTTCAGAGAAGATTTCGGGCTGGATGATGGAGGCCATGTACAGGTAGTACAGGGGCTTCTCAACCGTGTTGGGAGGGGTCCAGCGGTACAGGCTGATGGGCACCTTGTACACCCGGTGGTTGATGACCGCGTCCACATTGCTCCAATCCTGGCCGTCGATTTTGTTTTCATACAGGTCGGCAGGGGTGCTGTCGTCCCAGTTGCTCAGGAAAATGATCTGGGGGTTGTACTTCAGAACTTCCTCCATGGTGGGGGCGGACCGCTCGGCGGAAGCGCCCTCCAGCACAATGTTCTGGCCGCCCACCATCTCGGTGATCCAGGCATCCATGCCGCTGGCGTAAACGCTCAGATCATCCACAGTGGAGAAGGTCAGGACACGGGGCTTTTCATCGTCAGACAGGGCGGCTACCTGATCCTGCTTGCCGTCAACGTATGCCTCTGCCTCGTGATACCAGCCCATCAGCTCCTGGGCCCGGTCCTGGCAGTTCAGGACATCGCCCATCATCACGATCAGGCTTTCCAGAGATTCCATATCCTTGGCGCTCTTGAAGGCCGCAACGGGAATGCCAAGGCCGTTCAGCTGCTCAATGGTATCGGTTGCGGTATTCCAGCACAGCACCAGATCGGGCTTGACAGAGGCCAGCTCCTCCATGTTGATGCCGTTGCCGCTGACAATAGTGGTGTTTACATTCTCCAGCTCCGGGCACAGATCCTTCATCAGAGAGGCCTGCCAGCCGGTGTAGGCGCTCTTGGGAATGGCGGTCACGTTGTTCATGTGCCCCTGCAGCGCGTAGACAATGTTGGGGAATACGGGGCCCGTGATCACGATGGACTTGGGGGCGGCGGGTACCTGAACCTCATTGCCGGTGGCATCCACAACGGTCCGCATCTCCCCGTCCTCGGCGGCCTCGGTGGTTTCCGGAGCGGTGGTCTCGGCAGTGGTTTCCGGGGCGGCGGTGGTTTCCGGGGCGGCGGTGGTCTGGGTCTGGTTGGACCCGGCACAGCCGGCGGCACTGAAGACCATCAGCGCGGCCAGGAGACCTGCCAACAGTTTCTTGCTCAGTTTCATGTTGTTTCTCCTTTGTACTGAATTTTTATATTTTCAACAAGCCAGGCGGAGCCTTTCCTGCCAAAAATCGAATAGGGTTCTTCTAGATTATGGCCCCCGGAAACGGCGGGGTCCGGCAGGGAAAGGAAGGGGCGGTCCCCCAGGTCGAAGACCGGGTCACCGACGATCAGATCGGCGTTTTCCGCAAGTTCTCTCAGAGAAGCCACGGAGTCAAAGAGGTGCAGCGGCAGACCCAGGCTGCCAAAGAACCGCTTTTGGGCCGGTGTGGGGGCGTAGACACCCAGCACCGCCTCCCGGCAGCCCAGGCTGTCTTCCAGAAATTCTCCCATGCCGCGGATCAGCAGCGGCTCGCCGATGAGAAGCACCCGCTTTCCGGCAAGAAGCTGCTCTTCCTGTGCTTCCATGGCGGGCAGCGCCTCGTCATTCCGGCCCATGGCCTCATTGACCTGGGCCCGCCAGCGGAGCATCTGACTGGGGCCGAAGGGAATTCCGGCAATGTAGGGAACGCCATACTGCTTTTTCATCCACTCCGCCTGGGCAAGCCCTGCGGAGGAGACCACCCAGTTCAGCTGGGCAGCGGTATCCCGCCGGAAGCCGCCCCAGCCCCAGAAGCGGGCGGTGAAGCCCCGCCGCTGTAAGTGCTCAAAGCCGTGGGCCAGCTTCTCTGCCTTGCCCAGAATGGCACCGCAGTAGCCAAGAACATCGATTCGCCCCGGCTCCACGGCGACTGCGGGGCCGAGCACCTGCCGGGTGAGGTCCACCAGTGCCCGGGAGAGCCCTGGGGCCCCGGGGGTAAAGCCGTCGCAGCCCAGGTCAAAGCCGGGGACCCCGGACTCCCGAAGCACCTGCCCCCGATCCATGCCCACAAAGGCCGGAACGGCGCTGCCCAGCAGCGCGGCGGTACTCCGCTTTTCCCCGGCGCTCTGGGCGGCAAAATCCGCGGCCAGGGCCTGGGCGACCAAGGGTTCTGCCCCCATGGTGACCTGGAGATCGTTGAAGCGGGTGTGGCTCAGACGGTAGCGGTCCTTGGGCGTTCCCGCCGCCTCCAGCGCGCCGCCGCAGCCTCCCGCCGTCAGCAGGAAGGGCAGGGCATCCATGTTTTGCAGCGCGGAGCTGACAAAGTGGAAATCCGGCGCGGGGGGCGGGAAAAACCGGATTTCCTCCGGGATTTTCGCCCCGGTTTCCGGGATTTCGGCCAGAATTTGGGTGAGCACCTGGCCGGGTATCTGCCAGCGCTTGACCATGGGGCCCCGCAGCAGCGCCCGGACGGGAACCTTTCGGGGATTGTTGAGCTCCCGAAAAATGGATTCAAAATCCGTCTGACTCAGGATGTCCGCGCAGGAGGCGTAGACGATGATGCCCCTCAGCCCGGGGGTTTTCAAAACCTCGTTGAGAAATGCGCCCAATTGGGCCCCGTTCTCTCCGGCGGCATAGCTTTCCGCCGTTTGCAGGCAGGGGAAAAACTGGTGGGTCTTTCCCAGCCGGGCGGCCTCCAGGTACAGCGCCCGGATGCAGGAGAGGGACCCTGTGCCCACCAGGGCCAGATCGGGCCTCTGAAGAATCCGCTCCGGCAGGGACAGCATCTTCGGGGCGCTCTGATCTTCTACAAAACAAATATGTTCCGCTTCACTCATAGGGCTGCCTCCCGCATTTCACTGGCCCACTGGCCGAAGGCCTCCAGGGCCTCGTCTTCCATGGGCGTTGGCAGAGACTCCGGTGGGGTGTTTGGAATCGCCGCTGCGAAGCGCCGCAGGGCGGCGGCAGCCGCGCAGTCCGGGAAGGCCTCCACAACCAGCTGCCTGCGGCAGTCGGCCAGAGGAATTTCCCGGCACTGAGGCAGGGACAGGACTACCCGGGTTCCGGTCAGCGCGGCAAAGCGGCGGAGAATCTCCCAATCCACCTCGGTCTGACAGTGGTTCAGAATCAGACCGCCCATGAGGCTTTTCTCCGGGGTGGAAAAACGGCGGACGCCTTTTAGAATATTGTTGGCGGCGTAGAGCGCCATATAGTCCGCGGAGGTGACCACATACACCCGGTCCGCAAAGCCCTTGCGCATGGGCACCGAAAATCCGCCGCAGACCACATCGCCCAGCACGTCATAGACCACGGTATCCCAGCCCTCCGCCAGGACACCCAGACGCTCCAGGGCCTCTTCCATGGCGGTGATGCCCATTCCGGCGCAGCCCATCCCCGCCTGGGGACCTCCGGCCTCCACACAGGAGACACCGCAGCGGCCCGGAAAGACCAGGTTTTCCCGCCGGATATCCTCCGCCAGGGTATTCAGCTGGTGCAGCACCGTGGGAATCCGGATGTCCGTCAGCAGGCGGGTGGAGTCCGCCTTGGGATCGCAGCCGATATGCAGCACCCGCCCGCCCGCCATGGCCAGGGCCGCGGAGAGATTGGCAGCCACCGTGGATTTGCCGATGCCGCCTTTTCCATAAAACGCCAGATTCATATTGCCTCCTGTGAAAAAGGATTGAATTTACGCAAAATTCAGAATATAATAGGGGAAAAGATGTGAAAGAAGTTTTGCTATGACCCTTCAGCAGATGTACTACATCACCCAGGTCGCCAAATACCGCTCCTATTCCGAGGCGGCCAAGGCGCTGTTTGTCTCCCAGTCCACCCTGTCTCTGGCGGTGAAGGACGCGGAGACGGAGCTTCGGATCACCATTTTTGACCGCAGCAACAAGGGCATCGGTCTGACGGAGGAGGGGGCGGATTTCCTCAGCCGCATCCAGGACATTCTGGACCGGTCCAAAAACCTGGAGGAATACTATTTGCAGCGGCAGTTGACGGATCTGCGCTTTTCCGTGTCCACCCAGCGGCTGGCCTTTGCGGTCCGGGCCTTTAACCGGCTTCTGGACGGCATCGACTGGAACAGCTACGATGTGGCCATGCGGGAGTGCGGCACCGGCAATGTGATCACGGATGTGGCCAGCGGCAAGAGTGAGCTGGGAATCCTGGCCTCGGAGCCCCATAACTTTCGCATGATTCAGCGCTCCCTGACCTCCAACGGCCTGGTGTTCCATGAGCTGGATCAGCTGGCCTCCTTCGTCTTCCTGCGCAAATCCCACCCGCTGGCAGCCCAGCCCAGCGTCACCTTCCGGGACCTGCGGGAGTACCCCTTTGTGACCTATGACCAGGATGCGGAGGCTACCTATTTTTCCGAGGAGCCGGTGTTTTACAACCAGCTGCCCAAGAACATCCATGTGACGGACCGCTGCACCAAGATCTCCTTGATCCGGCACAACAACTGCTTCAGCATCGGCCCCGACCTGCCCAACAGCAACGCCAAGGCTATGCGCGGCGGCATGCAGGAGATCGTGGCGGTGCCTCTGGCAGAGGCGCAGTCCTATCTTCATGTGGGCTACATCACCCAACGGGGCCACCGGCTGTCAGAGACCGCCCAGCGCTACATCCGCCATCTCGAAACGGAAATCGAGGCCCTGGAGCAGGCATTGCTTCGGGAATAAGACAGGAAAAAGGCCGCTTCTCCCTCGGGAAAAGCGGCCTAAAACAGTATCATCCTATCCTGTCTCAGATGCGGTACTTTTCACGGAAGCTACACATCATTCCTTCTGAGCAGGTTTCCTGACTTACGGATCTTCGCTTGCCGCGCCTTCTCGCCCTGTGGGCAATGGCAGAAGCGGCTTGCTCCCCGTTTACAGTGACCGGATCGCTCGGGATTTTCACCCGATTCCCTATTATCCCTCCGAAGAGGACACTCAAAAAGTCGATACTATTATACCGGAATGGGGAAGAAAGTCAATGCGGGGGACTATGCGGAAATTTCAAGGCGAACCGTGAATTTTTCTCATGCCCGTTTTCGGGTCCCGCTCTTGTTTCCGGGCGGGGCCTCCGGTATACTGATGGGCGAGGTGATTTTATGGATCGAGGGAAACTCCGGAAGCTTTTTACGTCTCAGCTTGCCATCAGCTGCATGAGCTTTGGCGGCGGCCTGACCATTACGGCCATGATGCGCCGCCGGTTTGTGGAGGAGCTTCACTGGCTCTCCCCCCAGGAGATGCTGGACCTGACCGCCATTGCCCAGGCGGCCCCCGGCCCCAGCTCCTCCAATACGGCGGTGATGGTGGGCTACCGGCTCTGCGGCCTGCCTGGGGCGCTGCTGTGCGCTTTGGCGGCGGTGCTGCCGCCTATGGCGCTGCTGATGGTGGTTTCAGCCCTGTATGACGCGCTGCGGGAGCTGCGGCTGGTGTCTATGGTGCTGGGCTTTATGCAGCTGGGCATGGCAGCCTATCTGGTGGATATCTGCGGCGGCATGGTGCTGGAGTTTTTGAAGCCCCGGAAGGCGGTGCCCATCGCCATCATGCTGCTGTGTCTGGCGGGGCGGCTGCTGCTCGGAATCTCCGTGAGCAATCTGTTCCTCTTCTGCCTGGCGGTGGGAGCCTTGGATCTGCTGCTGCACCGCAACAAGAAGGAGGCGGAATAAATGCCCGGTCTATTGGAGGCAATGCTCTTTTTCGTGAAAACCGGCTGCCTGAGCATCGGCGGCGGCTATGCGGCCATTCAGATGATCCAGGCCCAGCTGGTGGATGTGTGGCAGATGATGACCATGGAGGAGTTCAGCACCCTGTTCGTCATTGCGGAGACCACCCCGGGCCCCTTGACCATCAACGCGGCCACCTTTGTGGGCTTCCGGCTGGCGGGGGTTCCCGGCGGGGTGCTGTGCACCCTGAGCTATATCCTGCCCACGGTGCTGATCTGCATGGCCCTGTCCTATATCTATGGGCGGCTCCAGGGCCAGGAGACGGTGAACCGGCTGCTCTCCTTCCTGCGCCCGGCGGTCATCGCCCTGATCGCGGCCACCACCGTGGACCAGCTGAGCACCGCCCTGTTCGGCACGACGCTGAAAAGCGCGTCGCTCCAAAATTTCCAGCCTTGGAATCTGTTCCTGCTGATCCCCGCCTACCTGCTGCTGCGCAAAAAGAAGCTGCCCCCCTGGGCCGTGATCCTGGGCTGCGGCTTACTGGGCACGGCGGCAACCCTGGCGCTGGGAGGCTGAATAGCGCTTGCAATTTCCCCCGGAAGCCGATATAATGGAAGCATCTTTTGGAAGGAGGCGCGGCCATGGCTGGAAAGGTTGGAATGTTCCGGGGAATGCTGCTGGGACTGGCGGTGGGGGACGCTATGGGCTACACCATCGATGCCAGCTCCTGGGCGGAGATCCAGCAGGGCTATGGGCCCAATGGGTTACTGGGCTATGATCTCGTAAACGGCTATGCCGACGTGACCTCCTATACCCAGCTGGCGGCCTTCACCTGCAACGGGCTGCTTTTAGGGCTCACCCGGGGGCAGATGACCGGCAAGATGCTGCCTCTATTTCGCTATGTGGGCCTGTCCAGCCGGGAGTGGGCGGCCTCCCAGAAGCCCTGGGGCCGGCCCAGCACCACCTTCTGCTGGCTGCTGCAGCAGCCGGAAATCTGCCGTCGGCACTGTATGGACACCCGGATGCTGGATGCTTTAAGCCGGGATTCCCTGGGGGCCATGGAGGCCCGGTTCAATAGCTCCACCACCCCCGGCAGTCTGACCTCCGCCGCGGCGGTGGGCCTTTTCAGCCACCTTTACAAGGTGGAGCAGCAGGAATTGGACCTGCTGGGTGCGGAGGTGGTGGCCCTGTCCCACGGCAGCCCCCTAGCCTTTCTTTCCGGCGCGGCCCTGGCCCATCTGGTGAGCCGGAGCCTGGAGGCCCCGGAGGTGCCCCTGAAGAAGCTGGCCCTGGAGACGGCCCAGACGCTGAAAAGCCAGTTCGGCCACCAGTACAGCCAGAGCTTTGAAATCAGCAACCTGCTGAATCTTGCCGTGTCCCTGGCGGAGGACAGCCGCCTGAGCCCGGTGATGGCCATGGAGCAGCTGCACTGTGTCAACGCCGCCCAGGTGCTGGCGGGGGCGGTGTACGCCTGCCTGCGCTGCGGCAGGAGCTTCGATTCCGCCATGATCGCCGCCGTAAACCACTCCGGCCGTTCCGCCGCAGTAGGCGCGGTGGCGGGGGCCCTGCTGGGTCTGCGCCTGGGAGAGGCGGCCCTGCCCGCCTTCTACATCGAGTGCCTGGAGCCCGCATCCACTCTGGCGGAGATCGCCGAGGATATGTACAACGGCTGCACCATGGAGATGGGTAACAAGCTCTTCGACCTGGACTGGGACAGAAAATACATCCACGGCGGAAAATAATATATCCCCCCTGCCGGGCATACACTCCCGGCAGGGGGGATTTCTTATGGGCAAACGGGATACGGCGATTTTTCTTCTGGCCATCTGTATGACGGTGCTGGGGGTAGTGCGGGTGTTTGTGGAGAGCAGTGTGACCACGGGGGCCTGGGGCCTGAGCTTCCGGCAGGAGGGCTCTGCCCCGGTGGGCAACGCGGGGGTGGACCAGCTGCGGCAGTTCAATGCCGTCTACCTGGGGGACACCCGGCAGAAGCGGCTCTATCTGACCTTTGACTCGGGCTACGAAAACGGCGCTACGGAAAAAATCCTGGACACGCTGAAAAAGCATCAGGTTCCCGCCGCCTTCTTTCTGGTGGGCAATTACATCCAGCGCAACGCGGATCTGGTTCGCCGGATGGTGGAGGAAGGGCACATTGTGGGCAACCACACCATGCACCACTATGATATGTCCAAGCTCTCCGACAAGGCAGCCTTTTCCAAGGAACTGACGGATTTGGAGGACCTGTTCCGGGAGACCACCGGCAAGGAGCTGCCGAAATACTACCGGCCGCCCCAGGGCATCTACAGCCAGGAAAACCTGACCATGGCCAAGGAGCTGGGCTACAAAACCGTCTTCTGGAGTCTGGCCTATGTGGACTGGATCAACGACAAGCAGCCAACGAAGGAGCAGGCCTTCGCCAAGCTCCTGCCCCGGACCCACCCGGGGGCGGTGATCCTGCTGCATTCCACCTCCCAGACCAACGCGGAGATTCTGGACGAACTCCTAACCCACTGGGAGCAGGCGGGCTACAGCTTCGGCACCGTTGACGAACTGTTCGTGTAAATCATTCCTTGAGCGCCAGTAGGGGCGGCTATTAGCCGCCCGAAAGGTATCGAAAGGGAGCGGTGAAAACAAAACGCTCGGGCCCGGTCGTCTCCGGGCGGCTGGTAGCCGCCCCTACTGGCCCAAAAATGATCGTACTATCAGAGATTCCGGAATGTCTCCTGCAACAGCTCCAGATACCGCTGCCCCAGCTTGCTGCGGATGCTGTCCTTGCGCTCCATGAGGAACATGCAGTAGTGCAGATCGTCCAGGGGGATGCACCGGAACTGGAAGCGCTGGTTGGTCACCGGGGGCAGCTTGCAGCCGAGGCCGTACATGGTGGTCTGGGAGATCAGCATATTTTTTAAGGAGCGGTCCGACACGGTGATCACCCGGTCCGGGTTCATTTTCAGAAGACTTGTGAGGCTGGGATAGTCCAGGAAGACCCGGCTGTTGTAGTCCACCAACGTGTAGTCCTGGAAGTCCGACAGGTGGATTTCCGGGGCGGTGTACAGGGGATGCTTCGGGCCGATGCGCAGAACCAGGGGCACGTTGACAATGTGGGTCAGCACGATGCCCTGCTGGCGGCACTGGCGCAGCATCCGGTCCGCCGCGTCAGGGTTGCACAGGCCGATGGCCATGTCCAGCTCGGACATCAGCAGCCGATCCAGGGTGGCCTCCGCGTCATCGGAAAAATAGGACATTTCCAGGTTGGTTTCATTTTCATATTCCTGGCACAGCTTCACAAAGGCATCGCAGGCGGGGGTGTAGGCAATGCCGCCGATGCGGAACCGCTCCCGGGGGCTGGCGGTGCCCAGCTGCCGCATCTTCTCGTGGCAGCTGACCATCTGCGCCGCCTGCCGCAGGGCCTCCAGGCCCCGCTCCGTGGGCTGCACCCCCCGGCTGGTGCGGACAAAAATGGGATACCCCAGCTCCTCCTCCAGGGAACGGATAATGCCGCTGAGGTTGGGCTGCGCGATATAAAGATTGGCCGCCGCGCCGGAAATCGATCCCGCCCGATACACGGCCAACGCATACTGAAGCTGCTGAACAGTCATAAGTCCTCCATATAAAATGTGGATGCGGATATATGCAAAACCTTATTGTACATCGTGTTTTGCATACAATCTTCGGTTGTTTTTGGAAAAAACAGAAAAATCAGGAGAATTCTTCTGTATAATTCTAACAAATACTTTTGCAAAAATCAAGCACAATCCATATATTTCGGCAGATATTACCATCCGGAACACAGAATATCTTTTGAGCGGGGAATTTGGTAGAATGAAATATAAAATTTCGAGGTTTGCAAATCAAAATACGGGTGCGCTCGGTTGAACGTATACCCTCAAGGGAAAGCCCCCAACCTTCCCCAGCTTAGATTGTCAAGTCAAGTGCAACACCGTATCAAAGAAGACCTCATAGGGAGATTTCCAG